>DOZO01000035.1:0-240 GCA_003517965.1 Desulfobulbaceae bacterium
CCATGGCGTCTGTTAAAAGGTGATGCCGAAAAGAGCTTTGACGGAGTTCAGAGGGTCGTTGGGTTCTTCACTGCCGCCATTGGAGATATGATGGTAGCGCATTTCAAACAAAAAATCGTGGGCCGGGTTTATCCGGTAGCTGAGCCCCATGCCGAACTGATAATTGCCGTTCAGCTCTGATCCCATTCCGGGAACATCAGCAAAACTGTAGACCGGTCCGCCGCCGCCAAACAGGTAGGG
>DOZO01000035.1:579-804 GCA_003517965.1 Desulfobulbaceae bacterium
GCTGTCTTTTGAGGTATCAAAGACCGCTGCTTCGGCAAAATCAGTTCGGGAGAGATTGCTCACAAGCAGAAGGAGTAATAAAAAGGCGGCATGTTTACCAGGCATAATTTTTTTCCCAAAAAGCCGACAAATGATCATGATGTTTACCCCCTGGCAGACAGCGTAGAGCCGTATAATGGGAAATTGGGTAAAAGACGGTTAAATCGGCTGCTGAAAAAATTTCCG
>DOZO01000035.1:855-1671 GCA_003517965.1 Desulfobulbaceae bacterium
ATCGGCTGCTGAAAAAATTTCCGCCGAAAAAGATTGAAATACTGATATGATTGACTTGACCTCTACCTAGTCAATATATCCTTGATATTTGTCAATTTAAAAAACACCTCGGCTGACAGTCAGGAAGTTTTGTCTGGTGCATTTTTGAGTATCTGCCATTACCGAAAACCATTCACACATTTGCGTGGCGAACTTGTTTTTCTAAAGCTGTAACGCTAATCTGAGCGCGGTATCATTGAGGGCTTTGTCCACTGTCTCCCGAAGGGTACGCTCTAATGTTGCCCGAAGGTCATCAACCGACGCAAAGACCCCTGTCTTCATACTGAGAATGGATCCATCCAAATTGCTGGCGCTGTAAGTTCGCGTGAAATGTGGTTGCCCTGCGGCATCCAGGATGTGAACCTCAATTTCGACGTTCGCCTCACGGCGAACGATTTGATTGCAGTCCAGTTTCCTGATTATTCCTGTCAGATGATATTTTGGCGATTGCGAGTCAACAGTGACGCCGCGCGCTCGAAGTCCATCGACAAAAGCCAACCTGACTATATCGCATACGGGTTGGTCTGTTTCCAAATTCTTCAGCGGGTTGCCATAGCCACCGCGAATAGTCCCCAAATAATTGGCAGGCTCCCCTCGTTGATCTATAAAAGATCCGACCAAAAGAGGAGGCGCTGAGGCGGATGCTTTTTTCACTTCTGCGGTGGACGGGTACGTCATGCCAACGTTTGACGTTGAGGCGCAAGCAGATAAGACTGAAAGGCTAAGTGCGATAAGGACGGTCCTGATCATTATGTGATTCCTTATAAGTTTAACTGG
>DOZO01000035.1:1751-2025 GCA_003517965.1 Desulfobulbaceae bacterium
CTTATAAGTTTAACTAAGGTTAACCAAGGGACAACGCGGTTATCTATTTTCTATTCTATTGCGCTCATGATTTTCTTCAACAGCACCGAAGTTGCCTTCAGAATCTTCTCTCCGCGTCTTGAGGACAGGCTGTCTCCTGTCGGCTCCAGATGGAAAAATTTACGAGCTTTATGGCATACCTGAACATCTTCTCCAAAAAGATTAGGATATCTACCCTTTCCCATGTGATTTATATAACGAGCGGGATTTTCGATGGCAAGCATAAAGTTTGTTG
>DOZO01000035.1:2169-2854 GCA_003517965.1 Desulfobulbaceae bacterium
CAGGTTTTGTTTGCAATCGATGCTTTGCCGGGGGACAACAATAGTTTGACATTCCGGAATAATATCGAAGCCTCCATTCTCGTTACATCCCGTAGTTTTCGTCCAATTCCGCATCAAGCTTGATAGTTTGTCTCACCTGTGATCTTTTCCATATCAGCGGCGCCGAGTCGGAGAAAATCCCTGGCTGTCATCTGGAGGCCCGCCGGGCTTTTGCCTTTTAAAGCGCCATGTTTTGCGGTATAAGATTAAGCTTCCCATTGAATCCATTTATTGTTTGATTTTTTTTATATTTTTGGAGGTAAGTAATGTCGAAGTGCAGCAGTGGAACCTGTGGCAGTAAAAAAGCGAGTGGCTGCGGCTCTGCCGATGCGGCGGTGGCCCAGCAGAATACGGCGATTGCCGCTTCTCTAGACCGGATCAGAAACAAGATTCTGGTGATGAGCGGCAAGGGCGGAGTGGGCAAATCCACCATCTCGGTGAATCTGGCCTTGGGCCTTGCCGGCAAAGGCTACAAGGTTGGCCTCATGGACGTTGATCTCCACGGTCCGGATATTGTCCGCATGCTCGGCCTGTCCGGTCGGATGGACGGCCCACTTACCAAGGACGGCAAGATGCCGCCCCTGCAATACAATGACCGGCTCAAGGTCATCTCCCTTGAAAGCATGATGGAAAACCGGGATGAGCC
>DOZO01000035.1:2960-11257 GCA_003517965.1 Desulfobulbaceae bacterium
ATGATGGAAAACCGGGATGAGCCGATCATCTGGCGCGGCCCCCTCAAGAATCAGGCGATCCGCCAGTTTATCGCCGATGTGAATTGGGGAGAGCTGGATTACCTGGTTATCGACGCGCCCCCCGGCACCGGAGACGAGCCCATGACCGTGGCCCACACCATCAAGGACGCCAAGGCTCTGGTCGTGACCACCCCCCAGAATATCGCCTTGGCCGATGTGCGCAAGTCCCTCAATTTCTGTAAGCACGTTTCCATGAAGATCCTTGGGATTGTCGAGAACATGAGCGGTTTTATCTGTCCGCACTGCGACAAGACGGTGGATATCTTCAAGACCGGCGGCGGCGAGCAGCTGGCGACCGAGTTTTCCGTGCCGTTTTTGGGCCGGATTCCCGTTGATCCCCGGGTGGTTATTGCCGGGGATGACGGCAAGCCCTATCTCTCTTCCGAGGCCGCCAGCCCTGCCACCCTGGCGTTTGCGGAGTTTCTGGCCGCAGTCGAGAAAGAGCTACCCGTCCATGCCGCGGCCGGTTCTATTCCCATGGCCAAGCCTTTGGCTAAGGCCGGATCGAGTTGTGGTTGCGGTACCGGACCCTGCAATCCAACCACCTGTGATTGTTGAGGGGGTCGAATATGATCGTTAAACAGCTGACCGTGGGCTCCATGGCTGTGTGCTGCTATGTGGTGGGCTGCGAGGAGACCAAAAAGGGCGGGATCATTGATCCCGGCGGCAACGAGGCGGAGATCCTCGCTTTCTGCCGGACGGAAGGGCTCGGTGTCGAGGCGATTATCTGCACCCACGGTCATCCGGACCATGTCTGCGGCAACAGGGTGATCCAGCAGGCCACCGGCGCGCCCATCCTCATGCATGCGGCCGATGCCGAGTTTTTTGCCAGGCCGGAGGTTATCGACTATTTCTCCATGCTCGGCCTGCCCCCTTCGCCGCCGGTGGACAGGTGTGTCAGCGATGGCGAGGCGATCGTGATCGGCAAGCTTACCCTGACGGTACTTCATACCCCCGGCCATACCCCGGGCGGGATCTGTCTCTATGCCGCTCCCCATCTTTTTACCGGAGACACCATGTTTGTCGAAGGGCTGGGCCGCACCGATTTCCCCGGCGGCGACACCGAGCAGTTGCTTGCCGCGATCAAAACGAAGATCCTGACCCTGCCTGCGGAAACCGTGGTCTGGCCGGGGCATGGCTATGGCGGGGCCAGATCTACCGTGGGCGAGGAAGCCCGCCACAACCCCTATCTAAAAGGGAACTGGTAGCAGATGCGGGAAATCGTTCTCGGCACGGCCGGTCATGTGGATCATGGCAAGACAAGTCTGGTCAGGGCCCTTACCGGCATTGACACCGACCGGCTTAAGGAAGAGAAAAAGCGAGGCATTACCATTGAGCTTGGTTTTGCTTTTCTTGATCTGCCTTGCGGTCATCGCCTGGGGATCATCGACGTTCCAGGCCATGAACGTTTTGTAAAAAATATGGTGGCTGGCGCTACCGGCATAGATATTCTGGCCTTTGTTATCGCGGCGGACGAGGGGATTATGCCCCAGACCAGAGAGCATTTTGAGATCTGTCGCCTGTTGGAGGTAAAACGGGGGTTGGTGATTCTCACCAAGAAGGACATGGTTGATGCGGAGTGGCTTGAGCTGGTGCAGGAGGATGTTCGCCAGTTCCTGGTCGGCAGCTTTCTTGAGGGCGCGCCCATGCTGGCGGTTTCCTCCCTCACCGGCGAGGGATTGGCCGAGGTTCGGGAGGCCCTGGATACCATGGTGCGGGGCAGTGAATTTTCCGAGGCCCATGGCCCATTTCGTCTGCCGGTGGATCGGGTTTTCAGCATGAAGGGCTTCGGGGTGGTGGTAACCGGCACCTCTATCTCGGGTAGGATTGGGGTAGGTGAGGAGATCACCGTCTATCCCCAGGGACATACAGCCAAGATTCGCGGTATTCAGGTGCATGGTCAGGATGTGCCCTTGGTCGAAGCGGGTAAACGCACTGCCATCAATATCCAGGGCTTGGATACCGAGATGATTGCCAGAGGCAACATGCTTGCTACCCCAGGGACCCTTGCGCCCTCCTACCTGCTGGACGCCGATTTCTTTTATCTCTCCGGCAATGCCAAGCATTTGAAGAACCGAAGCCGGGTGCGGGTGCATATCGGCACCGCTGAGATCATCGCGCGGATGGTGCTGCTTGAGGATGAGGAGCTTACCCCAGGCAACCGGGCTAACGTGCAGATTTTACTGGAAGAACCATTCGGCGCCTGGCCTGGAGATCGTTATGTGGTGCGGAGTTATTCGCCGGTTGCCACCATTGGCGGCGGGGTTATCTGGCACGGTTCTCCGCCCAAGCGACGTCGTTTTAGGGAAGTAAACAGTCAGATCTTTGCCCTGTATCAGGATGGTTCTGTTGAGGATATTTCCCTTCTCCATCTTATAGAGGCCGGGGTGAGCGGACTCACCTTTGAGCAACTTTGCGTCAAGATGGGTCAGTTTGGCAAGCGTTTCCGCAAGCTGTTGGATGGCCCCATTTCCAGCCGGAAGATCATCATGGTGGATTCGGAGAGGCAACGCCTGGTCGCGGCGGAAACCTTCGAGGATATGAGTACATCGTTACAGAAGATTTTGGCTGATTTCCACCGGGACAATTCAATGAAGCCGGGGCTTTCCAAAGAGGAATTGCGCTCTCGTATTTCTGGCGATATGGATCAGCGGTTTTTTCAGATGCTGCTCAATACCCTGGTCAAACAGGGAGTGATTGTTGTCGATGAAGCAACGGTCAGACTGATGAGCCATCGTGTCTCACTCAAGGCTGACGCCATAAGCATTCGCGTGGAAATGGAAGGTTTTTACGGCGAGGCCGGGTTGACCCCACCCACCGTGCGGGAGGTGCAGGAGAGGTTTGCCAAATATCCTACCTCCCTGATCCGTGAGGTTCTTGAGCTTATGGTTCGCGAGCAGGTTCTGCTTAAGATCAGTGAGGATCTCTATTTCCCGAGGTTGGCCCTGGCGGCCTTGCAGGAGCAGATAGTGGCCTTTATCAAAAAAGAAGGAGAGATCGACGCGCCACGTTTTAAAAATCTTACCGGTTTGACCAGAAAATTTTCTATCCCCTTGCTGGAGTATTTTGATAGAATCAAGGTGACTATCCGGGTTGGCGACCGACGTCTGTTAAGGGAGCGGAGCAATTGACCTTATTGCGTAACTATCCAGCAGCACCCCATCTGCTTTGTCATCGGCCTGCTCATGTGCAAAAGCACACGTCGCAGACCTCTTTTGCGCATCTGTGGCACTGCTGGATAGTTACATTTCGTGGGTTTCGTCACTTTTCGGCTTTGAGCTGGATAGTTACCTTATTGCTTAAACGACAATTGCGCGGCTTTTCTTTTTTGCTGCTCTTCCTGGCTTTTTTTGGGGGTGGCGTGCAGTCCGCGCTTGCCCAGAATGCGACCATCGAAGAGTTGATTGTTACCAATTCCAGCACGGATTTGTTGTTGTTTTTAACGGTTAATAATGCCTTTACCAAACAGATGGAGGAGGGGATCAAAAACGGTATCCCGGTGACTTTCAGTTTCTCCGTGAAGCTGGAACGGAAAAGAATGTGGACGAATCAGGAGCTTGTGTCTCTCAAGTTTGAGCATGCCTTGAGTTATGACACCCTGAAAGAGGAGTACAGTGTTATCCGTTCTGAAATGCCCGGGCAGATCTTCCGCACCAAATCTCTGAACGAGGCAAAAAAAACCATGGCTCAGATCAATGGCTTTACGCTGTCGCCCCTGAAGGCCTTGATTCCAGAGGCGGGATATCTGCTTAGGGTTAAAGCGAAACTTGCGGAA
Source organism: Desulfobulbaceae bacterium (assembly GCA_003517965.1). Lineage (GTDB taxonomy): Bacteria > Desulfobacterota > Desulfobulbia > Desulfobulbales > Desulfurivibrionaceae > Thiovibrio. The sequence goes on from DOZO01000035.1 coordinate 6,796, forward strand.
AAAACTCTGCCGCTCTATTTCCATTATGTAATTCCTTTCTGGAGCCTCTGGGATTTTGAAACCGAGTGGTACACAGTGGAATTCAGGTATTAGCATGGATGCCACTCACGAGGAGGTCCTTTGGCAAGATCGGCAACGGCGCAAGAAACGCATCCGTCTGATCATCCTTGCCTGTCTTGTCCTGATCCCTTTGTTGACCTATTTTGAAACCAGAATCGTGCAATTGGGCACCGTTCCCTTTCCGGTCAGTGGCAATGTTCTGATTTTTGTGCTCATCAATATCAATGTTCTCCTCTTGCTGTTGATGGTTTTTCTGGTTCTCCGCAATCTGGTGCAGCTTGTGTTCGAGCGTCGCCGCCGTTTTCTGGGGACAAAGCTTCGTTCCAAATTGGTGATTGCCTTTGTTGCCATGTCTTTTTTCCCAACCGGCCTGCTTTTTTTTATCGCCTTGCAGTTTGTCTCCACCAGCATGGATTACTGGTTTAACAGCAATGTTGCCCAGTCCCTTGAGGAATCAATTTCCATCGCCAAAAATGTTTATCAGGAGACGCAGGATCAGGTTGACCGCCAGGCGCGGCTGATCTCCGAACGCCTGGAGGCGAAGCGTTACGGGGATATTACCTGGGTTCATGCTGGCCCTGTGTTGCAGGATATCATGAAAACCCATGGCCTGGCAGGAATCGAGGTAATTTCAGGGCAAAGAGAGGTGCTGGCCCGAGTCTACAGGCCGGAAGTCGTAAGTGGCGGTGTCCCGGAAATTCCGCTTAACATGATTCGCAATGTTCTGGCTGACAATAAAGAGCAGATAACCATCCAGCCGGTGGCGGCGGGGGAGTTGGTGCGTGGTATCAGCCCGGTGCGGATCGACGGAACCAACGCTATGCAGGGGGCATTGGTCGTTTCCCAGCTTATTCCCCAGGAAAGGGTCAGACGGATGCAGATCATTGCCGCCGGTTATGAGGGTTACAAGCAGTTGATGATCCTCAAGACCCCGATTAAAACCAGTCTGCTGGTAATGTTGCTGATTGTTACTCTGTTGATTGTCTTTTGCGCGATCTGGTTTGCTTTTTATGTGGCAGGTGGCTTGACCGGCCCCATTGGCAAGTTGGCGGAGGCCACGCGGCGGGTGGCCGAGGGGGAACTGGATTTTGTTCTGGAAAAGACCTCGGGCGACGAAATGGGCACGTTGGTTGATTCCTTTAACCGGATGACCAGTGATCTTTCCGCCAGTAAAAGAGAGCTTGAAGAGGCCAATGCCGCCCTCTGTCAAGGCAATCTTGATGCCGAGACCAGACGGCGTTACATGGAGATTGTGCTGCAGAATGTGGCGGCTGGCGTTATCTCGCTGGATGAGCATGGCCGGATTACCACGATTAATCGGTTTGCCGAGGAACTTCTCAGGATTGATCGTCGGGCCTTGGAGGGTCAGGACTATCGCGCGGTTCTCAGACCAGAGCATCAGGCAATTCTGGATGAATTTCTTGCCGCGCTCTTCCGGAGCGGCAAGTCCTCGCTGGAAAGGCCGTTGCGCCTTACGGTGGGCAAGGAAACCTTTTCGCTCAGGGTTAATTTAACCCGGCTGGAAGATGAGAACAATCAGTCCCTTGGTGTAGTTCTGGTGTTTGACAATCTGACCGCGCTGGAAAAGGCTCAGCGGATGGCAGCCTGGCGCGAGGTGGCCCGGCGCATTGCCCATGAGGTGAAAAATCCTCTGACCCCAATTCAGCTTTCCGCCCAACGGCTCCGTAAGAGATACCTTGACCGGCTGACTGGGGATCAGGAGGTCTTTGATGTCTGTACTAAAACCATCATCAATCAGGTTGATGAGCTGAAAAAATTAGTCAGTGAATTTTCCAGTTTCGCTCGCATGCCGGCGGTGCACAAGGCCATGGGCAACTTTGTCGAAATGGCCAACGAGGTTTTCATCCTTTATCAGGAGGCGCATAAGGACAGGCAATTCCGGCTGCAGGTGGAAGGTCCTATCCCGAAGTTTTCTTTTGACGTTACACAGATGAAGCGAGTGTTGATCAACTTGCTCAATAATGCTGTGGCCGCAACTGTCGTAGCCGGGGTGATTGAGATTGTTCTTGCCTGCGAGGAAGAGCGCAAGATGGTCAGACTTGAGGTACGCGACAATGGTTCCGGGGTAAGTGATGAGGACAAGACGCGTCTGTTTGAGCCATATTTTTCGCGGAACAAGAGTGGCACCGGCCTGGGTCTGGCTATTGCCAGCACGGTGGTGGCGGATCATCATGGCTATATCAGGGTTAAGGATAATGCGCCTCGTGGGGCCCGTTTTGTTGTTGAGCTGCCTCTGGAAAATGGTTAGAAAACCATATTGTTTGCCCAGAGTTACATGGTATGTTTGACAGTGGTAAAAAATTTTAGCGAAACGGTAGCACCGCAATGGCGATGATAAAGACGATCCTTATAATTGATGATGAAGCGAGTATCCGTGAGTCCCTGTCTGGCATCCTGTCGGATGAGGGGTTTCGGGCGCTTGCCGCTGAAGATGGCCAGCTTGGGCTTGCCATGCTGGAAGAAGAACGGGTTGATCTGGTTCTGCTTGATATCTGGATGCCGGGACTGGATGGCTTGGAGGTGCTTAAAATAATCAAGGAATCCCGGGCTGAATTGCCGGTGATCATGATCTCCGGGCATGGCACTATTGAAACAGCTGTGCAGGCTACTAAGATGGGCGCCTATGATTTTATTGAAAAACCGCCGTCTTACGACAAGATAATCCTTGCGGTCAACAACGCACTGGATCTTGCTCGGTTTAAAAAAGAGAATCTGATTTTACGTCAGCAGGTTCAACGTGCCGGTCAGCTTACCGGCAATGCCGCATCCATGGTGGAACTCAGACTGTTGATTGAGCGAGTGGCCCCTACTGAATCCTGGGTCTTGATCAGAGGGGAGCATGGTACTGGCAAGGAGTTGGTGGCGCAGAGCATCCATCGCTTGTCAAAAAATGCGGCCAGGCCGATGATCGAGCTTAATTGCGCCGCCATTCCGGAAGAGTTGATCGAGTCTGAGCTGTTTGGCCACGAGAAGGGCTCGTTTACCGGAGCTACTGCCAGTCGACGGGGCAAGTTCGATCTGGCTGATGGGGGTACGCTTTTTCTGGATGAAATTGGCGACATGAGTCTCAAAACCCAGGCCAAGGTGTTGCGCATTCTGCAGGAACAGAAATTTGAACGGGTGGGCGGCTCGAAAACCATTCAGGTCGAGGTGCGGGTTCTGGCTGCTACCAACAAGGATCTTGAGCAGGAGATTGAAAATGGCACCTTTCGGGCTGACCTCTATTACCGGCTTAATGTAGTGCCCATTCAGGTGCCGCCGCTCAGGGAAAGACGGGAGGATATCCCTTTGCTGGTCGCTGCTTTTGTGGCGGATAACGCGATAAAGGGCCTGGGAGAAAAGGAGTTCAGCTCCGGGGCTCTGCAAGCCATGATGCAGCATGAATGGCCGGGTAATGTGCGTGAACTGCGCAATTTTGTCGAACGGGTCATGATCATGTGCCCGGAAGCCACGATTGACGAAGCAAAGGTCTGGCAGCTATTTGGCCTTGCCCCGGGAGAAGGTGCGCCATTAGCTGTCGGTTTGGAGGCGCTGTATAATACCGTGAGTTATAAAGAAGCCAAAAAGATTTTTGAACGTGAGTTTTTTAAGACCAGGCTTGCCGGCAATGACGGGAATATTTCGCAAACTGCAGAACAAATAGGTCTGGAACGGAGTCATCTGCATAGAAAGATGAAATCACTGTCTTTGGATGAAGAATGATAGACTTGCAGCAAAAAGAAAAATTTAGGAGCCGTTACGAAAATAATCTGTACAATTCTGGCCGCTAATTTACGGCTCCTTATGCCGTTTTGACCACACGAAACGTTCAACTTTTTTACAACGGCTTATTATTGGAGGTATTCATGGATCGTCTTATTAACGAAAGTCTGCAACACTCAATTGCCGCCAAGGAAGCGTTGGTCGCCACCCAGATGGCCGCGATCAAGCAGTTGGCTCTGTGGCTGATCGACACTATCAAACGGGGCAACAAGCTGATGATTTTCGGCAATGGAGGCAGCGCTGCCGATGCCCAGCACATGGCGGCCGAGTTCGTTAACCGTTTTATGATCGACCGGCCACCCTTGGCCGCCATCGCCTTGACCACGGACAGTTCAATTCTTACCAGTATCGGTAACGATTTTTCCTTTGATGATATCTTCAGCAAGCAGATTCTGGCTCTGGGCAAGGAAGGCGATCTGGCGCTGGGCATCTCTACCAGCGGCAACTCGCCTAATGTCATCAAGGCGGTGGAAGCAGCCAGGAGTTTGGGGTTGCAAACGGCGGTGCTCACCGGCAAAGACGGCGGCAGGCTTATCGGTCTGGCCGACCTGACTATCAATGTGCCCTCGCAGGTCACCCCGGCAATTCAAGAAGCTCATCTCTGGGTGGAGCATCTGCT
>DOZO01000035.1:11371-12798 GCA_003517965.1 Desulfobulbaceae bacterium
CTCTGGCTGGAGCATCTGCTCTGCCAGATCGTGGATGAGGCCCTGTACGGACGCGGCGTTTCATGAAAACATACCAGCCTTTGGATTTTTCTGGTCTTAACACCTATTCGATTCATGACCGTTACAGTAAGGTTACGGTGGATAACTTCGCCAAGCCGCTGGCGCCCGGCTCCACGCTCAAGGAATTCATCGCCTCCCTGCCGGAGCAGCTTCTGGGCCTGGATTTTCCTGAACTGGTTGGGCGGCTGGCCGCGAGCTATTGCAATAAACGGCCCATCATTGTTGGCATGGGCGCGCATGTGATCAAGGTGGGCTTGAACCCAATCCTCATCGACCTCATGGAGCGGGGCATCATTAACGCCATTGCCCTTAATGGTGCGGGTATTGTGCATGACACCGAGATTGCCATGGTAGGCCGTACTTCAGAAGAGGTGGGGGCGGTATTGGGTAGCGGCGCTTTTGGCGCGGCCAGGGAAACTGGCGAGGTGGTGAATGCTGGGATCAACCTTGGTGCGGAGAAAGGCCAGGGGCTGGGCGAGGCACTGGGCGGGTATCTGTTGGCCCAGGATTTCCCTTATAACAAGATGAGCCTGCTGGCCACGTCCAAGCGGCTGGGTATCCCGCTCACCGTTCATGTGGCCCTGGGCACCGACATCGTCCATATCCACCCTTCCGCCAATGGTGCGGCCATCGGCCAGACCAGCCATCAGGATTTCCGGCTCTTCTGCGCCTTGGTTGCCGATCTGGAAGGCGGGGCCTACCTCAATTTCGGCTCCGCCGTGCTCCTGCCCGAGGTGTTTTTAAAGGCCCTTACCCTGGCCCGCAACCTTGGGCATGTGGTGAACAATTTCACCACCGCCAACTTCGATTTCATCCGCCATTACCGGACCATGACCAACGTGGTAAATCGGCCCACCATGGGTGGCGGCAAAGGGTATAATATCATCGGCCATCATGAACTGTTGATTCCATTGCTGGCCGCGACCCTGGTTGACCAGCTGGTGGAACAGTAAGTTTTCTTGAATTGATGACGTATTTCTCAAGATTCCATAGCGGAGATATCCAAATGAAAAGGGTAAACATAGTTATTTTAGCAGGAATCATATTGATGTCATCTGTGACTCCTAAGTCAATTAATGCCAGTGATAATTCAGCTCATCGAATTGAACGGCCAACTTTTGTGCCTGGCGATTACTGGATTTCTGAAAATTGGAGGGACAGCAATGAAACAAAAGAAAGAAACAAGATCATATTCTTAAAAGAGGAAGGCGGTTACTTTTTGTTTGATAATGGCAAAGGTGAGACTCTTTATACGGATTTCAATTTAACTCCCATGAAAAAAACACGAGGGAAAACCAATGAGGTGATTTGGGAGAAAGGTTTTTTTGAATATCCTGGGCCTGTCCTGAATGGCACTAGTTTAAGCT
>DOZO01000051.1:0-8477 GCA_003517965.1 Desulfobulbaceae bacterium
TTCGAGGCGGCAGCGGTGGCGGCCAGATTCCTGGTTATGGGTTTCGCCCTCTATCTGATCATGGGTGTCGGACGGCTGATGTCGCGCGGCATCGGTATCCCCCATCATGAAATGAGAAGTGGTATCCTCATCAGCGCCAGCAATTTGCTCTTGAGTTTTTTCATGGTCAGACAATGGGGGATACCCGGCGCTGTTATTGCTTCATTTATCGCGCTGGTCATTGGTAGCGGTTATTTTATGATTAAGTTCAACCGGCAGTTACAAGTGACCAACAGACAGGTGCTGAGACTGATTCTCCTTCCAGTGCTACTGGCGGCGGCATCTGGATTGCCCTCTCTCTGGCTGCCGTCACCGACGGATTGGGAATTGTTGAGCGGTGCAGGTATCAGGTTGCAGGCCTTCGTCTATCTAACAGCTGCAACCTTAATTACCTTCGTTATCTACCTTTTCCTGATCTTCTTTTCCGGAATAACCCACGAATATGACGATTTGCGGATGATGTTGAGTAATGCGCTTAACAAAGCATCCAAAAAGAAGACAGTGATTACAGGTCAAGACATTCAGGAATGACGAGCTCACTGCGGGATATTAGCACTAATCAGGTAAAAAACAGCAAAACCGCCGTAACCTTTTCCCTATCTTGCCAGCCTCTGTTTGATATCATGCAGGAGCTGAAGAGGAACGCGGAGGGTTTTGGCATTGCCACCCAAGGGCGTGGCAGATTGCGGATCCCCATGATAATCCGTACCGCCGCTCATAAGCAGTCCATGTTGTGCGGCAAGCGTTTGCAGAAAACGGCATACCTTTTTTGAATGGGTGGGATAAAAGGTCTCAATTCCAGCCAATCCGTACTCTTTGAGCTGAGCAACAAGGTCAGGAATTTTTTCAAGGTCAGGATCCGAACAGACCGGATGGGCAAGCACCGCCAGCCCCCCTGCTTGTTCAATCTGGCGGATCACTTCGCGCGCCTGGGGCTTGGCATGTTCAACAAAAGCCGGGCCGCCGCGCTTAAGATAACGCGAGAAAGCATCCCGGGCATTTTTTGCCAGGCCCTTTTGCGCCAGCAGACGGGCAAAGTGAGGACGACCTACCTGGTCTCCAGCAATCTCGGCCAAATCATTACTGGTTATGGAAATACCGAGGGCCTGCAGACGCTCCAGGATCCCTTGGTTGCGTTGATGCCTGGCCTGCTGCAGCCGTGTCAAAAAGGCAAGGAACCCGGGGTGCTCATGGCTGAAGCCATATCCCAGAATATGAAGCGAAACCCCCGCAAGGCTGGTGCTTATCTCTATTCCCGAAAGAAATTCAACCCCGATGACTCTGCTGTGGGCAAGAGCCTCTGGAATACCTGCGACGGTGTCGTGATCGGTGAGGGCAATGGCCGCAAGTCCCCGACGGGCGGCAAGAGAGAGTAAAGCAGTCGGAGTCAACAGCCCGTCCGAGCAAGTTGAATGGGTATGCAAATCGATGAACGGTTTCATTGCAAGCGACCACAGGGCACAACATCTGCTTTGTTATCGGCCTGTTCGCATACCATATGTATCGCTCTCATGCCTCTGTGTCGGCACTGCTGCCGACAATTGACACGCTGCATCTGCCGCACCCTGTAATCGCTTGCAGTTTGGGAGGCAGTGCTTAACTTGATTTGTCCGTATATCCTGTATCAGTTACGTTTCATTATACAGGTATGTTATTTATCTATGATCTTACTTTTTTGCGTGGAGTAATTTTATTCGATTCTATATAATAGCATTACTATGGCATAACTGCTGTATGAATGAGTCCCCTCTTCCCAGGCTTGTCTTCTCAAGACCTTCAACCAGCTGATTACAGGAGTTTTTTCATGGCTCAGATCGATGCTTTTTTTAAACTGATGAATGAACAAGGCGCCTCGGATCTGCATATGGTTTCCGGGCAGCAGCCGATCCTGCGTATCCGTGGCGAGATGGAGCGGGTCAAATACAAGGTTCTTGACAGCGATGAACTAAAAGCCATGCTCTATGAGATTGTCTCTGAAGAAAAGGTAAAGATCTTCGAGGAAACCGGCGATGTGGATTTCGGCTACGAAATTGCCGGACTTGCCCGTTACCGCGGCAACCTCTTCATGCAGAAATATGGGATCGGGGCAGTATTTCGTGAAATCCCCAGCAATATCCTGGGTTGCGACCAGTTGGGCCTGCCCCAGGTTGTCGCGCAGCTCGCTACTCTGCCCAAGGGGATGGTTCTGGTTACCGGCCCCACAGGCAGCGGTAAATCAACTACCCTGGCCGCCATTGTCGATCAGGCCAACAAATTAAGAAAAGACCATATCCTGACCATCGAAGATCCCATCGAGTTCGTGCACAAAAGCCAGAACTGCATCGTTAACCATCGGGAGGTGGGGCTGCACACCCAGTCCTTTGCCGCTGCTTTGCGCGGCGCACTCCGCGAAGATCCCGACATCATCATGGTCGGCGAAATGCGTGATCTGGAAACCATTGCCCTGGCTATGGAAGCAGCCATGACCGGCCATCTGGTCTTTGGTACCCTGCACACCTTAAACGCCAATAAAACCGTGGACAGGATTATCGAAATATTCCCGGCCAGCCAGCAGGCTCAGGTGCGTTCCACCCTGGCTGATGCCCTGAGGGCCGTAGTTTCCCAAACCCTTTTTAAACGGGTGGATATTAAAGGGCGTTGCGCCGCCCTGGAGATTCTGATCTGCACCCCGGCCGTACGAAATCTGATCCGGGAAGGCAAAACCTATCAGATCCCCTCCGCCATGCAGACCGGGAAAAAATACGGGATGCAAACTCTGGATGATGCGATTATGGATTTACTCAAGAAAGGCTGGATTTCCGGGGATGACGCCTACATAAACTGCATTGACAAGAGCAAGTTTGTCCAGTTTCTCAAGAAGCCACCTACAGATTTTACCGACGCATAAAGCTCGTAACCGTTCATAACGCCTCCGGCGCGCCACTGGGCCGGAAAGGCCGGACAGTTATCTTTTTTCCGTCAGACAAGAACAAAATGCTGCCCTGCCGTGCCGTGGAAAAGATGTCAGCGCCTGAATCTCGATACTGCACCGGGGGGAATGGCTCCTTCTTACCCGTTGACACCACATAGTAGCGGGGCTTAACAGCCTCCATGAACCTTGGGCTGCCTGATGAACCCAGGCCATGATGGGGCATCAGCAAAACATCAGCCTTCAACAGGTACCCCCTTTCCAAAACGTATTCTTCGTAATTTTTCTCGATATCCCCTGGAAAAAGAAAAGCATGCTCGCCATTGTCCAGGCGCAAAATCAGACCGCTGTTGTTCGGGTTGTTCTGATCTGCTTTCCCACCTCCGCTCTGGTCCTTACCTTCGACAAGGGCCAGATTAGCCAGACAGGTGATGGCAAAGCCATTGTTACCGGTGGCAAGCACTTCCCCCGCTCTGGCAATCCGCACCTGACAACCGACCTGTGCGGCCTCATGCAGCAAAGCAGTAAAACCTGGCTCCTGAGCATTGGTTTCGCTAAGCCAAAGAATCTTTGGCTGAAATCTTTTGATGATCCAGGGCAGGCCATTAAAATGATCGGCATGAGTATGGGTGAGGATGATCTGCTCCACCTTTCTTACCTGCCGATGCCATAAAAATGGCGCAATAACCCGTTCCCCCACGTTGAAAACCCCGGTAGACGGACCACCACCATCAATAAGAATAACGCTATTGTCGGGTTGTTCCACAACCGTAGAACTGCCGTTTCCCACAGCCAGAAAAGAGATTTTGATCGAGTTGCCATGCCATTTCGGCAACGGCAAATAGCCGGAAAGCAACAGAACGAAACAGACAAGCATGGCCAGCACTGGAAGCAGACGCCTGCCGCGTAACATCAGGACGAGAAGTCCGCAGCTAAAAAACAACACCGGGACAGGCGGCGTGGGAAGCCAGAGCGAAGAAAACGGCAATCCAGCAAGAAAGGCAGTCAGCGCATGTGAAATCTGGATGCCAACAGCACCGATGTCTAAAAAAAACACTGCGATCAGGGGGGCAAACGGCTGAATGAGAATGGCCAACAGGCCAAGAGGCAGGGTCCAAAAACAGAGGAAAGGCGTGACCAGCAAGGTGGTTATAGGGCCCAGCAGGGAAATTCTGTTGAAATGGTACAGAGCGAACGGGGCTGTGGCAAGAAAGGCAGCGCAGGAAATGACAAACCCAGAGATGAGAAAATAGCGCATATTTTGCCAGGGAGTACGGTTGTCCTTTTGAGGCCGCCAGGCAGCGAGTTGCGGCATGACGAGAATGATTGCCGCCGTGGCGGCAAAAGAGAGTTGAAAAGAGGCGGTGTGAATACTGAGCGGACTTGGCAGAAGGATACAAAAGGCAGCAATGGCCAGATTGTTAAGGCTTGACCACTGACGATCCAGCAGGATGGCGACCATAAACACAGCGGTCATGATCAGGGCCCGCGCCACCGGAGGCTGAAAACCGGCAAAGCCGGTGTAGCAAAAAAGCACGGGAAAAGAAAGGACCAGGGCGATCTTGTTTGCGGGCAGGCGCAGCAAGAGCCAGGAAGATCGGCTGACCAGAAAGCGAAAAAAAACCGTGGTCAAGAAAGCCACCACCACGAGATGGCTCCCGGAAATGGCCAGGATGTGCATGATGCCGGTTGCCCGGTACATCTCCGCAACTTCCGGCGAAAGCCCGCTGCTGTCACCAATCAGCAGGGCCTGATACAGCCCGGCGTTGTCGGGAGTAAGGTTTGCATAGAGAAATTCTTCGAACTGCTGCCTGAACCTCTCCAGAAACGCGCGTAACCAAAGGAAATTGCTGCCAGCAACAGAGGAAATGGGCTGGATAAAAATGGGGGTGGCAACCCAGCCTTTAACCATGATCTCTTCGGCGGCAAGATATCCGGCATAATCAAAGACGCCAGGAGTTGCCAACTTTTCTGGCAAGGAAAGCCGAGCGCGCACCAGATATTCCTGACCAGGAACAAGGCCATTGAGCAAGGGAGCATTTACCGTTAGGGTGACTCGACCTTTGGTCGCAAGGGGGGCTTGAGCCGAAGGGAGCAGGATGCTGTCAGTTTCAAAAATGAGATAGGTTTTTTCATTCTTGAAAACAGGCTTTTTAAGCAACCTCCCAGTCAGGCTGGCATCCTGCTTTTCCGGGATTAGACGCACGAGATGATGGGCAGGGAGTTCAGGTGACAGCAACGAATCTGTGTACAGCAGACCGCAAAGAAAAAACAGAGGGAGCAAAAGAGCCAGGAACCAGTTACGTGCCTGCGGCCACCGAAACCACGTAAAACCGGCCAAAACCGCAATCAGAACAGCGGGCAACCAAAGAAAAGCTGTGCTTGACAGCCAGTCGCTCCCTGCAATCATTGCTCCGGAGGCAAAAGCCAGAAGTGCCGGAAGGAGAGGGTTGCGATCTGTCTGAGGCAGCATGATTTTGCCTGGGTGTTATCCCCTTACCCGTTGTTACGTTGGCCCTGCTGCCGATGACTATCGGGCGCTACCGCCGATGATTGTCCGCACTTCTGCAGACGATTGACAGACAAACACGCAACTTGTTATCGGCACTTCTGCCGATGACCGACAGCGATTTCAACAAAAATGGGGATCTGCAATGCTCAATCCAGAAAATGCTTAAGCTTTTCCCTTCTGCTTGAGTGCCGCAGGCGATTGAGCGCTTTTTTCTCGATCTGCCGGATACGTTCCCGTGAGACGTTAAACCGCTTGCCTATTTCTTCAAGGGTATATTCTGCGTCTTCGCCTATACCGAAACGCAGGCGGATAATTTTTTCTTCCCTGGCACTCAGAGTATCGAGGATACTTGTAACCCGATCTGATAATTGCTGGTTCTGCACCGCCTCATAAGGAGAAATCGATTCCTGATTTTCCAGAAAATCTCCCAGAGTACTATCGTCATCACCCACCGGGGTTTCCAGAGAGATTGGTTCCCGTGAGGCCTCCAGAATTGCGAGGATCTTATCCATCGGCAACCCGGTCTTTTCAGAAATTTCAATAGGGGTCGGTTCACGGCCCAACTCCTTGAGCAGCGAGTAAAACGCCTTAAAGAACTGGCTCCTAAGCTCCAGAAAATGCACCGGCAAGCGGATGGTTCTGGTTTTGTCCAGAATGGCTCTGGTGATCGCCTGCCTTATCCACCAGCTGGCATAGGTGCTGAACTTATTTCCTTTGGTATAGTCAAAACGAAAAACAGCCCGCATCAGGCCGAGGTTGCCTTCCTGAATAAGGTCGGCCAGAGTGAGTCCTTGATGCATGTAGCGTTTTGCGATACTGACCACAAGGCGAAGGTTGGCCTTGATCATGGCATCCTTGGCGACCTCGATGGAACGATGGAACATCTCCAGCTTGCAATGCATTTCCTGAAGTTTTTTATTGCCCGGATGAACCTGACAGGCATTGACAAGCGCACGCATCATGAAATTGAGATGCTGCTTTTTAGGCTTCAGAGTCGGATCACGTTTTTCCCACAGATCAATGCGTTCAACCAGTTGAAGCAATTCCTCGGTGCCATGCTGGTCCTGACGCACTGAGCGGATTATTCCGTCAAATCCCTCGCGAATGGATTTGCTGTATTTTTCCTCTTCCTGGGGAGTGAGGAGCTCAAACCTGCCCATCTCACGAAGATAGGTAGTAGTGGTTTCTTCCGGCTCCGGGCTATCCTCTTTGGAAACAAGAGCGGCGATGTCCATGAGCTTGTCATCGTCTTCATCCATTGGAGGTGGCTCATGCAGATCATCTCCGCCACCTTCCCAATTTTTGCCATCCAGCGTTTTTTTCTTGCCGGATTTTTCCTGACTGACTATTTCGATATTATTCTCGTTGAGAAAATCGAAAATTCCGTCGATGGCGTCAGCATCATTTCCCTCCGGAATCAGGTCGTTCAGAAAATTAAGGGTTATGCATCCCTCATCTTTTCCGGCTTCAAGTAGTCTGGCTTTTATGTCGGCAGGCACGGGAACCCTCTCCTGATTGCAAGATTTTTGCTTTACTGTAACAGAATCTCTTTTGTGACCGGGGCAGAAAACTTGATATTATACAAACAGTATCAGGTAATGGCAAGAAAAAGCTAAAAAGATAGGAATTCAGATTGATGTCGCAATTTCAACAAAAATTGCGGGATATTATCAGGCTACTTTCAAATGAAGATATAACATTATATCATAATATTTTTTGGACACCGAAAAGTTTTTTCTCTTCGCGCGCCCGAATGTAAAGTTGGGCCATGGCATACCGCAAACCATGGCCCAACTTTCAACTGAATTTTTGCCAGAACTTAAAGGCCGCGACTAAATACTCAAAAAATGTAACGGCTATTTGTTAACGCCACACTTGAATAAGCATGTTCCACATTATTTAGAACGGCTTATTTTTTCAACCTGGGGGCTCAAAACCTTGATGGTCGCCTTGCCTTTGGCTTCGGCCAGAAAAGTCTCGATATTGGCAGTGACTTTTTCCTGGGTGAGATAGGCGCTAATCTTGGTCTTTGCCTCATCAAAACTAACTACCTGAGCAGACCTTTTCTCCTCAAGCTTGACCAGATGATAACCGAATTCAGTCTCCACAATATCACTGATCTCACCAGGTGTCATTTTGAATACCGCCTGATCAAAAGGCTTCACCATCTGGCCTTTAGGGAAAAAGCCTAGATCCCCTCCCCGCTCCTTGCTCCCTGGATCTTCTGAATACTGCTTGGCAAGAACTGCGAAATCCCCCCCTTCCTTGAGCTTTTTCTTCACCTGCACCAATTTCTCACGTTTGCGGTCCTTGTCCACCTTGGGATCAGATTCCTTAGCAAGAATAAGGATATGAAAGGCATGCGCCAGCTCCGGCTGTTTAAACTTCTCCGAGTTCTTGCTGTAAAAATCCTTGACCTCCTGCTCAGTTATCTGAACCTTGCCCTTGAAATTGGTATCGATAAATTTTTGGATGGCCATATTTTTGCCAATCTGTTTACGCAACTCCGCCTCAGTAACACCTGCCTGACCGAGAGCTTTTGCAAAGGCCTTGTCATCAGGAAAACCTTTTTTGTAACCCTTCAACTCTTTGTCAATATCGTTGCTGCTAAAAGAAATTCCGGCTTTTTTACTTTCCTGATGCAACAGCTCAAGCTTGATCATCTTCTCGATAATGGATTCCCGAAGAGAGACCAACTCAGCGTCACTGGGTTTACGGCCCTGTTCCTGCAATCGGCCCAGAACCCCCTTCATCTCTCCCTGCACAGCAGTTGCAGTAATGGTCTGACCATTTACCGTGGCTACCACTTCCTCCACCTTCTTTACCGACTTGGACCAAACGCTGGTTGCAAAGACAACCGTGACTCCAAGGACAACCGCAACGAAAACAGCTTTCTTTATTTTGCTAACTTGCATGACAGTTCCTTATAGTTAGATTTTTCTGTTCAAACCACATAACTCTATCCAGCAGCACCACATCTGCTTTGTCGGCACTACTGCCGACGATTATCGGGCGCTA
>DOZO01000051.1:8618-11858 GCA_003517965.1 Desulfobulbaceae bacterium
CCGATGATTGACAGACAGTCATCAGCCTGCTCATGTACAATAGCACACTTCGCAGACCTCTTCCGCGCATCTGTAGCACTGCTGAAAGTTATACTCCGTGGTTTTCGTTCCATTCCGGCATCAAGCTGGATAGTTACCAAACCACTAACGAAAGCCAGGTTGCCACAAACAAGGCAAGACTGATAAGTCCGTTCATGGTAAAAAATGAAAGCTGAATCTGGGACATATTCTTCGGACTGACCACGAAATGCTGATAAAAAAGAGCGCAAGCCGTAAAAGCAACCCCAAGATAATAATAAAAATTCAACTCTGATATTATACCCGTGAGAGTAAACAAAAGAAAGGCCAGACCATGAAAAAAAAACGCGAGGCTGAAAGCTTTTTCTCGACCAAACCGCGAAGGCAAGGAATGCAATCCTGCCTGTCGATCAAAATCAGCATCCAGACAGGCATAAACCGTATCAAACCCGGCCACCCAGAAAAGCACCCCCATTGAGAGAACCAGAGGAAAATCATGCAAGGTGCCTCTAACCGCGACCCAGCCACCCAAAGGCGAAAAAGCCAGGGCAACACCGAGAACCACATGGCAGAGCCAGGTAAAGCGTTTGGTTAAAGAATAGATGAACGTAAGTCCAAGTGCGAAGGGAGAGAGCTTCAGGGTAAGCGAATTGAGCTGCGCGCAGGCCACGAAATACAGCAGGGTAAACAAAATAACCAGAGCCCAGGCTTCCCCCAGCCGCACCGTGCCAACCGAAAGAGCCCTATCCGCAGTGCGGGGGTTTGCGGCGTCAAATTTCCGGTCGGCGATCCGGTTAAAACCCATAGCCGCAGTCCTGGCCCCAACCATGGCCAGGATGATCCAGCCAAAGGTGGCGCCATCAGGAACCCCGCGTTTTGCCAGAAATGCCCCGATCAAGGCGAAAGGCAAGGCGAAAATGGTATGCCCGAACTTGATCATCTCAAGCATAGCCTTAACTTTTTCCAACATCACAGATCCTCTCCGGCAAGTCCTTGCCATCTGGGCAGACCCGCAACCTCAATTCCAAGCAACCCCGCCACCCGTCCCGCAAACAGACGCGCCATCTCTTCGATGCTCTGCGGCCGGTGATACAGGGCGGGCATGGGCGGACAAATGATGGCCCCAGCCTCGTGCGCCTTCAGCATGTTGGTGAGATGGGTCTTATTCAACGGGGTCTCCCGAACGGCCAGCACCAAGGGACGGCGTTCCTTGAGCATAACGTCCGCGGCCCGGTGGATGAGATTACCACAGATACCGTTAGCAATAGCGGCGAGGCTCCCCATAGTGCAGGGCAGAACGGCCATGCCGGAAAAATCGCTGGAGCCACTGGACATGGGCGCAGTAAAATCATTTACCTCATGCCAGTGAGAAACATAAGGGGCAAGATCCGTGCGGGACATGCCAAGCTCCAGCCCCAGCACCTGGGCTCCGGCTTCAGACAAAAGACCATGTACCTCAACCTCAAGGCCCTGGCATATTTTGAGAAACTCCAGGGCGTACACCGCGCCGGTGGCTCCGGTTATGGCCAGGATGATTTTTTTCATTTTACCCCCACATAGACCGTCACCACTCCAAAGGTCAGCGGCCGATGATAGGTTCGGGAAAACCCGGCCTGCTGTATCATGCTCAGCAACTCCTCCGGCGCATAAAATTCGGCGATGGAACGGGCCAGATATTCATAGGCCTCCTGGTCACCGGAAACAAGGCCGGCAATCTTAGGCAACACCCGATTAAGATAAAAATTATAGACCAGCTTGACCAACGAATTTTGCGGCCGGGAAAATTCCAGAATCAGCAATTTACCCCCGGGCTTCAGCACTCGATACATCTCATTCAACCCCTGCTGGGTTCTCGCCAGATTTCGCACTCCGAAAGCCACAGTAACTCCCCAGACCGTGCCGGTTTTCACGGGAATCTGCTCCCCGTCGCCGCATACCGGCCCTATCCGACCTTTCCGCTCATCGGCAGGAAGATGCCGCACCCCGGCCCGCAACATATCTTCACAAAAATCCACGGCCAGCACCTGACGTTTTTTGGCTTGCCTGCTCAATTCAAGAGACAGAGGCAGAGTTCCAGCACAGAGATCAAGCACCACGCCCTCGGGAAATTCTCTCAACTCTCGGGTGGTGATCCAGCGCCAGTATCGGTCGATCTGAAAGCTCAACACCGAATTGAGAAAATCATATTTCCCACTGATCGAAGAGAACTTTTTCTGCACAAATTTCTTTTTTTCGTCTGGATTTCTCATGAGCTAATGTCTTCCGCAGACCTTAAGAGGAAGCGCCGTAGCGGGAACCTCACCACGCACTATAAGATACTCGAAAAATCTCTTCAACGCCTTCTGCTTTTCACTGCCAAGATCATATTCGATACCCTTGAGAAATCGATAACAGGCCTCCTGTTCCATAGGAATCCGTCCAGCCACCATGGCGCTGATCTCCCGCAACCGCTTCTTACCCTGCCGCAGACAATGATGCAACTCGTGATGAATGGCCAAGACCGTGTCCGGCTCCTTACGGCAGAATTCTTCACGCACAGCCCAGACCGCAAAAACAAAAGGCAGACCTGTTCTGGCCTGCCACGCCTCCCCAAGGTCCAACCTGTGAGGATATCTGTCTGCCACAGCCAGTCGCAAGGCCTCATCACCGATAGCCAGTACCGCTACAGGTTTTTCCTCGTCCTGGGCCAAGGTGATCAAGCCACTGCGGTAACGTGGCCTAAGCTGATAGAAATCTTCAAGAATAATTTTCACCAGACTCACCGAGGTCTGAGACTGGGAACTGAGCAAAATCAGCTGGTTATCCAGGCTGTCAATGGGCAAATCCGAAAAGAGAAAAACGCTGCCCACCGGCCCGGTAGCCGAAATGGACAGGTCACTCATGATACGATACTCATCAGGATGCAAGGCGTATTCCTGGGAGGAGACAAAACCCAGATCAAGCTTATTTTCATGAAGCATGCGGTTAAGCACCGCAGGCGGCGCCTCGGTAACCTGCCAATCCGCACGCCGCACAGTCTGCCGCCACACCTCGTAGAGGGGCGCGGTGTTGATGAAATTTACCATCCCTATTCTGGCCGTGATTTTCATCTTCTTACTCAGTAACTATCCAGCTTAATGCTGGAAAAGGTCGTAAAACCACGCAATGTAACTGCTCAGCAGTGCCGCAGATGCGAGGAATAGGTCTGCGATGTGTGCTTCTGCACATGAGCAGGCCGATGAC
>DOZO01000051.1:11997-25918 GCA_003517965.1 Desulfobulbaceae bacterium
AAGCAGATGTGGTGCTGCTGAGCAGTTACAACTACTCAAGCCACTCAAGGCTGATATTCGTGCCAGCCGAGGTGAGATAATCAAAGACCTCCACCTCGTTCTTCGCTGGGCAACGTACTGCCAGCAACGAAGAGGAAACACCGGCGGCGATTGTGCCAAGCCTTCCCCCTGCTCCGAGGAGGCGGGCGCCATTTACCGAGGCCATAGCGAAAACCGCCTCAGGCAAGAGCGCCGGATGGTCTTCCCGCAATATTTGCATTTCCCGCCACAGGCTCAAATCTTGATTGCTGGCCAGGCTGTCGGTACCTAAGACTATGGGGATGCCTTGGGTGAGCATTTTTTGCACCGGAGCCACACCCACCCCCATGAAGCGGTTGCTGCCGGGACAAAGGCATACCGCAACCCCGCGAGCGGCAAGAAGAGAAATCTCTTCATCCTCCACATGCACAGCATGGACACAGAGAGTGCGCTCATCTAATACGCCGAGAGAATCCAGATATTGCACCGCACTGAGACCCGGCGTTGCAAAGGTCGCAACCGGCACACCCCGCTCCTCAAGAAAATCCGCAAACGCCCCGCCGCCGGTGCGTAAAAATTCGATCTCCTGAGCAGACTCGGCTACATGCATGGGGAACAGATTATTGCTCGCCCTCTTTTTCAAGGCCTGGATCAGCCGTGGCCCAGTCGAATATGGGGCGTGCGCCGTACAGCGAACATCGTAGTCGATTCCAGCCAAGGCTGCCAGAGCTGATTCCTCAGCTGCGCCGCATAGCCCAAGCAGCTCAAGAAAAAAGAGCACCTCGGTTTTGAAGCCCGCCCCCAGCAAACGGCTTTCCAGCCTGTTGCCGATGTCGGCCACGGCCCGACAACCTCCGGCATAGAGACGGGCCAGAGCCATAAGCGCTGCGGTATGCGCATCCTCAACAACATCGGAATTTTCAGCCCGGGCGGCAAGCAATCCCCTAATCCAGCCGCTCATGTCACCTGGTGCAGGACACTCTCCATTCAGCTCAGCCAAACAGGAAAGTTCGAGATGAGCATGACAGTTCACCAATGCAGGTGTAATGACGTGGCCCTCATAGTCTTCCAGATGAGCATCACAACCTTGCAGCTCGGCATACGACCCCACCGCAACAACCAGCCCGTCTTGGGTGAGCACCGCGCCATCAGGGATAATCTGGGCATTGCCTGGCACCACAAAAGGCGCCCGATATAGGTAGCGAGAATAGTGCATCTCTCTCACACCAGGGAGTAATCCATCCGGCGCTGCCTGGGTACACAGCCAACACCTTGAACCAGTGCGCGGATCTCCTGCTCGGACAGCCGAAAGCTTACTCCGGCCGCGGCAACCACGTTTTCCTCAATCATGGTGCTGCCAAAATCATTGGCCCCGAAGAAAAGCGAGAGCTGGGCGATCTTCGGCCCCTGCGTCACCCAAGAGGCCTGAATATTATCAATATTGTCGAGAAAGATTCGCGACAAGGCGAGCATCCGCAGATACTGAAAAGCCGTGGTTTTGGGGAGGTGGGAAAGCGCCGTGTTATCCGGCTGAAAGGGCCAGGGGATGAAGGCGGTAAAGCCGCCGGTCTTGTCCTGTAAGGCACGAATCCTGGCAAGATGCTCGATGCGTTCCGCCATGGTTTCAAGATGTCCGAACATCATGGTCGCGGTGGTGCGCATTCCGAGAAGATGCGCTTCTTCCATGACCCCGAGCCAGGCATCGGTCAGGCATTTGCGCGGCGCGGTTTCCTGCCGTACCCGATCGCAGAGAATCTCAGCCCCGCCACCGGGGATGGAATCAAGGCCGGCCTGTTGCAGACGAACAAGAACCTCACGCACCGGCAGACCAGATAACGTGGAAAAATGGCAGATCTCCGGCGGAGAAAACCCGTGGATGTGGATACCGTGCCCCTTGATGAAGCGGAGCATCTCCTCGTAAAATTCCAAGGGTTTGTCGGGATGAAGCCCACCTTGCAGGAGAATCTGGGTGCCACCCAGGGCCTTGGTTGCCTTGATCTTCTCGCCAAGCTCGGCAAAGGAGAGCACCGACCCCGCTGGATCTTCCGGCGCTTTGAAAAAAGCGCAAAACTTGCAGGCGGAGACGCAGATGTCTGTGTAGTTGATGTTGCGGTCGATCACATAGGTGACCATCGGCTCTGGATGTTTCCGCCTGCGAATGGCGTTGGCCAGAAAACCCAGTTGATAGAGATCGGCGTTTTCCGCAAGTATAAGAGCCTCATCCTCCGTAATCCGCTTACTTGCCAGGACCTTTTCTGTAATCCGCTGCCCATCCATGATGTTCAGTACTCCCTGATCACGTTGTACAGAGTGTCCCGCTCCACCGGTTGCCGCCCGGCATCCCGAATCAGCCGGATCAATTCGCTATCGGCCATGACCCCGCCAGCCTCACCGCCTGCCATGTGGGTGATCAGCTCCTCTTTAACCGTGCCATCCACATCGTCTGCGCCAAATGAGAGGGCGACCTGGGCCAGCTTGGGGCCGATCATCACCCAGTAGGCCTTGATATGCGGAAAGTTGTCGAGAAAACAACGAGCCACCGCGATATTCTTGAGATCGTCAAGGCCGGTGGTTCTGGCCAGCTCATGCAACTCGGTGTTCTTGGGGTGAAAGGCCAGAGGGATAAAAGTGAGAAAGCCGCCGGTTTCATCCTGGGCCGCGCGTAGTGCTGCCAGATGCTCTACCCGCTCCTCCATGGTTTCAATATGCCCGTAGAGCATGGTGGCGTTGCTTTTGAGCCCGAGCCGATGGGCGGCCTTGGCCACCTCAAGCCAGCCCTCACCGGAAAGCTTTTTCTCGCAAGTCCGTTGTCTGATCCTGGGGCTGAACACCTCGGCCCCGCCACCGGGGATCGAGCCAAGCCCGGCGGCCACCAGCTCCTTAAGTGTCTCGGTCAGGGATTTTCCGGCAAGGTCGGCCAAATGGGCGATCTCCACGCAGGTAAAGGCCTGGATATGAATCTCAGGCCGCACCTCTTTAATCCCACGCAGCATATCCAGATAGTATTGATAAGGCAGATCTGGATGAATCCCGCCCACCACATGCACCTCGGTGATCGGCTCCGCCAACCGCTCCCGCACCTTGGCCTTGACCTGAGCTATCGTCATCTCATAGGCCTGAGGCGAATCCTTGTCCTTGCCAAAAGCGCAGAACTTGCAAAGATTGGTGCAGATATTCGAGTAATTAATATGCTGATTGTAGATAAAATAGGCCAGGTTGCCGTTGAGCCTTTCCCGCACCAGGTTGGCCAGATAACCAAGGGCCAGGATCTCATTCGTCTTGTACAGCCGGACTCCGTCCGCAAGACTGAGTCTTTCTTCGGCCTTGAGCTTCTCCAGGATATCTCCCAGCCCTACCGCAACTACCATTTGTTCCATGTTGTCTACTCTCCAGTTCTTGACGGCTGTAGCCCGACGCGCAGCACCACAACCACACCTCTATTCACCTGCCATACACATCCTCAAACCTCTCAATATCATCCTCACCCAAATAACTGCCGGTCTGGATCTCGATAATCTCAAGGGGAATGGTGCCGGGATTTTCCAGTCGGTGTTTTGTCCCAAGCGGGATATAGGTGGACTGGTTTTCCGTCAAAATAATGGTCTGCTCGCCATTGGTAATATGGGCCGTACCTTTTACCACCACCCAATGCTCGGCCCGATGAAAATGCCGTTGTAGCGACAAGGTGGCCCCGGGATTCACCATGATCCTTTTCACCTGAAAACGATCCCCTCCATCCACGCCCTCATAAGAACCCCAGGGGCGGAAGACCTTTTTGTGCAACCTGACTTCATCGCGCTTCTCCATCTTTAGGCGGTTGACAATGATCTTCACCTCCTGAGCCCGATCCTTGGAAGCGACCAACAACGCGTCCTTGGTCTCGATAATGATCTGATTGCTAAGCCCGATTGCCGCGACCAGGCTGTTTCCCGCATGGATATAAGAACCAGTCACATCCTCGGCTAAAACATTGCCGATGAAGATGTTGCCCTGCTCATCATGTTTACCGATCTCCCAAAGCGCCTCCCAGGAACCCACATCGCTCCATGGACAATCAAGGAGTACGACCACCGTATCCTTAACCCGCTCCATCACCGCATAATCAACGGAGTTTGCCGGGCTTGCCGAAAAGGCCTTGGAATCAAGGCGGATAAAATCAAGATCATGGGTGCGGGCGGCATAGGCCCTGGTCACGCAATCGGCCATGAGCGGCTCAAGCTCCTGCAGAGTCGCCATAAATTCCGCCGCCTGCAAAAGAAACATCCCGCTGTTCCAGAGATAGCCTTCGTCCAGATACTGTTTGGCTTTTTCCAGAGAAGGTTTTTCCACAAAGCAGTCCACCATAAAAACCGGCGGCGCCACCCCACCGAACGGCTCCCCTTTTTTGATGTAGCCATAGCCGGTATGCGGGCTCTGCGGTACAATGCCAAAGGTGACAGGATGCCCATGCTCGGCGCAGAAAGCTCCTCTGGTCACCGCCTCGGCGAAAATTCTCTCATTGCCGATGACATGATCAGCCGGCAGGACAAGAAGAATCGCCTCTTCGTCCTGGCGGATCGCTTCCAGGGCTGCGACAGCAACCGCCGGGGCGGTATCCCGTCCCACCGGTTCGATAATGATCGTCGCGGCGATCCCGATCGCCCGAATCTGCTCGGCCACCAGAAAGCGGTGTTCCTCGGTGCAGACAATGATGGGCGCAGACATCCCCTGCAACCCCTGAATCCGCAGTAGCGTGTTCTGCAGCATGGTCTGGTCATTAACCAGGGCCAGAAGCTGCTTGGGATGACATTCCCGGGACAAAGGCCACAATCTGGTGCCTGATCCACCAGCAAGGATAACCGGAATAATTACCACGTGTTCTCTCTTCATGAAATTGATTTTCCCTTCCAGACAGGATGGTTTATACAAAAAATATCTTGATTTTTTACTATGTTATAATGCTCAATGTCAAGAACAGCATCACAGAACAAGACTTATCCTGCAATTCAGCAACGATAGAACCAAAGATGACAAACTTCAATCAGAATGATGCCCATGTGGTCGCTCCTGAGATGGTGATTTCTTTTTTCAAGGGGATTATGCCTTTTAACACCTTGGATGAAGAAACTCTGCGTTTTCTTGCCCGACATTGCCGGATTGATTTTTTCCCCAAGGGTACCAGAATCCTTACCGCCGACACCACCGAACTGACCCATCTCTATCTGATCCAGCGCGGCGGGGTCAAGGCCTTTCTGGAAAATAACAACGGAGAGGTGATCCTGAAGGACTTTCGGGGAGAAGGGGCATATATCGGAGCTCTGGCCATCATCCGCGGCACCTCTGCCAATCTCAATATCGAGACTGTGGAAGACACCTTCTGTTTCCTTCTGCCTCGGGAAATATTTCTTGACCTCATTAAGAATGAAACTTCTTTCGCCCATTTTTATCTGAAGAGTTTTTCCGAAAAGATTGTCACTACCGCCTATAATGAGCTGCGCCATAACAAGGTGGTACTAAGGAGCAATAAGGATCTGTATCTTTTTTCCATCAGGGCAGGTGATCTGGTAAAGGCCTTGCGCAAAGTTGTGGCCAGTGCCACCATCCAGGAGGCCGCCGCCCTGATGTCCGAGCATCGGGTGGGCTGCCTGTTGGTCCACGACGTGACCGATGCGGAAAAGATTATCGGCATTATCACCGACCGTGACCTCAGAAGCAAGGTAGTGGCTACCGGAATGGATTTTCAGCTACCGACACAGACCATCATGAGCTCTCCGGTACAAACCGTACTCTCTCAAGCTCTCTGTTTTGATGTTTTGTTGAAGATGATGACCATCGGGGTCCATCATCTGGCCGTGGAGCGCAACGGGCGAATCATGGGGGTAATAACCTCCCACGACATCATGCTCCTTCAAGGCCATTCCCCCTACTATCTACTCAAAGAGATCCGTGGCCAACAACAGATTGCCGGGTTATACCCCCTGGCCAAGAAGATCCCGGAGGTGATTCGAGGTCTGATCGAAGAAGGAGCCAAAGCCAGAAATATCACCCAGATAATCGCCATCCTCAACGATCATATCCTGGAACGGCTATTGACCTTGCTGGAAAAAGAGCTGGGGCTGCCCCCCGTACCATATTGCTGGTTGCTCCTGGGCAGTGAAGGTCGGCGGGAGCAAACCTTCAAAACCGATCAGGACAATGCCATCATCTATGCTGATACAAAGAACGAGTCTCAGAAACAAGCGGCAGAGAAGTACTTCAAGGTCTTTGCTGATAAGGCTATTGAACATCTGGTCAACTGCGGCTATCCGCTTTGCCCCGGTAAGGTCATGGCTATTAATCCGCTCTGGTGTCAACCTCTCTCGGCCTGGAAACGCTATTTCGCCCACTGGATTTACGAGCCTAACCAGCAGGAGCTGCGCTATGCCACTATCTTTTATGATTTTCGCGCCGGCTTCGGCAACGCCATGCTTGCCGACGAACTCCGAGTTCACTTAAATCGACAGATAGCAGGCCAAGATCTTTTTTTGTTCCATCTGGCCCGCCAGTGTCTCGAAATCCGTATTCCTCTCTCTTTCTTCAAGAATTTTATTGTGGAAAAAAATGGGGAGCACAAGAATCAACTGGATATTAAACAGCAGGGGCTGACCCCTTTTGTTAATTTTGCCCGAGTGCTGGCTCTGAAATTTGGGGTGAAGGAGACCAATACCCTGGCCCGATTGAAGGCTCTCATGGAAGGAGAATTGATTCAGCGGGAGTTATGGTCCTCAGCCAGCGAGGCTTATGAACTCCAGATGCAACAGCGTTTAGTGCATCAATTGCGCCAGCTTGAAACCGGAATCATTCCCGATAATTATATCGATCCGGCAGATCTCTCCGATCTGGAACGCAGAATGCTCAAGGAATCCTTCGCGGTCATTGAAAGACTTTATGGTGTTCTGGAACAAATGTATCCGGTGACCTAATGCTGAATCTGCTGAAACCAAGTTCCTGGTTTGTCCCCAAGCACCCTCTTATTATCCAGAACCGAGAAAACTTTTCCCGCTTTGATCAATCCAAGCCCCTTGCCGAATATACCTTTGTGGTCTGCGATACTGAACTGACCGGTTTTGATCTGAAGCACGATGAGATCATCTCTATCGGCGCGGTTATGATTCGTGACCTGCAAATCGATCTTGGCACCATTTTTCATCAGTATATTAAACCAAAAAACACCAAACATACCCAGGCCACCTTAATCCACCGTATCACCCCGCAGCAGTTGGAGTCTGCCCCGCCGCTGCACGAGGTGCTTCCCAGTTTCATCAACTATTGCGGCAAATCCATCCTGGTCGGACATTTCGTAGATCTGGATCTCGCCTTTCTGAACCTTGCCTGCAAGCACCTCTTCGGCGCGTCTCTTCACAATCCCTGCGTTGACACCTTACGGCTTGCCCAGATCCACAAAGAACGCTTTGGCTCCCCCTATCGCAACAAAATATACGGCGGCCATTCATACAACCTTACCGAACTCAGCCATCAATACGGACTGCCTGAATTTATCCCCCACGATGCTTTGCAAGATGCCTTACAAACAGCCTATCTTTTTATCTGTCTCATCAAAAAATTTCAGAAGGAAGGATACCGCACCCTGCGGGAAATCTTCCGCATCGGCCAGGATACGCGCTGGAAGCTGTAAATCCACCTCTCATTTCCTGCGGTTACTCACAGCTTTTTCTCGAGTGCGTAAAAATACCTAAAAAAAAGTTGACTGCTGCCAAAACACGGGGTATTTATACTCACTTTCTTTTGTTGCCCCCATGCCAGCACGAGTAAGTAACATGCCTGAACTATTGTGCTTTTAGGCAAAAACCCATTAGTGCAGTCAATAAATCAATCCAAGGAGGCCGCAATGCAAAAAGATGTCCACAGTCTGCTCGAATCGAGTGAATTCAAATCTCTCGTGACAAAACGGGCCAAAATTTCAATCATGCTGACACTCCTGCTCTTCGTATCCTACTACGGTTTCGTTCTTCTGGTTGGCTACGACAAGCCATTTCTGGCTCAGAAGCTAAATGAGACAACGGCAACCACTTTGGGGATACCCTTGGCTGTATCGGTCATCCTCGCTTCCTGGTTGCTCACCGTGATCTATGTTGTCTGGGCCAATACTATTTACGATCCCGAAGTCAAGAGACTACGGGCCAAGCTGTTCGGCAAATAGACGCCATTTCCTCCCCCTTATCATAAATCAAAGGAGAGTTCACCATGCCACCAGTAACCGAACAGGCGGCGGGCGCCATCCAGACCAGCCTGGGGACACCCACCTTGCCTGCCATTATCTTCTTTTTGATCATCGTCGCCATTACCCTGGCGATCACCTATTGGGCCGCCAAACGCACCAAGACCACCAAAGAGTTCTACGCCGCCGGCCGTAGCGTCAGCGCCTTCCAAAACGGTCTGGCTCTGTCGGGCGACTACATGTCTGCAGCCTCTTTTCTGGGTATCGCCGGAATGGTCGCCCTCAAGGGCTATGATGGCATGATCTACGCAGTAGGCTGGCTGGTTGGTTGGCCTGCTCTGATGTTTCTTATCGCCGAACCACTGCGCAACTTAGGCAAATTTACCTTTGCCGATGTGGTCGCCTTCCGGCTCAAGCAGACTCCGGTGCGTATTGCCTCGGCCATTGGCGGCATCCTTACCGTGCTCTTCTATACCATCGCCCAGATGGTGGGTTCCGGCAACCTGATCAAGCTGATGTTTGGTCTGCCTTATGAGTACGCAGAGATCATGGTCGGCGCCATTATGCTGGCTTATGTCCTCTTTGGCGGCATGCTGGCCACCACCTGGGTACAAATCATCAAAGCGGTCATGCTGCTCTGCGGGGTATCAGTAATGATGCTCATGGTGCTGGCCAAGTTCAATTTCAACCCAGGAGACCTCTATGCCGCAGTGGCCGCCCAGTATGGCCAGACAGCGCTTGAGCCGGGTGGGCTGATCACCAGCCCCATTGACGCGATCTCCCTCGGCCTGGCCCTGATGTTCGGCCTGTTGGGGCTGCCCCACATCCTACAACGTTTTTTCACCGTGCCCGACGCCAAGGCCGCCCGGATCTCCGTGCTCTACGCCACCGGCTTCATCGGCTACTTCTACATCATCATCCCCATTGTCGGTTTCGGCGCCGCCGCCCTCGTCGGTCGTGAAGTCATCACCAGTATCGACAAGGGCGGCAACATGGCTGCCCCGCTACTGGCTGAGGTTCTTGGCGGTACCCCCTTTCTGGGCTTCATCGCCGCCGTAGCCTTCGCTACCATTCTTGCGGTGGTAGCAGGGCTCACCCTGGCTGCAGCCTCCTCTTTTTCCCATGACATCTATGTGCATGTTATCAGGAAGGGCACGGCCACCGAGCAGGAAGAGGTGCGGGCCAGTAAAATCGCCACCCTGATGTTCGGCGTGGTTGCTGTTGGGCTGGGCATCCTCTTCAAAGGGCAAAACGTCGCTTTCATGGTGGGTCTCGCCTTTGCCATCGCCTGCAGCGCCAACTTTCCCGCCCTGATTCTGTCGATTTTCTGGAAAAAATTTACCACCGCTGGTGCAGTCTGGGCCATCCTGACGGGTGCATTTCTGGCCGTGGGTCTCATCATCATCAGCCCTACGGTTTGGGTGGATGTTTTCAAGAATCCTAAAGGCTCCGAGCTGTTTGCCCTGAAAAATCCGGCCATTGTCTCCATGACTGCCTCTTTCCTGGTCGGCTATATTGTTTCCCTCCTGACCAAGGATGAAACCGCCGAACAGAAATTTGAGGACGAAAAGCTTCGGACCTATCTTGGCGTTGGCGCTGAATAATTCTTGGAAACGCCGGTTCCCGGCTTTTTCCGTACTATTCAAAAACGTGCAAGGCTTTTACGCCTTGCGCGTTTTTGTTGTTTCGAAGGGGTAATTTTCTGTTAAGATAAAAGATAGTATAGACTATAGAAAAAGAAAATTCGTCACCATCCAGCTTAGAGCAATAACCATGGCCGAGATACTTGTTGTTGACGATGCGCCCAGCATGCGGGAGTTTCTCACGATTCTTCTGGACAAAAACGGCCATACAACCCTTGCCGCCTCAAGCGGTGCCGAAGCCCTCACCCTTCTGCAACAGCGTCATTTTGATCTAATTATCTCCGATATCCGTATGCCGGACGTCAACGGCCTCACTCTCCTGGAAAATATCAAACATCAGGATCTCTCCATCCCGGTCTTGCTGATCACCGCTTATGCCTCACCGGAAGATGCGGTACTGGCCATGAAGCACGGCGCTTACGACTACATCACCAAACCTTTCAAGGTGGATGACCTTCTCTCTGCTACCAGGGCAGCCTTAGAAAATCGACAGGAAAAAACTGCGAACACGGAGCATGTTTCATTTGCAGGGATCATCGGCAACAGTCCGGAAATGCTCAAGATTTATGACCTTATCCAGCGCATCGGCCCAACCCAGGCCAATATCCTCATCTATGGCGAATCCGGCACCGGCAAGGAATTGGTGGCGCAAGCCATTCACCAGTACAGCAAGGCGGCAGCGAACGCCTTTGTCCCCATAACCTGCAGTGCTATCCCGGAAAATCTTATTGAATCAGAGCTGTTCGGCCACGCCAAAGGTTCATTTACCGGGGCGATTGTCAACAAGACCGGGCTGTTCGAGCTGGCCAACAATGGCAGCGCCTTTCTTGATGAAATCGGCGAACTTTCGCCTCTCATCCAGACCAAGCTTCTCCGTGTCTTGCAGGAACGGGAATTCAAGAAAGTCGGGGGCACAGAGACCATCAAAGTCAAGGTCCGAATTATTTCCGCCACCAACAAAAATCTGGAGGAGGAAGTACTGGCTGGTCGCTTTCGGGAGGATCTTTTTTACCGTCTGGCCGTTGTCCCCATCCGCATCCCGCCTCTCCGTGAACGCAAAGGTGATGTGCCGCTTCTGGTGGAACATTTCCTGAAAAAATATTCCACCCTGTTTGGCAAGGAGGTGCAGAAAATCTCCTCCTATGCTCTCAAGGTTCTGCTGGATTATAATTTCCCGGGCAATGTCCGTGAACTGGAAAATATCGTCGAGCGAGGGGTGGTCCTTGAATCCTCCAATATTATCCTACCGGAAAGTCTCACCCTGTCAGGGCACCGACCTGGCCGCCCCGGCGCTGAGCAGGCTAATGCAGAAAGCTCCTGGACAAGCGAAGAAACAGCCTTTGATCTCGGACTTGAGCAGTACATTACCGATCTTGAAAAAAGGCTGATCAAAACAGCCCTTAGCCGGACAAATAATTCCAGGATGAAAGCGGCGGATCTCCTGAAAATGAGCTTTAGGGCCTTCCGTTACAAGACGAAAAAATATAACCTCTGAAGCACGCGGTCAGAAAATTCCGTTACGGCTTGTTACCATTGCCGCAAATAAGGTAGTATGGCGGGAACATTTATCAAGCCCGAGGATACACCATCTGCCATGTCTTTTAGCCTCAGTAATAAAAAGCGTGCCATTCTGCCGCTTCTCTGCCTGCTGGCCCTATTCCTGCCCGGTTGCAAGGAAGGCAAAGCGCCTGATAAGCCTGCTGTTCAGAAAACCGCCCGCCCGCCTGGCTGCCAGATCTGTCATCCTAAAATTCGACTCGACCCAAACCACAATCTTGCCTGCACCAACTGTCACAGAGGAAATTCAGAAGCCGCTACGCAAGAACAGGCTCACACCGACCTCATCAGCAAACCCGCCCATCCTGAACAGATGCAAAAAATCTGCGGCAACTGCCATGCACGGCAGGTGAGCCAGGCTGCCACTTCGCTGCATTTTAGCGCCAGAAATGAAGTCAACGTTGTCCGAGCCGCCTTTGGCGCCAAAATCCCCCTTGCTTCCCTCAGCAAGATCCCGATCCCGGACTCGATTGTCTCCCCCCTCGATCTTGCCGATGACCTGCTGCGTCGCCGTTGTCTGCGTTGCCATGTGTACAGTTCCGGCGACGGCTACCCGGAAACGGTGCGTGGCACAGGCTGCGCCGCTTGTCACCTCTCTTACGGCAACGGCAAGATGACTGATCATGCCTTTAATAAATCCCCGGCTGACAGCCAATGTCTGCACTGCCATTACGGCAACTTCGTGGGCGCCGACTTTTATGGCCGCTTTGAACACGACTTTAATCTGGAATACCGCACCCCCTACCGCACTAATGGCACCAAGAATAGACTTTACGGGGTCGAGTCTCACCAACTGGCCCCAGACATCCATCAGCAGAAAGGCCTGGCCTGTATTGATTGCCACAGCGGGGCAGAACTCATGGGCAGGCACGGGGCGGCCAGGGACAAAATCCCAGCCATTACCTGTCTTGCCTGCCACGGCTGGCGCAAAGGATCACCTATTCCCCTGAGCAATCTACATATCGAAGCAAACCAGCTGGTGCTCACCACCAGATTAAGCGGCAAGAAACTCTTGGTGCCCAAACCGATCCATCCAGCCCACCGACAATATGAGAAAATAGCCCATTGCACCGTGTGCCACAGCCAATGGAGCTTTAACGATCAAGGTACTCATCTGCTCCGAACCGGGCAACCAGATGCTGAGGTCTGGTCCAGGTTCACCGTGCAGGGCAGCCGTGAAGTGGAAGAACAACTGGACAACCCCGTTGCGGACGTGCCTGTCCTAAAAGACAAAATCACCGGCACGCCAAGTAAAAGCCTCTGGCTAAAAGGCTATGGACTACGTCGCTGGGAAAACCCTCTGGTTGGCGTTGGGCCGGATGGCAAACTCCAGATATTCCGGCCCATCCTGGACCTGCATCTGTCCATGATTGCCCCAGGCAAAAAAGTAATTTTCGACAATGTGGGCGTTGAACCTGTGCGGCAACGCTATCGTCCCTATATCCCGCACACCGTTGGCAAGGCCGGGGCATTCTTCAGCGAACGACTTAAACCCAACCTCCCTACCGAGACAAAACCATGAATTGTCCCAAACACATCCGAAACATTTTTCTACCTGCTCTCTTGCTTCTGTGCTCCGCAACTTTTTTCGGCTGCGCCAGCCAGGTACTCACCAGCTCCCCGCCAGAACAGAGTTTCCCCGCCACTCCAGCCCAACCACCAGCCACGCCACCAGCCAAAGCGCCGCCAGCCAAGGCAGGCCGCATCCCAGCTACCCAAAGGCCCTATCAGATTGAAGGCAAAACCTACTATCCTCTACCCTCAGCCGAAGGCTACAGCGAAACCGGCATTGCCTCCTGGTATGGCAACCCATTCCATGGCCGTAAAACCTCAAACGGTGAAACCTACAATATGTACGACTGGACCGTAGCCCACAAAACCCTGCCCATGCATACCCGACTCCTGGTAGAAAACCTCGGCAACGGCCAATCAACCACGGTACGCGTCAATGACCGCGGCCCCTTCGTGGGCACCAGAATCATTGATCTTTCTTACAATGTGGCCAGGGAACTGGGCATAATGAAAGAAGGCACCGGTAAAGTCAGAATTACCGCCTTAGGCGAAGCTGAAATCATCACCCTTGCCGACAACAAGACCGCAACCCGTTTCCTGCCCCACGAGGATTTCCAGAGGGGTGATTTTTATGTCCAGATCGGCTCTTTTACCGTTAGGGCGAATGCCGATCGGCTGAAAGACAAAATGCGCAAAGAAGGCCGAGAGACCGAGACCATCCGCTATGACCGGGTCGATCAGATCTTCTATCGGGTACAGGTAAAGGCCGGAGCCACGCTGAGCGCAGCCAAACAGATGGAACAGACCATGACCGGGGCAGGCTTTCCCGGTGCTTTTGTAGTGGCGAGATAATTGTATGGGTGACAATCGCTTGACAGCTGAAGACCAATCATTATATCTCATAAACAGGAGCTGTTTTTTAGTAAGCGTTCAGCAGCACCACATCTGCGTTATCGGTACTACTGCCGATAATTGACAGTCATCGGCCTGCTCA
>DOZO01000051.1:26072-26804 GCA_003517965.1 Desulfobulbaceae bacterium
ACTGCTGAACGCTTACATTCCTGAGTTTATCTTAAATTTTGGTGCCCCTGGTGAACGATTACGTTTTTTATAATGAAAGACGCTAATTACCATCTTGCCCCGGAGAGCTTACATGATCTTCAAGATCTTCAAAAAACAGGAACTCGCCCGTCTCCATGAATTGCTGGCCGTCAACGTCATTGTCGGCCCTGTCACCAAAGGGAATGACCGCAACGGCAAGCCTCTCTACAATTTTGCTGTGGTCTCCGATTTTGCCGAACTCGCCCTCGACTACACCCAGACGGTGCATTCGCCCAAGCGCTTTATTCTCCCCTATAAGGAAACCTTGTCCACCTTTGCCATGACCGATGACGGATGGGAAAAGCATATTGACCTTAATGCCTGCCAACCCATAGTTTTTTTCGGCATGCATGCCTGCGACATCAATGCTCTAAACAAACTGGACCTGGTCCTGGCAAAAAGCACCTACCCCAACCCATACTACATGAGCAAACGGAAGAACCTCGTCATCATCGGGCTTAGTTGCAATCCAGAGCCCCAATGTTTCTGCCGTTCCATGGGCACCGACTCTGCCATCCACGGCTTTGACCTTTTTCTTACCGATCTGGGAGACAAATATTTTGCGGAAATCCTTTCTGCAAGAGCCTTTGACTTACTTAGCCAAATCAGCTGCAAGGAGCCGAGCGCCAAAGACCACACCCTTTACAAGCAAACCAGAAAGAAAAGTAAGCT
>DOZO01000051.1:27100-27264 GCA_003517965.1 Desulfobulbaceae bacterium
CTCTGCGTTGGCTGCGGTCGTTGCGGGGCAGCCTGCCTTGCCGACATCAACCCGCCAGAGGTCATCGCCAGCGTTCGGGGCAAGGAGTAAGCAATGCGAAACAAACTCACTTGTCCCGACATTTTCGATCAAAATGCAGGCACGTACCGCAAAGAAGATCCGGG
>DOZO01000041.1:0-17269 GCA_003517965.1 Desulfobulbaceae bacterium
GCCGCCGGGATCATTAACGCTGGTGCGGCAGGCGACGTCTTCCTGACCGCCACTGGCGGAGCGATCACCGACGGACTGGGCGAGATCACTGCCGACCAGGTAACGGCTTCTGCTGCTGGCGCGATGACTCTTGACACGACAGCGGCGGAGATCCTGAGCGCGACGACGAGTGCAGCTGGTGCTATTATTATTACTGAGACCGACGGCATCATCCTGACCAACGTGGTTAGCAACGACGGTTTGATTAATGTTACGGCTGGTGGCGCGGTAACGGCTACCAACGTAGTCTCCACAAACAATTTGGATGCCAACGACATCACTATTCAGGGCACCAGTATAGCGGTGGGCAATATCAACTCCGGCGCGGCTGGCGATGTAACGTTGACCGCCACTACGGGTGCGATTACCGACAATAATGTTGCGGTGCTGAACATCACTGCTGATAACCTGATCCTCGGGGCCGTGACGGGCATCTCCACGGCTGAACCTCTGGAACTGGTGGTCAACAGTCTGACGGGCACGACGACGGGTGGGGCGATTAACCTGTCCAACACGCCGACAGGGACAGTAACCATCAATGGCTTGACGACCGGCAACGCCTCCAATATCACTTACGCGCAAACTGGTCAGCACCTGACCATCGCCGAGGCGATCAGCTCCGCTGGTGGCGACATCCTGATCGATCCTCCGGTTGACATTGCGATCAACGCTAATGTAACGACCACGGGTATCGGTACAATTATTATCCAGGGCAGCGGGGCGATCTCTACGGCAAATGGGGTGATCGTGAGCACCGATGCTGGCCTGCTGACTATCGAAGGTTCCGCTGCCGGAAACGAGGCGGCCAGCCTGACGATGGCGGATAACTCCAGCATCTTGTCGACGACAGGCACAATTACCCTGCGCGCTAACGCCATGACCCTTGATAACGTCGGCACCGGCGGCAATGTGCTGCTTGATTCCGACACGGGGGTTGGGGCGGTTATCACGCAATTGGCGGGTTTTCCGGGCAAGGTCGTCGCTAACAACCTGACGATCCAGCAGGACGATACGAACCTGGTGACCATTGCTACTGCAGTGACCAGTCTAAATGTGGTTGGTGGCAATACGGTAACGGTGGTTGAAGACAACGACATCGTGGTGAACAGCGTAGTAACGGCAGCAGCCGGCACCTTTAACCTGACGGCAACGGCAGGCGCAATCACCAATGACGATGCAGGCGCGACCCCGGATATCGTGACGGGCATCGCTAACTTGAATGCAGTTGGTGGTATCGATGTGGATACCACGGTAACCAGCTTGACGGCAGCAACTACAGGTGTTGGCGGCAACATCCAGATTGATGAAACCAACGCCATCACGCTGACCAGCGTGACCACGACAGACGGCGCGATTACGGTGAATGCCGGCGGCACGATGACGGCAGCGATTGTTACTGCCGGTGGCGCTGGACGGAATGTGAGCTTGACTACCACGGTTGGCGACGTAAATGTGGGCGCGGTGACGGCAGCGGGCGATACCGCGACTATTATGGCGGCTGGCGCGATCCAGGGCGTGACGGATGACAACACGGCGGATGTGTTAGCTTCGATCATTGATCTGAATGCCGCGACCGGGATCGGTTCGACCACCACGTTGGATGTGACTGGTACGACAATCAGCGCTGATACTACCACGGGGGCAATTGACATCGACAGCCTGGCAACGGGCGCGGTGACGGTAACCAGCCTGACTACCGGCACGGGTAGTATTACTTTTGACCAGACCGGCAGTCAGACTCTGGGCGTTACCCTGGCGACGACTACGGACGGGGCGATCGCGATCAGTAACGATGGCGGGAACCTGACGGCGAGTACGGTGACGGCGGGTGGTGCGAATGGTATTACGCTGACTACGACCACCAGTGGCGACGTAAATGTGGGCGCGGTGACGGCAGCGGGCGATCTTGTAACGGTAACGGCGGCTGGCGCGATCCAGTCGGTGACGCCGAATGGGGTTGCAGATATTGTGGCGGCGACCATTGACCTGAACGCGGTCACGGGTATTGGCTCTGTGGGTGGGGCTTTGGATGTGACCGGTACGACAATCAGCGCTGATACGACCAATGGCAATATTGATATTGATTCGCTGGCAACGGGCGCGGTGACGGTGACCAGCTTGACTACCGGCACGGGCGATATCAACTTTGATCAGACCGGAAGCCAAACTCTGGGCATTACCCTGGCAACGACCACTACCGGTGACATCACTATCACCAACGCAGGCGCGACCCTGACGGCGGCCACAGTAACCGCAGGCGGCGTGGACGGCGACGTGATCCTGACTACGACCGTAGCGGGTAATGTGCTGGTTGGTTCGGTTACCGGTCAGGGTGCGGGCGGTTCGGTTACGATCAATTCGTTTGGCGCGATTGAAGAGTCGGGTGGGTATGTCGGGGCTGATATTACGGCGGTGACCATTGATCTGAACGCGGTAACCGGCATTGGCGCATCGGCAACTCTGGAAATCACTGGTACGACAATCAGCGCTGATACCACCGACGGCAACATCGACATCGACAGCCTGGCAACGGTTGCGGTAACGGTGGCCAGTCTGAGCACGGGTACCGGCAGTATAACCTTTGACCAAACCGGCGCTCAGACTCTGGAGGTGACTTCGGCTCAGACCACGCTGGGCGATATTACCATCACCAACGCAGGGGCATCCTTGCAGGCTGACTGGATTGAAGCGGGTGGTGATCCTGCTGATGGCTATGATATCACTCTGACCACTACCGGTAGCGGCAATATCATCACCGGCATTCTTATCGCCAGTAATGACATCGTAAACATTACGGCAGCCGGGGCTATAACCGACGACAACGGTGATGGCGTGATTAATGTCTATGCGACCACGCTGAATGCGTCTGCCGGTGGGGCCATTAACCTCGACACTAACGTGGCAGGCATTACCGCGACAACCAGTGTGGCTGGCGCCATTACTCTGCGCGAGTTTGATGCGGTGACCTTGACTAACGTGATCGCCTTTGACGGACCGATCACGGTAACGGCAGGCGGTGCAGTGACGGCGCTGAACGTAGTTTCCACGAACGATGCCGAAGCCAACGACATCAGCATTACAGGCACAAGCATTGCGGTTGGTACGGTTAATGCGGGCGCAACCGCCGGCGATGTTACCCTGACGGCTACTACGGGTGCTATCACTGATAACAATGGCGCGACTAACAATGTGACGGCCCAGGTGGTGGACCTCAACGCGGCCACCGGTATCGGGGCAGCGGGTGATGCGCTGGAAATGGTGGTTCGGACACTGACTGCCGATACCACTGCCGGGGTTATTAACCTGGTGAATGTTCCAGGTGCTGGCAATAATGTTACCATCAACAGTATGACAACGGGCGGTCCGGTGGCTCCGAATCCGGCAAATACCGGTGCGGCTATTACCTACAAGCAGACCGGGGAGAATCTGACCATCGCTGGTGCGATTTCGAGTGGTGGTGGTAACATCTGGATTGATCCGCCGGTTGATATCGCGATCAACGCCAATGTGACGACCACTGGCAGCGGCACCATCCTGATTCAGGGCAGCGGGGCGATCTCTACGGCCAATGGTGTGGTGGTGAGCACCGATACCGGCACTTTGACTATTGAAGGTGCAGCGTCTGGTGCTGAGGCAGTTAGCCTGACCATGGCGAACAACTCCAGCATCTTCTCGACCTCGGGCACGATTACCCTGCGGGCCAACACCATGACCCTTGATAACGTTGGCACCGGCGGTAATGTGCTGCTTGATTCCGATGCGGCGGCAGGTGATATTACTACCCTGTTCTCCGGCGTTGGCGCTGGCAAGATTAATGCCAATAATCTGACGATTTTGCAGGATGACGGTAGCGCGGTGAATATTGCGAGCAATATTGCCAGCCTTGATGTGACCGGAGGCAGTACGGTAACCCTGGTTGAGGACAACGATATTGTCGTCAATGCGGTGACTACGGTCGCAGGCGGCACTTTTAACCTGATCTCCTCAGGCGCAATCACCAACAACGACGCAGGCGCTACCCCGGATATTGTGACGGGTACTGCTAACCTGCAGGCGGTAGGCGGTATCGATGTGGATACCTCGGTGGCCACGTTGAGAGCTACTACCTCAGGGGTCGGCGGCAACATCCAGATCGATGAAACCGACGCGATCACGCTGTCCAATACGGCGGCCACGGTAGCTACCGTGAATGGCAACGTCGATATCGGGCCTGGGGTTACGACGGTTGACGGGGCTATTACCGTTAATGCCGGCGGCACGATCACGGCACAACTGGTAACGGCAGGCGGCGTGGGCCGTGATCTGACCTTGAATGCCACTGGAGCAGGTGATGTGCTGGTGGGCGCGGTAACGGCAGCGGGCGATACCGCTACTATTACGGCGGCTGGCGCGATCCAGGGCGTGACTAACGACGACACGGCGGATGTGCTGGCTTCGATCATTGACCTGAATGCCGCGACCGGGATCGGTTCGACCACCACGTTGGATGTGACCGGTACAACGATCAGCGCTGATACAACCACGGGGGCCATCGACATTGACAGCCTGGCGACAGGCGCGGTGACGGTGACCAGCCTGACCACGGCTGCGGGTAACATTCAGTTTGACCAGACCGGCGGCCAGACCTTGGCTGTTACCAATGCGGATACCGATAATGGTGACATTACCATTACCAACGTGGGCGCCACTCTGACCGTAACCTTGGCTGATGCCGGGGGCGCGGACGGGGATGTGATCCTGACCACGACCACCGCCGGCGATGTGCTGGTTGGTTCGGTTACCGGTCAGGGAGCTACTGGTTCGGTGACGATCAATTCGGCTGGCGCAATTCAGGCTGCTGATGCTGACGGTACGGCTGATGTGGTGGCAGTGTTGATCGACCTGAACGCGGCCACTGGCATTGGCACAGGAATTAACGGTGCCCTGGATGTGACCGGCACGACGATAAGCGCTGACACGACCACGGGCGCTATCGACATCGACAGTCTGGCGATAGCCGCAGTGACGGTGACCAGCCTGACCACGGCTGCTGGTGACATCCAGTTTGACCAGACTGGCAACCAGACCCTGGCGGTTACCAACGCCGACACTAATAATGGCGACATTACCATTACCAACGTGGGCGCCACTCTGACCGTAACCTTGGCTGATGCCGGGGGCGCGGACGGGGATGTGATCCTGACCACGACCACCGCCGGCGATGTGTTGGTTGGTTCGGTTACCGGTCAGGGGGCTACTGGTTCGGTGACGATCAATTCGGTTGGCGCGATCCAGGCCGTTGATGCTGACGGTACGGCTGATGTGGTGGCGGTGTTGATTGATCTGAACGCGGCTACGGGCATCGGTACAGGCGTTAACGGAGCTCTGGATGTGACCGGTACGACGATCAGCGCTGATACAACTACTGGCGCAATCGACATTGACAGCCTGGCGATTGCCGCGGTGACGGTAACCAGTCTGACTACGGCCTTGGGCGATATAACCTTTGATCAGACCGGCAGCCAGACCTTGGCAGTTACCAACGCCGATACCAACGATGGTAACATTACTATTACCAATGCTGGCGCCGATATGACGGTAACCCTGGCTGATGCCGGGGGGGCGGACGGCGATGTGATCCTGACCACCACAGGCGCTGGCAGCGATATCTTTGTTGACAGCATCACCGGTCAGGGCGCAACCGGTTCGATCACCATTACCTCTGCGGCCTTGATTGAAGAGTTGATGCCTGGCGATGCTGGTATCGATCTCACTGCCACCACCATAGCTTTGACGGCGGTGACCGGTATCGGCACCAATGCCGCGGCCCCGATTGAAATCGCGGCCACGACCATCACTGGTCTGACCGGCACTGGCGGAGTTAATCTGACCAACACCAGTTCAACTGCTACTACCATTCGTCTGGAGTCCACCACTTCCGGCAATATCACTTATACCCAACTGGGAACGGCAGGCGGCACCCTGACGGTTGAGCGGGCGGTGGCCGGCGCTGGCGACGTGACCATCAGCGTAGCGGCAACGGCAACCGACATGGTGCTGGGCGGGACAACCCTGGCAGGTGTGTTGCCAGGCACGGATGATATCAGCGGCCAGACCGTGATGTTGACGGCAGGTCATTCGATCCTTGACCGCAACGATGGCGCTACTCCGGTGACTAACATCACCGCCTCGGTGGTGGCGATGCTTAGGGCTGAAACCGGGGTGATCGGTGAGCACGCGCTTAATGCAGAGTTTAATTCTGCAGTATGGGGTGGTCAGCTTACCAACCCCATCGAGATCAACACCCCGCTGGTGACCGTGGCTTCGGCCAATACCAACGCCTTGATCTACGCTAACCTCTCCGGCACGGTGGGGCTTGACACCATCCTGCTGGAAAGCCCATGGCCGTATGGCAACAATGCTCCGCAGGGCATGAGGATGCTCAACGGGCAGCTGCTCTATCCCATCCAGGTTCCGGTGGTTAACTCTCAGACCGAGGCCGATATTCAGGCCAACCTTGGTCTTACCCTGATCGGTGGCGACGGCGCCGAGGGAATCGGGGCTTACCCGCAGCCTGCTTCGGTTGTGGGCTCGTTGCTGGAAACCCTGTATTCAACCCAGGCTCCGGCGCGGCTCTACAACTCCCGCGATCCGCAGTCCATAATCTTTGAGCCGATCATTACCGTGAGCGGCACCGGGATCGCCTTGCCGGCGAATGTGGACGAGGACGAGGCCGCAGCTCGCCGCCGGAGGAGGTAACCAGTAGGTCGGGTAGAGCAAAGCGAAACCCGACACAACCTTACCAAACCTGTAAACTGTACCCGACCCCCGCCTTCCGGTTAATCCCCGGGGGGCGGGGGTTTTTGATGGTGCGCAGGTTGAAGGTGTCGGGTTTCGCTTTGCTCTACCCGACCTACAAACTACCTGACCAACAAACTATCCAAAGATAGCTGTGTTAGCGAATAGCCATATTTTTATATGTAATTTTATAAGCCGTTATGCTAAACTGATTCCATGAAAAAAATACGGTTTGAGTGGGATGCAAGCAAAGACGCGGCAAACCAGCACAAACATGGGATATCGTTTTCCCTGGCTCATATGCCTTCGCTGACCTGCGACGTGTCATCGCCGAAGACTTGGCCCACAGCGAAAATGAAAAACGTTATTTCTGTTTTGGTGAGGTCGAGGGTGGCATTCTCACGGTAAGATTTACCTGTCGTGGTAATGTGATTCGCATCTTTGGCGCCGGTTATTGGCGAAAGGGGAAGGCAATTTATGAGCGCGAAAATCAAGTACAGCGATGAACCGATTGAGGCCAGAGTAATACACGATTTTCTTCCACCACCAGAAGAACTTGCGTTCAGGGAGGAAGGGGTTAAGGTTACCATTGCTCTCAGCAAAAAGAGTGTCGAATTCTTCAAGACTGAGGCCGCCAAACATCATACCCAGTACCAACGAATGATCCGCCGGCTCGTTGATAGCTATGTGGAAGCCTGTAATAAATAGTCTTGCCTGAGGTTGTCGGGTTTCGCTTTGCTTCACCCGACCTATCTTTTGGTGATAATTTTGTCGGCTTTTGCTATGGTGTTTGCATGAAGCGATCAGAATTGCTTAAACATCTCAAGAAGCATGGCGCTCTGTTTCTGCGTGAAGGAAGTCGTCATAGTATTTTCTTCCTGGCGCAGAGAAAAACTCAGATTCCGCGTCACACGGAAATTGTCGATGAGCTGGCCAGGAAGATTTGTAAGGACCTTGAAATACCATTTGTGAGGTAATGTTATGAAATATCGGGCAATAATTAAACAGGCAGATGGTTGGTGGATTGGCTGGCTGGTCGATCTTCCCGGTGTCAATGGTCAGGAGAAAACCCAGCAGAGATTGCTGGAGTCACTTCGTATCGGAGCAGCGGAGATGCTTGAGACAGAGGTCCCTTTTTCCGCGGGCTGCATGATGACTGTGGTAGATGTGCCTGATGAGTGTTTGTCTTTATAGGCGTAGATGATTTTCAGAGCAGGCGCCAGCAATGAAAAACTACCATGACATTAAAGAAATTAAATTCCTTGGAGATGTTCTTGAGGCAACGATTGATGGGGATGTAAAACGATTTAGATTTAAAGATGTATCCGATGCCATGCACCAACGGATTCGCCAGAGTGGCGAGTGGGTTTTGGATAATTGATGGGGCGACAGAGGTTGAGGTTGTCGGGTAGTTGAATGTGTCGGGTTTCGCTTTGCTCTACCCGACCTACCTTTTTGTTGGAAAACGAGGTCGATTTTTTGATGTAATGGCAGGCGTAGGTCGGGTAGAGCAAAGCGAAACCCGACACAATCTGACAGCTATAAAAGATGGGGAGGAGTGAAGATGAGATTTAAAGGATTGCGGGTTTGTTGTCTGGTCACTTTCCTGCTGGTTGCCGGTTCTTTTTTTCAGAGTGAGGCCCAGGCTAAAGATGAAGAATACCGGAAGGTTTTCGACAACTGGACGCTTGCTTGCACGGAGGCGAAACCGGTCGCCGGGAAATGCCAGATTATTCAGGCCCGCGATATCAAGAACGAGAAAGGCGTTAGCAGTCGCTTGCTCCAGTTGTCGGTGGGGCGGCTTGAGGGCGGCAAATTATATCTTAACCTTCTTCTGCCTCTTGGGCTTGATCTTCGTTCTGGCGTTGCGCTTAAGATTGGCGAAGGCGCACAGACGAACATGCCCTTCACCACTTGCATGGCCAACGGCTGTCAGGCCCTGGTCGCCATGTCTGATCTTATGATAACTGATTTCAAGAAAGTAAAGGTCGCCACCGTTGGCTTTCGCCCCTGGAATGCCAAGCAGGCCGCCCAGTTCCAGATTCCTTTGCCGGGGTT
Organism: Desulfobulbaceae bacterium; assembly: GCA_003517965.1. Lineage (GTDB taxonomy): Bacteria > Desulfobacterota > Desulfobulbia > Desulfobulbales > Desulfurivibrionaceae > Thiovibrio. Next base: position 8,875 of record DOZO01000041.1, read on the forward strand.
TGCGGAAGCACTTGCTGTCCTGCCTTGAGCTGGATAGTGACAAAAGTTCAAGTTGTTTTTGTATGATGGCTTAAAGGCATAATGGCACAAAAGAAATTGAATAGGCAAGCAGCAGCAAAATCAGGGGCGATCCCCGCAGGGGGGTTGTCCCTGATTTTGTTATTGTTTTTGTTCGTCGTGGGTGTGGCTTTTGCCGGGCCGCGGTCGCCGCGTTTTTTTGTTAAAGCCCAAGGTGGCCAGCATACCCTGGCCATTGATGCTGCCGGACAGGTTTGGGCGTGGGGCGGCAATAGCGCCGGGCAGTTGGGGAGTGGTTCTTTCCGCCCTGAGGATAAGCCGGTTGCAGTCTCTGGTCTGAAAAAGATTGTGGCGGTGGCGGCAGGGCGGCGGCATTCTCTGGCTCTGAGTGCTGATGGCCGGGTCTGGGCCTGGGGCGCGGGACAGTTTGGTCAGACCGGTAATGGCAGCTCGAATCATTTTGCCAGCCAGCCTCTGCCCGGCTTGGTTCCTCTGCCGGTGACGATCAAGACTATTGCCGCGGGGGATCATCATACCCTGGCGCGGGGGGTCGATGGCTCGGTCTGGGCCTGGGGAGCGAATGATCTGGGGCAGCTTGGCGATGGCGGGAAGGTGGATTCGGCCAGGCCGGTAAAGGTTAAGCTCACAGAGCTGGTTGAGAAGATTTTCGCCCAGGGCGGACGCTCCGGGGCGGTGGCCCTTGATGGTAATATCCTGAGCTGGGGCGGAGTGCAGCAGGGCAGGGGAGAGAGCTTGGCAAGGAAGGTTTCCCGGGAAGTCGCCTGGTTTCGGAAAGATTTGCCGCCAGCCAAGGTCGAGGCGCTTCCGGCGCTTCCGGTTCTGCCCGCCGCGCCTAAGGCGACAGCCTCGGTCAATGTTACAACGCCGCCGGTTTCAGCCAAAGTTCCTCTGCCGGCAGCTTCGCTTAAAGTCGCGCCGCTGGCCAGCGTGGTACCTTCGTCGCCAGTTCCTGCCTCTTCGCCAGTTATTCCAGCGCCGGTTTCTTCTGCCCCGCCCTTGGCTAAACCAGTGGCCGGATCCGCGTCTTCTTTGCCTGCCTCCAGAGAACCAGTGCGTGTCCGTGGCCGTGTCCTCATGCAGAGGGTGGGCGCCTCCCATGGCTTAGCCGGGGTTGAGATAAGGGCCGGGAGTACGGATTGCGCGCCCACCGACAACGAGGGCTGGTTCGAGTGCCGGCTGCCCGCGGGTTGGAGCGGCTCCCTGCGGCCGAGCAAGACCAAATATCGTTTTGTCCCCTCTTCGTTGAGTCTGGACCGGGTACAGGCCGATCTGGACAGCCAGCAGTATTTTATCGCTGTGTACGAGCCCTTCTGATGTCACGTCTCAAGCAAAATAACCGCCCTGCCGAGGGTAAGGTTCTGCGCCTTTATCTCAAAAAACTTGACTGGCTGGGCGCCAGTGATTGCCCTGGCGAGTTGCGGGCCGCGCCGGAGATTCATCTTGATTTTGGCCACGGCAACAGCCTGATCGCCGGGTATGATGATTGCCATGATATCTGGCTGAGGTTGCGGGTGACCGCCACGATGGCCGGAAGGCCGATGTTTTCCGCGGAAATTGTGCAGGCCGGGATTTTTCGCCTTGTTCCGGCCCGAGCTGGACGTCTTAAGGAGTTGATGGCCTGGTGTTCCGGGGTGCTCTATGCCCAGGCCCTCCAGGTGCTGGCCACGGCCATGCGCAATGGTGGCTTCGAGCCCCTCCAGTTTCATGAGCGCAGCTTCAGCCCTGCCTTCATGATTGATGTCGGTGGCCCTGCTATTACCCTTGGCAGATTGAGCGAGTTGGGACATCTGCCCGGGAAATCTGTCCTGCGGCGGCAGGCACCGGCGTCAATACCCAGACGAAAGCGGACGCAGGTGTGGGCCGCTGTTAGTGTTATGCTTGCCGTCAGCGCCTCTCTGTATTTGTTTGTCGGGCCGGATGCGGGACTGGATCGGTTGCAGAGGCTGTTGTCCGGGCGGGTGGCCAAGTCTGAGCCGGAGCGATCTTTGCCGGAGGCTGGCGGTCAGGCCTTGGAGGGATTGACGCCGTGGCCGTCCGCGCCCGCGCGGGATGCCGGCCCGGCGCAGTATGCCGTCGCCCTTGAGGACGGGGCCCAGTGGCTTGGGGATCAGCCCGCCGGTTACTTTACCTTGCAGATTGCCGCTCTGGATCGTCTGGAAAATCTGCCGCAGATTACAGGTGATTTTCGTTTCGATGAACCTTTGCGTCTGGTTCGTTCAGTTGCCGCCGCGGGTGCTCCTCCTAAGTATCTTGTTTTCCTTGGCTCCTATTCTTCCGAAGCGGACGCCGCTGCCGCGGCCAGGAAGCTGCCGGCAGGTGAGGTTAGCATGGTTTTGAGGAATTTTGCTGATATTGCCAGGAAGGTTGAAGGCTGAGGATTTTGTTATTGACTTTAGATTGGCTGAAAGATACCTTGCCATGTAAGCGATCACAGGGCACGACATCTGCTTGGTTGTGGTGTTATGTTTTTGTCCATCTTGTTTAAATTCTTCAAGGAGAAATAGAAATGAGTACTTTGATGTTTTACAGTGAGCCGGTTGCGCTCAACAAGGAAGTTCACCGTGAGAGCAAGATTCTGGCTCCCAAGGATTACAGCTTTGCCCGGGAAACCAATTCCATCGTCCTGGCCGGGGTTGAGTTTGTTGAAGCGGCTAAGGAATATCCCATTGTTTTTGTGGAAGCAGGAGAAGACAATGTGGTGCCGGCAGTCATTCTTGGTCTGCGCGACAAGGAAAATGCCTTTATCGACAGTGATGGCAAGTGGGATGCGCGCTATGTTCCCGCCTTTGTCCGTCGCTACCCCTTCGTACTGGCCGACGGCAGCGATGGCCGCTTCCTCATCTGCGTTGACAAGAGCAGCTTGAATAATGACGAAGGCCAGGCCCTGTTCGATGAGAATGGTGAAGAGACCGCCTATCTGACCAATGCCAAGAATTTCATGCAGCAGTACCACGAGCAGAATCGTCAGACCGGGCTTTTCACTGCCAAACTGAAGAAACTTGGGCTGCTCACCGAGATGAACGCCAAGGCGGTTATGAAAAAGGACAACAGCAGCCTGATGCTCCGCGGCTTCCAGGTGATTGACGAGAAGGCCCTGCTCGCTCTTAAGGATAAGGAGATTCTTGGCCTGTTCAAGTCCGGGTATATGGGCTGGATCTATGCCCATCTTATTTCCATGGGTAATTTCTCCCGCCTGGTTGATAAGATCGCCCAGCGCGAGGCTTGATTCAGATCGGCAGTCCCATGGCGGGTATCAACCAGATCACCGCGGCCTATCTTCCCGCTGAAGATAGGCTGCTGTTGAGGATTTCAAGCCAGGCCGGTGAAGAATTCCGTTTTTGGCTTACCCGTCGTGTGGTTGCCGGGCTTCTTTCTGCTTTTGGCCGTGTCGTTGATTCATGGGCCGAAACCGTGACTCCGGATGACATTCCCGGGCGTGAGGTGCTTCTTGATTTCAAGCGGGAGCAGTTGGCCGCGCAGGGTGATTTCAGCAAGTCCTACGATCAGGAGGACAAGACCCTGCCGTTTGGCGAAGCCGCTTTGCTGGTGGTCGGGGTTAATGTTCAGCTTGTCGCCGATGGGGCTGTGCTTAATTTCACTCTGGCTGACGGGCGCAACATGAGACTTCAGCTTGATATCCGTCTGTTAAGCGGTTTTCACCGCATCCTTTCCGATTCCGTTCTCAAGGCTGAATGGCAGATTGATCTGTCAGCTCCCGCCCTACCGGCTATTCCCTCCGTATCCTGCGTGGTGCAGTAATTTCTATCTCATGTCCTTTCAGCTTGAAACTACCTTTATCCCTGCCGGAGATCAGCCGACCGCCATCGCTCTTCTCTGCCGCGGTCTGACGGAAGGGTTGCCGCATCAGGTGCTCCTTGGGGTCACCGGCTCGGGCAAGACCTTCACCATGGCCCAGGTAATTGCTGCAACCGGGCGTCCGGCCCTGGTCATGGCGCCGAACAAAACCCTGGCCGCCCAGCTTCATGCGGAGCTCAAGGAGCTTTTTCCCGCCAACGCGGTGGAGTATTTTGTCAGCTATTATGACTACTACCAGCCAGAGGCCTACATCCCCTCGTCTGACACCTATATCGAAAAGGACTCCGCCATCAACGAGGCCATCGACAAGATGCGTCACTCGGCGACCAGGGCACTCCTGACTCGACGGGACGTGATCATTGTTGCCTCGGTTTCCTGCATCTACGGCCTGGGCTCCCCGGAGGAGTATAAGAACATGCATCTCCTGCTTAAGCAAGGGGAGGAGTATCCCCTGGAGGAGATGCGGCGCAGGTTGGTTCATATGCTCTATGAGCGTAATGATCTCTCTTTTCACCGTGGCACCTTTCGGGTGCGGGGCGATGTGCTGGAGATTTTTCCCGCTTATGAAGAAGATCGGGCGGTACGGGTGGAGTTTTTCGGCGATACCATCGAGGCGATCAGCATTATCGATCCCCTGCGTGGCAAGGTTATAGAGCGATTCTCCGAACTGAGCGTTTTCCCGGGCAGCCATTTCGTCACCTCAAAAGACAGGCTGCAGCGGGCTACGGCCAGCATCAAGGAAGAGCTCAAGGAGCGGCTCGCCTTTTTTCAGGCAAACAACCGGCTGCTTGAGGCTCAGCGCCTTGAACAGCGCACCATGTTCGACCTGGAGATGCTTCAGGAGCTGGGCTATTGTCACGGGATCGAAAATTACAGCCGCCATTTTACCGGCCTGGCCCCGGGGGAGCCGCCGCCTACCCTGCTGGACTATCTCCCCCCCGATTTTATCCTCTTTGCTGATGAATCCCATGTGACCATCCCCCAGGTACGGGGCATGTACCGTGGGGATCGTTCCCGCAAGGAGACCCTGACCGAGTTCGGTTTCCGTCTGCCTTCGGCCCTGGATAATCGGCCCCTGATGTTTGAGGAGTTCGCGGCCCGGATACCCCAGGTGGTCTATGTTTCCGCGACCCCTGGGGATTTTGAGCTGGAGATGGCCGCCGGACGGGTGGTGGAGCAGTTGATCCGGCCCACCGGGCTTCTTGATCCGCCGATCCTGGTGCGACCGGCAAGCAATCAGGTGGATGATCTGCTCGAAGAGGTGCGGCTGCGGGAGGAGCGTGGGGAGCGGGTGCTGATCACCACCCTGACCAAGCGGATGGCCGAGGATCTTAGCGAGTATTACGCCAGACTCGGGGTGCGGGTGCGCTATCTTCACTCGGACATCAAAACCATGGAGCGCACGGAGTTGATTCGTAATCTGCGGCTGGGAGAGTTTCAGGTGCTGGTGGGGATCAACCTGCTGCGCGAGGGGCTGGACATCCCTGAGGTTTCTCTGGTGGCGGTGTTGGACGCCGACAAGGAGGGGTTTCTGCGCAGCGCGCGTTCGCTTATCCAGACCTGCGGTCGGGCCGCCCGCAATGTGCAAGGCATGGTGATCCTCTACGGCGATCGGATCACTGATTCCATGCGTCAGACCATTGAGGAGACCAAGCGGCGGCGGGCCATTCAGGCGGCTTACAATGAAGCGCACGGTATTACCCCGGAGAGTGTGCAGTCGCGGATCAAGGATCTCATGGAAACGGTGTATGAAAAGGATTATGTTACCGTAGGACTGGAAAGCGGTGAGGCTGGGCAACAGTATGCAACCCTGGCGGAACTGCGCCGGGAGATGAAGACCTTGGAAAAGGAGATGCTTGCCGCGGCTAAGGAACTGGCCTTTGAGGATGCGGCGGCTCTGCGGGATCAGCTCAAGAAACTGAAGGAAAGGGAACTGGCATGGCTGTGAAAAACGGTTTTTTGTACAGATTATTGCTGGTTGTGCTGCCCTGGCTCTATGCCGGGTTGAGCCGGGCGCTTTTTGCCACTTGCCGGGTTCGGGTGCATGGGGGTGAAAATCTGGAGTACTGTGAGGCGCAAGGCAGGTTTATCGAGGTGTCCTGGCATTACAGCGTTTTCTCTCTTATTGCCGTGAACTGTAAGCGGGATCGGGGCTGGGCTGCCATGGTCAGCGCCAGTAAAGATGCCGAATTTGTGGCCCGGATTCTTGCCCGGCAAGGGGTGGTTGCCGTGCGCGGTTCCCGAAACCGGGGCGGGATTTCTGCGCTCAAGGAGCTGATTGGCCTGATGCGCCGGGGCTATAACGCGGCCATTATCGCTGATGGTTCTAAGGGCCCAGCCCGAAAAATGCAGGCCGGCGCCATCCTGCTTGCCAGTAAAAGCGGGGCGGCTATCCTGCCCATGACGCTGGCGGCAGACCGTTACTGGACCTTTCGCAGTTGGGATCGTACCATTTTGCCCAAGCCCTTTGCCAAGCTCGACCTTTGGTATGGGCAGCCCATGACGGTGCCGGAAAAAGCCGGGGCGGACGAGATCGAACAGGGTCGTCTGGAGATGGAGCAGAGGCTCAATGATTTGTATGTCAGGGCCTGGGGTGAGTTTGGCAGGGAAGGGCATGCAGAAGGCTAAAAAAATGGGGGTGCGGGACCTGCGTCCCCACCCCCTTGTTGTCCAGTCAAGGCCAGATCAGGCTTGGCTTGTCTTTAATCCAGCTGTTGCAGGATCGATTCGGTTACTGCCTTGATGGAGATTGAGCCATCCACGGAGATCACCTTGGCACCCCCGGCCTTCTTGAAGTAATTGACGGCGGCCATGGTGCCGGTTGTCTCGTCGTAGTAGATGTCGTGTCGCTTGTTGATCGCCTCTTCGTCCTGATCATCGGCCCTGGCGCTCAGTTCACCGCCGCAGACCCGGCAGACCAGGCGGCCGTCTTTTTCTACCGGTTTAATGGCTTCAAAGGCGATGTGGTTGGGGTGGTTGTTGTCGTTGGCGCAGAGGCGGCGGCCCATGATCCTCTCTTTGGCGATCTGGCGATCAAGCAGGAGCTCGATCACATAGGTCAGGGGCATATCCGCCTCTTTCAGCGCCTGATTCAACGCCTCAGCCTGGGCCAGAGAACGGGGGAAGCCGTCCAGCAGCCAACCTTTGTCTTTGGATTTTTTCAGGGTTTCCAGAACCATGGGGATGGTGATCTCGTCGGGAACCAGATCGCCGCGCTCGATGAAGGCCTTGGCTTTCATGCCCAGTTCAGTGCCGCCCTTGATGTGCTCACGAAAGATAGCGCCTGATTCAATATGGTTGACATTGTACTTGTCCTTGACAATGGCGCCCTGGGTGCCCTTGCCGCTTCCATTTGGCCCGAAGGCCAGAATGTTTACCGCCATGATGATTCTCCTTTTTCAATACAGTGATATGTTGGCAGGAACGCCTGATGCGCCCGTTTCATGGATAATAAATGTGGCGAATATATACCGAAAAATGGATTGAGGCCAGAAAAAATAATTTCATCAGGCAGATCGAGACAGGCGGTGGCGGCTGAGGCTGGTCAAGGGCGAACAAGGCTCGAGCGGGAGCCTTGTCGTAGCGAACAGTTGGGTAATTGGCTTGTTTATTTGTTATGCAGGGCGCAAAATTCTCTAATCAGCAGGTTGCGGGCGACCAGTTCCAGCTTGAAGTAAAAAGGACTTTGCATAAGAATCTGTATGGCTTTTTGCGGGGTCATGGTCTTCTCCTTTTCTGCTAATCGTTGCTCGTCGCGCTTGCTGGGTCATTTACTTATCTCATCGGAGATTTTGTGGGAAAACTGTAACAGGTATTCTTACCTGTTGAGAGCATTGGGAAAATGCCTTACTATGACAAGCAGGATGTACAGCTGCTTTTGAAACGTCTCCGAATCCCTTGAGGCTTGCATGCAAAAAATCTTTTTCGCCATCTTCATGTTGATTCTGATTCTGTGCATCGGCACCTCCGGATACATGCTGATTGAACACGGTTCCTTTATCGACAGCCTGTACATGTCGGTGATCACTATTACCACGGTGGGCTACGGGGAGATTATCCCTTTAAGTTCGGCGGGTCGTTTGTTTACCATCTGCCTTATTCTGGTCGGGGTCGGCTTCGTTCTCTATCTGGTGGGTGAGGTCACGGAGTCCATGGTTGAAGGGGGCTTACGGAAAATCATGGGGAGGAACAACATGGAAAAGAAGGTGGCAGCCTTGAAAGACCACTACATTGTCTGCGGCTTTGGCCGGATCGGCAAGGTTATCTGCAAGAATCTCAAAGAAAACAAATTTCCTTTTGTCATCGTAGAAAGCGATCCTCTGGAGGTGCAGAAGATCGATGAACTCGGCTATCTGGCCTTGCTCGGCAACGCTTCCAGCGATGAGATGCTGCTCAAGGCGGGGATCAAAGAGGCCAAGGGCCTGATCGCTGTAGTCTCCTCCGACGCGGAAAACGTCTATATAATTCTTTCGGCCAAAGGGCTGAATCCCAATCTTTTCATCATGGCCCGTTCCAGCGGGGCGGATGGTTCGGAGACCAA
>DOZO01000041.1:17449-85681 GCA_003517965.1 Desulfobulbaceae bacterium
TGGTCGTGCGGCCAACGGTGGTGGATTTTCTCGATCTTACCGTGCATGGCGGGGAGTTGGGCCTGCGTCTTGAAGAGTTACGGGTTTCCGGGCATGCCGCTCTTGCCGGTAAGAGGCTGATGGATTCCGGACTTCGCAAGGAGTATGACCTTATTGTCGTCGCCATCAAGAGGGAAGGGGGGGAGATGCAGTTTAACCCCAAGCCGGAAACCCTTATCCTGCCGGGAGACATTCTGGTAGTGCTTGGGGAGCATGCGCATATTACAGCGCTTGAGAAACAGCTGTGATGTAAGAGATTTGTGAGTGAGACTTGTTAAAGAGAAGGAGCGCAAAAATGGTGGAACAGATAATCGACGTGGTGATCATCGGCGCTGGCCCGGCAGGGTTGCAGGCCGCTGTACATGCAGCCCGGAAAAAGGCTTCGGTGCTTGTCTTGGGCCGGGTGGAAAATAGCAGTATTTATCAGGCCCATGTTGAAAATTATCTCTGTGTCGCGGGGGTGACTGCTGGGGCGGAGTTGTTGCGCACTGCTCTGGCGCAGGCCACCCTTGTTGGCGCGGAGGTGTGGCCGGAGGATGTTTTATCCCTTGCTCAGGAGGGCGAGAAGTTTATTGTCAAAGGGGAAAGCGGGCGTCAGGTCACGAGCAGAACTTTGCTCATTGCTACCGGTACCGCGCGTAAAAAGCTGAAAGTGCCGGGTGAGAAGGAGCTGTTGGGGCGTGGGGTCAGTTATTGTGTGGATTGCGATGCCAACTTTTATCGTAAGGCTAAAGTTGCTGTGGTGGGCAATGAATCGGCAGCGGTGGACGGCGCCTTAACCCTCACCAAGTATGCCTCTGAGGTGCATCTGGTCTGCAAGGGCCTGGCGGTCACCAGGGAGCTTGCGGAAAAGCTGGCTGCCAGTTCCGTTGTGGTGCATACGGGAGTTTGGGTCAAGGAGATTGCCGGTGAAAAGGCGGTGAGCGGACTTGTGCTGGACAATGGCCAAACCCTGGCGGTGGATGGGGTTTTTATCGAACTTGGGGCCAAGGGAGCCATGGAGCTTGCCACCAGCGTAGGGGTCCTGCTCGACACGGAAACTTTCTCCTATATCGAGACCAACAAGAAGCAGGAAACCAACATTCCCGGCATCTATGCGGCTGGCGATATCGCTGGGCCTCCCTGGCAGATGGCCAAGGCGGTGGGCGAGGGGTGTGTGGCTGGTTGGGAGGCCGCAAATTACGCCAACCGACTGAAACGGGCGTCGGAAAGCGCGTAAGGTGGCAGATTTTCTGGCGGAGAACTCACCCGCTTATTACATGGGAATCGCCATATTCGAGGCGAGGCTTGCGGCAGCAAGAGGCGAGGTGCCCATCGGCGCAGTGCTGGTGGACAACGCCGGACAGATCATCGCCCAGAATGGCAACCGTACCATCGAACTATGCGACCCAGGAGCACACGCGGAAATGCTGGTGTTGCGGCAGGCAGGCCGATGCAAAGGCAATTACCGATTGCCCGACACCACCCTCTATGTTACCCTTGAACCTTGTGTAATGTGCGCCGGTGCCTTGGTGCACGCCCGGGTGAGCCGCCTGGTTTATGGGGCCGTCGATTCCAAGGCTGGTGGGGTCGTTTCTCTTTTTCAGGTTGGTCAGGATACGCGGCTTAATCATGTGCTGGTAGTGGAAGGCGGTCTGCTGGCTGAAGAGAGCGCCACCTTGCTCAAGGATTTTTTTAAGGTAAGAAGAAACGGAGAGGTGCCAGAGTGGCCGAACGGGAGCGACTCGAAATCGCTTGACCTGAGAGATCAGGTCCGTGGGTTCGAATCCCACCCTCTCCGCCAGAGATAAAAAATGATCTTTCTGTCGTGTCCGCTACGGGAGAGTCTTTTGAAACCAGTATTTTATAGCCTTGCATGAAACAAGACGCCGCAAGAGAGTGGTTCGCCATCCGCGCCAAGCCCCAAAAAGAACAGGTCGCCCGGCTGCATTATCAGCGGCAGGGGTATGCGGTTTATCTGCCCATGATGCTGACCATTGTAAGACACGCCCGGCGGATAGAGGAGAAGCTTAAGCCATTCTTTCCTGGCTATCTTTTTTTGCATCTTGCTCCAGAAGAACGGAATTGGGTGGCAATCTCTTCCACCCGTGGCGCGCTCGGGCCGATCTGTTTCGGCGACCATTACTTGCCGGTGCCGGATTGGATCATCGTTGATCTGCAGGCTAAAGAAGATGGGCGCGGAGCGGTTTCGCTCGCGGAACTACAGAAAAAAGAGCTGACTCCTGGCGTTGCAGTCGCGGTGCGGCTTGATGATGATACCTCGACCCAGGGCCTGTTTTACTCGTTTTCTGGTCAGGATAATGTTGTGGTGCTTTTGAATTTTCTCAATCGCCAGGTAAAGGCCACGCTGCCTGTGGACAGGGTGCAGCGGCAATAAGCTGTTCAGGCGGTGTTGGCTTTTTTTGGTTAACGCCCTGTTTTTGTTGGCCAACGGTTGAACAGGTGTTCACCCGCATGGCGGTAGCATGCCTTTTTATCCCCGCGCCCTCTGGGAGAGGGTAGCCGAAGGCCGGGTGAGGGCAACATTGAGACCAGATAGCCGCATAAAGGAAATTATTGAAATGAGCCAAACAAAAAAAGTTGCATTAATCACCGGCGTCACCGGTCAGGATGGAGCGTATCTTGCCGAGTTTCTCTTGAAAAAAGGTTATGAGGTGCATGGTCTTAAACGCCGTACCTCGCTTTTTAATACGGATCGCATCGACCACCTCTACCAGGATCCGCATGAGAAAAAGCGTCGTTTTTTTCTGCACCACGGAGACATGACCGACTCCAGCAGCCTGGTCCGCATCATCCAGCAAGTGCAGCCGGATGAGATTTACAACCTGGCGGCGCAAAGCCATGTCGCGGTATCGTTTGAGGAGCCGGAATATACCGCCAATTCCGATGCCCTGGGCACGCTCCGGGTGCTGGAAGCGATCCGCATCCTTGGCCTCGAAAAAAAGACCCGCTTTTATCAGGCCTCCACCTCAGAACTTTACGGTCTGGTGCAGGAAACTCCGCAAAAAGAAACCACCCCTTTTTATCCCCGCTCGCCTTATGCGGTTGCTAAACTCTATGCCTACTGGATCACGGTCAATTATCGCGAAGCCTATGGCATGTATGCCTGCAACGGCATTCTTTTTAATCACGAATCCCCGGTTCGGGGTGAAACCTTTGTCACTCGTAAGATCACCCGCGCCTTGGCCCGGATAAAACTTGGCTTGCAGGATTGTCTCTATCTCGGCAATCTGGATGCCAAGCGCGATTGGGGCCACGCCAGGGATTACGTCGAAATGCAGTGGCTGATGCTGCAGCAGGACAAGCCAGAGGATTTCGTCATCGCCAGCGGCGTGCAGTACAGCGTGCGCGATTTTGTCAATGCCGCCGCCAAGGAACTGGGTATGAGCATCCACTGGGAAGGCACAGGGTTGGATGAAAAAGGATTCTTCCCCTCTACCTCTGGGAGAGGGGAAGGAGGTGAGGGTGGCAAGTGCATCGTTGCCGTTGACCCGCGCTACTTTCGCCCCACCGAAGTTGAAACCTTGTTGGGTGATCCCAGCAAGGCAAAAGAGAAACTCGGCTGGACACCCAAAATTACCTTTGCTGAACTGGTGGCAGAAATGGTGCATGAAGATTTATTGGCTGCTGAGCGAGATGAACTGGTTAAAAAGCACGGTTATGCTGTCCTGAATTGTCACGAGTAGAGATTAGATGAAGCTGCAGGATAAAATTTACATTGCCGGTCATCGTGGACTGGTCGGTTCGGCCTTTATTCGTCGTTTGAAATCAGGTGGATATATTAACCTGCTTACACGTTCACATGCGGAACTCGACCTGACCAATCAGACCGCTACGGAAGCTTTTTTCGAGCGAGAAAAACCCGATTACGTCTTGCTTGCCGCTGCCAAAGTGGGCGGCATCCATGCCAACGCCACCTATCCGGCTGAATTCATCTACACCAACCTCGTTATCCAGACTAACGTCATTCATGCCGCGTGGAGATATGGTGTGAAACGTCTGTTGTTCCTTGGCTCTTCCTGCATTTACCCGCGCGACTGCCCACAGCCGATGAAGGAAGAATACCTCCTCACCGGTCCGCTGGAGCCCACTAATCGTCCCTACGCCCTGGCCAAGATTGCCGGCATTGAAATGTGCTGGGCCTATAACCGGCAATACGGCACCAGGTTTATGACGGTCATGCCCACAAATCTCTATGGTCAGAATGACAACTATGATCTGAACAATTCTCATGTACTGCCCGCCATGATCCGTAAACTTCATCTGGCTAAACTTGCGCAAACGGGCGATCTCGATGGTATCAACCGGGACGAAGCCATCCACGGCCCTATCCCGACCGACTTGAAAGTTTCTCTGTTTGAGGCTTGCAACTTGAGTCTTGTGCCTCATCCCTTGTCGCGTGAATCTGAAGTAGTTTTATGGGGTACTGGCATGCCGCGTCGTGAGTTTCTCTATAGCGATGATATGGCGGAAGCCTGCCTGTATTTGCTGGAGCAGCCGGAAGAAAAGTTGCAGCCGCTGTTCAGCAATAAACAACCGCCGCTGGTAAACGTGGGTTGCGGAGAAGACTTGACCATCTGTGAGTTAGCGGAGTTGATCCGGGATGTTGTTGGCTTTACCGGCAGACTTACTTTTGATGCTGCCAAACCGGATGGGACGATGCAAAAGTTGCTGGAGGTGAGCAAGCTGAGGCAACTGGGCTGGAAGGCGAAGACCTCTTTGCGGGATGGTATTGTCTTGGCTTATGAAGGATACCTGAAAAAGTCCGCCATTATCGCCTCAAGTAAGCATGGTCTGTTTTGAAGAGCTTGCTGTTGGGGAAAAATATGCAAGGTTGAGTGCTGTTGTGTACCATTCGCAACCGAAGCAAATGAACCCCAAACCTTGCCCCTTGACCCTCAATAAAGAGAAAAAGCATATGATCAGCCGGCTATTCAGTCAAAAAGGCCTGTGCAACCGAGGCGGATGCGGGTGTTGGTCTTGAGTGTTGTGCTGGGTGGGTAGATAGCTTGGTCAGACCCCAACTGCAAATGCGCCAAATGCAAAACCCACTCATCGTTCAAAGCTTTGGTTGCTATGGAATTTAATAAGAATTTATTCTGGGATGTTCAAGTTGAGACCCTTGACCTTGAAAAGCATGCCCGTTTTATTATCGAAAGGGTTGTTTCCAGGGGCAATCGGCAAGATTGGCAACTGCTCAAGAGGGTTTATGGAAAAGAAAGAATCAGGGATGAGGCGGTGAGGATACGATCACTGGACAAGAAGACCGTCAGCTTTTTAAGTGTCTATTTGGGATTGGAGAAAGCCGAATTCCGATGCTGCAGTTAAAGACTATCCACCCGGAAACCTTTGAGTTGCTCAGGAAGCTGACGGCCGAAAAAGAGCTCGATTTTTTTGCCCTTGCCGGCGGTACTGCCCTCGCCCTGCAGATGGGTCACAGAATCTCCATTGATCTGGATTTTTTGATTGATCAGGAATTTGACTCCTGGGGCCTGTTCGAGAGATTGAGACCATCTTTCGAAATTGACGACATATCCTCCGCGGTTAATTCGCTGTCCATGTTTATAAAGATCCGGGGATCATCGGTAAAAACCGATTTTATCCGGCACAACTATCCGAGATTGAGACCTTTGATCATCGTAGAAGGAATCCGCCTTTTTTCGCTTGAAGATATCGCAGCCATGAAGCTCAATGCGGTTGCAAATCGAGGTGCGAAAAAGGATTTCTACGACATCCATACCCTGCTTTCCCGCTTTTCATTGCCGGAGCTCCTTGCCTTCTTTGAGGAAAAATATCAAAAACACAACAGCTTCACGGTCACCAAAAGTCTGGCCTATTTTGATGACGCTGATCTGGAGCCGGATCCCAGGAGTCTTATTGGGCTGACCTGGCAAGAAATAAAGGCGGACCTGCAACAGAAGTTGCGAGCGACTAGCGATGAGCAATGAGCTACGAGCAGTATCTCATCGCTACAAAAAAACTCATGCCAAAACCCAATGAGCAGGGTAGAGACCGTGTGTTCAATAGATGAACAGAAGGGCAATTCCTTAGATTGTAAGTTGCCGTCCCCTGCTTGTTATCGATTTTAAGCTGGAGGTTTTGAGTTACTTAATTTCTTTGGAGCGTCCCGGAACACCAACTCCACGGAACCCCAAACAACCTTGCGTTGGTCTCTATTTTGATCTATATTTAAGCCAATAGGCAGATTAATTTAAGGGGGTTACCATGAAAACTATTTCAATCAGTAATGATATTGTCCCGATTGCGGAGTTTAAAACAAATATTTCCAAATGGTTCAAGACTCTTCAGGTATCTGGGCATCCTCTCATTATTACTCAAAACAGCAAACCAGCTGGGGTATTGTTGTCAGCTTCGGATTACGATGAATTGGTATACCGTAAATCATTTCTTGATTCTGTCGAAAGGGGTATAGCAGATGCAGAAGACGGGCGAATCCAAACAACTGATGAACTGCGAAAATTTCTGAAAGAACGAAGAAGCATGTCTTCCTCATGATAATAACATGGTCACGAGAAGCCAGTGAAAATCTGGTTGAGATCGAGGATTTTATCGCACGTGACAGCCGGGAGCGCGCTGTTCGGTTTGTTGATTCCCTGATCGACCATGTTGAGACAATTTTGGCAGATAACCCGAGAAGCGGAAGAGGCGTGCCGGAAATAAGCAATCTCAATATGCGAGAGCTTATTTACCGAGGATACCGCATTGTGTATAGATTCAAGGGGGATATCTTAGAAATACTTACCGTTTTTGAAAGACATCGACAATTAAGGCTAAGTTAATCTTGCGAATAGCAAAAGTCAAAGGGATGCATTCAAGCCGAACAGATTGAGGCATCCCCTCCTGATTTTCAAGAATTGTTTGAAGTTCCTCCCGCTCAAGCATGTGGGAGAAGCCCTATGCCCAATAGAAAAATAGCAAACAACGTTACCCAGATGAGCCCCGAAAGTCGGGAATTGCTGAAAATGAGTCATGTTAACAAAGGGAGAAAGGCTGACCTACCGAATTTTTTAGGAGCGTCTCCTTTGATGCCTTTTACACGAATGTCCCCCCCGGGAACGACACGTAAAACGTGGTATGTCCTTGATTGTTCCAATAATTGTTGGCAATCTTTGTCAACTCATGGCATTGTGGTTGCGGAGGTACTTATATGACCACAATGAATGTTTCTCTTCCCGACCAGATGAAACGCTGGGTCGAGGTACAGGCTCATACCGGGCGCTACAGCAATGCCAGCGATTATGTTCGCGACCTTATCCGCAGAGACCAGGAGCAGACCGTCAAGATTGTTGAAATGCAGAGGCTGGTAAGCGAAGGCCTGGGAAGCGGCATCAGCGATCAGTCTATGGTTGCCATCCTAAATTTCTTCCGCTTGCAAGCGGAAGCGAAAAAGCAGGATCATGGCCTATAGACTGACGCGCAAGGCCGCTGAAGATATCAGCGCCCTCTTCAGCGAAGGTGCCCGCAAGTTTGGCTTCGGTCAAGCAGAAAAGTATCATGCCGGATTGGATGGGATCTTTCAGCTCATTTCCGACAATCCCGAATTAGCCAGAAATCGTTTGGAAATCTCTCCTCCCGTTCGTGTTTATCCCTACGGCTCGCATCTGATTATTTATCTTGTCGAAGGAAATCGGGATGTGCTGATCGTGCGGGTTCGCTACGGACACGAAGACTGGCTGGCCTCGGATCAGTCTTAAAGTGGCGTCTGATAAATTTCCGTTTCCCCCCCGGTGACCCCATCCTGGCCCTCCGAAACTCCCTCGGCGATAGTTCGGTATGATGTCCCCCAGAACTCTCCGAGACCCATGAAGCCCGCGAACATATCACGTTTGTAATTGAAATTATCATGATAATTTAATATAGTGTTCCGAAAATATCTGTGAGGGTATGAAAAAATGATCCCCCGGCGGTTGACATTGCCCCATCCAGGAGAAGAGACTTTTTTCCTCTGGGGGCCCCGTCAGACAGGCAAGACAACCCTTTTGCGTGAGAGATATCCCGACGCGTTCTGGGTCGATCTGCTGAAGGCCGAGGAATACCGGCGTTACCTTGAACGTCCTGAATTGCTCCGTGAAGAGCTCCGGGCCTATGAAAGCCCGCCGTTTGTGGTTATCGATGAGGTGCAGAAAGTACCGGCACTGCTGGACGAGGTGCAATGGCTCCATGAGAATCGCCGGGTGCGCTTTGCCCTGGCTGGCTCCAGCGCGAGAAAGGTGCGGCGCGGCCATGCCAACCTGCTCGGCGGCAGGGCTATTCGCTATGAGCTGCAGGGATTTGTTTCCATGGAATTAGGGGCGCAGTGGGATTTCGGGCGGATGCTCAATCATGGCTATCTGCCCAGTATCTATCTCGCCTCCGACCCCAAGAGGCGCTTGAATGCGTATGTGGCTGATTACCTAAAAGAAGAAATAGCCGCCGAGGGACTCGTCCGCAACCTGCCTGTGTTTTCAGGCTTTCTCAATCTCGCCTCGCTTTCCGATACGGAGCTGGTCAACTATTCCACCATTGCCCGGGATTGTGGAGTTTCCAGCCAGACCATCAAACAATATTTCACCATCCTGGAAGATACCTTGTTGGGCAAGTGGTTGCCCGCCTACCGAAAACGCCCCAAGAGAAGAGTGATCGGTGCACCGAAATTTTATTTTTCCGATGTAGGTGTGGTGAATTTTCTTGCCAAGCGGGGGAGCTTGGAGCCGGGTTCGGAGCTGTATGGTAAAGCTTTTGAAAATTGGTGTTTCCATGAGCTCAGTGCCTACAACCTGTATAGCGAATCTTTTGCCGAGCTGAGTTACTGGCGTCTGGCAAGCGGGCTTGAGGTGGATTTTGTTGTCAACGACTTGGCCGTGGTAATTGAAGCAAAGTCATCGGCAAAGATTACCACCGACCACCTGAAGGGAATCCGGGCTATAAAAGAAGACCAACCAGAGGTGGGTCGCGCCATCGTCGTCTGCCTGGAGTCAAGGCCGCGACAGACAGAGGATGGCATTGACATTCTGCCTGTGGAAACATTTTGCAACATGTTATGGTCCGGAGAATTGTTTTAACCTGACAAGACTGATTTAAATTAGCAAGATAGCAAGCAGCGTTCCCTTCTCTCCCCTTGTCACGTTGGCATGGTAAATGACTTGCTACTCAGTACAATTGTATGATATGAGCATACAACATGAGCATATTATCTGAATTCCTCTCATCAAAAGTCCGAGCGGAACTATTGCGACTTCTTTTTGGGGCAAATAATTCGGAGTTACACATGCGCGAGATGGCAAGGCAGGCGGGCTGTGCTATCGGCACTATGCAAACCGAATTGGCGAGGTTGCGCCGCTTGGATTTGATTTTGCCCAGAAAAGATGGCAACCGCACCTATTACCGTGCCAATATTGGACATCCTTTATATTCCGAAATTCACGGCTTGGTTCTTAAAACTGTGGGGCTTGTTGACGTCTTGCGGCAGGCATTGGGGAAAAGTCCCGACATCAAATTTGCCTTTGTGTTCGGTTCCATAGCCAGGAATGAGGAAACGGCAGGCAGTGATATTGATCTGCTGGTTATTGGCAGGCTTGGTCTGCGGGATTTAGTGGGACTGTTGACTGGGGTGTCAGAGCAGCTTGGCAGAGAAATTAACCCCCATGTCATGAGTGTTGAAGATTTAATCGCCCGCAAAGTCGACGATGATCATTTTATTACCCATGTTGTTGCTTCACGTAAAATATTCATTATTGGGAATCAGGATGAGTTTGAAACAATGGGCTGATAATGGATGGCTTCGCCAACATGTGACGAGTCCAGAGGAAATCGACAACCTACTGAAGATTGTCGATCGGGATTTGAAGGATGCCAAGGAAGGCGGTGTTTCCAACGACTGGCAGTTTGGTATTGCCTATAATGCCGCGCTCAAACTTTGTGCTATTCTCTATACGCTGAAGGATACAAGGCCGAACGCACCTTGCAGCACTATCGAACTATTCAGGCTTTGCCGATAATTTTGGGGAAAGCCAGGAACCCAGACGCTCAATATATGGATACGTGTCGTGCCAAAAGAAATATTGCCGAATATGACCAAATTGGTGTCGTAAGCAAAGGGGAGGCAGATGAGTTGATTGCGTTTGTGGAAGAATTGCGGCAGGTTGTACTGCCATGGCTTAGAGACAATCATCCTAATTTGTTGGATTGACCAATCTCTTGATTTTATATCGGGAGTTATTGATACTGTCCCCGGAACTCGTTCCACGGGATGATAGAATGTCCGGAAGTCGGGAATTGCTAAAAATGAGTCATGTCAACAAACGAAGCAAGGCTGACGTACTTAATTTCTTAGGAGCGTCTGGAGTAACCAAACGTTTCCTCACGCGCAAGCTGGCCGAATACGAAGATCCCCAGCAACAGATCGCCGAACTGGAAGCCGATTTAGCCCAACTTGACAACTTGGAAGCCTGACCCTGATCCTGTGCGATTTATTCCGACCCGATTTATTCACCGATTGTTCCTGCGGAATTCCCTGCACCCAATTATACTAAAATACCAACTTCCTCCCAATAATCCCGTGCAATCAACCCAACCAATCATTCAGCTACTCAGTCGTCTTTGGCTTCACATCAACCAAAGACGGCGGGTTCAGCTTTGGCTCCTTCTTTTTTTGATGATTATTTCCTCGTTTGCGGAAATTTTCAGCATCGGGGCAGTGTTGCCTTTTCTTGGCGTGTTGACCGCCCCTGAACGAGTTTTTACGCACCCAGCTCTTCAGCCATTCATTCAAATCCTGGGACTTACCTCGGCTAAGCAACTCCTGCTGCCGCTGACAATTATTTTTGGCGTGACGACCCTTATATCTGGAGCTATGCGGTTGTTGCTAATCTGGGCCAGTACCAGGTTGTCCTTTGCGATTGGGGCCGATCTTGGGGTCAGCATTTATCGCCGTACTCTTTACCAGCCCTATGCTGTACATGTGGCCCGTAACAGCAGCGAAGTGATCAACGGCATCTCAGGTAAGGCGAACGGCGTTATTTACAACAACATTTTGCCGGTCTTGACTCTGATGAGCTCCAGTGTCATGTTGTTCGCTATTCTTCTGGCGCTCTTTTCTGTTGAGCCAGTCATTGCGCTGGCAGCCTTTGGTGGCTTTGGTTTAATCTATGGCGTCATTATCTGGCTTACTCGCACCCGGAAAATTATAAACAGTCAGTATATTGCCCGAGAATCCACCAAGGTTATAAAAGCTTTGCAAGAGGGGTTGGGCGGTATTCGGGATGTCCTTATTGATGGCAGTCAGGCCACGTATTGTCATATCTACCGCAACGCTGATCTTCCGTTGCGTCGGGCTCAAGCTAACAATCAATTTGTCAGTTTGAGCCCTCGTTATGGTATGGAAGCATTGGGCATGTTGCTCCTTGCTGGCTTGGTCTATTCGCTCGCCCAGCAAATAGATGGGGTCGCCAGGGCCATTCCTGTTCTCGGAGCTTTGGCTCTTGGTGCTCAGCGGTTGTTGCCTGTAATGCAGCAAGCTTACGCTGCATGGTCCAGCATCCAGGGTAGTCAGGCATCTCTTCAGGATACGCTCGATTTGCTCGATCAGCCATTGCCTGCTTACGCCGATCAACCTGCATCCAGACCAATATCTTTTAAGCGTCAGATTAACTTGAAGTTGCTTTCGTTTCGCTACAGCCCGGAAACCCCGTGGGTGCTCGATAACGTTAATCTTTGCATCGCCAAAGGCAGTAGGGTGGGATTTGTCGGTAAGACCGGCAGTGGCAAAAGTACGTTGCTTGATATTGTTATGGGATTGTTGTCACCTACCAGGGGAGGGATTGAAATAGATGAACAACCCATAACGATGGATAATTATCGTGCATGGCAAGCCCATATCGCGCATGTTCCGCAAACTATCTTTCTTGCCGATAGCAGTATAGAGGAGAATATCGCTTTTGGTGTACCAAAGGAACAAATCGATCGCGAGCGCGTCAGGCAAGCAGCCAGTCAGGCACAACTTGCCGACACCATCGAAACCTGGCCCCGGCAATACCAAACCTTTGTTGGCGAACGAGGCATTCGCTTGTCCGGCGGGCAACGTCAGCGTATCGGCATTGCCCGTG
This sequence comes from Desulfobulbaceae bacterium, assembly GCA_003517965.1. Classification (GTDB taxonomy): domain Bacteria; phylum Desulfobacterota; class Desulfobulbia; order Desulfobulbales; family Desulfurivibrionaceae; genus Thiovibrio. The sequence continues at coordinate 29,593 of DOZO01000041.1, forward strand.
CCCTCTATAAACGTGCTGATGTTATTATCTTTGATGAAGCTACCAGCTCGCTGGATAACGAAACCGAACAGGCCGTCATGGAAGCCATTGAAGGCCTGAGTGAGGATCTCACCATACTCATCATCGCTCACCGCCTGACTACTTTGAAAAACTGCACGCAGATAGTGGAGTTGGGCAATAGTGGTGTTCTTCGTATTGGCAGCTATAAAGAGCTTATTTCATAAGCCCCATCAACCAACGGATCGATAAAATCTTATGCTTACTAATTCATCCATCCTCATTACAGGCGGCACCGGTTCTTTCGGCAACACCTTCGTCCCCATGACCCTGGCAAAATACAACCCCAAGCGGCTGGTTATTTATTCCCGTGACGAGATGAAGCAGTGGGAGATGGCTCAGAAGTTCGAAGGAGACCAGCGGGTAAGCTTCATTATTGGCGATGTCCGTGATAAGGATCGTTTGGCGCGGACACTGGATGGCATTGATTATGTGGTGCATGCTGCGGCGACCAAGATTGTGCCGACGGCGGAATACAACCCGTTTGAGTGCGTCAAGACCAACATCAACGGGGCGATGAATCTGATCGATGCCTGCATTGACCGTGGTGTCAAGCGCGTGGTTGCCCTGTCTACGGATAAAGCCAGTAATCCGATCAATCTGTATGGCGCCACCAAGCTGGCTTCCGACAAATTGTTCGTTGCGGGTAATGCCTATGCCGGTACACATAACACCCGTTTTGCCGTGGTTCGTTATGGCAATGTTATGGGGTCACGGGGATCGGTCATCCCTTTTTTTATGGATTTGGCGCATACGGGTGTTTTGCCCATTACGGATACTCGCATGACTCGTTTCATGATCACACTCGAACAAGGCGTCGAACTTGTTTGGCATGCTATTAATGACATGCAGGGTGGCGAGATATATGTCAAAAAAATACCTTCCATGACGATTCTGGATATTGCGAATGCTGTCGCGCCGGGTGCTGATCACAAAATCATCGGTATCCGGCCAGGGGAAAAGATTCATGAGCAGATGATTGGGGTGGAAGATGCGCCTCATACCTACGAATATGATGATCATTATAAAATACTGCCGATGATTCATAATTGGTCTGCTGATCCTTCAAGAATCAAGGGCGGCGCTAAGGTTGAAGAAGGTTTTATGTATACCTCGGACAACAACAATAAATGGATGCCAGTCCAGGAGTTGCGGGCATGGATCGAAGCAAATCGCATCAAGATCGGTGCGGTCTGACAACGGATGAAGCCGAATGTTCTTATCACCGGCGGCTCTGGCCTGCTTGCTCTCAACTGGGCTCTGGCGATCAGGGATCGTTATCCGGTTATCTTGGGACTGCATAAGCGTGAAATTTCTCTATCTGGCGTGCAGACCAGGAGTATTGATCTTGAATCGACCGAGCATATAATCTGCGCCTGTGAAATTGCACAACCTCAAATCATTATCCACACCGCAGGCCTTACCAGCGTGGAGCAATGTGAATCCGATCCCGGCCAGGCTCAACGTGTTAATGTAGATCTTGCTGCCAATGTCGCTAAAGCCACAGCGAAGTTGGGGCTGTCATTGGTGCATATCTCTACGGATCACTTGTTTCCCGGAATCATTCCCTTGGTAGATGAAATATGCCCGGTTGCCCCGGTTAATGTTTATGGCAGGACAAAAGCAGAAGCCGAATCAAGGGTGCTTGAGGCTCATCCACAGGCGCTGGTGGTGCGCACAAACTTCTATGGCTGGGGCACGAGCTATCGGCACTCGTTCAGTGATGCAATAATTAAGGCACTTCGGGCAGGGAAGGAAATAACCTTGTTCCGTGATGTGTTTTACACACCCATACTTGTGGAAACAGTTGCCCTGGCCGTGCATGAGTTGCTTGATTTGAAAGTTGGCGGGATTTTTAATGTAGTTGGTGACGAGCGTATTTCAAAATACGAGTTTGGCCTTAAACTGGCGCGAAAATTCAAGCTCGATGCCAGTCTCATTAGACCAGGATATATCACGGATCAACCTTCGTTGGTTAAACGACCACATGACATGAGTCTGTCCAATCAAAAAATTTGCAAGTTACTTGGCAGAAAACTCGGTGATGTGAAAGAGCACCTTGCAAGGCTTCAACAGCAGGAACAAAACGGGCTTGCCCAGGAATTAGCGCCTTACCCCGCCTGCGGCGGGGTTTTATCATAAGGGAACCTTGCTAATGACTTTCACAACCGTTTGATATTAGAGAAATTATGATCTATATTGAAGATGTTATATTTCTGAAAAAGACAATGCGCTGGGATGAATTTATAGGTCAAGTTGCACAGCGGAACTATCAGGTAGATGAGCTGATATGAACAAAGCCAAACTTCTTGCCCTTCTTGCCAGTGGTGAAGATAGCCGCCATCAATTCAAGCGCGACTTTACCCATATTGATGCGCTGGCTGCGGAGCTGATCGCGTTTGCCAACACAGGAGGCGGCCGGTTATTTATCGGTGTCGCCGATGATGGCCAAGTGTCTGGACTGGATGCGACAGATGTAGCAAGGCTCAATCAACTACTGTCGAATGCAGCCTCGCAAAGTGTCCGTCCTCCCATCAATACGGTAACAACCAATGTCAAAACCGGGCAAGGTTTGGTCATAGTGGTTAATGTGGCCGAAGGATTGAATAAGCCTTATGTGGACACACAGGGGCGTATATGGGTTAAGAGCGGGGCAGATAAACGCCATGTGACTGCACGGGAAGAAATGCAGCGCTTGTTTCAAGCGTCTGGGCTGGTCTATGCGGATGAGGTGCCTGCCAGACCAGCGACAATCTCAGATCTTGACCTGTCCGCCTTTGCGCAGTATTTCAACCGGCGTTACCGCAAACCTGTTGAAGTAACTGGCCAGCAGCTGCCGCAGTTACTGAAAAATCTTAACCTGGTTCGTGATGGTGTTCCCAACTTGGCGGGCTTGCTACTGTTTGGTAAAACGCCCCAGGCGATCAAACCCTCCTTTGTGATCAAAGCTGTCGCCTTTCCTGGTACGGTGTTGCATGACAACCGCTATCTGGACAGTGAAGACATCGACGGCAACCTGTTTGAACAGTACCGACGCGGCATAGCTTTTATCAAACGTAACCTGCGTCATGTTCAGGGTAATCAAGGATTCAACAGCCCGGGTCTGCTGGAAGTGCCAGAAGATGTTTTTGAAGAGTTGCTGGTTAATGCACTGGTGCATCGCGACTATTTTATTAGCGCACCCATTCGCCTTCTGATTTTTACTGATCGAGTGGAGATCATCAGCCCCGGGCACTTGCCCAATCATCTGGATGTTGAGCAGATTCGCTTTGGTTTATCCAATCTACGCAACCCGGCATTAGCTTCACATGCGTTTTATATGCTGCCATACCGCGGCTTAGGTAGCGGCATTCCCCGTGCTACCGAGGCTTGGCCGGATATAGAGCTGATCGATGATCGGCGAGGTAATCAGTTTAAGGCTGTGATTCGCCGTCATGAGGACGGCGAAATCAATTCGCAGCCAGAGTCGCAGCCAGAGTCGCAGCCAGAGTCACTGGAAAGCAGAGTGCTACGCATACTGGCAAACAAGCCCGCTAATAAAGCCGAGATTTCTGCGCAGCTTGGACAGAAGGAGATCTCTGGTCAGCTCAATAAAGTCATGCGCGATTTGCTGGCGGCCAAAATGATTGAGCACACCATTCCGAACAAACCGAACAGTCGCCTGCAACAATATCGGCTTTGTACGCCATGAGAATCTGTGTCATCACGGATCAACCTTCGTTGGTTAAACGACCACATGACATGAGCCTGTCCAATCAAAAAATTTGCAAGTTGCTCGGCAGGAAACTCGGTGATGTGCAAGAACACCTTGCAAGACTTCAACAGCAGGAACAAGACGGGCTTGCCCAGGAATTGCAGAAATTATGATCCCTTATGGAAAACATCATATTGATGAAGAAGATATTCAGGCTGTAGTTGATGTCTTGAGAAGCGGTATTTTGACGCAAGGCCCAGTGGTGGAGGCCTTTGAACAGGCAGTGGCGCATTATACCGGAGCAAGATATGCGGTTGCGGTAGCAAGCGGCACAGCCGCCCTTCATCTTGCGGCCGTGGCGGCGGGTGTCGGCCCTGGCAGATCGCTGGTGACTTCGCCCATTACCTTCGTTGCCAGTGCGAATGCCGCGCTTTATGTTGGCGGGCGGGTGATCTTTGCAGACATCGATCCGGAGACGATCAACCTGTCACCGGACAGTCTCAGGAAGGCGCTGGCCGATAATCCGGATGCCCGAGCTGTTATCCCGGTACATTTTGCTGGTTTGCCGTGTGATATGATGGCCATCAAATTCGCTGCAGATCAAGCTGGGGCAATTGTGATCGAAGATGCCGCTCATGCCCTGGGGGCGACTTATCCAAGTGGAGAGCGGGTCGGCTCATGCGTTTATTCCCTGATGACGATTTTTTCCTTTCATCCGGTCAAGGCGATTGCCGCAGGTGAGGGAGGGATGATTACCACCAATGACAAGGCCATCTATCGCAAGCTTCTGCGGTTGCGCAGCCACGGGATCAACAAGCTTGACGATCCGGTTCAGCAGCCGGAGCAGGCGGAATGCGACGGCGTACCCAATCCCTGGTATTACGAAATGCAGGAACTCGGGTTCCATTTTCGGATCACCGATTTGCAATGCGGGCTGGCGCTTTCGCAATTCAAGAAACTTGACCGGTTCATTGCACGCCGCCGCATCTTGACGAAACAATATGATGATGCCTTTGTAGGGATGCGGAATTGTCGTCCCGCCCAGAAAACTGGTCGTGACATGAGCGGACACCATTTATATGTTCTCCGAATCGATTTTGAAAAACTGGGAAAAAGCCGGGGGCAGTTGATGCGGGAACTCAAGGAGCGGCAGATAGGCAGCCAGGTGCATTACATACCCGTACCGGCCCAGCCGCATTACCGCAGGCTTGGTTTCAGGCCCGAAGACTACCCGAACGCCCAACGCTACTATCAGGAGGCGCTGAGTATCCCACTGTTCTATGATTTGACCGATGGGCAGCAGGAAACGATTATCTCGGTGGTCAGAGAGTTGGTGGGTTAGTAATTGCAACTAAAGGTCTCTTGAGGGAATTAATCATGTCAGCCAACAACTGGAAAAATCGCTCCGTTCTGATCACCGGTGTCTGCGGCACGGTGGGGCGAGAACTGCTTCGACAGGTGAATCAGTTCGACTGCTCACGCATCGTGGGGATCGACAACAACGAAAGCGAACTTTTTTTCCTGAGCCAGGCCTATGCGAAGCAGGATAACGTGCGGCTCTTCTTGGGCGATCTCCGCGACCGGGACAAGATGATGCGGAAGATGCGGGGAATCGACGTGGTACTGCACGCCGCCGCCCTCAAGCATGTGATTCTCTGCGAAGAATCGCCCCGCGACGCGGTCCAGACCAACATCATCGGCATGATCAATGTTATAGATGCGGCGGAGGTAAACAATGTCGGGCGGGTCATCTTCACCTCCTCCGACAAGGCGGTTAACCCGACCAATGTCATGGGTACCACCAAATTGATGGGGGAACGGCTGATCACCGCAGCCAATGCTCACAAGCACAAGGGTGGCGATACGGTTTTTGCCTCGACCCGTTTCGGCAACGTCCTTGGGTCGCGTGGCTCTGTTGTGCCGCTGTTCAAACGGCAAATCGCCCAGGGAGGCCCGGTAACCTTGACAGACATGGCCATGACCCGTTTCATCATGACCTTGGAGAATGCGGTCCGGTTGGTTATGTCCTCGGTGTTTCTGGCGCACGGCGGGGAGGTGTTCGTCACCAAGATGCCGGTGGTGCGCATCGCCGATCTGGCGGAGGTCATGATCGAAATACTGGCCCCGCGTTTTGGCCATGATCCGGCCAGGATTGAGATCAAGTGTATTGGCGCCAAATCCGGGGAGAAGATGTTCGAGGAGCTGTTGAGCGAGGAGGAGATTCGTCGTACCCTTGAGTTGCGGGACTTTTTCGCAATCCTCCCCGCCTTCAAGTCTGTTTATCACCGCATCGATTACCAGTATGAGGGCGTCCTTGCCCAGACAGTTGATCGCGATTACAACTCGCGTTCGGAAAAGCTGATGTCACGGGACGCGATCTGTGCATATCTCCTGGACAACCAGATATTAGAAGGAGAGGACGCATGCGCCTGCTGATTCTTGGTGGTGACGGCTATCTCGGATGGCCGACAGCTATGCATTTTGCCGCTGGCGGCCACGAGGTATGCCTGGTCGACAACTATCTGCGTCGGCGGATCTGCCTGGAGACAAATTCTGAACCGTTGATCAACCCGCCGTCACTGCACGACCGGGTGGCTCTCTTTGGTGCGTTGACCGGTCGGCAGATTGAAGTGGCCATCGGCGACTGCGCGGACTATGAATTTCTCTCTTCTCTGGTGCAGCGGTTTCAGCCGGACACTTTAGTCCACTATGCCGAGCAACCATCCGCACCCTATTCCATGCTGGACTACCAGGCTGCCCGTCTCACCCTCGATAACAACCTGGGCGTGACCTTCAGCGCCATCTGGGCGGTGAAGGAGCATGCTCCTTCCTGTCATATCGTCAAACTCGGCACCATGGGCGAGTATGGCACGCCCAATATCGATATTGAAGAGGGCTGGATCAGCATTGAGCACAAGGGGAGGCAGGACACCTTCCTCTTTCCGCGCCAGGCAGGCAGCCTTTATCATACTACCAAAGTGCTGGACACAGACCTGCTTTGGTTCTACGTGCGCACTCACGGCCTCAGGGTTACCGACCTGATGCAGGGGCCGGTCTACGGCTTGCGCACCGCGGAGACGAACCTTGACCCGCGACTGACGACGATTTTCAACTACGACGATATCTTCGGCACGGTGGTAAACCGGTTCGTCACCCAGGCGGTGGCGGGTATCCCGCTGACCGTCTACGGCAAAGGCGGGCAGACCCGCGGGTACCTCAATCTGAAGGACACCATCCAGTGCGTTGCGCTGGCCGCCAATACGCCTGCCGACCAGGGGCAACTGCGGGTCCTGAACCAGTTCACCGAGAGTTTTTCGGTCAATCAGCTGGCGGAGCGGATCTGCCGGGTCGGCAACAGCTTAGGGCTGGAGGTAAAAATCGAGACACTGGAAAACCCCCGCAAAGAACTGGAGGAGCATTATTACAATCCCGCCCATAGCGGTTTGCTGGCGTTGGGACTGCAGCCTCACTACCTGACTGACGAGGTAGCAACTGACATGTTACAAACGGTGATGCGCCATCGGGAGGCCATCGACCCGCGCAAGATCCAGCCCCGGGTTTTCTGGAAGAGATGATTTAGCCAAGGACAGGTCATGGAACGTTTCGACAGGCAGATAGAGATCGACGGGCGACTGGTCAGTGAGACCTCTCCGGTCTATGTTATTGCCGAGGCCGGGGTGGCCCATTTCGGAGTAGAAGAGAAGGCCTGTCGGCTGGTGGACCTATCGGTTGAGGCGGGCGCCGATGCGGTAAAATTCCAGATTTTCGACGTTGATGCGTTGATCGCCCAGTCCCTGCCGGAATGGCGGGAGCGTCTGAGCTCACGCCGGCTGCCCTATGAGGCCTTCGTGCGGATCCAGGCCTATTGCCGGGAGCGGGGCATCACCTTCTTCGCCACCGCCCACGACGAGCCTTCTCTGGAGTTTCTGACCAGCCTTGATGTGCCGGTCTACAAGGTCGGTTCCGGAGAGGTGGGCAACTGGCCGTACCTGAAGCGGGTGGCCGGTTTGGGGAAGCCGCTGATCTTTTCCACCGGCATGTACCGCCTGGAGCAGGTGGCGGAGGCCTTGGAGGCGGTGGCCGAAGCGGGCAATCGCCAGGTGGCCGTGCTGCATTGCGTGACTCGCTACCCCACGCCCCCGGAGGAGGTCAGTCTCGGCAACATTGCCCTGCTGCGGGAAAAATTCAAGGTGCTGGCCGGTTACTCCGACCATACCCACGGCTATCATATCCCCATGGTGGCGGTGGCCTTGGGGGCGCGAATCATCGAGAAACATATCAGCCTGGATTTCAACGTCCCGGATGCCAACGACTGGAAGGTTTCCTGCGGTCCCCATGATCTGGGGGAATTCATCAGGCAATTGCGTGAGGTGGAAGCGGCGTTAAGTGTGCGGGAGAGCGGGCCGACGGCGGGAGAACAGGAAAGCCTGGTCTGGGCGGGCAAGAGTCTGGTCGCCGTCCGGGGTCTTCCGGCTGGCACCGTACTGACCAAGGACGATCTGGCAGCCAAGCGGCCCGGCACCGGCATCTCTCCCGCATTCCTGGACAGCGTAATCGGCAGGACCGTCCTGGTGGATTTGGATCGGGACGCCCTCATAACCTGGGAGTCTTTGCAGTGAAAAAGCGCAAAATTTGCGTGGTGATCACCACGCGCGGCAACTACGCCAAGATGAAATCGGTGATGGCCGCCATCCAGGCCGCGCCCGACCTGGAACTGCAGCTGATCCTGGGCGGCATGGTAGTCCTGGAAAAATACGGCCGCATTCTCAACAATCTGGAAGGGCAGCAGCTGCCGGTTTCGCGGACCATCCATTTCGTGATCGAGGGTGAGAGCCTGGTAACCATGGCTAAATCGGCCGGTCTGGCAGTTACCGAGTTCGCCACCGCCTTCGAAGACCTCAAGCCGGATGTCGTGCTGGTGATTGCCGATCGCTTCGAGTGTCTGCCCATCGCCATGGCGGCGGCCTACATGAACATCGCCGTGGCACACGTGGAAGGCGGTGAGGTCTCCGGTTCCATCGACGAGAGCATCCGCCATGCCATCAGTAAACTGGCGCACCTGCATTTTCCGGCCTCGCAAGAGGCGGCCGCGCGCATCGAGCGGATGGGCGAAGACCCGGACACCGTCTTCCTGGTGGGCGGCACAAGTATGGATGTCATCCGGCAGCTCGCTCTTACCGAACTTGAGCCGTTGCGCGATTACATGCGTAATTACGGCATGGGGCCGCTCATTAAGTTGAATGCCGGCGAGTATCTGGTGTTGATCCAGCACCCGGTAACCACCGAGTATGAGGCTAATCTCAGCCATATCCGCGAAACCATCGCGGCCTTGCAGGAACTGGCCATCCCCACCGTCTGGGTGCTGCCCAATATGGATGCCGGCTCGGACGGGATCAACAAGGGAATCCGAATCTTCCGGGAGAACGAAAAGCCGGATTTCATCCATTTTTTCAAGAGCCTGCCGATTGAGTTGTACGCGCCGCTGATGAAGAATGGTGCCTGTATCCTGGGTAATTCTTCCAGCGGTATCCGCGAATCCGCCTTTCTCGGCACCCCGAGCGTCAACATCGGTTCCCGCCAGCATGGCCGTGAGCGCGGGGGCAACGTGGTGGATGTTGATTATGATCGCTGTCAGATCGTGGCGGCGGTCAAGGCCCAGATTGCCCGTGGTCGCTATGCCCCGGATCATGTCTATGGCGATGGCTTTGCCGCGGGAAAAATTGTCGATGTGCTGCGTTCGGCCGATTTCAAGATTCAGAAAACCATTACTTATTGATGCGGAAGTTCATGAAACCCGTCGCCCTCTATTACCGAATGCTCAAGTACCAGCCTGAAAATCTGGCCCGCCTGGAACGGGAATTCGAACTTGAAATACTTGATACCCCGGCCCAGGATACCACGGAATTGTTGGGCCGGGTGGATGTGCTGTTCGCCCCCTTGGGATATATGGTTGATCAGGTCAAGATTGACGCCTGCCCGAATTTGAAGGCGATTGTCTCCAATACAACCGGTCATCCCCATATTGACGTGGAGTATGCGCGGTCAAAGGGCATCTATGTGGCCTGCCTCAAGTTCGCCCAGGATTTCCTGGGCAGCATCACCCCCACCGCCGAGCTGACCTGGGGCTTGATCATCGCCTTGACCCGCAACCTCTGGCCGGCCTGTCGCTCCGTGCTGGCTGGGCAATGGGATCGTCGACCCTTCGGCAGCCCGTCAATGCTTTCACGCTTGAGCCTGGGGATAATCGGACATGGTCGCCTGGGTACGCTGGTGGCCCGTTACGGCAGGGCGTTTGGCATGACTGTCCGTTATTACGACCCATATGTGGCCTCCTCGTCGGAAGGGGCGGAACGGATGGAAAGCCTCATCGATCTGGTATCGTCCAGCAATGTGGTGACCCTGCACGTGCCGCACGAGAAGGAGACCGAGGGTATGGTCAGCCGGGAACTCCTGGCTGCCTTCAAGCCCGGTTCTTATCTGATCAACACCGCGCGGGGCGAGTTGCTTGACTGGGGCGCGCTGTTAGATGCAATGCAATCCGGGCATCTGGCCGGGGCGGCGCTGGACGTCTTCGAGGGGGAGTTTGTGCCGGGCTTTGCTGAGCAGTTTCCCGAGCATCCGGTATTGCGCTACGCCCGTGAGCACGACAACCTCATCTTTACTCCCCATATTGGCGGTTCGACCGTCGATGCCTGGCGGCTGACCGAGGCCCACGCCATTGAGATGGCACTGGCGCATCTGCGAGGCACCGGCAGGTTGCCCTCTGCCGAAACTTCAACCCTCTGAGACGATTCGAGAATGACCTTGCCAGCCGGTATTACCATCGACGATGACCAGGCCATCGGGCTGATCCCCGCCCGGGGCGGCTCCAAGAGCATTCCCTTGAAGAATCTGGCTCCGGTTGCCGGCCGCCCCATGATTACCTACGTGATGGCGGCCGGTTTGAAAGCGGCGACCCTCAGTCGGGTTTACTGCTCCACCGACCATCCTGCGATTGCCCAGGTCTGCCGGGAGGGCGGGGTGGAGGTTCTGGACCGGCCAGCGCATCTGGGCGAAGATGATACGCCCGTCATTGCAGTGGTGCGGCAGGTTCTGGAGACTGTGGCGCAGAGAGATGGGCGGATGCCGGGCCTGGTGGCGCTTTTGCAGCCAACCTCGCCTTTCTTGCTGGCCGAACATATCAATGCCTGCGTGCAGGCATTGCGGCAGCAGCCAGCCGCCGACTCGTCCCAGACCATCACGCCGGTCTTCCATAATGCCCACGCCTTTAACCAGAGGGTGGTGGAGGGCGGGCTGGTCCGCTTCCGCTTTCCGGAGGAGCGGGCCGCGGCTTACAACAAACAGCGCAAGCCCAAGCACTACGTTTTCGGCAACCTGGTGGTGACCCGCAGCCGGGCGATTTTCGAGGGCAAGGATTGTTTCGGGGCCGTCTCGGTGCCGGTGGAAATTTCGCGAGTCTATTCCCTGGATGTCGATACCGCAGAAGACCTTGATTATGCAGATTATATTGTTGCTTCCGGAAAAGTGTCGTTCCCCGGCCAGTCTCGGCAGATGATTTGAAGCAGGGTTTTTCGGGAACAACCGCTGTTCCTGCGGGTAACTTTTTTCAAAGGTCAATTGCCATGGACGTAATAGGAAGTAATCGGGCGGAATCAACGAAAGTGGTCGCCGTTGTCATTCCTTCCGATATTGTGGCGAGAAAATTCGTTAACAGTGGTGCCCTCAATGTTCTTGAAAGGCAAACCAGGGTGGTTTTTCTGGCCAGCAGGGATGTGACCGTTGCTTTGCCGGGTGAAAGTGTTGTCGTTGATTTGAAGTTTATGGAGTCAGCTTTTGCCAGGCGGCTTGATCTGCTCTTCTGGTATCATTCGTTTTATGTCTATTTGAAAAGAAACGGGCTTGAATATCGCAATACTATTAAAGCGTTGAGCATGAAATTGATGGTGCGCCGCCTGCACGAGGTGCTCTCTATGCCGATTCTTTCTTTGGTCGTCGATAAGCTGGATGAATGGTATTTTGCCCAGGATGAAAATGCCAGAGCTGCTTTGGCGACAATCAAACCTGACCTGCTGGTCACGGCAGGGTCGGCCCTTGATTCCTATTCCCATATAGTTTTAAAAACTGCCAGCAAACTGAAAATTCCCACATTGATGGTTATTTCGCATTGGGACTACTTCAGCAAAAAGGGGCTACTGAGATTCAAGCCGGACAAGGTATATGTCTGGGGCGACGACATGAAAAATTCGGCCATCAAATTCAACGAGGTGTCTGAAGCAGATGTGATGGTGGTTGGGGCTCCGCAGTTTCAAAAATACCTTGCCGGCATGCCGGAAAAGAATGCGGCCAAGGATGAGCTCGGGTTGGATGCAGAGAAAAACTGGTTGCTGTTTCCCGGTTCGGGCATCCCCTACGACGAGCTCTCTGTCCTCAAGCGCTTAAGTGAATTGCTGGTCAGGTCGAACCGGAGTGATATCGGCATCATCTACCGGCCACATCCCAGGGCCTGGGCCAGAAAAACCAAAGAGAAAATCAACCTGGAAGATCTGAAAAATGTGGTGATTGATAAACCGCAGCAGGGGGAGGGGCAGTCCGAAGCACATTACCAGAAACTAATTTCGGCATCCGAAGGAATTGTCTCGCCGTACTCCACCATGATCCTGGAAGGCGCACTCTGTGGATTGCCTGCCCTGTGTGTCTGTTTTTCGGATAACCTAAATATTTGGGATTTCGCCCAAGCGGAAGCCCAGGAGCATATTTGGCCCCTGCTTGAGCGGGATTGGGTCTTCTCCTGTTCAAGAAGCGAGGATCTGGAGGTGGTTTTTCTTAAATTTCTCGAAAAGATCTTCGATCCCCAGTTCAGGGTAGCCGTGAGAGGTCAGGTAAGATCCACGGTTTACTTTGATGAGAATACCTTTGCTGAAAGACTGTATGAACATATCGAGCGCGATTTTTTGTAGGACGGCCCGGATTGCGGGGCGCTGACATTTACACATCCAACGACTGGCCAGTGAACTGTCGAATGGTTCGACAGGCGCGGGGCATCTCGGTAGTCAAGGAGTCGGTGAGTTGAAACTTGCCCTTGGTACCGTTCAATTTGGTCTACCCTATGGTATCGCCAATCAATCCGGCCAGGTCTCCCTTGCAGAAGCCAGGGAGATCCTGAAAGTGGCTGGGGCCAGTGGTATGACTATGCTTGATACCGCCGTGGTTTATGGCGAAAGTGAGCAGAGGCTTGGGGAAATTGGAGTGCAGGGCTGGCAGATTGTTTCGAAGTTGCCATCCATCCCCGAGGGCTGTATTGATTACAGTCGATGGATTGCCGAAGCAGTTGATGGATCCTTGCAGCGGCTTAAAGTTAAAAGTCTTTACGGCCTGTTACTGCACCGCCCGCAGCAACTTCTGGAAAGGTGCGGCGATCAGCTTTATCGCGTATTACAGCAACTCAAGCAAGATGGACTGGTTCAAAAAGTAGGCATTTCGATCTATGATCCTTCAGAGCTCGACACCCTTTGTGGTCGTTTCCAGTTCGATCTTGTCCAGGCACCGTTTAATGTCTTGGATCGGCGTCTTATCGAGACAGGCTGGTTGACCAGGTTGGCAGAGCATGGCACCGAATTGCATGTGCGTTCGATCTTCCTCCAGGGGCTGCTTTTAATGCACCCGACTGGTCGTGACAAGAGATTTGCTTGTTGGGGGGATCTTTGGTCCGATTGGGATAATTGGTTAAGCAATAATCGACTTACGCCTTTGCAGGCGTGTCTCCGGTATGTCTTGTCATTTCCACAAATTAGCAAGGTTGTCGTTGGTGTCGATAGCATGTCGCAGTTACAGGAGATACTGGCAGCCGCAGCAGGCGTTATGCCGAAAATTCCGGAAGAACTAAGTAGTGGTGACATTAATCTTGTTAACCCGGCAAATTGGTCTGCACTGATTTGATCCGGGATTTTAATTTGCAAATTTAAAAAATAACAGCCAAGGAAACGAACATGTCGATTGAAATCATCGCCGAATTAGCTCAGGGCTTTGAAGGTCGCCCTGAACAGGCGCGCTTGCTGATGAAGGCTGCGACAACTGCGGGTGCGGATGCCGTAAAATATCAACTGGTATATGCTGATGAGTTGGCTACCCCGGATTATAAATACTACGAATTGTTCCGTTCTTTGGAAATGGCGGATGAAGTTTGGGTAGAACTGGCTGAGTATGCGCGGGAGTTGGGCGTTCGGCTGCACCTGGACGTTTTCGGGACGAGTAGTCTTCAATTGGCGGAGCGTCTTGAAGTGGCCGCGGTCAAGATCCATGGCACTGATCTTACCAACATCGGTCTTCTCTCCGATGTCGCAAGAAGTTCGGTGCCAAGAGTATTGTTGGGAGCTGGTGGTGGTCATGCCAATGAAATTCGACAAGCAATTAATATCTTAGCGGATAAACAGATTGTTGTCCTGCTGGGTTTTCAGGGCTATCCTACTCCTGATGAGTCCAATCAAATCGCACGAACCCGATTAGTTATCAAGAGCCTCGGGGACACTCATCAGAATGTTGTTGTTGGATTTGCCGATCATGCTCGGCCAGAGAGCCCGTTGCGTTACGCTTTGGCAGCAACGGCGATTGGCGCTGGGGCAACTGTTTTTGAAAAACATCTGACCCTTGGCAAGGTCATGAAGCTTGAAGACCACGAATCGGCTCTGAATCCTGATGAATTTTTAGAGTTTTCGCAAATTATACGGCACTGCTCAGATGCATTAGGGGAAGCGAAAGATACGGAAGATTTTGGGATGAGTGAAGTCGAAAAAGGTTATCGAAAAATGATTCGTCGCCATGTTGTAACAAGTCGTGATCTGAAAAAAGGTTCAATAATTGCTCCGACTGATATAGTACTGAAGCGTAGTTCGGCAGAGAATGTGTTGACTGATTTGGATCTAGCCTACGACAAAACGCTTAATTGCGATCTTAAAAAAAATATGCCAATAGCTACCAACGACATTATTTAAAGAAAGGAGCTGAAGTGAAAAGAAAGCTTGTTGCCGCTCTTGCCTGCCGAAATCAAGGTTCTCGTCTTTATGGGAAACCTCTGCAAAATTTGGAGGTGGCCAAAGGGATTCGGATAATAGACAACATCATTGGTTGCTTGAAAGCCATTAATTGCATTGACGAGATTGTTCTCGGGATTTCTGAGGGTGTAGAAAATGAGATTTTTAAGCGTATCGCCGAAGAACAGGGGCTCAAATATATTGTTGGTGACCAGATTGACGTTTTGTCGCGACTCGTTAAATGCGGCCAGGTTTCCGAAGCTACTGATATTTTTAGGGTTACCAGTGAATCGCCATTTCTTTATTTTGAATCAGTAGAGGATCTCTGGCTGCGCCATCAAAATGAGCAAGCAGATGTTACTTTTATGTGGAACATTATTGATGGTTCAGGTTTTGAATTTTATACGTTTGAGGCGCTTAAAGCGTCTCATGATCGAGGTTCAGCTAAGCATAGATCTGAACTTTGTTCGCTTTATGTCCGAGAGCACCCTGAGGAGTTTAAGGTTATTAAATCAGATCCACCTCAAGAATTAATCAGAAAAGATTTGAGATTGACCGTCGATTATCCAGAGGATCTTGTTGTCTGTCGGGCTGTTTATTTAGCATTACAAGATCAGGCCCCCCAAATAAGGGTTTCGGAAATCGTCAAATATCTTGATGCCCATCCTAAATTGGTAGAGTTAATTGCGCCGTACACAGAAGTTGGATATTCGACCATGGATCTTTGGGGAAGTCAGAATGGGTAATGCCGGCCAGAAACTCTGGCAACGCGCCAAGCAAGTCATACCTGGCGGTAATATGTTGCTTTCCAAACGTGCCGAAATGTTTCTGCCTGAGCAGTGGCCCGCCTACTTTAGCAGGGCCAAGGGGTGCAAAGTTTGGGATTTGGATGGCAATGAGTTCATCGACATGTCTATCATGGGGATCGGCACCAATATTTTGGGCTACGGCCATCCCGAGGTGGATGAGGCAGTTCGTAAAACCATCGACGCCGGGAATATGTCTACCCTCAACTGCCCTGAAGAGGTTTATCTGGCTGAAAAGCTTATTGAACTGCATCCATGGGCCGACATGGCTCGTTTGGCCCGTTCGGGTGGCGAGGCCAATGCCATCGCTATTCGCATTGCTCGTGCCGCCACTGGTAAGGACAAGGTCGCTATCTGTGGTTACCATGGCTGGCACGATTGGTATCTCGCCGCCAATTTAGGCGATGAGAAAAATCTCGCAGGTCACTTGCTGCCGGGCTTGGAGCCTAACGGTGTGCCGCTAAACCTGCGTGGTACCGTTTTCCCTTTCGCCTACAACAATTTCGCCGAGTTGGAAGCCTTGGTTATGGCGCACGATATTGGCGTGATTAAAATGGAAGTGGCGCGCAACCATGGCCCGCAAGAAAACTTTTTGCACAAGGTGCGCCAGCTTGCTTCCGCGCACGGTATTGTACTGATTTTTGACGAGTGTACTTCCGGTTTTCGTCAAACCTTTGGCGGACTTCACAAGGAATATGGTGTTGAACCAGACATGGCTATGTTCGGCAAGGCCTTGGGTAATGGCTATGCTATTACGGCTACCATCGGTCGGCGTGAAATCATGGAAGCCGCGCAGACCACCTTTATCAGTAGTACCTTTTGGACCGAAAGGATTGGCCCGACTGCGGCGCTGAAGACATTGGAAGTGATGGAACGTGTGAAAGCCTGGGAGCAGATCACCAATGTTGGTCGGGAAATCACTGCGGGTTGGCAAGAGTTGGCGAAAAAACATGAACTATCTATTGCTACCAGTGGTCTGTCGGCGCTGACCGGATTTTCATTCGTCAGCCCAAACGCGCTGTTTTACAAAACTCTCATAACGCAGGAAATGTTGGGCAAAGGCTATCTTGCCGGTACCAGCGTTTATGTCTGCACTGAGCACACTCCAGATTTGGTGGCAGGCTTCTTTGAAGCTCTCGATCCTGTGTTTGCACTCATTAAGGAATGTGAACAAGGACGCGATGTGCTGGGCTTGCTCAAAGGACCGGTGTGTCATGCTGGGTTTAAGAGGTTGAATTAATGCCGAAGACGGTTCTTGTTGTAGCTGCCCATCCCGATGATGAAGTTCTTGGTTGTGGCGGCGCCATCGCCATGTTGGTTGACCAAGGCGTGATCGTCCATGTTGCTTTTCTGGCTGATGGGGTTTTTTCCCGTACTCCCGAGCCGGGCGCCCAGTCCGAGGAGGAGCTTCAATTACGTCGTGCGACAGCACAAAAAGCCAACAAAATTTTAGGCGTTAAATCTGTATCATTTGGTGACTTCCCTGATAACCGAATGGATACCGTAGCTCTGCTTGATATAGTAAAAAGCGTTGAAGTCCTAATTGCCAAGCACCAACCAGACACGATTTTTACGCACCATGCCGGTGATTTAAACATAGATCACCGTCGTACTCACGAGGCGGTAGTTACGGCTTGCCGCCCACGGCCTGGCCATCCAGTAAAAACTTTACTCTGCTTTGAAATACCTTCCAGCACCGAATGGCAGGTGCCAGGTTCCGCGCCATTTTTTGCTCCGAACTGGTTTGTGGATATCTCGGGAACCTTGGATCGAAAAATGGCGGCGCTCAATGCCTATGCCACTGAGTTATGTCCCTGGCCTCATCCGCGATCACTACAGGGTATTGAGCATTTGGCCAGGTGGCGCGGTGCAGTTATAGGTGTCGAGGCTGCGGAGGCCTTCATTCTGGGGAGACACTTGTCGTGAAGGTGGTTTTTCGCGTTGATGCCTCGAATCGCATGGGTACAGGTCACCTCATCCGCTGCCTCACCCTGGCCGAGGCTTTGCGTGATCGCGGCGCGGAAACGCGTTTCATCTGCCGGGCTCATTCTGGCAACCTGATCGGAATGCTGCAACGGCAAGCCATGCCAGTTATCGGTCTGCCGGCATCTGCGCAGCTCTCAAATGTATATTCCGAGGATTACGCCGCCTGGCTGGGGGTAACTCAGATTGAAGATGCTGAGCAGAGCATCGAAGCCCTGCAAGGTGATCATGTCGATGTGCTCATTGTTGATCACTATAGTCTCGATATTGATTGGGAGCAAAGGCTGCGCCCGCACACTGACAAAATCATGGTGATCGATGATCTTGTCAACCGACGGCATGACTGTGATCTGTTGTTAAATCAGAATTATTCTGCTGAAAGGGAAGATCGTTCCAGGGGATTGGTACCAGAGATTTGTCGATTGTTGTTGGGGCCAAGCTATGCGTTGCTACGGCAGGAATATGCTGCCTATCGGCGGGTCCTACGCCAGCGGGATGGACTGGTACACCGGGTGTTGGTGTTTTTTGGTGGACCTGACCCCTATAATACTACCGGCCTGGCGCTGGAGGCGCTCTCCGCGCCTGAGTTCCGGCATTTGGAAGTCGATGTGGTTATTGGGGGCACTAATCCGCATCGTGTCGCGATTGAAAAACAAATATCCATGCGGCCACGCACCAAGCTGTATGGCCCACGACCGCATTTAGCGGATTTGATGGCTCAAGCTGATCTGGCGATTGGCGCTGGAGGAGCAACAACTTGGGAAAGAATGTGTTTTGGCCTCCCAAGCTTGGTCATTTCACTTTCAGAAAATCAACGACCAGCTTGTGAAGCGCTCGCCCAAGAGGGGTTGATTTATTATCTCGGAGAATTCAGTGAGGTTCAGGCCTCGGATCTGGGCTGTGCGCTTAAGGAATGTATTGAAAATCGCGAGCATCAGCTTGCTTGTTCAATTCGAAATCAGCTTTTGGCGGATGGACTCGGAACCCTACGACTTGCGGAGGTGCTCGACCCAACTCCGACCGCTCAGCTTCGTCTAAGGCTTGCCTGCCATGATGATATGAACCTTTATTTCAATTGGGCCAATGATCACGAAGTGCGTCGGCAAGCCATCCATTCAGAACCAATTTCTTGGGCGCGGCATCAAGAGTGGTTTACGAATAAGCTTGCTGATGCGCAGAGTCATCTTTTCACCCTCATGGCCGGATCATTGCCTGTCGGGCAAATCCGTTTTGATCAGGAAGGAGATGAGGCGCGCATCGACTATTCACTTGATGCCTTGGTACGAGGCCGAGGTTGGGCGACACGCCTGGTGGCAATGGGGGCGGCATATCTGCGGCAAAGCGCACCAATCACCCTTCGTGCTAAAGTCAAGGCTGGCAATTATGTCTCTCGATCTGTATTTATGCGTCATGGCTTTAAGCAGGCACCATTGCCTCTCTGTGGGGGGGGGGATATGTGCCGTTCTATCGCCATCATGTCGGATCGCAACAGCTGGCTGAATGCTTATCTGCCTGAATTGATTCTCAACTGGCTTGATGAGGGTCACCGGGTATTATGGGCACATGATATTGAAGATCTTCTCCATGCAGATTTCTGCTTTTATTTGAGTTGTGGACAGATAGTGCCACCTTCCATTTTGAAGCAGTACCTGCATAATTTAGTCGTTCACGAAAGCGACTTGCCGAGAGGTAAGGGCTGGTCGCCGTTAACTTGGCAAATTCTTGAGGACAAAAATCGAATCCCTGTCACCCTGTTGGAGGCCGCAGAAAGAGTGGATAGCGGCAGGGTCTATGCCCAGGAATGGCTGGAATTTGAAGGACATGAATTAATCGACGAAATGCGTGAAAGGCAGGCGAAGGCAACCATCAAATTGTGTAAACTTTTCGTTGATGGCTACCCGAAGATTCTTGCTGAGGCGCGTGAACAGATTGGGGCAGAGAGTTTTTATCCACATCGGCAACCCGCGGACAGTCGTTTGACTCCCACCCAATCGATTAAAGCACAGTTTGATCTGTTTCGGGTAGTGGATAATCAACACTATCCTGCATTTTTCGATCTGAATGGTCAACGCTATTTTTTGCGGATCGATAAGGCACCGCTACCTTCTGGCGAGGAGAATATGCCGACATGATGGCTGTCCTGTTTACTGGTGGAGGTGGGGCCGGAAATGAAGCTCTGTGGCGCTTGCTCGGACATCGCTACACGCTCCATTTCGGCGATGCCGACCCAAGGTCAATTGACCCGACGATTCCGGAAGATCGTCGGCATCAACTGCCGTGGGCTTCCGATCCAGATTTTCTCGGCAAGATGGTCGATTTGTGTCATCGCCTAAACATTGACCTGCTGGTTCCAGGCGTGGATGAGGAATTGCTCGCACTGGCGCAAGGTGTGGCTGCGCTGATGCCTACTCGCTTGCTTCTACCCCATGCGGACTACGTCAAAACGATGTTGGACAAACTGTCCATGATCCGGGCTTTATCAGAAAAGAAAGTGCAAGTGCCGGCCAGCCGGACTTTGGCTGACGATCTTGATGGCCAAAGTTTTCCCTGCATTGCCAAGCCGCGAAGCGGTAGAGGGTCGCGGGACGTTCGGGTGTTGTCTTCCAGAGCGGAAGCATTGACACTTGGCGTGGCATTGGGGCATTCTGCAGGGATGACATTATTGCAGGAAAAAATCGAAGGCATCGAATATACAGTCCAGATGGTGGCCGATACCGAATGCCATTTGTGTGCTATCGTGCCGGTCAGAATCAACATCAAACGAGGGATCACTCTTCGTGCTGAAACCGAAGCGGAACCACGAGTTATCGATGCCTGTCGAGAAATACATCAAGCCGTTCCCACTGGTGGATGCTATAATATTCAACTGATGTTGACCCAGGAAGGGGATGTTCTTCCTTTTGAGATCAATCCCCGGATCTCAACCACATTTTGTTTGTCCGTAGCGGCAGGCATCGATCCCATTTCTTTATTTTTTGATGGTTTCCATACTGACGAAATTTTACCATTCGCTTCTGGTATTCAGTTGCGCCGCCACTGGACAAACCATTTTTTGCAAGGCATTGATTTGTAAAATTCGAGACACTCGACGAAGTGTTGCTTGACGCAAAAGTATAGGTTTCTTACACAGACTGCTCTATGGCAATCTCTATGAGATGTTTCATGTTTGCAACGCTTCTCAGTCGCAATTGGCTGGAAAAGGTGAATGGATGTCTGCAACTAATGGACAAAACAGTATAAATATCGGCGATCGTGCCGTTGGTGACGGACATCCCTGCTTCGTCATTGCCGAGATTGGTTCAAACCATAATCAGAATTTTGATTTGGCTCGTCGCCTAATCGATGCGGCTGCCCAAGCTGGTGTCGATGCCGTAAAATTTCAAACATTCCGTGCAGTCAG
Organism: Desulfobulbaceae bacterium; assembly: GCA_003517965.1. Classification (GTDB taxonomy): domain Bacteria; phylum Desulfobacterota; class Desulfobulbia; order Desulfobulbales; family Desulfurivibrionaceae; genus Thiovibrio. The sequence goes on from DOZO01000041.1 coordinate 50,560, forward strand.
TCATTATTCAAAAAAAACACCTGGTTTCGGTTATCTGAACAATATCAACACCCATGAATTGATTCGCTCGCTGGAATTGGATCGTTCATGGCAAGCCGATTTGATGCAACATGCGAAAGAACGTGGGGTCATATTCTTCTCGTCGCCGTGTGATTCCGATGCCATTGCCGGGCTTGCTGCGTTGGGAGCACCTGCCTACAAGGTGGCGTCCTTTGACCTGACGGATGACAGTCTGATTTTTGAAATGGCGGCAATTGGGAAACCGTTGCTGCTGTCCACTGGTATGGCGACCTGGAATGACATTCAATTTGCGCTCGATGCCGCACGAAGGGCAGGTAATGACCAGATTGTTCTGCTGCAATGCACATCGCTTTATCCCGCGCCTGTCAACCTGAGCAACTTGCGGGCCATGGCGTCCATGCGAGCATCTTTTGGAACTTTGGTCGGTTATTCTGACCACACGATGGGTGATCACATTGCTCTCGCCGCAGTTGCCATGGGGGGCTGCATAATTGAAAGGCATTTTACCCTCGACCGAACCCTGCCGGGACCGGATCACCCCTTTGCCATCGAGCCGCACGAGATGTCCGAGATGATGAGGAAAATTCGCGAAATCGAAGCCGCGTTCGGGGATGGCTTAAAGAACGGGCCGAGACAAGAAGAGGGCGAAATGGCAGAAAAAGGCCGTCGTAGTCTTCACGCACGCGTTCCCATCACCGCTGGCCAGACCGTTGCCTCCGATATGCTGGTAGCAAAACGACCTGGGATAGGCATCCCGCCATTTCTGAAAGCTCACGTCGTTGGGCGTATTGCCCGGACGAACATTGATGCCGACCAATGGATCACCTGGGAAATGTTTTGAGTCAGATTCTCGTCACTGGCGCCACCGGTTTTCTGGGTGGGCAAATCCTCGACATGTTGAAGAACAAGGGTGTGAATGCCTTGGGCGTAGGTCGATCAAAACAATGCGATGTGGTTTGCGATTTGCTTGACCGTAAAGCCACAGAGGCTATGCTTGCCCAGCATCCGGATAGCCGGATTATTCATTGTGCTGCGACGGTGCCTAAAGCCCATTCTGCCTATTTAGATGAAAAAGCGGCCGATGAGAGCCTGGAAATGATTCGTAATCTCGTAGATACAGGAGGGGTACGCCACATAATTTTCACCTCGTCCATGACCGTTTATCCCGAAGGCACCATCCTTGCGCAAGAGACAGATGCAGCCCCAATCGGCTATGGCTATGCTGGCGCCAAATTAAAGGCGGAGCAAATCCTGTTGGAATGTACAGAAGTTTCAGCAACGATCTTGCGTCTTCCCGGTCTGTTTGGGTTGCCTCGCCGAGGGGGAGTGTTGTTCAATACGGCCTTGGCTCTGGCGCGAGGTGAAACCCCCATTTTGGAAGAACACCTTCCTCAATGGGCTGCCATGCATGTGGAAGATGCGGCTGAAATATGTATTCGCGCTGCATCTTTATCCCCAAGACATTCGCTGGTTATGAATGCAGGATATCCTGAACGCATGGCCATTTCAGACGCAGTCACTCAGCTTGCGGCTCTGTTCGGAAGGGAATTGACCGTGCCGCCACCGAAGTGGTTTTCCTTTGATCTTTCTCGTTTGCACGAATTTCTTGGCCCTGTGCGCGGGGAATTAAGCGTTCGTCTTCGTGATCTGGCGAACTGGGTGCGTATTGAGATATGTAATGGACGCTATGCTTGAAACCTTAGAAGTGATTATGCAGGAAATGGGAAATCTGCTGTTAGAGTGGCGTTCACACGGCATGACGCATGGCCGCTGGGAAGGCTCGCAGTTGAAGGCGGAGGCCGACCAACGCGCCCATGCCTTTCTCTGCGAGCGTTTGCACCGTTTTTGGCCTGGTGTTCCTGTGATCAGCGAAGAGGATGCAAGCGCGCACGCTACAGACCGGCCCGATGAATATTGGCTGATCGACCCCATCGATGGGACCGCCAGCTTCTGCAACGGTTTCGATGGGTTTGTGACGCAAGCGGCTTTTATGCAGAGGTGTAACCCGATTGTTGCGATTGTGCATGCCCCAGCACTTGGTCTGACTTATACTGCTTCAGAGCATGGGTTCGCCCAATGCAATCACACGCCAATTTCCACGACTTTATTTGGAATACGCGCTCCGCTCCTGATTGATAACTATCCAGAGCCGCGCGGGATAGCCCGGACGCTGCTCGATGGCATCGGTTGTGGCGGATATATTGAAAGCGGCAGTATAGGTCTCAAGATTTGTCGGGTTGCTGATGGCACGGCCGATTTGTTTGTTAAGGATGTCACCGTGCGCGATTGGGATTTGGCCCCGGCCGATCTAATTCTTGCGCGTGCAGGTGGGATACTTACTACACTTGCTGGTGACCTTGTGCCCTATGGCGGAGGATTTGAGAGGTTGGGGTTAATTGCTGCCGCTAACCTGGAGTTAAAGACGTTGACCTTGGAATTTGTTGGTTGATGCTGGAGACCCCTCTTATTATTCTTACTAAACGTTTTATTCTTAGGCCGCTTGATGAGGGAGATGTCACTATTCGTTATGTTGGCTGGTTTTGCGAGCAGGTGGTGCAGCAGTATATTAGCGCAGCCACAGCAAGTCCAGATATCGCTGCACTTCGGCAATTTGTGGTAGAGCGTAACGGGCGGGATGATGTAGTATTTTTAGGAATTTTTGAGAAAAAGAATGGACTGCACATCGGAAATATTAAGTATGAGCCTGTTGACTCTGTCGCGGGGTATGCTATAGGGGGTATTTTAATTGGCGATCCGCACTGGCGAGGTATGGGCGTTGCGGTTGAGGTACTTTGGGCAAGTGCTAACTGGCTGCATAAACATCGTAACATCCGGCAAATTGTTTTGGGCGTTGACCGTGCTAATACGGCGGCCATTAACGCTTATCGGAAGGTTGGTTTTATCGAGGAATCGACAGCGTTTATACCAACTGTATTGCCAGGGTGCCTGACAATGGTTTGGCATTTGACTTCATGTGAGGGTGCGAGCTCAATAAAACCAATCACCGGACGATGAGGTGACCATATAAGTCCAAAGGCGGTCTATGTTGTTCACGTTTTTGATAATTCGAGTTAATCTTGATCAATAAATTGGTTTCTTTCTTCCGTAAACTGCTGAAAAGGCGCCAATGTGCCAGGTTGCGCCACGTCATGCGTGGCTATCAGATGTTGAAGAAATCTGGCAGTATTGACCGGATAGCGAGGGTTAAACAGGCGCTGACGGAACATTGCCTGGGTCGGGTAAGCCGGAATCTTTCGGGCACGGTTATGAGGCAGGGGGCCGGGTTTGGCGAAGCCGTGATCAGGCAATATCTGCTGGTGCGGATCGGGGGGCTCAATTTAAATAAGGCCCTGCTTGTCGCGCTTGGAAAGAAGAATGGCCGGGTCGTCTTTCCTCTGCCCAAGGAGTGGCGTGAGATTCTGACGCAACATGGCTTTAAGGTCGAGCACCTTAGATCAAGCCTGCTTTGGCAACTCTACGTCGGCACCATATTTTTTTATGGCATATTGCAAATTGGCAAGATCCTGCTGGCCGGGCTTTTCTCTCGGAACGACCTGTGGCCTTTACAAAAAAACCATGTTTTCTTTACCGATCTCGGGCCGGGGAACCTGCCCCAGCAGATCGAGGGCCGCAAAAGTCATGATGTGATTTCCTGGTATCTGCAGTGGTCAGGCAGAACAACGGGAATAGCATCTGTGCATCATACGGTTCGAAATGCGCAACCTGTTTGTGTGAGCGGGGTAGATGTGTTGCCCACTGTGCGGGTGTTGCCCGATCTGATGGGGATGCGTGCGGTTATCAGTTATGCGCTTTGGGGTATGCGAGCTATTGCCATCGCGGCATTCGATTGCCTGTGCGGGCGATGGTGGCATGCGCTGCTGTTAAACCAGGCCGCGCTTGCTGCTCAGGTTCGCGCGTTGCCCGCCGGGGCTTTGGCGCAGGAATACCTGTTTCATAATTCCGGCTGGATCTACAGGCCTCTCTGGACTTATGAGGCACAACAGCGCGGGTCTGAGATCACCTTTTATTTCTATTCGACCAATTGTGAGAATTTCAAGAGACCGGAAGGCTACCCTCCTTTAGCCTATGGCTGGAAAGCCATGACCTGGCCACGATATCTGGTCTGGGACGAATATCAGGCCGACTTTGTCCGTCGGGCTGTTGGGGCGCGGGCGCAGATCATCATCGTGGGGCCGATCTGGTTTCATAGCAGTGCTGCCGAGATGCCAAGATTAGACAGACCCGGCGTGGGGGTCTTTGATGTGACACCGCATCGAGCTTCGCGTTATTGCACTTTGGGGATGGATATGGAGTTTTATACTCCAGCGGTTGCCAATCCTTTTTTAGAACATGTCAGTGATGTCCTTAATAAATATCGGCTGTTAATGTTGTGGAAAAGAAAAAGGCAAATAGGGCGTTTGGCGCATCCCCATTATGGACATTTGGCGGATCGACTGGTAGAACGTAGCCATGTGCTGCTGGTTGATCCGGATATTTCCGCCATTCGTGTCATCGAGGCAAGTGTAGCCGTTGTTTCCATGCCTTTTACTTCAACTGCCTTGATTGCCAGAGAGATGGGAAAACCATCCATCTATTATGATCCAACCGGTTTGTTGCAGGGTGATGATCGAGCCGCACATGGAATTCCTGTTTTGTCTGGGGTAGAAGAATTGGCCGCGTGGCTTTCCGCTCACGTAACAATCCAATAAGCGCTTACGTTTCTTACATGATGGAGAGGTAATTATGTCCAAAGCACTGATCACTACAGTCCCTTTTGGTGATAAAAACAGGTTGCCCCTTGAACTGCTCGAAGCTTCTGACATTGAGTATCTGATCAATCCCCTGGGACGCAAGCTCAAAGAAGAAGAACTGGCAGAGATGGTGTCTGACTTTGATGTGCTGATCGCCGGAACAGAACCGATTACCGATATGGTTATGAGTCGTGCTCCGCGTTTGAAATTGATCTCCCGCGTTGGCATAGGACTCGATAGCGTTGATTTATTAGCTGCCGAGCGACGCAATATCCTGGTGAGTTATACACCGGATGCGCCTGCCCCGGCGGTGGCTGAGTTAACGGTTGGTCTGATGCTTACCTTGTTGCGTTCGGTGCATGTTGCGAATGCTCAGATGCATCGTGGCGAATGGCATCGTTATTTTGGCCGCCGCATTCCGGAAGTAACCATCGGCATCATCGGGGTTGGCAGAATTGGTGGACGTGTGTTGCGACGTTTGGCTGGATTTGGCACTCCGCGCGTGCTGGTTAATGATATCCATCCAAATACGAAGGTGGTGCCTGAGTTTAAGCTTGAATGGGTTGATAAAGAGGAGATATATCGTCATGCTGATATTATCAGCCTGCATCTGCCACTGACTGCGCAGACCAAAAATATGATTCGGCGCGAGCATCTGATGCTCATGAAACCGGATGCGATGATCATTAACACTTCACGCGGTGGAATTATCAATGAGCTGGATTTGGCCGAGGTTCTTAACGCCGGTCATTTAAGCGGGGCAGCTATTGATGTTTTTGAACATGAACCTTATAACGGCGCGCTCGCACAGATAGATCGTTGCCTGCTTACTTCGCATATGGGTTCCATGTCCATTGATTGTCGTACGCGCATGGAGATCGAGGCTACCGAAGAGGTGGTGCGATTCTTGACCGGCCAGGCTTTACAGGGGGTTGTGCCTCCGGAAGAATATAATGTGCAAAGACAGGGCCTTTGAGATGAAGAAAGTTTGTGTGATCGGTGGAGCCGGTTTTCTCGGTTCCCATGTTTGTGATCAATTATCGGAGGCTGGTTATAAAGTATTGATTTATGACCGGACGATCTCTCCGTGGTGTCGTCCTGATCAATGCATGGTCAAGGCAGACATCCTTGATGAGGCGGCGCTGGATGAAGCGATTGAAGGTTGTGAGGCGGTTTACAATTTTGCTGCCATTTCCGATATAAACGAGGCGTTGGATAAGCCACTTGAAACGATTAAGGTTAATATCCTCGGTAATGCCATGGTGCTTGCATCTTGCCGTCGCCACGGGGTGAAACGCTACATCTACGCCAGTACAGTTTATGTGCACAGCCGTGAAGGCGGTTTTTATCGTTGCAGCAAGCATGCCTCCGAACAGTTTGTTGAAGAATATCAGAGCCGTTATGGACTTGATTTTACCGTGCTCCGTTATGGCTCGCTGTATGGGCCGCGTTCTGACCAGCACAATGGGCTGTGGCGACTGGTCAAGAAAGCTTTGGAGACTGGGAGAGTCAGCTACGAGGGCAGCCCGGAGGCCATGCGTGAATATATCCATGTCGAAGATGCGGCACGGGCCAGTGTCATTGCCCTTGGGGAGGAGTTTCGCAACCAGCATGTCGTGCTGACCGGGCAAGAGCCGATGCGGGTCATGGATATGCTCAAGATGCTGGCAGAGATATTGGGGCTGCCACAGTCGGTTGAATTTATTGAATCTGATTATGCCGGGCATTATATCCGTACTCCTTATGCTTACCAGACTCGATTAGGGAGAAAATACCTTCCCCCAATGCATGTGGACTTGGGCCAGGGATTATTGGAGTTGATCGGGGAAGTTCAAAAAGATTATTTTTCAGGAAAAAGACAGGCGTGAAAGAACAAATTAAAAAATTATTAAGAATGGTCGCTCATTCCCTGATTGGCTTGAGTGTGAAAACTCGTGCTGGACGTTATCTGCTTAATCAGATGCTTGGCGCGGCGATGGAGAGGGTACGGGAGGTATCTCATGGCAATCTTAAGTTGAGACTTGCCGCTCCAAACTCGTTGTGTGACTGGCGAGCCAGCACCTTTTCGACCAAGGAGCCTGAGACGCTGGAATGGATAGACTCGATTCCAGAGAATTCGGTTTTGTGGGATGTGGGCGCTAATATTGGTTTGTATTCTGTTTATGCGGCCAAGAAGCGTGGGTGTCTGGTCTGGGCTTTTGAGCCGTCGGTTTTTAATTTGGAATTGCTGGCAAGAAATATCTACGAGAATGATTTGACGGGAAAAATATGTATTGTGCCTCTGGCCTTGAGCGACAGTCTTGGTGCCAGCAAGATGCGTATGACTACAACGGAATGGGGTGGCGCGCTGTCAACTTTTGGCCAGGATTTTGGTTGGGATGGGGCGGCCATTCGGCAAGTTTTTGAATTTCAGACCGTTGGCTTGAGCATGGAAGACGCAATGCAGAGGTTAGCGATTCCCCAGCCTGATTACATTAAGATGGATGTGGATGGTCTTGAACATTTCATCCTTAAAGGTGGCGTGTCAGTTCTGCGTGGCATCGAAGGGATGCTGATTGAGGTTAATGATGATTTTTATGAGCAGGCGGAGCAGTGTCGAAAGTTGTTGAGTGAATCCGGACTGATTTTGAAAGAGAAGCGCCATTCAGACATAATCGGTAATTCTACCGCAGGATTTCAGAATTGTTATAACCAGATATGGATTCGCGCTTGAGTTATGAGCTTTCAGTTAATCAGTCAACCAAAGACGATTTTTTGGGATTTCGATGGCGTTATCAAGGATTCAATTGAGGTTAAGACTCAGGCCTTTGTAAAGCTGTTTGCGTCTTCTGGAACCGAGGTCGCCAAACGAGTATGTGAACATCACTTGGCCAATGGTGGTATGTCTCGATTTGATAAGCTGCCCATTTATCTTCAATGGGCAGGAGAGGATCCCAGCCCCCCTCGGGTAAGTGAATGCTGTGGTCAATTCGGACAGATGGTGTTGCAGGGTGTGGTTGATGCGCCTTGGGTGCCGGGGGCAGAGACCTACCTTCGTGTTAATCCCCATCAGCAAATGTTTGTTCTGGTTTCGGCCACGCCGCAGGATGAGCTGGAGCAAATTCTTCAAGCCCTTAATTTGACCGGATGTTTTATGGGGATTTTTGGCGCGCCGATTCGCAAGCAAGATGCAATTCGTATGATGATTACAGAGCATGGATTGGATGCAAGTGCCTGTCTGATGATTGGTGATGCGCGGGCGGATCTTGAGGCTGCGGAAGCTAATCAAATCCAGTTTATGTTGCGACGACACGAAACCAACGCCAAGGTATTTGCCGGTTATACTGGCCCTTCAGTTAAGGAGTTCACCGCCCTATGAACCGTTTGGAAAAGATCCGAGCAATACGCACGTCGCTTGGCGAAAACCGGCCGTCAATTGGCAGCTGGATGCAGATACCTGATTCTTCTGTGGCCGAGATTATGGGGCAGGCCGGCTATGACTGGGTGGCGGTAGACATGGAGCATGGGGCGATCTCCGTGCATCAGTTGCCGGATCTCTTTCGTGCCCTGGATCTGGGGGGTGCCTTGCCTCTGGCACGACTGGCGCATGGACATGGCAAAGATTGCAAACAGGCACTGGATGCCGGGGCTGGCGGGGTTATCGTGCCGATGGTGGAAACGGCGGCACAGTTGCTGATGGTGCGTGATGCTTGCCGCTGGCCGCCAGCCGGGACTCGTGGGGTGGGGTTTTCCCGCGCTAACCTTTTTGGGGTGCATTTTGAGGCTTATCGCGAAGAGGCACAGGCGCCCTTGTTGGTGGCAATGATCGAGCACGTTCGAGCTGTTGAGAATCTTGAGGAAATACTTGCGGTAGATGGTTTGGATGCGATCCTGATCGGTCCGTATGACCTGTCTGCTTCCATGGGGTTGACCGCAAAATTTGATGCGCCTGAGTTTATAGCGGTGCTGAACCGCATTCATACCCTGTGTGGTAAGCAGCGCATCCCCTGCGGAGTGCATGTGGTTAGGCCGGATGCTGAAGTTTTGCAACAACGGATAGTCGAGGGCTATCGGTTCATTGCCTATTCAATTGATGCGGTTTTTCTCCATTCCTCTGCCATGGCCCCAAAAGTGAGCCGGTAGTGAAAGAAGAAGAAATCCGTCCCAGAAAAGTTTTCGATGAGTATCTGCGGCTGGCTGAGCTGGATGCCGATATGTTTTTTGCTAATTCGAGTCGGCAATCGGTCCTTTGTCCCGCCTGCGGTCAACAGGGTGTTTTTGTTTTTGACAAGCATGGGTTTTCGTATGAAGAATGCCCCGCTTGCCAGACGCTCTTTGTGAGCCCGCGTCCTCCTGCAGCAGATTTCTTTCGTTATTATCAGGAGTCAGCGTCGGCAAGGTATTTTGCGACTACTTTTTATAGTGCGACTGCTGAGTCGCGCCGGGAGAAATTGTGGCGACCTAAGGCCGAGATGGTTCGTGATGTGCTGAAGAAGCATGGAGCCGATAGTTGTGCCGTATTTGATATTGGCGGAGGATACGGGATATTTGCCGAAGAATATGAGCGTCTTACCGGGGTTGCGGTAACGATCATTGAGCCTGGCCCTGAGCTGGCCCAGATTTGCCGGGGGAAGGGCTTGGAGGTTGTTGAGTCCTTCCTGGAGCATGTTCGCGCGGAACAATTGCCGCCCAGCCCTAAGGTTTTTGCGAGTTTTGAGTTGTTCGAACACCTGCATGATTGTGTAGTTTTTCTGCAACATTTGTCCGCCTTGATGCAACCCGGGGATATTTTCCTGTTTACCACGCTGTCAGGAATGGGGGTTGATATCCAGTCTTTGTGGAACGAGTCGAATTCAATTTCATTACAGCACCTGAATTTTTTTAATCCCAAATCGGTACAGACCTTGATTGAGCGGGTCGGGCTGCGGGTAATTTCCGTGGAGACGCCTGGGAAACTGGATATGGACATCCTTTTTAACAACCGGGCGCTTATCAAGGATCGATTCTGGCGTAATTTGCTTGTGCAGGCATCGCCGGAAGAACGTCAGGAATGGCAAGAGTTCATTGTATCTCACGGAGTTAGCTCGCATATGTTTGTTGTTTGTGAATGTCCGGAGAAATCGAGATAACTTTATAGTTACATTCCCTGGTTTTCGTCACTTTCCGGCTTTGAGCTGGATAGTTACATAACTTTTTGAAAATACTGGATTGAGGGTTGTATCCGTGTCGGTTCCTTGTAAATGTCCGTTGTGTAACGCTGGCGCGGAGAAACAGTCTGCAGTGACATCCTGTGTCTATGGTGGAGAGGGGCGGGGACATGCCTTTTTTCATTGTGGGTCATGTGATGTGCGCTATCTTTATCCTGGGCTGACCGTAGAGGAGGAGGCGCTTTTTTACTCTGCCGAGTTTGAGGGCTTCATGGCAAGCCGGGCTGGAAGCAAGGGTGGGTGGCACAAGGCCGAGGAACATATTGCTGCCAATGAATTGACTCGCCAGCGCCGCATGAAGTATCTGAGTCCTCATCTGGAGAAGGGGTGCAGCCTGCTCGAAGTTGGCTGTTCTTCAGGTTTCATGCTTCTCCCCCTGGCGACTGCTGGGCATATGTGTACTGGTGTCGAGCCTTCCGGAGTGTTCAGTGAGTTTGTCAAGAGCCATGGCCTGGCGGTTTTTGATTCTTTGACGCAACTACAGGGGGCAGTTCCGAATGCTCGGTTTGATGTTATTTTGCATTTTTTCGTTCTGGAACATATTGCGGATCCTGTGGCTTTTCTTGAGGCGCAACTTGCTCTGCTCAAGCCTGGCGGCAAGATTATTTTTGAGATTCCGAATGTTGCTGATCCCCTGTATTCAGTCTATGACATTCCGGCCTTCGAGCGTTTTTATTGGTCGATAGCGCACCCCTGGTATTTCAGCGAGCCCTCAATGCACTACCTTCTTAATCGGCTTGGACGACCATATGAGATATTGCGTGATCAGCGTTATGATCTGTCTAATCACATGATTTGGGCGAGAGACGGAAGGCCAGGAGGTATGGGGCGTTTTACCGGGATGCTGGGAGAAGAGTTTGAGGAAAATTATAAACAGGCGCTGATCCGTATTGGAAAATGCGATACGTTGATTGGTGTTATCAGCAAGGAATAAAGCGGGCATCTATGGAAAAGGAAAAAGTATTGATCACAGGAGTGGCGGGTTTTATCGGCTCTTATGTGGCATCCCGATTCTTACAGGATGGCTACGCAGTTGTTGGTGTTGATGATCTGTCAAATGGCCGTGTTGAGAATATCCCCGCAGGTCTTGATTTTATTCAGGGAGATCTTGCCCAGATATCTACAATTTCCAAAATCCCATGCGATTGTCGCAAGGTGCTGCATCTGGCTGGACAATCGTCTGGTGAGATCAGCTTTGACGATCCGGTTGCCGACCTGGAGAAGAATGTTGTTTCTACGCTCAATCTGATTCGTTACGGCATAGAGAATAAAGTTGAGTGTATGGTCTATGCCAGCTCGATGTCGGTCTATGGCGCGGTTGAGAACGAAGCAATCAGCGAGAGTCATGCCTGTAAGCCACTGTCTTGTTATGGAGTGGGCAAACACGCTGCGGAGGGTTATCTGCGTGTCTATCAGGGTAAATTGCCATTTGTTGCCTTGCGCATGTTTAATGTCTATGGGCCAGGGCAAGATATGCGCAACCTCAGACAGGGGATGGTAAGCATCTATCTGGCGCAGGCGTTGAAAAGTGGCCGGATTGAGGTTAAGGGCAGCACTGACCGTTTTCGTGATTTTATCTACATCGATGATGTGGTCGAAGCCTGGTTTCGTGCCGCCACTTATCCTTCGGCAATAGGGCAGACACTTAATGTTGGTACGGGTGTTAAAACCACGGTAGAGACACTTCTGGGACAGGTGTGTCAGCTTGTACCGGAAAGCACTTATTTTGTACAAGGCGCAACCCCCGGCGATCAGAGCGGTATATTTGCTGATACCACGGCTTTGAGAAGTTGTTTGGGGCTGCCTTCCTTCACTCCACTGGAGGTCGGGTTGAAGAAGTTTGTCGACTGGGCTCGTCTTTAGTCGGATTACTGAGATAAAAAATATTTTAGAGAGAGCTATGAAGATAATCGCACTTATTCCCGCCCGCATGGGCAGCAGCCGTTTTCCCGGTAAACCGATGGCCCTGATTCTTGGTAAGCCAATGATTGGCCACGTTTACGAACGGGTAGCTAAATCCAACTTGCTGGATTTGGTGGCGGTGGCCACCTGTGACCAGGAAATCTACGACTACATAGAATCCATCGGTGGTACGGCGGTGATGACCGGCAATCACCACGAAAGGGCTTCTGATCGTTGTGCGGAAGCGTTGTTGGAGCTGGAGCAAGTTAACAAGACGCGCTACGATGTTGTCGTGATGGTTCAGGGTGATGAACCGATGACTCATCCCGACATGATTGCCGAAGCCGTGCAACCGCTGTTGGATGACCCGGAAGTACAGGTGGTGAATCTGCTTGGCCGGATCAACGACACGACCGAATTTGAGGACCGCAATTGTATCAAGGTGGTATGCGATCTTAATTCCAATGCGCTGTATTTTTCCCGTGAGCCTATCCCGACTCGATCCAAGGTTGATGAGGTGCCAATGGGCAAGCAGGTGTGCATTATTCCGTTTCGGCGCGATTACCTGCTGGAATACACTCGCCTGGCACCCACTCCTCTGGAAGTGGTAGAGTCGGTTGACATGATGAGGGTTTTGGAACATGGCATGAAAGTGCGTATGGCCCCCACTATACATCAGACTCAAGCGGTCGATACCCCTGTTGACTTGAAGAGGGTTGAACGGTTAATGCAGAGTTTGAATGCCTGACCGTGAGATAGATAACGCAGACAAGGATTGTGTGTTGCTCGTCTGGGATTTGGAAGGTTTGCCGCCGGTCGGCGACTGGACGGCCGTGTTGTGGCGACAATATACGGATGAGAAAAGCCGCAAGGTTGTTTCGATTCCGGGCTTGGTCGATCAGTGCGCTGATGAGTTAAGGGCAAGATATCTGGCTTGGATATATGACCTCGGTGAAGCGCGTATTAGAGGTGGGCGCGTTGTTGATCATCTACAGATCCGGCCCGGGTTCAGCTATTGGTGGATGTCATCACTGGCGCAGAAGTTCAATATATCCGGCACATCGGGGATTGATGACGCAATCAAGCTGTTAGCCTTGGAAAGGTTGGTCAACGAACGTCAACCGCGCATCATTTTGCTGGCGACCGGCAACCAGCGACTTGCGGTTTGTGTACAGAATTTTTGCCGTAATCAAGGCATTGGTGTTGAATCTCGTTACGGGGTAGTTGCACAATCAAGAAAAAACTTCAGTTCGGTATTTCGATTTTTTCCGTATTCGTGGTGTGCCTTCATCTATCTAACTTGGTACGTTGTCAGGGTCATTCCTTTTTTGTTACGGAGAAAGCCAACTCTTAAGTCTGCAGGGGAGGTGGCATTTATCGATGTTCTGACGCATTTGGACAGACGGGCCATCCCCGCAGGCAGGTTTTTCTCCAATTACTGGACGGAACTGATTGGCAAGTTGTCTGAGTGGCAAATTAACTCTACCTGGCTGCATCTCTTTTTTCGCCATTCTGGCATTGCCTCGCCGATCCAGGCTCAGAGCCAGGTCGAGCGCTTCAATGAAAACGCTCGGGGTGCGCAGTTCCATGCACTGATCGAACGTTCATTGAATATCCGTGTGATCTTTAAGGCGCTGCGTGATTATTTGGCGATACGTCGGGCGAAAACTTTATTGAGTGAGATCAGTAAGATTTGCCCGGGTGGTTCCGATCTTGACTTGTGGCCATTACATGTTGAGGAGTGGAATGACTCCCTTGGCGGCAAGGAGGCAATGATTAACTGCCTGAGACTGGCGCTGTTTGAAGCTGCCGTCAGTAGCCTTGCTTGTCAGCGGATTGGCGTCTACATTGCCGAGAATCAGCCATGGGAAATGGCCCTTATTTACACGTGGAAAGCTGCCGGGCATGGAACACTGGTCGGGACACCACATACAACTGTTCGTTTCTGGGATCTTCGTTATTACTACGACAGGCGCAGTTACGAAAGAAGGCAGACGAACGACTTGCCGATGCCGGATCTTCTGGCCGTAAACGGACCGGTTGCAAGGGATGCTGTTCTGGGAGGGGGATTTCCGGCTGATAGAGTGCGTGAGGTTGAGGCGTTACGATTTCTTTATTTGCTCAGGACAAGGGAGCACAGTGCAACTACTTCTCCGGCCGGCAGGGGGTTGCGTGTCCTGGCCTGCGGCGATTTTCTTCCCGAGGTCAGCCGGAGGATTATTTCGTGGCTGGAAGTCGCGGCGAGCACATTACCACCTGATACGACTTACGTGTTCAAGCCCCATCCTGCTTATCCTCTGACTTCCACTGATTATTCAGCAATGAAACTGGAAATAACTGAGGCCCCCCTGCATGATTTATTGAGTGACTGTGACGTGGTGTTTGCGAGCAATATCACCTCTGCGGTGGTCGATGCATATTGTATGGGCGTTCCCACGGTGCAGATGCGGGATGGCAGTTCCTTTAACCTCAGTCCTCTGCGGGGACTGAAAGGTATGATAAGCGCTAATACTCCTGAGGAATTGGCCGGAGCGTTGCTTGAGGCAAAAGGGCGGGCAAGTGAAGCGGGTAGACAATATTTTTATCTGGATGCTGCATTGCCGCGCTGGCGTGTTTTGTTAAGCGAATAGTGCCATGAGTTGGCATTTTTTTGTCTCGGTCTTGCAGAGGCCAGTTTGGCAGTGAAGAAAGGTGGGGGCTCATATTTTGCCCCTCCCCCTGGTTCTTGAAAAGCAACAAGGTGAAGTGTTTTGTTGATCTCGGTAATCATCCCCACTAAAAATCGTGCCAAGGATCTGCTGGAAGCGGTTGCCTCAATCATTGTTCAGGACCGGTTGCCGGATGAGCTGATTTTGGTTGACCAAAGTGACAGCGATGCCTCCCGCTCGGCGATAGATGAAATGGTCAGGAAAGCGGGCGAACCACTATCCCTGATCTATGTTTACGATCCGCGCATCAGCGGGTTGGTGGACGCAAAAAGAGTGGGCGTCGCGAACGCAAAAGGCGACGTGGTGTGCTTTCTCGAGGATGATGTGGTGCTGGAACCGAGCTATATCGGGCAGATGGAAAATGCTTTTGCTGGTAATCCAACGATGATGGGTTGCTGTGGCGTGATGACCAATCTGCCCAAGTTACCTTCTAACTATGTGCTGTTCTTCCACCTGTTCCATCGCGGCATCTTCCACGATCCCCGAGTGGGGGTCCACGGACATCTTATCGGCAGGGGGGACAAGTTGATCCCAAGCAGATACCTGAGCGGTGGCACCTCTGCTTTCCGCAAGAATGTATTCGAGCAGGTATCTTTTGATTTGGCAAATGCTTTTTTTATGCTTGAGGATATCGATTTTTCGATGCGTGCGGTAGTCGTGTTTGGCGATTGTTTTTATATCAATCCGGGGGCACGTCTGGCGCACTACATGTCGCCGGTGAATCGTGCGGTGTTGGGGAACAAATATAGGCGCAAGCTGAGGGAGTTCCTGGTGTTCTACAAGAAGCACGGAAATGGGGCCAATCAGTTGGCCGCGCTGATATGGTTGTTGACCGGGCTGGGGGCGGAGGCGATGCTTACCTCGCTGAGGGTTCGGAACCCAGATCCATTGGTTGGATATATCCGTGGTTTGTTGGATGGGGTCCGCTGGACAGTGTGTCGCGCAGAAGGCGTCGGCAGACCATGATAGTCGCAGTCACCGGCGGGACGGGGTTTATAGGAAAGAGGCTGGTCGAGCGTTTGGTCGAGCGTGGGGACACCGTGCGGTTGCTGACCCGCAGTGTGACGCCAGGCGAAAACTCTTTGCCGATAGAGATTCACAGGTGTGATCTGTTGACAGCCGGGGTTGCGGATATTTCGACAGTGCTGGACGGGGTGGAAGTTCTTTACCATTGCGCAGGACAGTTGAGGGAAATAAACATCATGCGGGCGTTGCATGTCGGTGTAACGCAAAAGCTGGTTGAAGCGGCATCTGGCAGGGTTGGGCACTGGGTTCAGTTGAGCAGTGTGGGTGTGTATGGCCCGATGACGCAGGGGGTGATCACCGAGGATTCAGTATTGACTCCGGCTGGAGAGTACGAGGTTACCAAGGCTGAATCTGATCAAATTGTTGTTGAGGCCGCAAACAATGGTGTTTTTACCTGTTCTGTTTTGCGGCCATCAAACGTGTTTGGCGCCGGGATGGCCAATCAGTCATTGTTTCGCATGATAGCCATGATAGACCGGGGCTTGTTTTTTTATATCGGGAAGCCGGGTGCATCTGCAAATTATATTCATGTTAATAATGTGGCCGAGGGATTGATCTGTTGTGGGACTATGCGGGCTGCGAAGGGCAGGACGTACAATCTTTCGGATCACAGTACGATGGAAAAATTTATTGCCATTATTGCCAAGGCACTGGGTAAAGATGCACCGCGCATGAGATTGCCAGAATCGGTTGTTCGCGCCCTTGTAAAATTGCTGGGAAATATTCCTGGGATGCCGCTTACCGAGGCCAGGGTTAATGCGCTGACGAGCAGGACAGTTTATCCAAACACAAGAATTGAGCGGGATCTGGGCTATCGTCATTTGGTGATCATGGAAGAAGGGCTGCTGGAGTTGGTGGCCTCATGGAGACAGTCGAGGCAATGACGAGCACTATGGCAGATAAATCAGAGACGCAGCAACCACCTGTTGTTCCGCTTGACGCACTGTTGAATGTGCGAGTTGCCCGTGTCTCGACAGTTGCCTTTTTCGTTGTTTCTCAGTTGAAACGCCAGATAGAATTACTCAGCGCCAGTGGGGCGCAAGTAACAGTGGTGACTGGCGGCGGGTCTGAAATGGCCTCGTTGGAGGCTATTCCAGGGATAAATTGTGTCACCATTGATATCCCGCGCTCGATCTCGCCGTGGCGGGATCTGCTGGCTTTGCTTCGGTTGTATCTGTTTTTCCGGCGCGGCCATATCGATATCGCGCACTCGACTACTCCCAAGGCCGGTCTGCTTACGGCCATTGCGGCATTCCTGGCAGGTGTACCGATACGGCTGCACACTTTTACCGGGCAGCCGTGGGTGAACATGAAGGGTGTCCGGCGTAGTCTGATCCGTGGGGGTGACAGGCTGATTGGCAAACTTAATACCCGTTGTTATGCAGACAGTGAAGGACAACGCCAATTTCTTGTCGAACAGGGGATAATTGACGACAAACAACTGTTCGTGATAGGGGCAGGTTCGTTGGCAGGAGTAGATGGAGAGCGTTTTAATCCGGCACGATTTTCAAACGAGGAGCTGATTGCCACCAGGCAAACGCTTGATATTCCTGAAAACGCACCGGTAATATTGTTTGTGGGCCGGATCACAGCTGACAAGGGTGTGCATGAATTGCTCGAGGCTTTTCGTGAGATTAAGGCGAGACAGAGCCGCGCGCATCTGGTGTTTGTCGGACGTTTCGATTCGGACAGCGGGATAAAGGGAGAAATTTGCCAAGATAAAATTGACAGCATTAGGGATACCCATATCGTTGGTCATACCGAATGTCCCGAGGCATATATGGCTATCGCGGATATCCTGTGCCTGCCAAGCTATCGCGAGGGATTTGGGACGGTTGTCATTGAGGCCGCAGCAATGGAGGTGCCGACGGTTGGCTCGGATATTTATGGTTTGGCTGATGCGGTGGTAAATGGTGAAACGGGAATCCTGGTGCCTCCGCGAGATTCGGCGGCGCTGGCAAGGGCGATGTCAATATTGCTGGCCGATGAGGAACAGCGAGTGAAAATGGGGTGTGCTGCCAGACAAAGGAGCAGAATGCTTTTTGATGCAAATCTGATAAACGGGCAACTGATTGAGGAATATGGCAATTTTTTCTGTAGCGTGGGCAAGCCGTGATTTCCAGAACTAAGCGTCTTGTGAGAAATGCCTCATTATTGAGTAAAGAATCTTTGCAGACACGTTATCTCTGGATATTTGCCTTTTGTTTCGCGACGGTTTCCTCGCTACTGTTCCAGAAATTTATGCTGCCGCTACTGCCGTCCATACATGCAGGTTCCGGCTTGCTTATGAATGACGCGGAGTACTACCATAAATCTGCGCTGCTTATTGCGGAGAATATTCGCGGGCATGGCTGGTCGGCATGGTCGATTTGGTCGGTACAAACCAATACGGGGGGTAATGTAGCCGTTCTTGCCGCGCTATATGCCATTTTTCAGGTAGACCCTGCCCTGGTTATCCCGGTTAACGCCTTTTTCCAGGCAAGCAGCGCTTTTTTGCTTCTCCTTATTGGGCGTGAATTGTGGCCCGGTCGGGCAGGCAATATTGCCGGGTTGGTCGTTGCGGTGCTTTTTGTAGTCTTTCCCTCATCGCTCAGCTGGTACAGTCAACCGCTTAAGGATTGTTACGTCATCACCGGTATGCTGCTGATTCTCTATACCTGGCTCAAGGCGCTTCATTCCTTGCCAGAGAAAGGCAGTCTGGCGGCGCTTCTTGCATGGATGTGGTTGGGCATCCTGCTGGTTGCCTTTGTTAAACTGTATTATCTCAAGCTGTTGCTTGTTGTTGCGGGAATGACTGCCTGTCTTGTGGCGGGTCATTTTCTGCGGGTGAAACATCCTCAACGTTACCGCGTTTTGTTTTTTTACTTCGTTGCTGTTTTTCTCATAGCCATAACATTGCAAATTATGCTCCCTTTTGTGAAGGAGCATAGCGAGGGGTATGCCGTATGGACCCCTGCTGTTATTGACACTACGCAAGCGTGGCGATGGCAGGAATCACCCTGGCTGCCAGATACCCTGGAAAGATATTGGGAGACAGTAGCGAAAACCCGTGCTGGCATGATAGAGCACAATTATCGCGTTAGTGCCGGCTCGATTATCGATGCAGAAAGAGCGCCGCAGTCAGTTTCTGAGATACTTCTGTATTTGCCGCGCGCCCTGCAGATCGCCTTGTTTGCGCCATTCCCAGATACATGGTTACAGAAGCCCAGCTTGGTTAGGTTTATCGGCGTATGCGAAACGGTGCTCTGGTATTGCATCTTTCCCGGCCTGTTGTTCGCGTTGTATTACCGGCGCACACTTGCGATGGCGGTAACCTTGTTGTTTGCCGTTTTTTTTATGACGGTATTCAGCTTTGTGACCCCAAACGTCGGCTCTTTATATCGTTACCGGTATGTCTATGAATTTATGTTGATGGTTATCGCCATTGGTGGTTGGGTTCAGTTTTTTTTGAATCATCCGGGCAAAAAAAAAAGACGCGCATCAGAAGCCTGCCCGGAGGCCTTCGCTTTGGCAGAGAGCAATAATCTGGTTCAGCACAGAGACACAAAGAAAAATCTTATCAGTGTTGCTGCTACGGTTTCTTTGCTGACACTGATCGGGGCACTGGGTTTTTTTGCCCGCGATCTCTTTATGATCCGTTGGTTTGGCGCGGGTAATGAGATGGATAATTTTTGTCTCGGTGCTTTCCATCCCGGCCGGAACGGCAATGACCCCGGTATTTTCTGTATTACAGAATGTTTCCGATCGGTTGACACAGGCAAGAGTTATCGCTTCAGCAGCGCTTTTTTTGTCGCTGCTGCTTGCCTTAGTCTCTATCCTTTTGTATTTTCTGGCGCCCTATCTATTTTCGGCGTTGAGCTGGCATTATAGTGATGAAAAGATGGCAGTGATTCTTAAGATCATGAATATTTATTTGGTGATTCTGCTGCTCAGTGGTTTGGTAGTTACTGCCAATGCCATTCTCAATACCGAGGGGATATTGATATTTCCGACGGTGGCACAATTGGCAGTGCCGGTTGTGGTATTTATGGCACTGTTAATGTTTGGTGCGGCGCATGGGATCAATGCTGCTGCTTATGGCATGTTGGCTGGGCAAATCGTGAACCTTGTTCTGGTTGTTTATGCACTCAGGCGATGGGTATCTTTACCGTTGCTCCGGCCGGACATCTCGATGGCGCTCCAGCAGCTACCTTTTTATCAGTATTTTATTCTTGTGGCGGCCTCACTGTCGGCTGCGCTGGTTGTCCCGGTAGCAAATGCAATAGCGGCTAAGTTGCCAGTTGGTAGTATTGCTATCATTGGTTTGGGTTTGAAGGTTGTTTTGCTGGTCACGGGCGTACTCGGGATGGGCATGACAACGGTGTTGTTACCGTATTTTTCCAATCTGGTGGCAAAATTTAATCATCATCAGGCAAGATCTGATCTGTCTTTTTTTCTATTGTTGGTAACCTTGCTCAGTGTTCCGGCAGCACTTGTCCTGACAGTGCTGGCAGAATTCGTAACTGTTGCAGTGTTTGCAAACAGTGCGCTAAGCGAAGTAGACATACATAATGTGGTAAGAGTGATTCAATACGGGGTGATCCAGTTGCCCTTTTTCACATGTGGGCTGGTGGCCATTAAATTCATCACCGCCTATCAGCGCACCTGGATTATCCTGCTGTCATCGCTGGTGGGTCTGGTGCTGACCGTTATTTTGGGCGTGTTTCTCGCAAAATTATTCGGGGTTGGCGGCATTTCCCTGGCCATGACATTATCGATGGCGGTTTCAGCGGCAATTCTGGTTTCTTATGCAAACTACCTCAAACATTTACCGGTTTCTGATAGTGTATTTATTGTGTTTAACTGGATTCTCTTTATTACCCTTTTTATTTGCCTGCATTATCGTGTGTATGTAGCAGCGGTAATTTCCGGAAGCGCATATCTTCTCCTGGTGGCAGGCAACTGGCATGCGATGATTGTTCATGCATACGGAGGTAAAATACCCCTTCGATATCGCTATAAAGTGGGTTGACGACTGAATTCCGGCGTGTTGATACAGCAGGACGGAACATCTCGCACGCTGTGCTGCGGACAGCGTAAGGGCTTTTGCATGAAACGACTGTTTGATCTGATTCTGGCTCTTTGGGCAACGGTTGTTCTGTAGTTCAGGGGACAGTTTACTTTTAACTATACGCTTACTCCATAAGAAAAAGGGCGTACCGGAGGGGCCATTTTCGGGAATTCTGGGATCATTATATTTAACTCTAAGGCTCCTCGTAAGCGCTTTGTTAGTTGAACACAAAAGGATATTATTATGCGATATTTCCAAATGAACATCGTGAGGAGTTGATGGAGGATTGGAATCTATGTCGTGCCAAACAGCTACTCAAACAAATCAAGCCCCTGGAGTAGTTCCCTCGGTTCCGTGGAGGATCCGTGACTTAAGTGTGTTGCCAGATTGGCAACTCTCTGTGACCGTTTAACGACGGTTTGGTTGGGACGGTGGATATTTCCGAATTAATCAATTCCCCTGCCCCAGGCATTTTTGCAGCCCTGCGGGATCCGTTATATTTTGCACAAGCCTATTTGGATTATGGTGCTGTAGCGTGGCCTAATGGTGCCGACATAGCCCCGGAAGCTATGTATGAAGCTATTCGTCAAACAGGATTATGGCAAGTTGCTGACGTATGATGTGGGCAAGCCAAGCGTGGATATAGTTCCGGGTACCAAGTTTCGTAAACATGGCTGCCCCTCGAACGGTTGCAGCTGGATGTTGAGGTGGTGACCAGCGTCTTCAATAGGAGTGAGGTTTTTTTGCAACAATCTTGATGTTTCTTGCAACGTATTGCTTGTTAATTGTCGGTGTAACCTCCCGTAACTAAATGATTTTATCATTTTTAATTTCAATATGCTTGTAATGGTCTGCTTTTTGCATCTGATCTGTATGGTATCGTTATCGTTGTAAAATACACACAGAGCAGAAAAAGAGTGTTTATCATATGGATTCATTACAGCACACCATCAAAAGGCCGGTAAGCTTCGCGGGTATCGGCCTTCATTCCGGCAAGATTGCCACCCTCGCCATTTTGCCTGGTGAAGAAAACAGTGGGATTCGTTTTGTCCGCAGTGATTTGCCGGAGGCCCCGCCAACTCCAGCCTTCATGAACCGGATCGTGGATACTCGGCTTGCCACCACTATCGCTACCGAGGATGAGGCGATGATCTCTACCACGGAACATCTGCTGGCCGCGCTTTTTGGCATGGGCATTGATAACGCGGTGGTCGAACTGGATGGTGCCGAAGTGCCCATTATGGATGGCAGCGCCGGTCCCTTTGTGCATGTTCTTAAAAAAGTTGGTCGTCGTCAGCAGAACGCCTGTAAGTGGATGCTCAGGGTGAACAAGGAAATCTCCTATTTCGAGGGCGATTCTTTCGTGAAGATTTTGCCTTATAAAGGGTTCAAGGTCACCTGCGAGATTGAGTTTAACCATCATTTGATCAGGAAGCAGGTTTTTTCCAGTGAATTGACGCCGCAAAAATTTGCTCAGGAGGTTGCCGGAGCAAGAACCTTCGGTTTTTTGGATCAGGTCGAGAAGCTCAGACAGAGCGGTCTTGCCCTGGGTGGTTCTTTGGAAAATGCCGTAGTTATTGACGATGATGGCATAGTTAATGCCGAAGGTCTGCGTTTTGTCGATGAGTTTGCCAGGCACAAGGCCTTGGACGTGATTGGTGATCTGGCGCTGCTGGGTTTCCCATTGCTTGGCCATATTGTGACCAAAAAATCAGGCCATACCCATCATTTCTCCTTGATGAAGCAACTCGCGGCTCAGCCTGAGCGTTGGGATCTTATCGCCTATGAGGAAGAAGGGGAGAGTCGGGTGCTTGAAAAAGTGGTCTTGAGCACCAAGGAGGCTGGCGACAAACTGTTGTCCTATCTGTTGCCGCCCAGCATCGCCCTTGCTGGGCAACCTTGCTTTGCTTAAATGATGCAACCTCACCTGAGAGGAACGACCCGCGGATGTTGCAAAACTCCGCGGGTTTTTTTACGCCCGGCGCAGGGGGTGTTTTGCTGAATCCTGCTTGCAATGCAGGGAAAAATTGGTACGATGCTGCATTATCAGTATTGTTGACCAAGCATGGTCGGATTTTTCAATTTATTCATTAACAGCCCCTAAGCATGAGGAGCATAATATGGGTTTTTCAGGAAAACTTGGTTTTGTTGGCGGGGGGTTGATGGCCGAAGCCCTGATCAAGGGGATAATCGGGGCCGGGCTTGTTGAGGCAGGGCAGATTCTGGCCGCAGATCCCAGCAGTGACCGGCAGGCCTTGTTGCACAAAGAATATAAAGTGGCCACGGTTTCAGAGGCCACGGCTGTCTGGGCGGAGTGCAAGGTTGTTGTTCTCGCGGTCAAGCCTCAGGTTTTAGGGGGAGTCCTTAGAGATTCTCGAGATAAGATCAAGGCCGATCATCTGCTTATCTCCATCGCCGCCGGTATCCCGCTATCCGTGCTGGAAGGTGCAGTTTCCGGATGTGGTTGTCGGGTTATTCGGGTGATGCCCAATACCCCGGCTATTGTGCTTAAGGGCGCATCTGCTTTGAGTCCTGGCCAGGGGGTGACTTCTGAGGATATGGCTTGCGCCGCCAGCATCTTTGATGCGGTCGGCATAAGCATTGTCTTGGATGAGACCTACCTTGACGCAGTTACCGGCTTGAGCGGCAGCGGCCCGGCCTATGTGTTTACCTTTATCGAAGCCTTGATCGACGCCGGGGTTAAAGTGGGTCTGGCCCGACCTGTGGCCCAGAGTCTTGCCTTGCAAACGGTGCTTGGTTCGGTTCTCCTGGCGTTGGATGGCAACAGGCATCCTGCCGAGTTAAGGGCCATGGTAACCTCGCCCGGCGGCACAACCATTGCCGGTCTGCATGAGCTTGAAAAAGGGGCCTTCCGTTCGCTGGTCACCAATGCGGTGGAAGCAGCCACCAACCGTTCTTGTGAACTCGGTCGGCTTGTCGTTGCTGACTCCTTGTAGATTGGGATTGTAATGGAAATCCGTAAGGTTGGGATCATCTGTAAAAAGGATTCTTCCGCCGCTCTGGGGATGAGCAGGGAACTGCTTGCCTGGCTGGGTGAACGGGGTATTGTCGCCTCAGTTGATAGCATTGCTGATGACATGGATCTGCTGATCATTCTGGGTGGAGATGGCACCTTGCTCCATGTCGCGGATCAAGCAAGTCGACTGCAAGTGCCGGTGGTCGGGGTAAATCTTGGTGATCTTGGATTTTTGACCGAAGTGGCGGTCAGCGAGCGCTATGCGGTTTTGGAAAGTATTCTGGCCGGACAGGTTGTGGTTGAGGAAAGGCTGATGCTTAAGGTCAGACTTCATCATGGCGCCGAGACGGTTGCCTGGCGTTATGCATTAAATGATGTCGTCGTTAGCAAGGGCAGCGCCGACCGGCTTGCTCAGTTGAGTACCTGGGCTGATCAGGAGTACATCACCACCTACCGGGCGGATGGTCTGATCTTTTCCACGCCTACCGGTTCCACGGCCTATAACCTCTCCGCTGGCGGGCCTATCGTCAACCCGGCTTTGCAGTCCATCCTGGTCACGCCGATCTGCCCGTTCATGCTGGAAAGTCGTCCGGTGCTTCTCCCTGCCTCGGTTTGTCTTACCACCAGACTTGCCGAACAGGCTGACAGGGTAAAGGTTATTGTCGATGGCCAGCCGGCCTGGGAGATGTCGGCCAACGACACCCTGGAGGTAATGGCCTCGGAAAGACCTTTGCGGCTTATCTGTTCTCCGCAGAAGGATTATTTTGAAATCTTGCGCAATAAGTTGAACTGGGGTGGTCGGGCAGGTGAGATGCGCAAAAAATCGTAAGCGGTGATGGTTGCGTATTGGAGCATAAAAAAAGCGGATGCCTCTTTGCCTTGAGGCCTCCGCTTTTTTTTATGGCCAAGTTTTGCGTACGGTTTTTAATCCTTTCCTGCAAGTTTGTGAGACAGTGCTTCCCGCTCTTCCTGCATGGCAATCTTCCCGGCTTCAATGGCTTCGTTGAGGGTTCGTTTTTTATCGTCGAGAAATTCCTTGCCCTGCGCGGCAAGGTCTGTGCCGCGGCTGATGAGTTCCTTGCCCTTGGCGATCATATCTTTGCTTCGTTCAAGAGCGGTTTCTTTGTATTCCTCAAAATCATCAGGGAAGGTCTTGGCTCTTTCCTTTAGCTCGGCTCCATAGTCGGCCAGCCTTTCCCGGGTTTCCTGCCCTGTCCTTGGGGCGGTTAACAGGGCTATAGCTGCCCCGACAACGGTGCCGGCCAGGAAGGATAGTACTGCCGTGCTGGAATTGTCGCAGTTGTCTCTGCTCATATCAGGCTCCTTTTTTTGGTTGTTTTTAAGGATCGGTTGAGAAAATGTGCAAAAGTCATTATTCCGGTGCTGAAACCGCCTATTTTGCTGATAAAGGGGCTTACCGTTTCTTTGAGTATGGTGGCGGTGGTGAGCAAAATGTCTGCCGATTTCTGGGCGGTGTAGATAACCTTGTCTGTTTTTTCCAGCTTGTCGCTTAATGAAATTGAGAGGAGCTGGATTTCATGGGATGCCTTGGTCAGGGATTTGCACAGCGGGTCAACATGCGTGTTCAAGGCATCGATAAAAACTTCAATCTTCTGCCAGGTACGTCGGAATTGGAGGAAGGTTGGAACTATGGCGACGGCAATGGCAAAAAGGCTTACGGCGCTAAGCATGGAGAAAAAATCTGAATAGGTCAATTCCGTTGCTCCTGTGTGGGCCAGTAATAGTGATACAATAGCATGTGTATATCATAGAGGTGTTTGTTCAGGGCTGCAAGAAGAAAAGTCGTCAACTGTTGACGCAGGTGGTGGCCTTATGACAGATATAGCGTTACCTGCACGCCAGGCTGATAATCAGCGGGATAACATGTATCTTTTTGGAAACGGTCTGGGTAGTGCCGAGCTTCCAGTCGGTACAGGTAGCCTTGTCGCCCAATAGTGCGTCGATCTCCGTTACCAGACCCTTGATGTTGATGATGGGGTGGCGGTTGAACACTCCGGGCAGACCGTAGGTCAGATTGCAGGCCAGACATTTGCCTGGACGCTCGTGGAGTTCGAGGGCCAGGGTGAGGGTGTCGGCTGTCTGCTCCTTGAAAATCAGGTGGATGTCGTAGGCCCCTTCTTCGGCGTTGCCGAACAGGGCATCGAAGAAAGCGTGGGCCCGTTCGGGTGGAAAGAGGGCTTGCAGGGTTTCCGGGGTAAAAATATCCTGTGCGCTGTCCATGTATATTTCCTTGGCCTTGAGTGAAAAAAGTTTTGTTGATGTCTGTTTGCCATGTTCAGGTACTCTACCAGTCAGGTATTAAAATTCAACTTTTTTGTCGATTGCCGCCCTACTGATGTGTTAGAGTTGCCGCCATGCAACCCACCCTTTTTTCCATCGAATCAAAGTCCCCTCCCGCACGGCCTGCCAGCCAGATCAGCCGCAAGGCCTTGAACGAGGCGCAATACGAGGCGGTGACCACGGTGAACGGGCCGGTGCTGGTTATTGCCGGGGCAGGCAGTGGCAAAACCCGTACCCTGGTCTATCGCCTGGCCCATCTGGTTGAGCAGGGCGTGCCCCCGGAGCAGATCCTGCTTTTGACCTTTACCCGCAAGGCCTCCCAGGAGATGTTGCACCGGGCCAGCTTGCTGCTGGACGATTCCTGTCGCCGGGTGATGGGCGGCACCTTCCATGCCACGGCCAATCTGCTGCTGCGCCGCTATTGCCGTCATCTCGGCTATGCGGCCAATTTTACCATCCTCGACCAGTCCGATGCCGAGGGCATCGTCAATCTGCTTAAATCCTCCTTGAATCTGGGGGGCGAGAACAAGCGTTTTCCCTCCAAACGGGTGGTGGTCAGCATCCTGAGTAAGTCAGTGAACAAGGGCCTTGGGATCGAACAACTGGTCGAGACCGAGTATGGCCATTTTCATGATTTTGCCGATGATCTGCAGACCATTGCCCGCCATTACCAGAAATTCAAGCTTGAACACAGCCTCATGGATTACGACGATCTGCTGGTGAATTGGCGCCGGATTCTCGAAGAGTTCCCTGAGATACACGAGGAGCTGGCCACCCGTTTCAGCCATATCATGGTGGATGAATATCAGGACACCAATCCTATTCAGGCAGCCATTGTTCGTTTGATGGCGGCGCGGTATAATAATGTGATGGTGGTGGGCGATGATTCCCAGTCCATCTACAGTTTTCGCGGTGCTGATTTTCGCAACATCATGGATTTCCCCAATCTTTTTCCCGAAACCCGGCTTATCCGTCTGGAAGAGAACTATCGGAGTACCCAGAAGATCCTTGACCTGACTAACGCCATCATCGACAAGGCCCAGGAAAAATATACCAAGACCCTGTTCACCAACATCACGGGCGGGGAAAAGCCGGTGGTTTATGGGGCCAGGGATGAGGTCGCCCAGGCCCGCTATGTGGCGGAAAAAATCGTGGCCTTGCGCAAAGCGGGTGAGCCGCTCGATGAGATGGCGGTGCTCTTTCGCTCCGGTTTTCATTCGTACAAGCTGGAGCTTGATTTGAGCCACAGGCAGATTGAGTTTGAAAAACGCGGCGGGTTAAAGCTCAACGAGCTGGCCCATAACAAGGATGTCATCTCCTATCTGCGGGTGGTGGCTAATCCCCACGACCATCTCTCCTGGAACCGGCTTCTGCTGCAGCTCGACAAGGTGGGGCCCAAGACGGCCCAGAATATCCTGAGCCGGGTCAAGAGTGCGGATGATCCTCTGACGGCCCTTAAGCAATACCCGGCTGGAAAAACCTGGGCCAAGGGTTTGGCTGAGCTGCTGGCGATGCTCGAAGAGCTGAGGCTGCCGGGGATGGGCGTGGGTCAGATGTTTGAGCGGATCATGGACTACTACGAGCCGATCTTCGAGCGGCTTTACCACGACGATTATCCCCGCCGCCGCCGGGATCTGGACGAGTTGGGCCGGGTGATGGCTGGGTATGCGGAGTTGCAGACCTTTTTGGATGATGCCTCTCTCGATCCGCCCCAAGCCGGGGCGGTGGCGGAGGATGGGGGCAAACGACTGGTGCTTTCCACTATTCATTCGGCCAAGGGTCTGGAATGGGACACGGTTTTTATCATCAATCTGGCGGAAGGCCGCTTTCCTTCGGCCCAGGCTGTGCTGCCGGCCCATCGGGAAGAAGAGCGTCGTCTGCTCTATGTGGCCGCGACCAGGGCCCGGAAACAGTTGTATCTGGTCTATCCGCAGGAGGTAATGTCTTACGATTCGTCATCAGCCGCGGGTGGGCCTTCCCCCTTTATTCAGGAGTTACCCCATGGCCTGACCCAGACCTCTGCGCCCCGGTTCTTTGCCTATGCAGGTGGGCAGGAGGAGCGGCATTCTGATATCCCCCCGTGCAGCTCTGGATCTCAGGCAGATTTGTCCACTCAGAGCGGGGCTGAGGCAGCCCCTAAGATCAAGCTCGGCAACCGGGTGCGGCATCCTTTCTTTGGGGAAGGTGTAGTGGAAAAGATTATCAGCCCCAAATCGGTGGAGATTTTATTCCACCGGCACGGCAGAAAAACCCTGCATCTTGATTATGCCAAGCTGGAGCTGATATCATGAATTATCAGGAGGCTTGGGCCTTTCTCGATAATCTGCAATTTTTCAAGATCAAGCTGGGGCTTGAGAGTATGAGTCAGTTTCTCGAGGAGGTGGGCAACCCGCACCGGGCCTTGCGTTATGTGCATGTGGCGGGGACTAACGGCAAGGGCTCTGTTTCCACCACTCTGCGCACCATCCTGAGCATGGGGGGGTACAAGGTCGGGTTGTATACCTCGCCTCATTTAAGCTGCGTGCGGGAGCGTTTCCAGATAGATGAGCGGTTTATCTCCGAAGAGGCATTTTCCCGGCATGCCAGTGTGATTCGGGAGTCGCTGGGAGAGCGGCAGATTACCTATTTTGAGTTTGCTACGGCTCTGGCTCTGCTCTGGTTTGCTGAGGAACAGGTGGATGTGGCCATTCTGGAAGTTGGCCTGGGCGGCAGGCTTGACGCCACCAATGTAATCATCCCCTTGGTTAGCGTGATTACTAATGTCAGCATGGATCATGAGCAGTACCTTGGTAACACCCTGGCGGCAGTGGCTTACGAAAAGGCAGGGGTCATCAAGCCAGGTGTGCCAGTGATTGCCGGGGTAGGCGCGGATGAAAGCCTGGCGGTGGTGACCCAGACCTGCCAGGAGCGCCAGGCCCCCTTGTTTCTGCTGGGGCGGGAGTTTGCGGCAATTCGGGCTCAGGAAGGAAGCTGGCAGTATAGAGGCATTGAGCATAATCATTTCTTGACGGGATTACATTGCCGTCTTAAAGGAGGGTACCAGGTTGGCAATGCTGCCCTGGCTTTGGCCGCGCTGGAAATTATCTCTGATTGTTTGCCGGTGAGCGGGGAGGCGATCCGGCAAGGGCTGCTTTCCGTGACCTGGCCAGGCCGCCTTGAATATTTCTGTCTTGAAGACGGAAAGGCAAGGGAGTGTTCAGCCGAAATCGAAACCGGTAAGGTTGCCTCTATACGCCGTTATCTGCTGGATGGGGCGCATAATCCTGCCGGGGTTGAAAGCCTCAAGGATGCCCTGGTCAGCGAATTTTACTACGACAGGCTCATTCTGGTCTGGGCCTGCATGGCGGATAAGGATATTGCCGCTACCCTTGCTACTATCGCCCCGCTGGCGGATCGGATCATTTTTACCCGTCCGGAAAGTGAGCGTTCGGCAACCCCTGAGCAGTTGATCGCTTTCCTTGGTGCAGACGGCAACAAGGCACAGGGGGTGGCAACGGTTGCCGAGGCTCTGGCCCTGGCTGCTGAGCTGGCGAACGCCGGGGATCTGATCTGTGTGGCCGGTTCTCTTTATCTGGTAGGGGCGGCGCGCAAGATTTTGCTGGGGGAGGTGGCGCCATGAGCCTGGATGAAAATCTGTACGGTGAAGGGGTGGACGAGGAGGATATCCGGCGTGAACGTGCCAAGGCAAGAGAGATTCGGAAAAGCAGATGGTGGCAGACAAAGCTTTCCCTGGGAATCTGCTATTATTGCGGCACCAAGACCCCGGCCAAGGAACTCACCATGGATCATATCGTGCCTCTGGCCAGGGGAGGGACAAGCAGCAAGGGGAATCTTGCCGCCTGCTGCAAGGAATGCAATAACCTGAAACGAACTATGCTGCCCATCGAATGGGATGTATATATGCAAAAGTAAGGGACTTAGCTGATATTATATGAATTTGCTTAGAATCACCAGCCTGCGTCTCAGAACCAGGATCATTCTTTCCTGTGCTGTTGTTGGCCTGTTAGGGCTAATTGGTTCGGCTTTGCTGCTTCCGCGGCTCATGGAACTTGACACGCTCAAAGCGCAGATGACTGTCAAGATAAATGCCCGGCTGGAGGGCTCTCTGCAGACCGATCGTCTGGAATGGAGCTGGTTGCCCCTGCCTCATCTGAAGCTGCACAATACCCGCTTTACCAGCGCGAAAACCGCGTTTGTCGTGCCCCTGGCCAAGGTGTATCCAGACTGGTGGCCCTTGCTTCGTGGTCAGGTTCGGATCGGCAAGATTTTGTTGGAGAGTCCGGAGATTATGGTTAATGGGTTGCCGGCCTCGTTGTCCGAACCACCTGACCCTGAACTTGTCGGCCTGAAAGTGGTCATCCGCAACGGTACCTTGCAGGTTGCTCCTAACAGCCAGTGGCATTTGTTGCCACAAACTTTCTCCATGAAAGCCCTGAATGGCAGGGTGACGGCCGGTTTGGCCGCCATTGATTTTGATCTTGCCGGGGTGCCTGTGGAGGGAGGACATCTTGCGATGTCCGGCCGGTATCTGCGTGCGGATGAAGCCTATCGCGTAAAATTTGCCTGCCGCAATTTTAATCTGCATAAGGTGATTTCTTCCCTTGCCCAGGGGAAACTGGCGCTTACCGATTCTCCGCTTAATCTCACTGGCAGCCTTGAAGGCCGTGGGTTTGCAAAAATCACCGGAAAAATCGTGGGTGATTCGCTTTGTCTGCTGGCGTTTCCAAAAGATAAAAAAATCGTGCTGAATTGCGGAGTTGTTGATCTGACCTTTGCTAAAGATGGTTACGATCTGCTGTTGACGCTTAATGAAGTAGAACTGCATGAACCGGGACTGAAAATCGCAGGTACGGTTCGGCGTTCCGGTGCAGAAAATACAAATTCCGCGCCCGTGTGGCAGATTGATCTCAAAGGCGAGAATCTTGATCTAACCAAAATTCGCGCCGCTGTCCTCGCCGTGTGGGGGGAGAAGGAGATTGTCAAAGAGATTTGCGAAATCGTGCAGGGCGGCACGGTCGGCAAGGCCAGTTATGCCTTTAAGGGCAGGGCGGCTGATTTTGAATATGTGCGTAAAATGCAGGTTACAGCCGAGGATATTGATGCCACCATCAAGATTCCGGAAGTCGATCTGGTGCTTACCAACACGACGGGCAAGATGCGGATCGAAGGCGGCATTCTCACGGTGGATGCCGATCAGGCTCAGATGGGCAACAGCCGGGGCAAGAATGGCCGTCTGCTCCTCGGTCTGCCGGATGATGATTTTCTCTTTAAACTTGATGTCGATCTTGATGCTGATCTGGCTGAGCTTCCAGAGGTTCTGGGTCGGCTTGTCGAGCACCAGCCTTTTCTCAACGAGTTGGCCAAGTTCACTGCGGTCTCGGGTCGGGCCAACGGACATTTGCATCTTGGCGATCATCTGAAAAATTTCCAGGTCGCCCTTGACGTTGCCGCCATGCAGGGTAAGGGACGCTATGCCCCTTTGGCCTCGGATTTTGTTATCGAGAGCGGGGCGCTGACTATTGCTCCGACCTCGTTGCAATGGCGGAACGTGCGTGGCTCCTATGGCAACCATGTGGTGCAAAAGACAGCCGGGCAGGTGCGTTGGCCAGACGAGGTTTTTTTCGCATGTCAGCTTGACGCGGTGTTGGCGGCTAAAGAGCTGGCAAAGGAAGACTTATCCAAGTTCAAGGAAATAAGCGGGGCTCTGCACGAAAATATCACCCGGGCGGATGGCAGGATAGAGCTGCGCAATACCACAATTTCCGGAAAGGTCTCGGAGCCTAAGCTGTGGAAGGCTGACTCGGATGTTATCTTTCAAAATCTTAGCGTGAAAACGCCGTTTTTTCCGGAAACGATACTGGTGAAACAGGGAAAGGGTCATCTTTCGCACAAGGAGATTACGGTCTCTAATGCCACCGGCTCCATCTTTGGCGATTCGTTTGTTATGGACGCATCATTGACCTATAAGACCTTTGCCGAACTGCGGGGCAAGATATCCCTGCAAGGCAGAGTTGGGCAGAGCTTTGGCCAATGGCTGAAGAGTAAGGATTTCATTTCCCCAGACCTTTTCCCTCGCCTGCCCTTTCAGCTGGAGTCATTGCAGGTTGACCTGCAGGAAGAAAAAACCTATGTCAGGGGGATGATCAAGCCGGAGGGCGCAGTATTTAGTCCACCTAAGGTAGATTTTTCTCTGGAACTGGCCAAGGACGATTCTCTGACCCCGCTAAACGGGATAAGTGAGCCAACGAATTTATCTTCTGCCGAAAAAACGCAGAAAATAAATGCTAACTTACTAAAAATGGCGGCGCATGTTTACGGTGGCAAGGAAGAAGCCACGATCAGCCTGAATTTTCTGGACAAAACCAGAGAAGCTTTTCTCTTTTCCTGGAAGGGTGAATTATCCAAACAAACCGTTGATCAACTGTTGGATCAAAAAGGTCTGCTGCAAGGAAAGATCACCGGAGATTTTCAGCTTTATCTGCCTTCAGACCCCAGCAAGGTTGCTTTTTCCGGGCATCTTGAGGCCAAGGATCTGCGCTGGCTTATGGATCAGGAGATTGAACGTTTCCTTGATATTCAGGAGCTACAGCTGGTGGGGAAAGGCAAGGATCTCCAGGTGAAGCGTCTGGCCTGTGCTTTAAATGACAAGGAATCCGTGGTGGTCAATGGGCTGGTCTCAAGGGTGGCCAAGGGGTTTGACTTAAAGCTTGATCTTGCCTCTAAGGCCTTGTCCAGGGAAACGCTGCTTGATTTGCAGACAACCCTTAAACGGATCAAAGACAAGGAGCGCAAATCATCTGCTTCAGGAGAATCCTGGCAGACATCCTGGATCACCGGCACCGTGGCCTTTGCCGTGGATGAATTTACTGCCGCTCATAAAACAGGGGAGGGCGTCTTTTCAACTCTGGTGTGGCAGCCGTTCAAGGGCGAAATTAAGATTCATCCACATTGGCAGTGGTCTACAGTTATCACCAATGGCCGCCTCTGCTGCCTGGACACTACTGGCGCCTGGTTTTCCACGCCTGAGCTGGGCATAAACCATTTTGACGTGAGCAGTGCTTCCTGTACTACCACGTCGCCTATGTTTGAAACTGTCTTGCCCTGTCTTGGCTATCCCCAGGATATCATAGAGGGAGGATTTTCTCTGGCTGGTTTCCTGGATGGGACGTTGGATCACTGGCAGGAGGGACAATTGCAGATAGAATCCCATCAGGGACGGATTCTGCGCATGAAGCTTCTTTCGAAGATCTTCAGTGTGATCAACATTACGGATCTCTTCAGCGTGGGTCAGGGGGGAGATGGCGCTGATACCTCTACCCGGGGATTTCCCTACACGGATCTTGTGTTAAAGGCCCATGTGCAGGAAAACGAACTTATCATCGACGAGGCGGTGGTGCGTGGAGAAGGGCTTAATCTTTTCGCCAGGGGCAAGATCAATCTCAGCACCCTTGATCTGGATGTCGTGGTTATGATCTCCCCGTTTAAAACCCTGGATGCCATTGTCAGCAAGGTGCCGCTGGTGGGCAGGATCATCGGCGGGGAAACCGCCACCCTGGTCACCTTCCCGGTCGGGGTTACCGGCAAGGCAAGCGACCCCCAGGTCACTCTTCTGCCGCCAAGCGCGGTGGGGGAAGGATTGTTGAATATCGTCAAGAGGACACTGTTGCTGCCGTTTTACATTCTTTCCCCTATCTTGCCAGATGCGGTCACGGAGCCGGAAAAGAAATAAAATCGGTTGTCATGATGCGGGAGATGCGGCAATCCTTGGTCTAGCCAAGCCGAAAAAGTTTTTTCAGCCAGTTGCCTTTCAAGGTGGGATGGATGGCAAGAAATGCGGACAACCTTGCAATGATGGGATCTTCCGGGGGAACAAGAAATTCCAGACCCAGCTCAAAGTGCCTGGTTGGGCTGGAAAAAACATGATCGAACCAAACAGGATGGGCGGGAATAACAAGCCTGTCGTCCTCTTGCTTGTCGATTACCTCAAGATGGATGATCTTGTTCCCGTCATCGCTGCAGGCATAAAAAAGATGATAACTGCCGGTGCGGATGCGGGGGACGCATAGACGGGCGCCGTAAAGCGATATGTCCACCAAATCTCCCGGCACGGGGTCGGCAAGAACCAGCCTGTTTTTCGTGTCGCGCAGGATGAGCGTGACCGCCATGCTGATCTTGTGCCGTGTTGCCCGCCGATGTTCGTGGCTCATACAAATTCATCCCCCATACCGTGCAATGCCGTCCCGCCCTCCCCTGCAATTTCACCTACACAATATTCCTGTAACACGTTGATGTCAAAGAAATTTTCCCCAAGCATCAGCCAAGCCCCAGGGAAAAGTCCGTCAATTCATTTTCTTGTCCTGTATTTCCTTGAGAATTTCGCTGACCAACTGCCCGTTGGGCGCTGTAGCCATCGGGTTTACGCTGACCAATCCCTGCCAGGCGGCAATGGCGCCGGGCTGATCCTTAAGATCGTAGAGCAGGACAATTCCTTTGTTGAATCTGGATGTTTCATGTTTGTCGTTCACCTGAATCGCCCGGTCAAAGGAAGCAATGGCCTGTTGCGAATCGCCCGCCCGGCGGTACATGACCCCAAGATCGGTGAGCACATCGGCATTATTCGGGGCCAGGGCCAGAGATTTGGTGTAGGCGGAGATCGCCTTCTCCGCTTGGTCGGAGTCAAAGTACAGATGCCCGAGGTTGGTCCAGGCCTCGATGTTTTCCGGGTTTTTCCGCACCTCAAGCTCAAGCTGCAATAGATGCTGGGACTGTTCGGCAGTGAGTTTCCCGACCTGGGATTCCGGCTGGCCTGCGGCAATATGGGCGCCTTCCCCGCCTGCCGGGGTCTTGTAGATACTGAAAATGATCCCGGAGAGAAAGCCGATAATCAGGCAACCGAGGCCGATGAGGAGTACGGTTTCTTTTTTAAAGCCGCCTGCGGGAGATTGCTCGGTTTGTGATGCCATGGGGTGAAGTCTCCTTCATGAATTTTGGGGTTGAGTATATTTACGAGGTCATGTTCCGTCACGTTTGCTTGACACACGCAACAGGATAAATGTTCCTGAAAAATGCATGATTCCGTTATGCTCCCAGTTCATGCACCTGGAGCCCGGAGACCATGGCGAGCTGGCGCGCTTCGTCGACGATCCGGCGGTGATGGGTAAAGAGGATAACCTGGGTTTTGGCGGCCAGCTCACCGAGAA
>DOZO01000074.1:0-184 GCA_003517965.1 Desulfobulbaceae bacterium
GCCACCGACAGCATCCACATCTTCAACGAGTTTTATTTCCGT
Source organism: Desulfobulbaceae bacterium (assembly GCA_003517965.1). Taxonomy (GTDB): domain Bacteria; phylum Desulfobacterota; class Desulfobulbia; order Desulfobulbales; family Desulfurivibrionaceae; genus Thiovibrio. Next base: position 43 of record DOZO01000074.1, read on the forward strand.
TTCCACGAGGGGGGGGATCGAAAAGCAGCCATCCTCAAGACCATGCAGGCTGTCGGCAAGCCGCTGATCTACACCGACATCACCACTACCGTTGGTTTCGCCTCCCTTATGCTCGCAAGCATCATCCCTGTCAAGGTCTTCG
>DOZO01000074.1:454-734 GCA_003517965.1 Desulfobulbaceae bacterium
AGCAGGTCACCGCGGACGAGGACCTCCAGACCAACAAGAGCGCCGCTTTCTTGATGAGCTTAAGCCGGCTTGGCGGCAACTGGCCGCGAGCCACGATCCTAGTGGGCGGCCTGCTGATTATCGGCGCCATCATTGGGGTAAGCCGGATTCATGTCAACAACAACCTGGTGGAATGGTTCAAGGCCGGAAGCGAGATCCGGGTGGCTGATAAGACGCTGAACCAGGCCTTGGGCGGCACCTCGCTGGCCTATGTTGTCGCCAGCGCCCAGGAAGACGATTT
>DOZO01000074.1:914-5029 GCA_003517965.1 Desulfobulbaceae bacterium
GTGGGCAAGACCTTTTCCGTGGTGGATTACGTCAAGCGAATCAATCTGGTGTTGCATGACAACGACCCCAAGTTTGACGCGATCCCGGAGACCAAGGAGATGATCGGCCAGTACCTCTTTCTCTTTGCCATGTCCGCCAAGCCTTCCGATCTGGATAATGTGGCGGACTACCCCTTTCGCCAAGCTAATATCTGGGTACAGATGAAGACCTGGGACGCCCAGGCCATGCGGCAGGTGATCGCGGCCATGGACGAGTATGCCAAAGCCCAGCCGATGCCCATCGAACTGAAACCGGCGGGGATCGCCTACTTCAACCTGGTCTGGAACAACGAGGTGCTCTGGGACATGGTGAAAGGCTTTCTGGCCGCGCTGGTCATGGTCTTCGTCATCCTGATTATCAATTTCCGTTCGTTTAAATGGGCCCTGGTGAGCTATGTACCTCTGCTCTTTACCATCCTCCTGCTCTACGGGGTGATCGGCTTCATGGGCAAGGATTTTGACATGCCGATCTCGGTGCTCTCCTGTCTGTCGCTGGGCATGGCGGTTGATTTTGCCATCCACTTTGTAGGCCGCTTCCGCTTGCGCCGGATAGAAACGGGCGGCAGCGAAGCGCTTGCCGACAGCCTGGCTTGGACCGCGGCCAGGCCAGGCAAAGGGATCATGCGTAACGCCCTGCTTTTTGCCGCCGCCTTTTCGGTGATGCTCTTCGCGCCGCTCACCCCCTATATCACCGTGGGCGCCTTTATCGTCAGCATGATGGTTCTAAGCGCCCTGATGACCATCATCTATCTTCCCGCCCTCATCACCCTGATGCAGGGCTGGATCTTAAAAGGAGAATAAGATGAAACGACTTGTCCTGCTCCTGCTCATCTCGGCCTGCCTTGCCGCAAACGCCCTGGCCGCCTCTCCCGAGGAGATCATCCAAAAATCACAGGCCGTCTTTTTCTATCCTGGCAAGGACTTCAAGGCCAGAGTCATGATGAAATTGATCAGCGCAAACGGTCAGGAACGGCTGCGGGAGATGACCATGCTGCGCTTAAATATCGGCGCGGCAGGCGGTGAGCAGAAATACTTCATGTACTTCTTTCAACCCGCCGAGGTGAAGGACATGACCTTTATGGTCTTCAAGTATCCGGAAAAAGATGACGACCGCTGGCTGTTCGTCCCGGCCATCAACATGGTGCGGCGCATCGCCATGCAGGACAAGCAGGCGAGTTTTGTCGGTTCTGACTTTACCTACGAGGATGTCTCCGGCCGGGACTTGGCAGATGACGCGCACGAACTGGTCAGGGAAGAGGCGCTGAACGGCAAGGCATGTTTCGTGGTCAAGAGCACGCCGAAGGCAGACAGCGCCAACCACGGCCATAAGCTCTCCTGGATCGACAAGGCAACCTGGCTGCCCATGAAGGAAGAGTACTATGACCGAACCGGCAAAACCATCAGAGTCTTCACCGCCGATGAGGTGCAGGTGGTCAAGGGCTTTGCCACCATCACCAGACGCACGATGAGAAATCTCCAAAGCGGCCACCGGACCGAGGTCTCCTATGCCAGTCAGGATTACAATGTCGGTCTGGAGGCCAGTCTCTTTTCGGAGCGCTTTCTCAGGCAGCCACCCAAAAAATGGATCGAGTAGCCATGGCAGAGCCCGGCCCGACTTGCATAAGACCTATTAGTCTCATGGGACTCATGGGCCTTATGATGTTGCTGCTCCCGGCGCACCCGGCCAGGAGCGAGACAACCCTGCACGGCTTTATCCAGGGAAACTACAACCTGAACACAGCCTCGACTAACCCCGATGGTCGAGATTCCAAGCTGGCTGAAGAACGGGCCCAAATCAAGCTTGCCGCGGACCAGGGGCCGCTGCGCTTCTTTGTCAAAACCGACCTGGCCTGGGATCATCTGGGCAACAAGGAGGATCTGGAGTTGCGGGAAGGCACGCTTGATTATACCGCCGCGTCCTGGGATCTTAAACTCGGCAGACAGATGCTCACCTGGGGACTTGGCGATCTGGTGTTCATCAACGATGTTTTCCCCAAGGATTATGAAGCCTTTTTTGCCGGTCGGCCCCTCGAATATCTGAAAAAGGGTGTGGACGGCGTAAAAATCGGCCTCTATCCCGGCTTTGCCTCATTCGAGGTTGTCGCTATCCCCCTATTCACGGCCAATCACTTTCCAGATGCCAAACGCTTCTGGCTGTATGACCCGCTTCCGGGAGTAACCAACCGGCAAACCACTGAGCCAGGTTCAAGCCTCGATAATACCGAAATCGCAATCCGAGCCTACCGCGACCTCGCCGGCTTTGACCTCTCCCTCTATGCCTACCGTGGATTTTTTCGGCAACCCTCCATGCAGACTGATAACCCGGCAGCCCCCACCCGTCTGACCCTCTGGTATCCAAGGCTCGCGGTCTATGGCGCCAGTCTGCAAGGCAGCGCCCTGGACGGCGTCATCAGTCTGGAAACCGGCTACTACGATTCAAAAGATGATCAAGATGGCGGCAACCCCATGATCCCCAACAGTCAGGCCCGATTTCTGCTTGGTTACCAGCGCCAGTTCTGGGAAGATTTTACCGTCGGCATTCAGTATTATGGAGAGAGGATGCTGGACTATGGGGCATATACCGCCACCCTGCCGACTGGAATGCCAACCGAGAAAAAGCTGCACGACCTGATCAGTATCCGTCTGACTCAGCTGCTGATGCACCAGACCTTGAAGCTTTCCCTCTTCACCTTCTGGGGGCTCTCCAGCACCGACTACCTGATCAATTCCGAGATCAAATACAATTTCACCGACCAGATCTGGGGAGCGCTGGGGGCCAACCTGTTCGGCGGCGGCGAGCCCTGGAGTCAATTTGGCCAATTAGACGGCAATGACAATATCTATCTCCAGTTCCGTTATGAATTTTGATGCCCCCGCAGAAAAGGGAAAAGATCAATAGCCCTTGACGCTCTCATAATGGTCATATAATACTGACTGACAAAATGAAAAATCATCATATTTCAGGAGGAACCGCGATGACCACGGCAGAAAACAGTTTCATGCACAAAAGAGCAATAGGCAAGATCTGGCTTGCCGCCCTGATTTTCTCTCTGACCATCACCGCAGGCGGACTGACTCTTACCATGGCAGCTGGGCCTGATCTCCGCCCACCACCCGCTCCTCCCAGACCAAGTGTCGGGCAGCCATTACCCTCTGTTCGTCCGCAGGCTCATCCGAAAAAGCCGGCCAAAATCAAGCTGCAACGCAATGCAAAGGGAGACTATACCTGGGATATAACTGGAGAAAACGTTGACGAGATCCTTAGCTTCGATCGACGGCTCCAAAAGGCTTTCTTTGCGCCGGAAAATACCGTAGGCGGCAAGTAGAGCATCAACCGATTCCTGAATCTCGGCGCGGCTCAAGGCTGTAACTGCGCGGCGTTATAACGGAAAACCACGGTGCGGAAAAAATCGATCATCGCCTGCCTGCGCCCGGCGATCCGTTTCTGTTCCGGGATCAAGCCGCAAAAGGTCATCCGATCGATGGACATCTTGTGTTCGATGAAACGGACATGACGATTGTCAAGATACCAGGCATAAATCAGGCCAAAGAGCAGGCCAGGCGGGGTAAAACCTTCATCTCCATTTACCAGCCGGGTATAGAGAAGGGGATTACCCGTTGCCTGCCGCATCCTAACCAGATCCAAAAACCGAGCCAACTCCTTCTGCTTGAAAAAACAGCTCCTTTCCGCCTCCAGTCGCAAAGTTAAACGAAACTCATAACCCAGCGACTGACCGTCGCGCTCCACGGTCAGTCTCCGTTTTTCCTCAGCATAATTGCCCAGCAGAGACTGGCCCAAAGCAATCAACAGGCCCACCTCGAACTGGTCGGGTGCCGAAAGAATATCCTTGCGGATCTTGATCATCCGATCAACCGGATCATAAAACGAAAGAATGGTATCCCATTCCTGGGCTCGGCTCCATTCCTCTTTATCCAGCAAAACAATCCCGGCAACCCCGTCAAGATGGCTAAGGGGAATATCTCCATGTCGCCAGAAGATTTCGCTCAGCATCGGGTGCAGCTCGTCAGCGATGGCCAGGGTATGCAAATGTTGACGAATCGCGGCAAAACGCTGA
>DOZO01000002.1 GCA_003517965.1 Desulfobulbaceae bacterium
AATCAAGAAGGCCTTGAAACAATCAGACAGCGAAGATTTCTGGGAACTTGCCCAGAGTCAGTATATCCACTCGGAAACAAAACTCTATGTTCCCCAGCTTATCGCCGCCATCATGATTGCCAAAGATCCTGAAAAATATGGGTTTACCGGCATTGATTATGACGAACAGCTGGATTATGAGACTGTCCATGTCCCTCGAGGAACCCCGCTCAAGGCTGTCGCTCTGGCCTGTCATCTTCCCGAAGAGAAGATTCTCTCCCTCAACCGGCATCTGTCCAGGGCTATTACCCCGCCTTCGGAAACCGATTACCCATTACGAGTTCCGCCCGGCAACAAGGATATCATCCTTAAAAATCTCCCCAGAGTGCGTCCGGTCACAATTACTGAATTCAAGACGCATGAGGTTAAACGCGGAGAAACCCTAACCACCATCCGTCGACACTACAACCTGAGCAAGACCACCCTGCTTAAAGCGAACAATCTCGAACAGGAAAGACTTTCTCTGGGACAACATCTGAGAATTCCTTTTCAGACCACCGCCTACAAGTTGATTGATGAACCGCTGCATCTCGACCGGGCCAGAAACAACATCGCCTTGCTTTCCATCCGCACCGAGGTGCCAGCCACCCCAGCCGAAACCAAAAAGAACCCAAGGAGCCTCAAAAAGAAAACCCCTGCAAAAGCAGGGAAAAAAGTTCTTCTATCCGCAACAGGCATGAAAAAGAAACCAGCGACTACAGACAAGAAAGAAAAACCAAAAAAATCTCCGAAGCCATTGCCAAAAAAATCCGGCTCCGGCCAAAAAAAATAAAGCTGAGTTGAGCAGCTTGCCTGCTCAAACGAAACTTATGCCCTTTGGGTATAAATCATCCCGTTAACAACCTGAGGCTTAAACAACTGATGAACCTTAAAGGGAAAACAGCTCTTGTTCTCGGAGGAACAAAAGGGATCGGCAAGGCAATTGGCTTTGCCTTGGCCAGGGCCGGAGCAACGGTAGTTCTCACCTGCTATGATGACTGGCCCGAAGAAGCCGCCGTCATGCAACAGGAACTTGCCACTATTGACGGCGACCATCTGGCGATCAAAATCGATCTGCGCGAACCGACCGCCATCCAAGAACTTTTTGCCACCATCAGGACGTGTTACGGCGGCCTCCAGATTCTCATCAACAATATCGAACGCGGCGGCATGCCAGTAGTACACGGCCCTTACACCCCTGAACAATGGGAGCTGGAAATGGCCACAACCCTGCGAGCCAAGTGGTGGGTCATGCGTTCCGCCCTGCCCCTTTTGCAGGAAAATGCCGAGTCCGCAGCCATTACTCTTTCTTCCATTGCCGGCCTTGTTGGCCGTTCCGGTCCGGCGGGCCTTATCTTTAACGATGGCTACAGCGCCGCCAATCGCGCCATCTCCTCCTTTACGGAAACATGGGCCAGACAGGGCGCTCCCACAGTGCGGGTCAACGAATTAATGCTTGGATTTTTCGAAACCAGGCATGCCGAACAAACCCGGGGCTGGGGCTTACTCAGTACGGAGCAACAGGCCGCCATCCGCGAACATATTCTGTTGAAGCGAACCGGAAAGATCGAGGAAATCATTACGGCAGTTTTATTTTTGTTGCAGGACGCCACTTACATGACCGGGACGGTACTGCGGATGGACGGCGGTTATGTGCTGGGCGGTGAGGAAATCATCCCCCTGCCGCCTGGGGTTACTTGAAGATCAAGGCAAGAAAAAGCCGCTTATTACAAGATTGGCAAGCTGCCTTACTCGGACCTGGCGAGATTCTTGAGCGCCATGGCCGCGGCCTCCTGCTCCGCCTCTTTTTTGTTCCGGGCGCTGCCCTGACCGAGAATTTCTTCCCGAAAGCGAACCGAAACATGAAAGATCTTATGATGATCCGGCCCTTCCTCTCCCTCCAGAACATAACGAGGGCCTTCATTAAATCGCTCCTGCAAAAGCTCTTGTAGCGAACTCTTGGCGTCGGCCAGAAACATGGTCTGTTGCCGGTCTTCAAACCAGGGGTAAAAATGACGTTCGACAAATGCACTGGCCGCGACGTACCCGCCATCAATAAAAATGGCACCAGCCACAGCCTCTAAGGCACAGGAAAGGATGGAAGCTTTTTCTCGGCCAAGGTTGACTTCTTCACCCTTGCCCAACAACAGATATCTGCCCAGATCGAGATCTGTTGCCATCCGGGCCAAATGTCGCTCGTTAACCAGAGCCGCTCGCAACCTGGTCAGATCTCCCTCCCGCATCTCCGGGAAATGTCGGAAAAGCGCATGACCAACAGTGAGATCGAGAACAGCGTCTCCCAGAAACTCCATAGTCTCGTTGTCCTTCTGCATCTGCCTGCCCTGTTCAAAAGCATAGGAGCTGTGGACCATGGCTTTCTGCAGATGGGCACGATCACAGAAATGGTAACCGAGATTTTCCTCAAGCAGGCGCAAGTCTGTCTGCGGTTGTGGTGTTTTAATTATGGTTTCGATAGTCACGATCAAGGTACGTTTAATAATTGATAATCTGTAAGGGTGCTGAGTCTGCCGACAAAGCCATAATACTCCAGCTTATAGAAAAGGGCAACGGCTCACCCCAGCAAAGGCAAGATCAAGGATCGGCAAAAATAAATGGCAATCGGTCAGACAATGGCATAAAATGACGATGGTAATATCTATCAAACAGCACAAGGGAGATAACTGATGAAGTTGGCAATTAATGGCGTAACACAGGAAGTACCAGGCGACCTCCTGACGGTAATGCAGGTACTCAATAGCCAGAAAGTGGAGTCGCCGGACATGGTGGCCGTGCAGGTCAACGGTGTCTTCGTGGCCCGTCCCCAGTATGATGATTTTGTCCTGAAAGAAAACGATGCGGTAGAATTTTTGTATTTCATGGGAGGCGGCTGCGCATGAGCAGCGGTTTTGCCACCAGAGCGTTACACGGCACCGGACCGGCATCTGAGGAGACGTTCTCACCCCTGCGAACACCGATACATGATACGGTGGCCTTCGGGTTTGACAGTGCCCAAAGTATTGCCGACGCCTTTGCTGGCCGCATACCACGCCACTCCTATTCCCGAATCAGCAACCCCACTGTGGCGGAATTTGAAAAACGGGTGCAGCAGCTTGCCGATAGCCTCGGGGTTGTGGCCCTCTCCTCCGGCATGGCCGCCATTGCCAATCTTATCATGACCCTGGCCGGTGCCGGGACCAACATTGTGGCCAGCCGCTTTCTCTTCGGCAACACCACCTCGCTATTAACCCACACCCTCGAACCTTGGGGCCTGGAAACCCGCTTCGTGGACATGACCCGGCCAGAACAGGTGGCGGCAGCCATCGACCACAATACCCGCGCAGTCTTTCTCGAAAGCATCACCAACCCCCAACTGGAGGTGGCCGATCTGGCTGCTATTGCGGCAATTAGTCACGCCAAAGGGGTGCCGCTTATTTTAGACAATACCGCTCCTACCTTTTATCTCTGCCGGGGGCAAGATTTCGGCGTGGATATCGAGGTAGTCTCCAGCACCAAATATATTTCCGGAGGCGGCACCTCAGTAGGTGGCCTGATCATCGATCACGGCCTCTTTGACTGGACTAAATCGCCGCGTCTGGCCAGTCGAGCCGCCAAGTTCGGGCCATTCGCCCTGCTCGCCACTCTGCGTCGGGAAGCCAATCGCAACTTGGGTGCCTGTCTGTCCCCACACGCCGCCTATCTGCAAACCCTAGGGCTGGAAACCATGCCTCTGCGAATCGACCGGAGTTGCGCCTCGACCCTGGCCTTGGCCGAGTTTCTCAGGAACCTGCCCCAGGTGCAGTCCGTCAATTATCCTGGCCTGACAGATCACCCTGCCCATGCCTTGGCTGAACGCCAGTTCGGGGGGCGCTATGGCGGCATCCTCACCTTCGATCTTGCCAGCCAGGAAGACTGCTTTACCTTTATCGACCGGCTTCACCTGATCCGTCGGGCCACTAACATCAACGACAACAAGAGCCTGGCCCTGCATCCGGCCTCAACTATTTTTAACGAGTTCACTCAGGCGGAACAGGAAATATTAGGAATCCGCCCCACAATGATCCGGCTTTCAGTGGGCCTTGAAGAAATCGGCGATCTGCAAAACGACCTTGAGCAGGCACTGATCAGTTAGAACTGCTCGACATCAACACAAAAGGATAATAACCATGAGATATTCAGAAACACAACTTGAACGATACAGTCGCCATATCATTCTCCAGGAAGTAGGATTGGAGGGTCAGGAAAAAATCTCCGATGCCAGGGTATTGATTATCGGGGCCGGTGGGTTGGGCGCTCCTGCGGCCCTTTACCTGGCGGCGGCTGGAGTGGGGACAATAGGGATTGTGGACAATGACCGGGTGGATATTTCCAATCTCCAGCGCCAGATCGCCCATTTCACCGAGGACGTCGGTCGGGAAAAAGTGGTGTCCGCCTCCGCCAAAATGCGGGCAATCAACCCCGACATAACTGTCCAGCCTCTTGAAATGCTGCTCTGCGCCGATAATATCCGGGGCGTGATTCGCGATTACGACTTCGTGATTGACGGCACCGACAATTTTCCCACCAAATTCTTGGTCAACGACGCCTGTGTCATGGAGAACATCCCCTTTTCCCACGGCGGCATCCTGCGTTTCGATGGACAGACCATGACCGTGCTGCCCGGTCGTTCCGCCTGCTATCGCTGTATCTTCCGCCAGCCGCCACCACCGGACGCAGTGCCCACCTGCTCTCAGGCCGGAGTGCTTGGCGCCATCGCCGGTATGCTCGGCACTATTCAGGCTGCGGAAGCGCTGAAACACATCCTTGGCATCGGCCAGCTTCTGACTGACTCTCTGCTGACCTTTAACGCCGCCGCCATGAATTTTCGCAAAATCCCTCTGCAACGGCAGGCAGATTGTCCGGTATGCGGCAGTAATCCCACCATCACCGAGTTAGTGGATTACGCGCAGGCCGCTTGTGCCATGAAACATTAAGGAGTTGTCACGTATTGCAATATCCTAAGCGTTAGTAGCCTGAGCATCAATCAACACCATGGAGCAAGACATGGACCAGCCAATAGAAATTACGACAACCAAAAATTTACGGGGAGTCAGCTGCCCCATGAATCTGGTTTACACCAAGGTAGCCCTGGCCGCCCTTAAGTCTGGCCAGGTACTGGAAATTATCCTGGACAACGGCGCGCCGATCAACAACGTCCCCGGATCGGTACTCAAAGAAAACCACGAAATCCTGGAGAAAAAACAACTGCCGGACGGCGCCTGGTCGGTACTGGTTCGCAAAGCTTGATGAACTCGTAACAACTCAAAAAACGCCATATTCTCGCATCCGGCGAAGGCCGGAATCCAATGTTGTCATGGAATTGCAAAATGTCGTCACACCGGTTTTCACCGGTGTGACGAATTGTTACGAGTCCATCAATATTACGCGTTTTTGCACCACGGTTTAGATCCCACAAAGAAAGCGATTGGCCTTGATGGTTGAAGTTTTGCGATGTCACCGATATTTTTTTGATCGCCCTCTGCACCTTCCATATCTCTCTCCGCACCCTGCGTTTTTCAGCTTGACATTGAGCAGCAACTTAATATATTAACATATAAACACTTATTTATTTTGATCGGGAAGCTTACGTTATCTTTGATAGGGACGCCGTTGAATACAACCGAAATACTTAAGACACAAAACGAGGTTACTCCTGGCTCTATAGTTTTCCTGGCCAAGGCATTGGCTGATGAAACTCGAGTACGGATCATCATGTCGCTTACGCATGGTCAAAAAACGGTTTCCACCATGGTTGAGGAACTGAGCATTTCACAACCACTGGCTTCCCATCACCTCAAGGAACTCAAACGGGCGCTACTGGTGACAGTTGAACGAAGCGGCCCATTTATTTATTACGAGTTGGTCGATCCACGCATTAGAGCAATTATAACCGACCTGGATGGATTAGCAGCCAATCTGCTTGCCAATCGCACAACTTTTTAGGGGCTGTTAAGAATGTATGACATTTTTATCTACTGCTTTCCCATTACTGTCCCTTATGCCGTTTACGATATGAGCCTTCTATAAGAATTATTTATTCACAACATCTTCACCAGAAAGAGGAACACCATGAAGGAACTGCAAGAAATTCTGGGCAGGATGGAACCAGCCGCTGCCCTTTCCGCGCTGACCCCGATCCTAAAAAATATCCTGGGCCATCTTGCGGAAGAGGACAGGATCAAATTTATCACGGGCATGATCAATGATCCTGACGGAGACAAACTCTCCAGCATGGTGCATCTCTGACTGGCCGAGTGCATGGACGAAGGTGTCGATCCAACACATATGTGTCAGAGTCTGGTTCACAAGGTAGCCCAATCCAAACAACTCCTGGCGGTGGCCGATCCGGCCATCCTGGAATTTTTTGAAAATTGGCTGGACGAACTGGAAGATGAAGCAATGGAATATCTGAAAAAATACCCAAAGGCGGAAGCCCCTGCCCTGGCTGCCGATTTGGGGCTTTCCAAGAGTGGCGCAGATTTTCTGCTGGCCAAGATAAACCTGCAAAAATCAACAAAGGAGGCATGAGATGCAGAAAATCCACGTATTTCTCAATGAACCAAACGGCAAGACCTGAATCCATTTTAAAACAATGCTGCCCAGGCTGGGCGAGCTATTCCCCAATACCATTGAAGTGATCTCAAAACCACGCCAAGAATATCAAACCATGGCCTATGCCGAGCTTGGCCTGCCCAAGGCTCCGGCCATTATGGTGGGTGACGCAGTTATCTGCGAAGGCAAAGACATCGACGACTCTCTGCTCGAGACAGCCATCCGCCGTCATCTGGAAGGCAACTGATCTCTTCCTGAATAATCGTAATCTTCACCAGGGGTAGCAAAATTTAAGATAAACTCAGGAAATGTAAGCGTTCAGCAGTGCCG
>DOZO01000058.1 GCA_003517965.1 Desulfobulbaceae bacterium
CCACTTGAAACAGCGAGGAGCCTTTCAATGCGTAGCACTGATCTTATCCAGAGCTGCGATAACAGCCTGAATCTCCACTGCAGTATTGAAAAAACCTGGGGAAAGACGCAGAGTGCCTTGAGGAAAGGTGCCGATGCTGCGGTGGGCCGCAGGCGCGCAGTGGAACCCGGCCCTGGCCATGATCCCGAAGTGGCGATCGAGAAGCAAAGCGAGATCTGCTACACTTCTGTCTGCCATGGTCAGGGAAACAGCCGAGCCTCTGTTGGCACTGGCCGGTGGCCCATGCACAGTGAGACCCTTTATCTGGCTTAAACCCGCGAGCAGCAGACGGGTGAGTTGTTCTTCGTGACAGCGAATCGTCTCCAACCCGGTCCTCTTGATAAAGGCCAGACCAGCAAACAGGCCTCCAATGCCAAGAGTGTTGGGTGTTCCCGACTCATAACAGTCCGGCATCATCTGTGGTTGCTCTTCTTGTTCCGAATTGCTGCCTGTGCCACCCATCTTCAGCGGCGGAACCATGAGTCCTTTTCGGAGAATAAAACCGCCTGTGCCAGTGGGGCCAAATAACCCCTTGTGTCCGGTAAAGGCAAGAAAATCGATACCAAAAGCCTGCATCTCCAGAGGAAAAACTCCGGCGGACTGGGCCGCGTCCACCATCAGCAGCGCCTCACCCTTGACTTTGCCGATGGCGACAAGATCAGCCAGGGTTCCGGTCACATTGGACACATGATTGATTATAATGAGCCGAGTCCTGGCACTCAGCAGCTTGGGAATATCCTCCGGGTCAATGGCCCCGGTGGGATCGGTAGGCAGAAACGTAAGGACAATCCCCCTGGTTTTTTCAAGATGGCGAAGAGGCCGCATCACCGAGTTGTGTTCCATACCCGTGGTCAGCACCTGATCTCCTGGGGCGAGGAGCCCGAAAAGACCAACATTGAGCGCCTCGGTAACATTGCTGGTAAACACCACCCTGCTTGAGTCCGGACAACCAAAAAAATCAGCAACCAGCTCACGGGCCTCAAAAATCACCCGGCTGGCAGCCAGGGAAAAACGATGCGCCGAGCGGCCGGGGCTCAGAGAAATCTCCTGGAGCAACCGGTGCATGGTCTCAACCACTTCCGGAGGTTTAGGAAAGGAGGTTGCGGCGTTGTCGAGATAGATAGAGGGATGTAAATCGGGCATATCAGGGAGGTGGCAGTCGCTTTCAGTAAGGGCTGACAACGTTAACGGCCTGGGCCATGGCGTCCATGATCTCAAACATGTTGGTAACCTGGCCCACCAGCAGGGTATCTTTGAGATTAAAAAAATCCAGGCAAGTGCCGCAGGAATACACCTCTACCCCCTGCGCGACCAGCTCTCTAAGTGGCTCAATCAGATCGGACTCGGTTGCGGTAATTTTTACCCCGGTATTGTAAAAAAAGATCTTGGCTGGCAGGGGGCTAAGGCTCTTAATGGTTTTAACATAGGCCCGCATGAGCACCCCGCCCAACTCCTCGTTGCCTCGGCCCATGGTGTTGGCAGGAACCACGATAACCAGGCCGTTGCCGGATAGAGCGCACCGAACGTCATCCGGGGCCGAAACAGCGACCTTGGCCGGGCCGCTTTTACTGATCGTGATATGGCGGTTCTCTCCAGCTATCCGGCTCTCCACGGCAAAGCCCTGGCTTTTGCCGAAACGCGTCAGATTGCTCTGGGCTGCCTCATTATCAACCAGCACCTCCACCGCACCCTGCGTCAGGGAATCAAGCAGCTCCTTGGCCCTGAGCACAGGCTGCGGACAAGCCAGATCCCGACAATCAAGCACCATATTCATCTTCTGTCCCTGCTTTTCTTCTTCAATCATTAAAGCTCATCTCGCTCAACAGATCACGGATGATGTTCTGGGTTTTCAGATCAAGCTTGGGAGCAGCAAAACCAGTGTCGTAAAAATCCGGGTTAACATCGTTAGAGCTCCACCGGCTCTGCGCCTCAAAATAGAGATCCTTTTCCGGAAAAACCTCCTCCGGCAACACCATCCGCAACCAGTAGTCCCGATTGCTGGGAATTTGTTGCCTGCTCATCAGCTTGAGGCCGGTGGTGGTCAGATCAACAAGATGTCCAAGAAGTTCTTTGGTGTCGTCGTCATAAACCTCAAGATAGTACAACAGGTGCCTGCGTTTATAGGACCGGATTTTTTCTGTCATGACTTCCTCTCCTCCTGCATGCCGCTTAAGCCGTTGTAACAAAATAAGATCGTCATTTGAATAACCTCAACGGCATAAAGAGCCGTAAACGAAATGGTCGAGTAGACAAAGAGTATTTCGTAACGGCTCCTAATCTTTACTGGTTATCTGGATCACCAAGTCAGGGCTTATATCCTTGGCAGCATCTTCCAGCTCTGGAGCGGAAAATCCCGTATCGTAAAAATCCGGGCTGATCTCATTTGAGCTCCACATGCTCTGCGCCTCAAAAGAAATTCCTTTTTGCGAAAAATATCCTTTTGGCAACGCCATCCGCAGCCGGTAAGTACGGTTAGGAGAAATCTGTTTCCTGCTCATCAGCTTGAGGCCGGTGGTGGTCAGGTCGACAAGATGCCCAAGGAGTTCGTCGACCTCATCATCATAGACTTCAAGGTAATACACCAGGCGTCTGCGCTTCTGGGAGCGATTTTTTTCTGTCATGAATCCTCTCCTGCTGGTCGTTTTTTCAACAAACTGCCTTGGCAATGCTGGCCAGCATACAATCAATGATCGCTTCTGGGCCCATACTGGAGGAATCAACAATAATAGCGTCTACGGCTGGTTTAAGCGGCGCAAGCTGACGTCTGGAATCATCATAGTCCCGTTTGCTGATCTGGTCGAGAATTTCCTGCAAGCCCACAGTCTGACCTTTTTCTGCCAGCTGCGCCTGGCGGCGACGAGCCCGTTCTTCTCCCGAGGCGGTAAGGAAAAACTTGCAGGCCGCCTTAGGAAAAACCACGGTGCCCATATCACGCCCCTCAGCGACTATGCCGCCCCTTTCCCCTATTTGCCGTTGCAGGGCGGTAAGTTTTTCCCGCACCAGCGGATGGGCGGAAACCCGCGAGGCCACCAGGCCCATCTCCGGGGTGCGGATGGCCTGGGAAACATCCTCGCCGTTCAGCCGCACCAGCACATCATCATCACCATTGGGCAAAAGAGATAGCTCGATAGTGTCCAGACATTTTTCAAGCGCCGTCGTGTCCGCCAGATCAAGGCCCTGTTTCTCCAAAGCCAGGCCCACTGCCCGATACATGGCGCCGGTGTCAAGATAAGTAAAGTTAAGCTTTGCGGCCAGCCCCCGGCTGATCGTACTTTTCCCGGCGCCTGAAGGTCCGTCGATAGTGACAATGGCTTTGGGGTCAAGCACGGTCTATCTCGCCAAGCACTGTGGCCAGAGCCTTGATAAAACGCTGATTTTCCGCAGGCAGGCCTACGGTGATCCGGATATAAGTCGGGTAACCATAAGCGTTCATAGGCCTGACAATAACCCCCTGATGCAACAGGGCTTCGTACAACTTTTTACCGTCGGTTTGCACATCAATAAGAAAAAAATTGGTCTGAGTAGGAAAAGCCCGGCAACCAAGCCTTTCCACCTCGTGGCTCAACCAGGCGATACCCTCGCGGGTAAAGGCCATGGTTTTCTCATAATGCTCGTCATCGGCCAAGGCGGCAAGTGCCCCTGCCTGGGCTGGCAGGCTAACGTTGAATGGCTGCCGGACCCGATGTAGATAATCAGCGATATCGGCGTGCATCAGGCCGTAGCCCACCCTTAAGCCCGCCAGTCCGTATGCCTTGGAAAAGGTACGCAGAGCCACCACCGGCACCCGGTGCTTGAGATAGTCCCGGGCGTCGAGGCGCAGGCCAGGCTCGACAAAATCCACATAGGCCTCGTCAAGAGCGACGATCACCTGATCCGGCACCTTTTCAAGAAAGGCGGCAAAGGCCTCGTTGCTGAACACTGTGCCGCAGGGATTGTTGGGGTTATCCAGAAAAATCAGCCGGGTTTTATCGGTGATCTGCCGGGCGATAGCCGCCAGATCGTGATGCATACCGACCAGCGGCACTACCCGGTTGACGCCGCCTTGGGCCTGAACCGCTTTTTGATAGACAAGAAAAGTTGGCTGGCTGGTGATCACCTCCTCGCCCGAAGCGAGAAAAGCAGCGATCAGCAACTGGATAATCTCGTTGGAGCCGTTGCCAAAAACTAACTGATTCGGAGCCACGCCAATCTTTTTGGCCAACGCCTGAGCCAGATAATAACAACTGCCATCGGGGTAGCGGTGCAGTTTTTTCAAACTATCGGTTACAGCAGCCACCGCCTTTGGCGAAGGACCCATGGCGTTTTCATTGGAAGCCAACTTGATGGAGCCAGTAATGCCGTACTCGCGCTCCAGCTCTTCCAGGGGTTTGCCCGGCGGATAGGGGATGAGGTTGGCGATATTAGGGCGAACAGGAAGTTTCATGGAAGTAAATCCTTATAGATAGCTGTCAGCTGTTGACTGATAACTTAAAGCTGACAGCTGTTTTTCAGGTCAAGTCGCTGTTCCAGGGCATAGGCCGCCCGGAATATTTTTTCTTCGGCAAAATGACTGGCCTGGAGCTGAAGACCTATGGGCAGGCCGCCGCTGCTTATTCCGCAAGGCACAGACATGCCGGGCAACCCGGCCAGGTTGGTGCAGATCGTCAGGATATCGGACAGGTACACGCTAAGCGGGTCGTCGGCCTTTTCGCCGATCTTCCAGGCTGGTGCGGGGGTGACTGGGGAGACCAGCAGATCACACTGGGCAAAGGCCCTGGCGTAATCCTCGATAATCAGGGTACGGGCCTGGGAGGCCTTTTTGTAATAGGCATCGTAGTAACCGGAAGAGAGGGCATAGGTGCCAATAATGATCCGGCGTTTCACCTCCGCCCCGAAACCCTTGGAGCGACTGTGCTTATACATCTCCAGAAGTTCATGTCGGTCATGGTCGCGGAAACCGTATCTGATCCCGTCATAGCGGGCCAGATTGGAGCTGGCTTCGGCCGGGGCAATGATGTAATAGGCCGCCACCCCGTACTCGGTGTGGGGCAGGGAGATTTCCACGGTTTTGGCCCCGGCCTCGGTAAGCAGGGAGATGCCGTGGCGCACCGCCTGCTCTACCTCCGGGTCAAGACCTGCGCCAAAGTATTCCTTGGGGATGCCAATGGTAAGGCCGTTAAACTCAGGGATAAGCGCGGCGGTGTAATCTGGCACCGGCTGGTTGACCGAGGTAGAATCACGCGGGTCGTAGCCGCTGATCGCGCCCAGCATAATGGCGGCATCGCGCACATCCTTGGTGAGCGGCCCCACCTGATCCAGAGACGAGGCATAGGCCAGCAGACCGAAGCGGGATACCCGGCCATAAGTGGGTTTAATCCCGACAAGTCCGCAATGGGAGGCAGGCTGACGGATAGAGCCACCGGTGTCTGAGCCCAGCGAGGCGGTACACTCATCCGCCGCCACCGAGGCTGCCGAGCCGCCGCTTGAGCCGCCACAGACATGGGCAAGGTTCCAGGGATTTTTCGGTACTCCGTAGGCACAGTTTTCATTAGCCGAGCCCATAGCAAACTCGTCCATACTTGTCTTGCCAAGAATCACCGCACCGGCGGCCCGCAGCTTTTCCACCACCGTGGCGTCATAGGGCGGGATAAAGGGTTCGAGGATTCGGGAGCCAGCGGTGGTGCGCAGGCCCTTGGTACAAAGGACATCCTTGATGGAAAGTGGAATACCGCAAAGACCTCCCACCTCGCCTTGTCGACGCCGGACGTCCGCCGCCTCCGCCTGGGCCAGAGCACCCGTGCGATCCAGGGTGATATAGGCGTTGACCTTGCCCTCCACCGCGTCAATCCGGGCGAGCACCGCGCGAGTCAGCTCCAGAGAGGAGGTCTCCCCACGGGCAAGCAGCTCCTGCAAGGCATGAATGGTTAAGGTGTGCAGTTTCATGATCAAATAACCCTGGGCACTACAAAAGCCTCACCGTTCTGCAAAGGGCCGTTGGCCAGAGCTTCATGCTGGGTCAGGGATTTATGGAGCTCATCGGCGCGGAAAGCATTGCGGATATCCAGGGCATGGGTGGTAGGCAATACGCCAGTAGTATCCAGCTCACCCAGCTTCTCCACATAGCTCAGGATACCATCCAACTGCAGAGTGGTTTCTGCCACCTCTGCCTCAGACAGGGAAAGTCTCGCCAACCTGGCAACATATCGTACTTCTTCCGGGGTGATTTTCATGCCTTGTTTTGTAACGTATTCAACCGGGCAAGTCAATCGTGATGCTCTCGCAACAAAGGAAAAATAGTTAGCTTGCGCCCGTTTTCGCCTGAGCCTCAATAACCTCGACAAAAACCCGCACTATCTCAGGATCAAACTGGCTGCCAGCACAACGGTGCAGTTCAGCAATGGCCTCCTTAAGATTCATGTTCTGCTTATAACTGCGTTTAGAGGTCATGGCATCATAGCTGTCTGCCACAGTAATGACCCTGGTCAGCAGGTTCAGCTCATCACCGCCCAGGCCACAGGGATAACCCTTGCCATCCAGCCGCTCATGATGGTGGCGGACAAGGGTTATCTCATGCTGCATGAAGGCCAGCGGCGTAATAATGTTAGCCCCGATCTCCGGGTGTTTTTTCATGAGCTGCCATTCTTCTTCGGAAAGCGGCCCAGGTTTCTGGATGAAACTGACATCCACCACCAACTTGCCGAGATCATGGACCTTGCAGGCCCGCTCCAGCACGACCATATCTGCCTCACCCAAGCGCAGGGCCTGGCCAATCTGCAGAGCATAAAAGGTAACCCGGCTGGTATGGCCTGCGGTGTAAGTGTCCTTTTCTTCCAAAGCAGTCTGCAGGGTGAGCATGGTGTTTAAGGTGGAGACTTCCAGATCGTCGCTGTAGTCTTCCAGCAGACGGTTTTTTTCCGCCAGTTCACGAGTCTTTCTGCGTACCTCAATTTCAAGGTTTTCCTTGTAAGCCCTCTCCCGAATGACATAAATCCTTTTTTCAACAGCCCGCTTGACCTTGATGTGGAAAATATCCAAATCCTCAAGAGGCTTAGGAATAAAGTCGTAAGCCCCAAGGTTGATGGCTTTGACCGCATACTCCATGGATCCAGCGCCGGTGAGAAAAATCACCGGAATTCCGTAATCCCGTTCATTGATGAGCTTGAGGGTCTCAAAGCCGTCCAGACCAGGCATGTTGATATCGAGAATGACAAGATCAAAATCACCATTCAGGGCGGCCAGCGCTTTTTCTCCACTGGTACAGGCCACGACCTGATAACCAAACATGGTGAGGATCTTGCGTAATGAATCCCGCACCAGGTTATCATCATCAGCGATAAGAATCTTTGCCTTGGCCATAAATAACAAGTCCTTATTACATTGCTAAATAAAAAGAGCAGGGGCACGGCATGCCGCACCCCTGCTTATAACACCGGATTTTTTTCAGAAAGTCCAGTATTTTTTCGCCACCTGTAGAGCCGCATCCAAGGCGGGCAGAGGTCTTTTTGTCTGACTCGAAGTTTTATGCGGCCCAGTTGACAGCCCTGGCGTCCCGGTCATTTCATGGAGACTGGCCAGCACCCCCTCTGCAAGGCCTTGCAGATTGTACCCCCCCTCCAGCGCCAAAACCAACCGCCCTTCGCAGAGCTCTGCCGCCAAAGCGACCATAATCCTGGTCATATAGGCAAACCCCGCGCTGGTAACGGCCATGCCGCCAAGGGGGTCTGAGATGTGGATATCGTACCCGGCAGAGATCATGAGACAATCGGGCCTGTACTGACGGGCAACCGGGGCAACAAGTTCGTCCATGATCCGGGAAAAATCCTGGTCACCCTGGCCGCCGGGTAACGGCACGTTGAGGGTATAACCCTCGCCCTTGCCCGCCCCGGTTTCCTTGAGGCTGCCGGTGCCGGGATAATGCGGATACTGATGGGTGGAGCAGTAGAAAACCTGATCGGTATCGTAAAAGGAATGCTGGGTGCCATTACCATGGTGCAGATCCCAATCGAGGATGAAGATACGCTCCATACCGAGATGTTTCAGACCATAGCGGGCACCGATGGCAATATTGTTAAACAGACAGAAGCCTTTGGCCTGGTCCGCCTCGGCATGGTGCCCGGGCGGACGGATCAAGGCTGCGGCATTATCAGCTTGACCTGAAGCCACCAGTTTAAGGCCGGTGATTACTGCGCCTGCCGCCAGCACCGCTGCGTCGTAAGACCGGGGCGAGGTGTGAGTGTCCGGGTCAAGCATATCGAATTGTTTGCCCGCTGTCTTTGCCACCCGTTCAATATGAGCTGCTGTATGGTTTGCAGCCAGATCGGCATAGCTGGCAGGCTCGCAGTCGGAAAAAAGATAAGCCGCGGCCTCTTCCTCCCGGGCAAGGGCCTGATAGATGGCGGCAAGACGGGCGGGGCTTTCCACATGGTCGTAACCCGGATCATGGGCAAGAAAGAGCTGGTCTTTCAGGACTGCTGTTTTTCGGCACATGGCGTTTTTCTCGTAAAATGAAAAGAATTGCTTTCGGTGACCAGATAATCGAGCTGCTGGTCGTGCCCTGTCTGAGGTACATCCTTAACGACCTGAAGATCAAAGGCCAAGCCGATCCGCAGGGCTTTCGGCACGGCATTCTGTAAAAACCGGTCATAATAGCCGCCCCCGTATCCCAGCCGCCCACCCCGCATATCAAAAACACTGCCCGGCATCACCACCAGCTCAATGGAAACAGGGTCGAGCAGGGGCAGGGTGGGCAACGGTTCAAGAATACCGCAATAGCCAGGGGCAAGATCCCGACCCGGATCAGTGATGGCATAGGCCAGCAGTCGATGCTCCGTAACCAGAGTCAGGGGCACGCTCACGGTTATGCCTTTTTGCAGACAATGCGCGATCAGCGGCAGGGTCTCCACCTCACTGCGAAAACTGACATAGGTTAAAATATTGCGGGCGCCGGCAAATTCCGGCAGGGCCAGAAGACGATCGGTGATGAACCTGCTTTTCAGCTGTCGTTCTTCCACAGACAAGCCATCGCGGGCAGCCAGGATCTTTATGCGCAGGGTAGTTCGTGCTTCCGGCATTGCTCTCCTCCTATCTTTAAAAATGTTCTTTAATTATAACGCAATGGAGTACAGACGCTAAGTCTTTTTCAGGAAATTGCTGGACGCGCAGCAACTGCCTGTAGTAATTAAAAATATCGGCGCCGGATTATGACACCTTATCAATCAATGCAGTTCGTATCGTGTTTGATCCCTCCAAGCAACCGACAAGGCCAGGTTACACATGCTTTCCTTCTATCGCGATCTTCCCATCTCAACCAAACTGCTCCTGAGCAACCTGGCTTTCGCCCTCCCCATGGCGGTACTGATCTTCTTTATGAATATCAGCTTCATCTATGATATCAACATCGGCAAAAAAGAATTGGCGGGCATCAACGCCCTTCGCCCACTTTTTGGGCTGCTCGACCATCTCCCCGATCATTTTTCCGGGGAAAAAAAAGACCAGGGCGGGGAAACAGCCAAACTGCAAGCCCGGATTGTCGAATTGATCTCCGCAACAGGCAGGGATTATCTGTTAAGCCTTGACCCCGCCTTAGACAGCAAGCTGTTGGCGGATCTGCTGACCGACCTGCTTCCCCGCAACTGGAACCAGCTTAATATCTATTCGTCTCAGACGGCGGCACCTGACCGCCAGACATCTTCTTCGCCTGAAATTAAAGGCACCGGACACGCCTTCCATAAATCGCCGCCTGATTTCAGTCTGTTTCAGGCGGATGTCGCGCGAATCATCGCCAACGCCCGGCTCACTCTGCAGGAAGATGCCAAGTATTACGGCGTCAGCCCTTCGCTGCATACAACCTTTGCCCAGGCCCTCGACGAATATCAAAATTCTACCTCCCAATTTATCGCCCTCCATCAGCAAAATGCCACCCAACCCGTGGAGGTTGCGGTCTACCAGGCTGCAAACACCAAGGTCAGACTGAGCTGCCGTCAACTCGCCCTCTCCGGGATTGAGGAGCTTGATATCCTGATCAACAAGAGGATAACAAGCTACCGTAAATGGCAGGTCCTGGCCTTTTCCAGCAGCGCTCTGGCTCTGTTGCTTGCCTCAATCCTTATCTATACCATTGCTAAGGGCATCACCGTGCCGATCAAGGCAGTCATCGGCTACACCAGACAAATAAGCAATGGCGAGTATCAGGCCCATCTGGATGGCGATTTTCAGGGAGAGCTGAAAGGGCTGACAATCGACCTCAAGTCAATGGTACACGAAATTATTCGCCTGGCCTCTTTTCCTCGCGAAAACCCCACTCCGGTGCTGGCTTCTACGGCCGACGGCGCCATCAGCTACCTGAACCATTTGCCAAGCCGCTGCCAGCTGAAGAGGCGGAGAAATTGTGCATGCCGCGGAACCATTTTTTTAGACGGAATCCATCCTGCAATGCCGATAGTTTCCCAATAATGGAAAAAATGTAATGAAGCTTACATCTTTTCTGTAAGGGCCACGGTAAGCTGTTTTTAAAGGATTTCAATAAAAGGGGATACGATATGATTACGGCACAGGGTAACAAGGCAACGTCCGGCAAACGTCTCTTTTTTGCTCTCGTTCTCACCGTCAGCATTAGCCTGTGGCTGCATCCGGCCTTTGCCGCGCCATCTCCCGAGCTATGGCCCCGCTGGCAGGCCAACCAGCCAGAAAACACCCTGGCCATTGATCACAGCCCTTGGGACATTGTGCTGAAAAAATATCTACTCACCAAGCATCCCTCCGGGATCAACCGCTTCAGGTACAAGGCGGTTTCGGCGGCCGATCGCCAGGCCCTCAAATCCTATCTGGAGCGCCTGCAAACAGTCAACGTCTCTTCCTTAAACCAAAACGAGCAGAAGGCCTACTGGATCAACCTCTACAACGCCCTTACCGTGCAGGTTATCCTGGATCATTATCCGGTGAAAAGTATCATGGACATCAATATCTCGCAGGGGATGTTCAGTCGGGGGCCATGGGATGCCAAGCTCTTGAAGATTAAAGGAGAAGAGGTCAGCTTAAATGACATCGAGCATCGGATACTCAGGCCAATCTACCGCGACAACCGGCTGCATTACGCTCTGAACTGCGCCAGCCTCGGCTGCCCGAATCTGCAACCGCAAGCCTATACCGCCGCCAACCTGGAACAACTCCTGGTCAAGGGGGCAACCGATTATATCAATCACCCCCGTGGCGTGGGGATGGTGGATGGCAAGTTACAGGTCTCAAATATCTACAAGTGGTTCCAGGTAGATTTTGGCGACACCGAACAGGGGGTGATTCGCCATCTCCTGCCGTATCTCGATCAAGTGGGGAAGGCCCAAGGCGCAAAGGGCAAGCTGATTGATACGGTACGATCGTATAACAAAGGCCTCCGCTATGAGTATGACTGGAATGTCAATGCCGCAGACTAAAACTCCGGCACCGAATATCTTTCTCCATATTGACAAGGTATAGGCATGGGTGAGGGCAATCAATTAAAGACTGTACCGCCGGGCCAAAAGTTCGGCGGGCATCCCTATGTTGCGGTGGTCATCCCGGCGCTCAACGAGGCGTTTTCCATTGGTCTGGTTATCCAGGCCATTCCACGGCCGCTGGTTGCAGAGATTATCGTGGTCGACAACGGTTCGACGGACAACACCGCAACTATTGCGCGAACCTCGGGAGCCACGGTGCTCTCGGAACTAAAAAAAGGCTATGGCACCGCCTGCCTGACCGGCATCCGGCATGCCATCGATCATGATGCGGAGGTTATCGTCTTCCTGGATGGCGACTTCAGCGACTACCCGGAAGATTTGCCGGAGCTGGTACGGCCAATCCTTGACCTGGAATACGATATGGTCATCGGCTCACGGATGATCGGCCGCCGCGAGCGAGGTGCGATGCTGCCGCAGGCCGTGTTCGGCAATTGGCTGGCCTGCACCCTGATGCGTCTCTTCTGGGGCTACCGCTTCACCGATCTCGGGCCATTCCGGGCGGTGACGGTCGAGGCCTTGCAGCACATGAAAATGTTTGATCCCACCTTCGGCTGGACTGTCGAGATGCAGATCAAGGCCGCCAAGCTCAAACTTAAGTGCACGGAAGTACCGGTCCGTTATCGAAAACGGATTGGCACATCAAAAGTGACCGGGACGGTTCTCGGCACCGCGGGTGCTTCAGTGAAAATTCTCTACACTATCTTCAAATACCTTGTCGTGAAGGTCTGAATGCCTACCCGCCATCTCATTCTCTTTGGAGTCATTCTTGAGGCATTGTACTTGAGTCTTTTCTTGTGCGCGGACCTCCTGCCTTCAATTGCGACGTTCATAGCCGTAAACGCGGGAGCCTATGCCCTTCTCGCCTATATTGTTCATGTGAACCGGGGTGAAAAACAGGAGGCCTGCCAAAAGGCCCATCGCCATCGTCGTCTCTGGTTGATTATCGGTTTTGCGCTGCTCTTTCGGCTGACCTTGCTGCCGCATGTCCCCGTTGCCTCGGACGATATCTACCGCTACCTGTGGGATGGCAAGGTGGCGGCAGCGGGGATCAATCCCTACCAATACGCCCCGACCGATGCCACCCTGGCCGCCCTCGAAAACGGCGATCTATCAGCAAAGATCAATCATCCTCAGCTGCGGACGATCTATCCGCCGTTGGCGCAGGGGCTTTTTCTCCTGTCGCACCTGCTGTTTGGTGACTCGACAGTGGGGCTCAAGGCCCTGCTGGTCGTCTGCGATCTCAGCACCATCGCCCTGCTTTGGCTGTTGTTGGCGCGTTTCAAGAGGAATCCTGAGGCCTTGCTGCTCTACGCCTGGTCGCCGTTACCGATCATGTACTTTGCGCTCGATGGCCATATCGACGCCTTGGGCATCCCCTTTATGTTGCTCTTTCTACTCTTCCTGCACAACGCCAAGGATAACCAGGCAGGGGTCGCGCTCGGTTTCGGCGGGCTGGCAAAGCTCTACCCACTTTTTCTCTTGCCCGTGTTGTTCGAGAGGGGTCTGCGCCTAAAGCGGGCTTGGCTTCCCGGCATCCCGATTGTGCTGCTGGCCGCAGGGTATTTATGCTATTGGCAACATTCTTCCGGAGGACTCTTCGAATCGGTTGTGCTCTTTAATTCGTCATTTTCCTTCAACGGGTTGTTTTACAGTGTGATGCGGCCCCTGCTGAAATCAAGCGCCGCTGCGCATATGGCCAGCACTGTTCTTTTCGCTTGTTGTTTGGTTTGGATTTTTTTGCTGAAGAGGTCGATTCTCGAAAAAGTCTTCCTTACCTTTTTTTGTTTCGCGCTCTTTTCACCGGTCGTCCACCCCTGGTATCTCACCTGGCTCGCAGCATTGTTGGTGCTCAGGTGGTCGGTGTCGGTATTTACCCTGCTCGGATTTTCCAACCTAAGCAATCTCGTGGTCTACTGGTATCGGGCAACGGGCAACTGGGAGAATAGGTCTTGGCTGATGGCGCTTGAATATTTGCCGTTTCTCTGCCTGCTGTTCTGGGAGCTTACCCGAGAAAGGTTTTCGCCTGTGCCTCCAGGGGATGTGAAGGAACGATGACTCGCCTCAATGCTATCAGAGCAAAATAGCAAAGGAAAGCAAAACAGGAACCCCAGATGGAAGTCATATTGAGCCAAAACAACAGCGAATCGTGCGAATGGGTGAGCGACGGCAGGTGCGGCTACGTGATCTTTGGCACCTCCGGTGACCTTAGCCGGCGGAAGCTCTTGCCCTCGGTTTTTTCTCTGTGCCGGACAAAAAGGGTGGCCGCGGAATTTTTCGTCATCGGCTATGCCCGTTCCGCGATGGACGATGCCGCTTTCAGGATCAAGGTGCGGGAGGCCATCCGCCAGGTGGATGGCAGTATTCCCGAAAACGAAATCGAGGAGTTTGCCAAAAAGTGTTTTTATGTCTCCGGCGGCTATGACCAGGATGACGGCTTTAAGGCGTTGAAGGCGAAAACGGAGATACTGGACGCCGCCTTTGCCACGGGCGGCAATCTAGTTTTTCATATCGCGACCCCGCCCGCCGCTTTATGCCGATATCGTGGCCGCTTTGGGCACAAATGGGCTGGTGAAAAGACATCAGGATGAGGCGCCCTTTCAGCGGGTAATCGTGGAAAAACCATTCGGTCGGGATTTCGAAAGCGCGAAAGGGTTGAACAACGCCCTGCTTGAGCATCTTGCCGAAGAGCAGTTATATCGGATCGACCATTATCTGGGCAAGGAGACGGTGCAGAATATTCTGATGTTTCGCTTTGCCAATCCGATTTTTGAACCGGCCTGGAACAGTACTTACATCGATCAGGTGCAGATCACCGTCGCCGAGTCGCTTGGGGTTGAACACCGGGCCGGGGGGATCAGAGTTTGTACTGGCGAAAAGACGGGGTGCAAGCGTCGTGGAGGTTACTTACTCCGGCGCTGCAAAATTCTGCGTGCGCGGGAATTAACCTGGGCGGCAATCAGGACGGACTGGAGACGTATCCGGCTGGCAGCTGGGGTCCGGTCGCATGGGATCGGCGGCTTACAAAGGATGGCAGACAGTGGCTTGCCCCATAGCCGGAAATGAGGGAGGCTGTCTCCCTGATCAATCGCTGCGAGTACTGCGCAATGATCCACGAAAGCTTCTCGCTGATTCATGGTTCGTTGCGCACAAATATAAGGAGAAAAGCCAATGCCACAAGCGGATATCGGTCTGATCGGTCTCGCGGTCATGGGCCAGAACCTGGCCCTGAACATGAACGACCATGGGTTTACGGTGGCAGTCTTCAACCGGACGACCGCAACGGTCGATGAGTTTTTGAGCGGTCCGGCCACGGAGACGAAGATTATCGGCACCCATTCCCTCGAAGAGTTGCTTGGCGCGCTCAAAAAGCCACGCCGGGTCATGCTGATGGTCAAAGCCGGGCCAGTGGTGGATTCCTTTATCGATTTGCTGCTACCGCACCTGGATCGTGACGACATTATTATCGACGGGGGCAACTCCCTCTATGCCGATACCAACCGCCGCACCAAGGCCCTGGCCGATAAGGGCATCCTCTTTGTCGGGACCGGGATCTCCGGGGGCGAGGAGGGAGCGCGCCGGGGGCCGTCCATTATGCCGGGCGGCAATTCTGCGGCCTGGCCGCGGGTCAAGGATATCTTGCAGACCATTGCCGCCAAGGTCGATGGCGCGCCTTGTTGCGATTGGGTCGGAGAAGACGGGGCCGGCCATTTCGTCAAGATGGTGCATAACGGCATCGAATATGGCGACATGCAACTAATCTGCGAGGCCTATGATTTCATGCGTCGCGGCCTCAGGCTGGACGAAACGGAGATGCAGTCGGTGTTTGCGCAATGGAACAAGGGGGAGCTCGACTCGTATCTGGTTGAGATCACCACTGACATTCTTGGCTTCAAGGATGCGGACGAGTCTCCCCTGGTGGGAAAAATCCTCGATGCCGCCGGGCAGAAAGGCACCGGCAAATGGACAGTGATCAACGCCCTTGATTTAGGCGTGCCACTTACCCTGATCGGCGAGGCGGTGTTTGCCCGTTGCTTGTCGGCAATGCAGGAGGAACGGGAAAAGGCTGCCGGTGTTCTTGAAGGCCCGATGAGCAAGTTTTCCGGTGACTCCCACGAATTCGTAGGATATCTGCGCGATGCCCTGTATGCTTCAAAAATCATCTCCTACGCCCAAGGCTATATGCTCATGCGCCACGCGGCCGAGGAATACGGCTGGAAACTAAATTACGGCAGCATCGCTCTCATGTGGCGCGGCGGCTGCATTATCCGCAGCGCCTTTCTCGGCGATATCAAACAGGCCTTTGCCGCGAATCCTGCCCTGGAGAATCTCTTGCTTGACAACTTTTTTCAACAGAAGATCCATGCCGCCCAGGCTGGTTGGCGTAAAATTGTAGCCAAGGCGGTCGAGTTAGGGATTCCGGCCCCAGCCTTTTCTGCAGCGCTGGCCTTTTATGACGGCTATCGCAGCGCCCGCTTGCCCGCTAACCTGCTGCAGGCCCAGCGTGATTATTTCGGCGCCCACACCTATGAACGGCTTGACCGGCCAAGGGGGGAATTTTTCCATACCGATTGGAGTGGCAGCGGCGGCAAGGTGTCGTCGTCAACATATACTGTTTGAGCTGAAAAGAGGCATCCATGGCTAACAATACGAAAACCCTCAACAAGATCCTCATCCTCGGCGTCATCATTCTCGGAGTCACCGCTTTCAGATATTTTGACCTGGGGCAGTATCTTACCCTTGCTTACCTGAAGGACTCGCAGGAAAAATTTCAACTTCTCTACCAGGAACACCGCCTGGCCGTTGTCGCCGCTTACATGGGGATCTATATCGCTGTCACCGCCCTGTCGCTGCCTGGGGCTGTCGTTCTCACCCTGGCGGGCGGCGCCCTGTTCGGTCTGGCGGTGGGCACGGTGGCGGTCTCCTTTGCCAGCACCATCGGGGCCACCCTGGCCTGTCTGGTTTCCCGTTTCCTGTTGCGGGAATGGGTGCAGAGTAAATTTGGCGCTCGGCTTGCAACCATCAATGACGGCATCGAACGGGAGGGGGCCTTTTATCTTTTTTCCCTCCGCCTGGTGCCGATCTTCCCTTTCTTTGTCATCAACGCGGCAATGGGCCTGACCCGGATGCCGCTCGTCACCTTTTTCTGGGTGTCCCAGGTCGGGATGCTGGCAGGCACCATCGTCTTTGTCAACGCGGGCAAGGAATTAGCAAAGATTGACTCCCTGGCCGGGATCATGTCGCCGGGGCTTTTGCTTTCCTTTGTGTTTCTTGGCCTCTTCCCGATCACGGTGAAAAAACTTCTATGGCTTTATCAAACTAAATTCCAACGCTAAAAAAGGAGGTGTGGCATGGCGAACTATGATTACGATATCGGTATTATCGGCGGGGGCGCGGCAGGACTCACCGTCGCGTCCGGCGCTGCCCAGCTTGGGGCGAAAACCCTGCTTATCGAAAAAGAGGAGGCCCTGGGCGGCGATTGTCTCCATTTCGGCTGCGTGCCCAGCAAAACCCTGATCAAGACCGCCCATGTCTATCATCTCATGAAAAACGGGCCAAAATTCGGCCTTCCGGCCATAACCCCGCCGCCGGTGGATTTCAAGGAGATTTCGGCCCGGATCAAAGCAGTGATCGACATTATCCAGAAGCATGACTCGGTGGAGCGGTTCTGTAAACTGGGCGCCAAAGTCTCATTCGGTGCCCCTGAGTTCACCGACGAACATGCCATCCGCTTGAACGGCAAAACCACCTCCGCCCGCGCCTGGGTGATCGCCACCGGCTCCTTTGCCTTGGTCCCGCCGATCGAGGGACTCGACAAGACATCTTATCTGACCAACCGGGAGATCTTTTCTCTGGAGAAACTCCCCGGCTCCATGATCATTCTGGGCGCCGGCCCCATCGCCGTTGAAATGGCCCAGGCCTTCTGCCGACTTGGTTCCCAGGTAACGGTGATCCAGCGCAGCGGCCAGATTCTGAGCAAAGAAGACAAGGAAATGGCGGACCTTGTCCAGCAGGAGCTGGAAAAAGAAGGGGTTGCCTTTGTTCTGAACACTGCGGTGCTCCGGGTCGGCGATCTTGGTCGTGAACGGGAAGTGGTGATCAAGAATGAGGCCGGCGAGACCAGAACCCTAAAGGCCGAGGCGCTGCTGGTGGCCCTTGGCCGTTCGCCCAATGTGGCAGGCCTGGGCCTTGGAAAAATCGACATCCCTTTCGATCACCAAGGGATCAAGGTGGATCAACGGCTCAGAACCAACCACAGGCATATCTATGCCGCGGGAGATGTCAGCGGCGGCTATCAGTTCACCCATGTGGCCGGCTATGAAGGCGGGGTTGTCCTAAGCAATGCCATCTTTCATCTGCCCAGAAAAGCCGACTACACCCATGTGCCCTGGTGTACCTATACCCATCCCGAACTGGCCAGCATCGGCATGAATGAAAAAAGCGTCCGCAAGGCCGGGATCGAGTATTCGGTGTGGCAAGAAGAATTCAGCGGCAACGACCGCGCTCTTGCCGAGGGGGAAGGTGTCGGGCTTATCAAACTGCTGCTGGACAAAAAGGAAAAGCCACTGGGCATCCAGATTCTGGGCCCCCAGGCCGGCGATCTTTTGAGCGAATGGGTGGCGATCATGAACGGCGGGGTGGGATTGTCGAAAATTGCCTCGGCCATTCATCCCTACCCAACCCTTGGCGAGATCAACAAAAGGGTGGTGGGGTCGGTTTTTTCCCGCAAGATATTCTCCGAACCCGTGCGCAAGGCGCTCAAGTTTTTTTTCCGCTATCAGGGTAAGGCTTGCGAGCAGAAATAATTGCATCCACCATCCTGGTGAGGTACCTTGCAAACCCTTTGCAAGAGGTGTGAAGAAAAAGAAATTCCCAGGAGAATTTTGCATGTTTGAAGAATGGCAACGCTTGGAGCAGAATGGAACCCCGGTTTATGTACAGCCGGAAAGGCCTGACTGGTTCGTGCCGGATCACGAGGCTGACTGTCTGTTCCAGGAGTTGCAACAAGAGAAAGAACCAGGTAGTGGCCGGATGCTCACGGCCCAACGGCTTGTCTCCCAGCTTGCCGCCGACCCCGCCTCTTTATACCCAGGCCGTCACCCGCTGCTCACCCTGACCAGCCTGAAGGAATGCTGGTTTCATCTCACCGATCGCTGCAATCTGTCCTGTCGCCATTGCCTTTTTGCCTCCTCCCCGGCCCAGGCCGCCACCCTTGCTCCGGAAGCCCTGGCCCAGGGGATCGCCGAGGCCAGAGCCCTGGGCTGCACCATCTTTTATTTCACCGGGGGCGAGCCCTTTGTTTATCCGGGTTTTGTCGCGATGGTAGCGGAGTTGCTTGTTGATCCCAAGATTCATGTGGTGGTATTGAGCAATGGGCTGCTGATCCGGGAGCACCTTACCGAGCTGCTGGCCCTGCCCAGGGAACAGTTCCACTTGCAGCTCAGCCTGGATGGTCTGGCGGAGCAGCATGAGGCGCAGCGGGGAAAAGGCTCTTTTGCCGGGCTGCTGGAAAGCCTGGGGTTGCTTAAGGAAATGGGTTTTCCCCTCACCCTGTCGGTGGCGGTGAACCGGGCCAATGTGGGCAAATTGGCCGAAATTGTCGCCTTTGCTGCCGACCAGGGGATCACCAACATCCACCTTCTCTGGCATTTTGTCCGGGGCAAGGGCAGCTTAGCGCAGTTCGTTGCCCCAGCCCTGATCCTTCCCGAGTTGATCCGAGCCCAGGAAATGGCTGAGAAAATGGGGGTGCGCCTCGACAACGTGGAATCCCTGCGCAGCCAGATATTCAGCACTCCAGGCACTAAGCACGATCTTTCCAACACGGCCTGGGAGTCGCTGGCCATTGGGCCGGACGGGGTAATCTACCCCTCTCCCGCCTTGATCGGCATCACCGAGCTGGCTTGCGGCCCCTTAAGCGACGGTCTGGCGGCAGTTTGGCGGCACAGCCCGATTCTGGAAAAGATCCGGCAGACGTCACTGATTGACAGCGCTGACTATCAGGCCAATCCCTTACGCTTTCTGGTGGGCGGCGGCGATCTGGACCACAGCTATCTGGCCAGCGGCACCCTGGTCGGGCACGATCCATATGTGGAGCTTTACAATGGCCTGGCTCTCTGGCTGATCAGTCGCCAGGCCCACCAATATCCCATCCGAGCCAAGGCCGAGATTCTGCTGCGAATGGGCGAGGTGCGTCACGACTGCCCGGATGGCGGGGAGGTGGCTCTCACCCATTGCAATTGCGTGATCTCCCTGGCCGATGGCCATGCCACAGTGCGGGAATTTTATGGCAAAGCCGCGCTCACCGCCAACGAGGAGATCGTCAATCCCTTTGCCCCTGCTCAGGCCCTGGCCAGTTTTATCCCGACGGATTCGTGGAAAAAATCGGCTCCTCGCTGTTTCAAG
>DOZO01000055.1 GCA_003517965.1 Desulfobulbaceae bacterium
TGTGGTGCTGCTGAACGTTTACACGCCTTGTAACTATGATTTTGTAAGGTGCGGCAGTGTTTGCTGCTGCTGTATCAGGCTGATGATTTCTTCAGGCTCTGCAAAACGACCGGCTATGTGTTTTGAAAAAATCTGGCCGCCATCAACCTTGATCTCGTAGATGCCGCCTGCGCCAGGAACAAGTTCAACCTCGGCGACAAATTGTCTCCTTAACTCGGCTTCCAGCCTGGAAGCACGTGGCAGATAGTTTCATTGTCTGCAGTAGGTAATCGTAATTTTCATACTTAATTTCCTTGTAAAGAATTTGCTTGTTTACCCAGCCATTTTCGCAAGCCCTGGGCGGCAAGGTATCCAGTGCTGAAGGCCCCCTGCAGCAGGTAGCCGCCGGTAGGTGCTTCCCAGTCCAGCATCTCTCCGGCTACAAATACCCCTGGCAGTTTGTGGAGCATGAGGTCATCATTAACCTCCGGAAAGGTTATGCCCCCGGCGGAAGAAATTGCCTCGGCCAGAGGTCTGGTGTTGTTTATGGGGATCCGAAGATTCTTTAATTGTCCGGCAAGAACCGCTGGTTTTTTCAGCTCTTCCGGGGAGCAGATTTCGCGAAGCAGCGAATAAGCTGGCCCGGTTAGGTGTATAGTTTTACGCAAAAAATTGGCAAGACTCTCTTTGCTACGCCCGTAAGCGCTAAATTTTTCCAGAATGTATTCCAGCGAAAGATCACGTTTGAGATCGAGAAAAAGAGAAGCGGGACTATTTTTCTTCAGCAGCTCGCGCATGACGGAGCTTAAGGTATAGACCGGTCCTCCTTCCAGACCATAATCGGTGATCATCACATCGCCGTTTGCCTGCTGATCGCCGCAACGGAGCAGAACATTTTTCAGGGGTTTGCCGCTGAAACGGCTTCGGAAATGCTCCGACCACGCTACTTCAAGCCCACAGTTTGCTGGTCTGAATGGTTCAAGGTGGATGCCTTTTGCGCTGAGGAGAGTGGCCCAGCTTCCATCTGAGCCAGTTTGGGGCCAGCTCGCTCCGCCCAGAGCAAGAAGCAAGGTCTTGGCAGGGAATTCAAGGAGTTCACCACTTTCGGCAAGAAAAAGCGGGAAGCCTGCCTGGGAAAACCCCTGCCAGCGATGTCGGTAGTGGAAAACGACACCAGACCTGCTCAGGGCCTCGATTAATATTTTAAGAATATCTGGGGCTTTGATTTCTTTGGGGAATACTCGGCCGCTGGAACCAACAAAGGTTTCTACCCCCAGTTTGCGCAACCAGGCGCGAAGGTCGTCAGGGGAAAAACCGGCAAGAATTTTTTTGAATATTCCGGCGTTGTCTCCATACCGGTTTACAAAAGTCTCTACTGGTTCCGAATGGGTAATATTAAGTCCGCCGCGACCGGCAATCAAGAACTTGCAACCAGCTGAACCCTTGGCGTCGAAGATGTCCACCGCAAGACCAGCCGCGCTTAAGACGGTTGCGGCCATAAGCCCGGCCGGGCCACAACCTACAATTGCCACCCTGGTGTCATTTTGCATGTGGCTGTTATTTCTTGTCTGTTTTGCAGGAGATTTTTTGTTGCTCCAGTCCTTTGATCCGGTCAGTGAGCGCTTCACTCAAAGTTACCCGGCCTTCAAGCACACACCCAGGTCGACCGGGAATGCAGTCTTGCTTAAGCATCAGACATTTGTCGTTGTTATAGTCGTAATTTTTACAGGAAAAGCTCATTAGCAGACCATGACATAGTTGGATGTTTCACCCAAAAAGAGCATAAGTTTCGTTTGAACAGGCAAGCTGCTCAACTCAGCTTTAACGTTTCAGGACGCCGTGTTTTTTCATTTTATACTGAAGCAGACTCTTGGTGATCCCCAAGGTATCTGCCGCTTTTGTCTGCACATAGTTCGCCTTGTTCAAGGCAGAGAGGAGCATTTTCTTTTCGATGCCGTCAAGCACGTCCGGCAGGGGAGTGTCGGCAGGAATAGCCTGCTCCAGATCAAAACCATGCAGCCATTGCAATGGCTCTTTGCTGGAGGAGGTATCAGGCTGTACATCTTCTGGACGAATCATATTCCTGCTACAGAGAATTGCCGCCCGTTCGATAGTGTTTTCCAGTTCCCGGATATTACCCTCCCAAGGCAGGGTTGTGAGAAACCGTACAGTTTCTGTGGCAATCTCCAACTTGGGCTTGTTGAGCTGTCCGGCATATTTACTGACAAAATGGGCAACCAGCATGGGGATATCATCAGTGCGCTCCCGCAAGGGGGGAAGGTGGATGTGAAGCACATTGAGCCGGTAATAGAGATCTTCCCTAAAATGTCCTTTGTCCACTTCATCCTTGAGATCCCTGTTGGTCGCAGCGATGATCCGCACATCAACCCGCAGGGTTTGGCTACCGCCAACCCGCTCAAAGCTGCGTTCCTGGAGAACGCGTAGTATCTTGGCCTGAAGCGGCATGGCCATCTCGCCAATCTCGTCGAGAAACAGACTGCCGGTGTCGGCCAGTTCAAAGCGACCTTTGCGCAAGGCTATAGCGCCGGTAAAAGCGCCTTTTTCGTGGCCGAAGAGTTCGCTCTCCAATAGATTTTCCGGGAGGCCCGCGCAGTTAAGGGAAATAAACGGAGCCTTTTCCCTGGGGCCGAGACAATGGATGGCCCTGGCTACCAGTTCCTTGCCGGTGCCGGATTCACCGGTGATCAAAACCGAAGTCGAGGTTGGCGCCACCTTTTCAATGAGATTGAAGACGGCTTGCATCTTCTGGTTCTTACCAACCATGTTGGCAAAAGAGGTGCGAAAGCGCATTTCCTCCCGCAGTCGCATGTTTTCACGGAGCAATGAGTAATGCTCTAACGCCTTGTGGGTATTCAGCACCAACTCATCATTATTGAAAGGTTTGGTAAGATAGTTGAAGGCCCCGGCTTTCATGGCAGCCACCGCCATTTCCACTTCTCCAAAGGCGGTGATCATAATGACGGGTAGATCCGGGTTTAGAGCTTTAGATGCCTTGAGCAATCCCTGACCATCAAGCCCTGGCATGAGCATATCGGTAATCACCAGGTCAATGTCGGTCTCGCCCAGGATTTCAAGAGCCTCTTCTCCATTTTTGGCGGTAAAGATTTCCAGACCTTCTTCACGGAGCAGTTCAGAAAGGATTATCAGGTAGTTTGGCTCATCGTCAACAATCAAGACAGTATTCATATGAAAGAAGCCTTACAGCGGTGGAATTTTATGAGCTTGGATCTTTAGTGCATCATATGCGATACAGTTGTTTTTCGCAAGAAGCGGATCATGAACAGGCGTTAGGAATCAGGAGTCAGTAGTTAGGATTCTTCATTCTGCTTTTTAAACTGCAATTCCGCGTCCGAGGCGCGGACGTAAATGGGCACAGCTGTTGCTGGATTTAAAAAAGAACCCTGCCGGAAAAGATGCCAGGCTGCAAAACCAATACCCGCTGCCCGGGCAAAACAGACTTCTGGCGGGGCAAACCGGGCGGATTCTCCCAGTAATTCCTTTAGGATAAGGCCATACAGAGGCAGCCCGTCGCCCACCAGCAGGGTAGGGCCGTTAATAAATTCTGGCAAACGTCGGGGATTTATCACCATGTCTTCAGTGGTTTTTTCCAGCAACCCTTGTTGATTACAACGATACAGAGCGGTATAGATCTCGTTTTTGCGGGCATCAACCACCGGGCAGATGGGCAGGGGGTAAAAAGGAAACTGGCTGGCGAGTCCGGTCAGGGTGGACACCCCGATAAGGGGCTTTTCTGTGGCCATACATAAACCCTTGGCTGTGCTCAAGGCGATGCGCAGACCAGTAAAACTTCCTGGACCAAGACCGACGGCAATAGCGGCAATCTGAGACCAGCTCAGGTCACATTGGGCAAGGAGCCAGTGTATCCCGGCCAGTAAGCGGCGGGAGTGGGTAGTGGAGCTGTTGAGGGAATACTCGGCAAGACAGCGCCCTTCTGCGACCAGGGCCAGACTGCCGCAAGTGGTCGCCGTTTCTAAGGCCAGAATAACGAAGGGAGTAGTGGGAGGGGGCATTGACTGCCTCAGCCCCTATTACCGAGGAAAAGAAAATCGTTGTAGAAAACAAAGAGCATCAGAGAAACAAGCAGAACCATACCGACCATCTGAAGTCGTTCTCTGGTTTCCACGCTCAGTGGCTTGCGCCGGAGGGCCTCAACGCCAAAAAAGACGAGATGCCCGCCATCAAGGATAGGGATTGGGAAAAGATTTAACACCCCGAGACTGACGCTGAGGAGTCCGGCAAAATGCAGCAGGTTAACCCAGCCAGCGGCCATTTGCTGCCCGGCTATCTGGGCGATACGGATGGGGCCGCCCAACTCACTGGCCGGAACTACCTTCTGGATAATCTTGACAATGCCCAACAGGGTAATCTTGATCAGCGCCCAGGTGTGCAGCGTACCGGCTTGCAACGCTGCCATAGGAGAAATACGGATCAGTTCATCGGCGACCCGGATGCCAAGCATGTAACGGGTGTCAATTATCTCACCGAAGATGTTCTTATCCTGTTCCATCTTTGGTTGTCCAATAATGGTCAGGGTCTGGTCACCACGCTGAACTGTGAGGGTAGCCGGATTTCCAGCGCTGAGCCTGATGAGAGAGGCGACATCCGTCCACTGCTGGACCGGAGTGCCATTGATGCTCAAGATAAGATCGTTTGGTGCGAGCCCAGCCTTGGCCGCCGGAGAATCTATGGTGACGGCGCCTATTCTCGCCTCTTTAACCGGCTGGGAAATACCCATGACCGCAAAGATGATGGAAAAAAGCAGGACTGCGAAAACAAGATTAAAAAACGGCCCGGCAAAGACCACCAGACAACGCTGCCAGATCGCCTTGTGAGAAAAAGAAAATCCTTCCTGGCCGCGATCCACTTCATCAGTGAGACTCTCACCGTACATCTTCACGTAACCACCAAGAGGGAAAGCGCTTATCAGGTATTCGGTGTCGCCGAAGGTCCGGCCAAACACCTTGGGGCCGAACCCCAGGGAGAATTTGAGAACCCTAATGCCAAAAAGCTTGGCACAAAGAAAATGGCCGAATTCGTGAATAAAGATCAGAGGTCCAAGGACAAGGATAAAAGCAAAGATAGAATTCATGTTTTATTTCTTTCAATGGTTAAGGTTGTGCGGCCTGGTGGCAGTTCCGGACTGAGGACGTCTTTACCAAGGCGCTGTTGGGCCTGTATGTGCAGGGCCTCAATGATTGAGGCTGCCTGCATCCGGGCGGCAAGGTCAGCATCAAGGATTGCGGTAAGACTGGTCGCTTCTTCACTGGGCAGACGGTTTACTGTTTCGGCAACCACCAAAGCGATTTCCGGAAAGCGGATGCCGCCCGCAAGAAAGGCTTCAACTGCAACTTCGTTGGCGGCATTGAGCACGGCAGGCAGACTACCTCCCCGTTTACACACCTGATAGGCCAGTTTCAGGGCGGGGAATTTCTCAAAATCAGGGCGAGAAAAGCTTAAATCAGAGGCCTGCGCCAGATTCAGACGAGGCAGATTCATCCGCAGACGTTCCGGGTAGGACAGAGCATAGGCGATGGGAATACGCATATCTGGAACACCCAACTGGGCGACCACCGAGCCATCAACATATTCCACCATGGAATGAACAATACTTTGCGGGTGAATAAGTACCTCAATGTCCTCAATCGCGATGTTAAATAGCCAGCGGGCCTCGATGACTTCCAGACCTTTATTCATTAGGGTGGCAGAATCGATGGAGATCTTTTTGCCCATTTCCCAATTTGGGTGGGCCAAGGCCTGTTCCGGGGTAACCGCCCAGAGCTCAAGGTCGGCAAAATTACGAAACGGGCCACCGGAAGCAGTAAGGATGAGCTTACTGACATCCGTTCTCTTTCCTGCCTCCAACGCCTGGGCAATAGCACTATGTTCGCTGTCAATGGGAAGTAGTGTTACTTTGTAGCGTTTGACTGCCTCCATAACCAGGTGCCCGGCCATGACCAGGGTTTCCTTATTGGCCAGGGCGATATTTTTCCCTGCCTCGATGGCGGCCAGGGTGGGTGTTAGCCCGGCGGCGCCCACAATGGCGGAGACAACTGTATCTACGCCGGGAAGGGTGGCAACCGTCACATTGCCAGCAGTACCGGTCTGGATTTTTTCAGACCAACCAGGGGGTAGACTCTGTACAAGTTCGCCCGCCAGTTTTGCATCCCCGATGGAGACCAGTTCTGGATTAAAGGCCTCGATCTGTTCGCGCAATAGTCTGCTATTAGTACCAGCGGCCAGCCCCACGATGCGGAAACGTCCGGGAAACTGACGAACCACCTCCAAAACATTGCGGCCAATAGAGCCTGTTGAACCAAGCAGAGAAATATTTTTCATGCTTTAAGATATAACAAGTAATAGAGTACCGGCGTAGTGAGGAGCAGGGAATCAATGCGGTCCAGCAGTCCACCATGCCCTGGCAGAAGACTGCCGGAATCCTTCACGCCAAAGGCTCGTTTGATGACAGATTCAGAAAGATCACCCGCCGCACCGAGACAGCTAAGCGAGAGGACAAGGAAGCTTATCCAGAACAAGCCTTGCTCTGGCAGAAAAAAATGCCAGACAAGAAGGGCGGCAGCCAGGCTTCCAGCCAGTCCCCCAGCAAAGCCTTCCCAGGTTTTGCTGGGACTGATGGCGGGAGAGAGTTTATGTCTGCCAAATTTACTGCCGGTGTAAAAGGCGGCGGTGTCGGAGGCTACAGTAATGGCAGTGAGCAATAGCAGCCAGATTCGACCCTGCGGTAGTGCCATGAGCAGAAGCAAATGAGCATTACATAAACCAAGATAGAGATAGGCAAAGCCTCCACGGCTGATAACTTCGTAGGGCTGAGCAAGCTTGGTGTAACTGGAAAGGGTGTGGAGCAAAAGAGCAACCAGAGCAAGACTAAGGCCACATAGCACGCCGGTAACTTCGCCTAAATAAGCGCCAAGCACAGGTAACAGCCCAAAAATGATAAGGGGCACTTTGGCCCGTTGGCTAAGGGCGGGTAAAACAATGGTGAAGTATTCGTACAACGCCACACCGGTTAAGGCGGTGATTGTTAGTACAAAAAACGAAAATGGCCCCCAGAAAAGCAGGAGCAACCAGACAGTCAAAGCCAGAATACCGGTAATATGTCGTTTCATGCTAATCCTACTATAAGCCCATCCTTGCAGCCTAAGATCAATAGTCGTGTGTCTGTTCCGCCTGTGTGCCTGTTTTGCCAAAACGCCGTTGTCGTTTCTGAAAGTCAGAGATGGCATGCAGCAGATCATTTTTTCTGAAATCTGGCCAGAGAATCTTGGTGAAATAGAGTTCAGCATAGGAGGCCTGCCAGAGCAGAAAATTACTAAGACGTGTTTCCCCTCCGGTGCGGATCATTAGATCTGGATCCGGCAGGCCAGCCGTGTACAAGTGCTGCTCCAGAACGGCCTGATCAATCGCCTCGGGGCTTATAGCTCCGTCCACACATTCTCTGGCAATTTGCTGTACGGCTTGAATGATTTCATCCCTGCCGCCATAGCTCAAGGCAAGATTGAGGATCATTCCTGAATTACTTGCTGTTTCTTTGATCACCTGTTCCATAACCTTACGGACTTCCAAGGGGATGCGATCTTTCTGCCCCAAGCAGCGTAAACTTACATTATTTTGGGCCATGGTGGACAATTCACTTTCCAGAAAAGTCTTCAACAACCCCATAAGGGCCTGGACCTCCAGTGGCGGGCGTTTCCAGTTTTCCGTGGAGAAAGCATAAAGGGTAAGCACACCGATGCCAAGTTCCCGAGTGGTGCGCACTATCTCCTGCACGGATTCAACCCCGCCCCGATGACCCACTATACGCGGTTTGCCCCGCTGCTCGGCCCACCGTCCATTGCCATCCATAATAATGGCAATATGACGGGGCAGGGCGGCGGTGTCTAACTTGGGCATGAAGAAACTCTCTCTTTTCAGCAGGTTACAGCTTGACAGATCACGAGCGGTATAGCGATATTAGGAGTTAAAACGGTTCCTACACAGCCATGACCTCTTTTTCTTTCTCAGCAAGGATATCATCGATCTGTTTGATAAATCTGTCGGTGGCGTGTTGAGCATCTTCCTGCATCCTGAAGAAATCGTCTTCCGGAATTTCCTTGTTGTTTTTCTGTTTTTTCAAGGAATCAATAGCTTCACGCCGCAGATTGCGCATAGCCACCCGATGCTCCTCGCTTATTTTTTTGACGTTTTTGACCAGATCACGGCGCCTCTCCTCAGTAAGCTGAGGGATGCTGATCCGGATCATCTTGCCATCGTTGGAAGGATTAAGATCCAGATCCGAAGAAAAGATGGCCTTTTCGATGGCGGGAATAAGTTTGGCATCCCAAGGCTGGATAACCAGCATCCGGCTTTCAGGGATGGTCACGGTGCCGACCTGATTGAGCGGCATAGGCGAACCGTAGGCCATTACCTTTAACCCGTCGAGCAACGCAGTGGTAGCCCGACCAGTTCGAATCTTGGTGAGATCGCGTCTGAAAGCCTCAATGTTTGCCGTCATTTTTTCGGTCAGGACGTCGATAATTTCATTCATTGTCCTCTCCCTGTATCAACGTGCCGATCTGTTCTCCACAGATAGCCTTTTTCATATTTCCGGGGATATTCATGTCAAAAACCATGATGGGGGTGTTGTTGTCCATAGCCAGAGAGATTGCCGCCGAATCCATAACCATGAGACGTCGATGCAGTACCTCGCTGAAGCTGAGTCGGGGAAACTTTACCGCGTCAATATGTTTTAGTGGGTCTTTGTCGTAAACACCATCTACCCTGGTGGCCTTGCAGATCAAATTGGCATTGATTTCCAGCCCACGAAGCACGGCAGCTGTATCGGTAGTGAAATATGGGTTTGCAGTGCCAGCTCCGAAAATCACCACCCGGCCTTTGCGCAGATGATGTACAGCCTTTTGCTGGGAATATGGTTCACAAACCGTGAGCATGGGAATGGCGGAGAGAACCCTGGCTGCAATGCCTTTGCTTTCGAGAGCGTCCTGTAAGGCCAGAGCATTGATGACCGTAGCCAGCATGCCCATGTTGTCAGCGGCAGCCCGATTCATTCCGGCAGAGGCAACTGATACCCCCCGGAAAATATTACCTCCGCCAATGACCAGACCGATTTCCACCTGAAGATCTACGAGGGTTTGGATCTCGGCGGCAAGAAACTCAAGCACGCTGGTACTGATACCGAAAGCGGCGTCACCCATAAGGGCTTCGCCGCTCAGTTTCAAAAGAACTCTCTGATAATTAGGGACTATCAAGGGATGATCCATGGTATTGAGGAAGTAGTTTTATGCGCCAACCTGAAAACGGGAAAAACGTTTGACCCCAATGTTTTCGCCGAGCTTGGCTACCAGTTCGTTGAGCAGATCTTGAATGGAAATATCGGGGTTCTTGACGAATTTTTGCTCCAGCAGACAGTTTTCGGCAAAGAAACGATCCATCTTGCCATCCACCATCTTCTCAGCGATGTTGGCAGGCTTACCTGATTCGATGGCCTGCTGGATGTAAATGTTACGCTCGCGCTCTGCCAGATCTGCGGGGACATCTTCACGCCGAATAGAAACCGGGTTAGCAGCAGCCACATGCATGGCAATATTTTTGGCAAACCCGATAAAATCGGAGTTTTTAGCAACGAAATCGGTCTCACAGTTTACTTCAACCATGACCCCAAGTTTACCCCCGGCATGGATGTATGTTTCCACCACCCCTTCGCTGGTTGCCCTGCCTGCCCGTTTTTGGGCAACAGCCAGACCTTTCTGTCGCAACAGATCTATAGCCTTTTCCATATCGCCACTGGTTTCGGTCAGAGCTTTTTTACAATCCATCATGCCCGCGTTGGTTTTGTCGCGGAGTTCTTTTACCATTTGACTTGTAATATTCACGGGTATACCTTCTTCATGTTCTTGTGTAATCTGAAAGCGTCTCTGGGATGAAGTTCCCGCCATGACTCACAGAAGTCAAAGCGGGGCGTTTATTAGAGATACTGGTTTACGCGTCGCCTTTTGCAGCCGCAGCCTGGGCTTCGACATCCTTGTCAGTGGCGGCTTGATGAACTGCGGCCAGCTTTTCCTGGCCGCTCAAAACAGCATCCGCCATTTTTGAGGCGATCAGTTTGATGGCCCGAATCGCATCATCGTTGCCGGGGATAAGATAATCAATCCCCCTGGGATCACAGTTGGTATCAATCAGCGCGACAACTGGAATACCAAGGCGGTTGGCTTCTTCGATGGCAATCTTTTCCCGTTTCGGATCAATGAGAAAGATGGCGGCAGGCAATCCCTTCATATTTTTGATGCCGCCCAAGTTGCGATCCAATTTGACCGCCTCTTTCTGGATTTGAAGGGCTTCTTTTTTATGATAATGGTTGATGGTACCGTCTGCCTGCATGGCTTCGTATTTTTTTAGACGATCGACACTGTTCTTGATGGTCTGATGGTTAGTCAGCATACCACCCAACCAGCGGTTATTGATGTAATACATGCCGCAACGCTCGGCCTCTTCCTTGATGATGTCCTGGCCTTGGCGTTTGGTGCCGACAAAAAGCACAGTGCCACCCTTAGCCGCTGTTTTGGCAATAAATTCGTAGGCTTTATTAAAAAGGGGCAGGGTTTTGTCAAGGTTAATGATATATATTTTGTTGCGGGCGCCGAAGATATACGGCTTCATTTTCGGATTCCAGCCACGGGTTTGATGGCCGAAATGCATGCCGGCCTCCAACATTTCCTTCATGGTAACGTAAGACATGGTACTTCTCCTTTGGTTTTGGTTTTGAGGCCGTTATAAAGAATAACTGTAACATTTTTGACATTTAATTTCGGCTACTTATACCGATCTCGACTTGTCAATCGTTACATATATTAAATAACGGCCTGGCTTCCACCCCATCGCTCCAACCCAATTATGGGCACCATAGGAGCTTTTGCAGAGGTGTGTTTATTTTTAGAACCTGAATTTTTTACCACCCGAATTGATTTTTTGCAAGGAAGAAGAGATTGTCTGACAATTATTTTCGGGCCGGACCCCAGTCAGATAGCAACGATTTGGCACAAGTGGCTTGTGTCATAATGAGTAAAATGCGTGTTTGAGCTTAAGAAAAAAACTTGACGCTTCAGGGAAAACAAGCAAAGGTCGCATATACACTTCAACCTTCCGTTTTCAGTTTATTCGCTTGATAATACCTCGCAGGCAAGGAATTTTAGAAATTGGCATGACGAAAACAATCGCTCATCTGCGGCCAAAAAAAATTCTTATCCGTTCAACCAACTGGATCGGCGATGCCATTATGACTACTCCAGCGGTGCGAACCATTCGAGAAAATTTTCCCGCTGCTGAAATAACTATCTTGGCATACCCCTGGGTGGCGGATATCTTTATGTTCAGTCCCCACGTAAACAAAGTCATGCTCTATGAAAAAAATGGCAGGCATAAAGGTTTGGCCGGGATGTGGCGTCTGGGACGAGAGCTTGCCGCACAACGTTTTGATCTGGCCATCCTCTTACAAAATGCCTTTTCTGCCGCTTTGCTGACCTTGCTTGCCAGGATACCGGTTCGGGTTGGATACCGAAGGGATGGCCGTGGCCTGTTGTTGAGCCATGGCGTTACCATCAGGGAAAGTGTAAAAGCGCGGCATCAGGTTTATTATTATCAGGAGATGCTTAGAGATCTTGGTCTGGTGTGTGGCTTACAGAAATT
The DNA here is from genome assembly GCA_003517965.1 of Desulfobulbaceae bacterium. Lineage (GTDB taxonomy): Bacteria > Desulfobacterota > Desulfobulbia > Desulfobulbales > Desulfurivibrionaceae > Thiovibrio. Next base: position 11,719 of record DOZO01000055.1, read on the forward strand.
GTTTCTTGCTTTGCCTGATTCCGCCATGACTTGGGCCACGAATTTTCTTGCTGATAATGCGAGCAGACCGTTGATTGGTTTGAATCCCGGCGCTGCCTATGGACCGGCCAAGCGCTGGACGGTAGAAAAATATGCCGAACTGGCCAGACATCTGACTAAAGAGTTGGGCGCTACCTTGCTGATTTTTGGCACGGCTGATGATAACGTGGCTGCTTCAGAGATTGGTGCGGCAGCGTTGGGGCAGGCTCTTGATTTAACGGGTAAGACTACTCTGGCGGAGGCCATGGCTTTGATTAGCCTGTGTAATGTTTTTGTTACCAACGACTCTGGTCTGATGCATGTGGCTGCCGCCCAAAACACGCCCTTGGTCGCAATTTTTGGCTCAACCGATACCGTTGCTACTGGACCGTTTGCCTCCAACGTGGAGGTGGTGAACAAGAATCTGCCCTGCAGCCCATGTCTGAAAACCCATTGCCCCCGGAAGGATTTTGCCTGTATGTTGGAAATTGGGGTGGATGAAGTGTATGCGGCAATTTGCAAATTGCTTGAAAACTCAGGCACCGTTGCGAAATAACCATCGCCCATTACAGCCAGCATTTTGATATTACTGATATTTTAAACGATACCCAAGAGAGGCAAAACAATGCGCCCAGCCGTGTTTCTCGATAGAGATGGTACCATTAACGAGCAGATGGGCTACATCAACCATATTTCTCGTTTTATTATGTTACCACGGGCTGCGGCCGCCATCCGCCTGCTAAACGAGCAAGGGGTTCCTGTGGTTGTGATCTCCAACCAGTCTGGTCTTGCCAGAGGATATTTCCCGGAGATTCTCCTGAAAGAGGTGCATATCAAAATGACCAAGGAGTTGACCAAAGCCGGAGCCCATGTGGATGGCATTTATGTTTGTCCCCATCATCCAGAGGCCAAGGAAGAGCGCTTCCGTCTCGTCTGTGATTGCCGGAAACCCAAGCCTGGATTATTCCTGCAAGCGGCAGTAGCGCTAGATCTTGACCTTGCCCATTCCTATGTGGTCGGCGACCGCTGGTCGGATCTGAAAGCGGCAGCGGCTGTGCAAGCCAAGGGTATTTTGGTGCTTACCGGCTATGGCCGTGGTGATTATGATTACATAGGCCCAGGACAGAAGGTGCAGCCAACGTACGTAGCGGAGGATCTTTATGCAGCGGTACAGTGGATTGTGCAGGATATGGCGGGATAAGGGGAGGGGGGCTCAAGCTTATTTGTGCCGTTTCTTTTTTTCCGGGAATTCGTAGATGACCTCATTTTTTTTAATAAGACCGAATTGCTGACGCGCTATTTTTTCCAGATAAACCGGAGCCGTTTTCAGGTTGTGGAGCTCCTGTTGCAAGGCGCTATTGGCCTCGTGCAACTGTTTATTCTGGGCCAGGACTTCGTTTAGTTCCTTAGTAACCCTATAGTATTTCAATAAACCATATGGTCCCAATACAGACCAAGCGCCCATCACCGTAACAATGAACACGCTGTACAGCAGCACTTTTTTCCGGTTAGCCTCTGAGAGATTCGTTGGCATGGCAACCCATTACTGATGTTTTTTCCGGTTGAGCCTGGAATTTAAAATTTTTTCTCTTATTATTTCTGTTAGATAGCATAGATGCGAAGTTCATGCAATTGCCGAATTTGACGAGATGTGCATAATCACATAAGGTAGGTTGTGCGAAATATCGTTGTGGGTTGCCCCTTGCATGTGGAGATGGTAATTGGACAGAAAAAAAGTCAAGATCGATTCTTTAGATTTACTCAGGGCATCAGCAATTGTCTATATTGTTGGGATCCTGCATATCAATGATTACATCAATGGGTATCTGATTTTCCCTGGTGAGGGGGTAGTTACAGAGAGTTTCTTAAGCATCTTTGTGTTTATTTCCGGGTATTTGCTTGCTATCAATAATCGTCTGATTTCGAATAAAGATGAGGTGAAGTTTTTCGCCAGGAAGAGGTTTTTCAGGTTGTATCCTCTTTATTTCTTTGCTTTGTTGCTTTTTTGGTTCTGTTCGTTCATGTCTGTCAAATCATTAATTGTCCATGCCTTGCTTCTTAATATTCTGATAGGCAAATCCATCCCAACATTATGGTTTGTCTCGATGATATGTTTCTATTACCTCCTCTTTCCCATAATTGTGATGGGCTATGCTCTTAAACGCACTTTATTAATAATTGGTATTATAATTTCTACAATGGTCTTAGTACACGCAAAAACCGGATTAATAGATATGAGACTGATTATATATATGCCATCTTTTGTATTTGGAGTGATCGTAGGCAAGCATAACTTTCTGGAAAAATTCCACAAATTCAATACTATCGTATTGTCATCCTTTTCAGTATTTATTCTTCTCTCTTATCAGTATCTGCAATTCCCGGATTCTCAGTGGCGGGAATTTAATCAGGTGCTGCTTATGCTTGCGGTAATCCCTTCGTCGATATTGTTCGGGGACAAGCTCGCCATGCATATCAACAAATATTTATATAAAAATTTGGCCTACGCATCTTTTTGCATGTACCTGTTTCATCGAATTATTTATTTTATTTTGACAAATATTTACAGTTCGCCCTCACAACCTGTAATGTTTGCATATCTGTTTTTTCTTGGTGTGCCCTTGATCTATATAATTTCATTCATCTTCCAAAAGAAATATGACAAATACAGTCATTCCAGTTTTATTGTAGCTCCTTGAACTGCTTCATTTAGTGAATCCAGAATGGCTTTATTTTTTCCTGATCGAGGACAAGATCATTGGTGGTCTCGGTTATCGTCGTTACGCCGCCGTTTAAAAGACAGATGAGAGGGGTGAACACCTTCGCGCAACATGAAGAAACTGGTTTCAAGAAGTTCGACACCAGTCAAGATTCCAACGGTAAGCACGGCAAGAACCACGCCGCCATGCTCATGGCCCAGTCCTATAACCGCGCCGATAGCAGATAGCATCCAGATTACCGCCGCTGAGGTAACACCCTGTACCAACCCTTCTTTGGCCATGATTACGCCGGCGCCAAGAAAGCCAATTCCGGTGACCACCTGTCCGACTACCCGACTTGGATCAGCGCCAGTGCCATCGGTGATCAAAGCGCCCAGTGACACGAAGACCTCGGTGCCAAGACAAATAAGGATGCTGGTGCGGATTCCCGCTGGTTTACCACGTAGCTGACGTTCTAAGCCAATTATGCCGCCACAAATCATGGCAACTACGATGCGCTGCCAGAAAATAGGAGTGTAAGGGTTGAACAGTTGCATAATATGATGCTCCATCATTTAATTATATTAATCGTAGGAAGGACTATATCATTTGCCCACGCAACGAATTCTGACAGGCATCCACAATCTTCACCACGAACAATTGTCCAGGTGTCAATTTGGCGGCGCAAGCAAAATTGACGATCTGATTAGCTCCGGTTCGGCCACTCCATTGATTGTCTGGAGCCTTGCTTGCCCCTTCTACCATAACTTCCACAGTTTTACCGATCTCTACTTGTTTTAGAGCAAGGGATATTTCATTTTGTCGCACCTGCAATCTGGCAAGCCGCTCGCTCTTGATTTCCTCCGTAACCTTGTCAGGAAAATCAGCGGCCTTGGCGTTGGGCCGGTCAGAATATTTAAAAGAATAAGCGCCATGATAACGCACCTTATCCAGCACCTGCATAGTGGCAGCAAAATCATCATCGGTTTCACCTGGGAAACCGATGATGATATCGGTGGTCAAGGCGATATCTGGTCTGTATTTCCGCAGTCTGGCCACCTTGTCGAGATAGGTCTCGATGGTGTATTTGCGATTCATCCGCTGCAAGATAATGTTTGAGCCGGACTGTACCGGCAGATGAAAATGCGGACAAAGTGAAGGTATCTCGATAAAACAACGCATCAACTCTTCGGAAAGATCCTTGGGGTGGGAGGTGGTAAACCGAAGCCGCTGTAAGCCATCAATGGCGGCAACCGAGCGCAGAAGCTCAGGAAAACTTTTGCTCTGCCTGCCATCGCGGCCCTTGCCATACGAATTGACATTCTGACCAATGAGGGTGAGCTCCTGGATCCCTTGATTAACAAGCTGGGTCGCCTCGGCCATAATATCGGTGAAACTCCGGCTTATCTCTCTGCCTCGGGTATAGGGAACCACGCAGTAAGTACAAAAATTATCACAGCCCTGCATGATGGTGATAAATCGTTTGTGCGGTGCGCCATCTGCCAGGCTGGGTAAAAAAGGCGGGATAATAAAATCAACGGAAAGATCAGTGGCCACCTGGGGTTTTTTCTCCCGGCGGGCCGCAGCAACCAAAGAGGGTAGGGCGTAGATCGCTTGTGGACCCATGACAATATCGATATAGGGCATTCGCTCCAGCAACGATGCGCCATCCTGTTGGGCCACGCAACCGGTAACAGCCAGGATTAGGCGCGGATTTTTTGCCTTGAGTTTCTTGTAGCGGCCAAAGCAACTATATGCCTTATGCGCGGCCTTGCCACGGATACTGCAAGTATTGACTACAACTACATCAGCCTTATCAGGCTTGTCAGTCTGGAGATAGGAATGCTCGCCAAGAAGTTGAGCCATGATCTCGGAATCACGCTCATTCATCTGGCAGCCAAAGGTTTCCATGAAGAGGAGTTGTATCATTCTTGATATTTTACCTTAACTATTCAATGTGTTCGAGTTAAGCCGTAGGTTCATACTTTGCAGAATCTGTTTCACCTCGTTGTCCAGCTCAGGAGGATATTTTAATTCCACAATCCCTTTGATACGATCAACAGTGGACATAATCGCCAGATTATCATAGGCTTCCAGAATAAATTTAAGAAAATAGATTTGTTCTGAGGGAATACGAACCAGGAGACTGGTCAAAAAAATTGCCATGTGTGCATCACACAGATAAGGCAGAATCAACGCCGCCCAGAATATTTTTATACTGAGCAAGCCGGGGCATAACGACTTCAGCAAGAAATTCATCAGTTTGTTCCGGGGCTCGGCCCACAAACTGACTACCATCTCCGATCAAGGCCTGGAGTTCTTGCAAGGTAAAGGGCACCGCCGGATCATTGGCAAGCCTGCTCAGTAGATCGTTTTCCAGGCCTTCCTCCTTGACCACTTTTCCCGCAGCCACGGAATGAACTTTGATTAGCTCATGCATTTCCTGCCGGCTCTTTCCTTTCTCCACGCAGGCCATAAGAATCTGTTCAGTGGCCATGAAAGGCAGCTCCTGAGCAAGATGACGCGCAATCTGTTTCGGATAAACAACCATTCCCTGCGAAACGTTGAGAAACAACTTTAATATTGCATCGGCAAGAAGAAAGGCCTGTGGGATATCCATCCGCCGAATAGCTGAATCATCCAGGGTCCGCTCAAACCATTGATTGGCATAGGTTGCGCCAAAATTGCTCACCAACCCCATGAGCTTTCTGGCCAGGCCAGTCATCCGTTCGGAACGCATGGGGTTACGTTTATAGGCCATAGCAGAGCTGCCAACCTGTTGTTTTTCAAAGGGTTCTTCCTGAACCTTGAGATTGCTGAGCAGGCGAAGATCCACGGCAAATTTGTGGGCGGTGGCGCCGATGCCAGCCAGGGTTTCGATGGTTTTCATGTCAAGCTTACGGGTATATGTCTGGCCAGTAACGGCAAAAACCTCAGTAAACCCAAGCTTTCGAGCAACAAGCTCATCCATTTTGCGAACCTTAGTATGATCTCCCTTAAACAGCTCAATAAAGGTAGCCTGAGTGCCGACCGTGCCTTTGGCCCCCCGCGCCTTAATCTGGGACTCAAGATGCTCGATATAGTCAAGATCCATCAAAAGATCCTGGATATACAGGGTGTTACGCTTGCCTACCGTTGTGGGTTGGGCTGGTTGATAATGGGTGTAGCCCAAGGTCGCCAGACCTTTATGCTGAGCACAAAAAGCGGCAAGATTGGCAATAACATTGACCAAGCTCTTTTTGACGAGCTGCAGGCCCTTTTTCTGGAGAAGCAAATCAGTGTTACAGCCGACAAACTGAGAAGTGGCTCCAAGATGGATAATCGGCTCGGCAGTAGGGCACTTCAGGCCGTAAGCATAGACATGGGCCATGACATCATGGCGGATTTCCTTTTCTTTTGCTTTAGCCACCTCGAAATCAATATCCGTGGCATGGGCTCGGAGTTCATCAAGCATAGCGCTTGTAACGAGATCCGTGAGGCCTAATTCATGCTGGGCTTCAGCCAAAGCAATCCAGCAGCGCCGCCAGGTTTCAAACTTGGTACGCTCAGAAAAAAGCTCTTGCATCTCGCGACTGGTATAGCGGCTGACCAGTGGCTCCTGATAGATATCACGATTCATAACATCTCCATCTCAAAATAAAGTGGCCCGATTCGCTTCAGTTCCACTCGAAAAATCGGCTTCAATAGCGGGAGAGCCGTTAAGCAAAATATTGAACATCGAATTCTACCAGGACGGCTAATGAGCCATAAAATCGTGGCAGAATAGTACAAGATATTTTCGCACAGCTCATAAATTCTTTAACAGAAAAATAGAAAAATTGCTTAATAAAGGCTACGATAGCAACTTCAGTTTTCATCTTAATACACAACGTCGCATAATGTATATTATGTATAGTAAAATAAAATTAAATAAAATCAAACTGATAACTGCTTAAAATCAACCGCTTCCACCTGCCAGGTAGTTTTATCGCGATAAGTATTGCGGCGAAGCCTGAAGGCAACTTTCAAAGGTTGACCTGTACCAAGCAGACTTCGAAAACTACCCAGACCAAAACCTATCCCGCTGAGAATCGCACCGTGGAAGTTCACCGTGAACCTCAAATGATTTACGCCCACCTCACAGGGATGATCAGCTGTTCCCTGAGCGCTAAAAACCGGCTCTGGATTACCCATGCCGAACGGTGCCATCTTTTCATACATCCGCAAGAATCCCGGTTCAAAGATGTTGCCGTTTTCTTCATGCCAATCGATGTCAACTTTTGGGATAAACATGGTATCCGTGACGATCTCGCTGAGTCGCTTCTGAAAATGCTCCCTTAACGCTGGAAGACTCTCAACCGGCAAGCTCAACCCCACGGCGGCCTCATGCCCGCCAAAGGCTATAAAAAGATCATCCCTTTCTTTTAGTACCCCATAAAGATTGACTCCAGGCACCGAACGCCCCGAACCTTTTGCTATCCCATCCTTAAGCGTGAAAACCAGCGTTGGTCGGTTAAATTTTTCAACTATTCTGGCCGCGCCAATGCCTATTACCCCGGAATGCCATCCTTCCCCTGTGATAATGAGGCCCTTTTCTCCTATCTCCACGGCCATTTCCGCCTGGCTAAAGGCCTCGCGGCACATTGTCTCAAGCACGGATTTTCTCAACTCATTTTCCGTGTTTAATTCCCCGGCAAGTTCTTTGGCACGCTTTCGATCTTCCGTGACCAGTAAATTCAAGGCTCGTCCGGCATCCCCCATTCGGCCTGCGGCATTCAGACGTGGTCCGAGGCGAAAGCCTATATCCTCACAGTTTACCCTGGGGCCGACAATGCCTGATACCCGGCTGAGTTCTACAAACCCAGGCCGAACACCTGCGGACAATACCTCAAGTCCTGCTTTAACTAATAGGCGATTTATCCCTGTAATCGGCACCATATCTGCAATAGTTCCGACAGCAACCAAGTCAAGATATGACTTTAGATTAGGAATCTCAAGTCCCTTTACCCAAAACCGGTTCTGTGTATGCAAGGATTTCCTGATTCCCATGGCCAGATAAAAAGCAACCCCGACTCCAGCCAGATGCTTCTCTGGAAAGGCGCAACCTTTTTGCCAGGGATTCAACACGGCCTCAGCTTGGGGCAATTCCCCAGGTGGTTGATGATGATCCGTAACAATGACCGCGCAACCCAGTTCCTGCAACTCACGTACCTGCAGATGACTGGAAATACCGCAATCAACGGTGATTACCAGAGGCGTCTGTTCCAACACAGACGGAGGCACACTACGCTTGATAGCCTCAAGATGCAGACCATACCCATCAAGTAAACGATGAGGTTGACTGGTGTATATTGTTGAAAAACCGATTTTTTTCAAGAAAATATAAAGAAGTGCCGCCCCGGTGGTGCCATCAACATCATAATCGCCATAAACAATTACCGGAGTCTTATTAGTGAGGGCCTGTAAGACAACCTCCACTGCCTTTGTCATCCCCTTCATCAGAAATGGCGAAGGAAGATCGATTAAGGATGCAGAAAAAAACCTCGCCGCCTGAGCCCGATTTTCCACGCCTCTAGTTAGAAGAATAGCTGCTATCGGTTTAGGCAACTCAAGTTCTACCGCCAGAAGGTCAACACGAACGTGATCAATGGGAGTTATTTGCCAGATTTTCTTAATTTTAGGCAGCAAGTGTACCTCAGTGTTTACTTGATGTTAGTTTTGTATTACTGCGAATAGGCGAAACTATTACTACTATAAAATTACCTATCTTTGAGTTGTCGCGTCAGGATCTCCCAAAATACCTAAACCCCGTATCATGTAATGCATCCCGGAGAGGATGGTGCAAGCAGCGGTAGCATAAATTAGATAGTTTACCACAGGGAAAATTTCCTTAAAATAATCATGACCAAGAAAATAAACTACGGTGAGTAACTGCATGAAGGTCGTGACCTTACTTATCAGCGAGGGTTTTATCTTGAATTCACGGTCATAAAGCATGAGAATGCCGATCCCTCCGCAGATCAAAACATCCCTGCTCACCACAATAACGGTCAACCATTTTGGCAAAATATCAAGGACGGCGAGGGTAATATAGGAAGTGATCAACAAGAGTTTATCAGCGATAGGATCAATAAAGGCGCCAAAATCGGTTTTTTGTTTCAGCACTCTGGCTAAAAAACCATCCAAGGCATCAGTGACCCCAGCCAGGACAAAAACCCAGAAAGCGGCAAGCTTTTCACCGTCAATAAGAAAAATTACCAGGAGTGGTATAAGCAGAATCCTGCCGATAGTAAGAAGATTCGGAATGTTCATAGAATGTTAGTCTCCTTATTCTTCGCCAAGAAAATCCCTGACACAAGCAAAAATAGCCATTGTCTCGACTGGGGCAAACCATCTGATTTGCGGATCAGCGCCAAACCAGGTCATCTGCCGCTTGGCGTAACGCCTGGTATCCCTGGCCAACAGAAAAATGGTCTCTTCCCAATCCCAGTGACCCTGAATATATTGAAGCATATGCCGGTATCCGATGGACTGCATGGCTTTCAAGTCTGAACCATACCCCATGCCCAGCAATTTTTCCACCTCGGCCAGAAGTCCTGCGCCAACCATCTGTTCTACCCGCAGATTAATCCGCTCATAGAGAGTCTCTCGTTCGCAGAACAAGCCAAGCTGCAAGGCCTTGGTCAAACCCGGCTGCACCTGTTGCGCACGGAGATGTTCACTCCAGGGTCGACCAGTGGCCTGAAAAATCTCCAAAGCCCGCAACAGACGGTGGGTATCGTGTGGATGGATGCGGCTGGCTGATTCCTTGTCACAAAGGCTCAATTCGGCAAAAAGAACCGCCCTCCCCTCTTCCTGCAAACGTTTTTTCAGATTAGTCCGTAGCGTATTCGGCACGACGGGAATCTCGAACAACCCTTCCAGTAAACTCTTAAGATAAAGACCCGTGCCTCCGACCAATAAAGGACGGTTGCCCCTGGCGATAATCTCTCTGCAGGCCGTGGTAGTGTCTGCGACATAACGGGCTACATGATACTCCTCGTCAGGCGCAACCACATCGAGTAGATGATGGGGTGCCCTGGCGCGTTCTTCCGCCGTAGCCTTGGCAGTACCGATATCCATATGCCGATAGATTTGCATGGAATCAAGGCCAACGATCTCACAGGAAAATCGTTCAGCCAGAGCGAGGGAGAGCGCAGTCTTGCCCACGGCCGTCGGGCCGATGAGGATGAGCACGGGTGTGGAGAGCGGAAGTTCTATGGCAAACCCATCCATTGTCTTAATGTATGACAAAGAAAAGAATTGTTCTTCAAGCTGGTTTCCGGTACAAATACAAGTTTGTTATCTGACCAACAGGCAAGATAGTCTGTGCTGACAAAACCATTATTATCAACGAATACGACATCTATATACCATATATTTTGCAAAGGAGAAGATCATGCCCGAGAGAATTTACAACTTCAGCGCCGGACCATCCACCCTCCCCGAGGAGGTTCTTGCCCAGGCGGCCAAGGACATTGTAAATTTCAACAACAAGGGCATGGGCCTCATAGAGATGAGCCATCGCTCCAAGGATTTTATCGCCGTGGCTGACGAAGCCGAGGCTAATCTCCGTGAGTTGATGAAGATACCGGCCAACTACAAGGTATTGTTCCTTCAGGGTGGCGCCTCCACCCAGTTTGCTATGATTCCTATGAACCTGCTGGGCCCCGGTAAAATTGCCACCTACCTTAACACCGGCGTTTGGGCAAAAAAGGCGATAAAAGAAGCCAAGCTTTTCGGCAACATCAAGGTGGCTTACAGCAGCGAAGAGAGTACCTTCAACCATGTACCAAAGGATGGCGATTATAGCGTTGATCCTGCGTCTGAATACCTCTATTTCGTTACCAACAATACCATCTATGGAACCCAGTTCGCTGCCATGCCCAAGTTCGAAAAAATGCTGATCTCCGATATGTCCTCAGACATCCTGTCCCGCGAGTTTGACATCACTCCCTTTGGTTTGGTTTACGCCGGGGCTCAAAAGAACATGGGCCCTGCCGGGGTAACCGTAGTGATCATTCGCGAGGATCTCTTGTGCCGTACCCCGGCCAATGTGCCGACCATGTTCCAGTATAAGACCCATGCGGACAACGGGTCCATGTTCAACACCCCGCCCTGCTTTTCCATCTATGTGATGGGCCTGGTACTCAAGTGGCTCAAAAAACTGGGTGGTATCGCGGCAATGGAGAAGATCAACAGGGAAAAGGCGGCCATCCTTTATAACGCCATCGATGCCACTGACTTTTATCGCGGCCATGCCCAGCCAGGTTCTCGCTCACAGATGAATATCACCTTCAACCTGCCCACCCCGGAACTTGAGGCCCAGTTTATCAAGGAGGCCACAGCCTTAGGGATGGATGGTCTTAAGGGCCACCGCTCCGTCGGCGGCTGCCGCGCTTCGATTTACAACGCCTTCCCCAAGGCTGGAGTCGAAGCGCTGGTTGCCTTTATGCAAGAGTTTGAGAGGAAAAATGGATGAGTAGCCATTAGCTATATGCTGTCAGTCACCATCTGAGAGCATATAGCTGAAGACTATCAGCTATAAAAACCATGCACTATGAAGGCGCCCATATTATCCGCCCGCCCAGCGAGGCGGACAGCATCATCCTCCAGGTGACGGTGGGTTGTTCCCACAACCGTTGCACCTTTTGCGGCACCTATAAAGAAGAGCGCTTCCGCATAAAGGATCAGGCAGTCATCGACGCAGACCTTGAGTTCGCCGCCCACTACTGTCTTAGACAATCCCGGGTTTTCCTGGCTGATGGCGATGTGCTGGCCCTCAGCCAGCGGCGGCTGGTCGAGCTGTTCACTAAGATCAGACACCGGCTGCCCTGGGTGAACCGGATTAGCCTCTACGGCAATGCCAGGGCCATTCGCAATAAAAGCGTTGTCCAACTTCTTGAACTGAAGGAACTCGGCCTGCACCGGGTGTACATGGGATTGGAAAGCGGCTATGATCCAGTGCTTAAGGTAATCGACAAGGGCGCAAACTCTACGGCCATGATCGAGGCGGGCCAGCGGGTTCGGGCGGCTGATCTTTTCCTTTCGGTCACCGCTCTGCTCGGCATCGCCGGAGTCGCGCTCTCCCAGGAGCATGCTAGGGCCACAGGCCAGATACTTTCTGCTATAGAGCCCAACCAGGTCGGCATCCTCACCCTCATGCTGCTTGAAAATACCCAGCTATATCAGCTTGAAAAAGAGGGTGAATTCCAGCTTCCAGATCAACACTCCCTGCTGCGCGAGCTACGCACCATAGTGGAGCATCTTAACCTGAAAAAATGCCAGCTCCAGAGCAATCATGCCTCCAACTATCTGGCGATCAATGTCAGAATGCCCCGGGACAAAGCGGCGGTACTTGCGGCCATCGACCAAGCCCTGGCCGGGCATACCCGACTGAAACCAGAATACCTGCGAGCCCTGTAATGGAAAAAACCGAATTAAAAAACCTTACCCTGGCCCAGATGCGCGATTGGGTCAAGGCCCAAGGCTGGCCGGCCTTCCGGGCCCAGCAGATCTTTGCCTGGCTCTATCGTCCGGAAATCTCCGAATTCTCGCAGATGACCGATATCTCCAAGGAGGTACGCAACCAGCTTGCCCAAAAAGCAGTGCTTAGCCGCCTCACCCCGGCCATGGAGGAGCGTTCCCAGGACGGCAGCGTCAAATACGGCTTTCGCCTGACCGATGGGGCAGTCATCGAGAGTGTACTGATCCCCGAGGATGAACGATTGACCTTATGCGTTTCCTCCCAGGTTGGCTGCGCCATGGGCTGCAACTTCTGCCTCACCGGCACCATGGGCTTTGTCCGCAACTTGAGTCCTGCCGAGATTGTGGGTCAGGTTCAGGCTATCACCGAGATTGTTAAGGCTCAGGGTAGAAACCGGATCAACAATCTGGTCTTCATGGGCATGGGCGAGCCGCTGGCCAATTTTGATAACCTGATCGATGCCCTCAATATTCTCATGGAGCAAACCGGCCTTGATTTCTCCAGCCGCCGGATCACCATCTCCACCTGCGGCATCATCCCCAAGCTCAAGGCCCTGGGCGAGGCGGTGACGGTCAATCTTGCCATCTCCCTCCATGCGGCGGACGATGAAACCCGCACCCAGCTTATGCCCATCAACCAGACCTATCCAGTAGACGATCTGTTGGCCGCTTGCCGCGCCTATCCCCTGCCCAACCGCCGCAAGGTCATGATCGAGTACATCATGATCAAGGATTTCAACGATTCCGTCCGTCACGCCCGACTGTTGATCAAAAAGCTGCACGGTCTGCGCTGCAAGGTTAATCTCCTGCCCTACAACGAAAACAAGACCTTTCCCTATCAAAGCCCGGATCGAGATCGGGTTGAGCTATTTCAGAAAACCCTGCGTGATTCGGGCATCACCGCTCTGATCCGCGAGTCCAGAGGCGGAGATATCTCTGCCGCCTGCGGCCAGCTTGCTGCCGAAACGGACGAAGAAGATTAAGCAAATCCAATGTCCCTCAAGGCGTTTTCAGGTTTTCCCATTGACTTCCCAACGCCATTGGGCATAATATTTTGATGAAGAATTAGACTAAAACCTAAGGAGAATCACTATGACCAATTCCCCCCCCCACCGTTACAACTTGCTGGCCCTTGTCCTTATGGCCCTCATTTTTCTTGGCGGTTGCGCTACCTACACCCGGCAGGTCGTTCTGCGTTACGACCCCATAACCACTTCGCGTTTCGGCGGCGGCGATCTCTATTTGGTAAACGCCGATCTGCAACCCCCAACTGCCTCCGGGGCCTGGTCTTTTGGTAACACTAAAAATGCCGAGGGCGTGATGCTCGACACCCTATGGAGCGGGGTCTCCCCTGCTGGTCTGGTGCAAAATGCTTTGCAAAGCGAGCTTAACCGAACCGGCTATCAAGTGATCCCGACCCAAAAAACCCCGGATCTTTATAACAAGGTAGTGGAGATCACCGCCGCAACGGTGAATGTAGATCAGGTCTCCAATATCTCCCGGGTCAACGCCTCTTGTACCATCAGCGTTGCCTTCACTGTGATGAAAAATGGCATGCCGGTACGCAAGCTGCGTTATGAGGCCAAGGGAAGCGATCTGGCGATCAAAGACCGCGACCGGCTGGCAGAGACCATGCTCCGCACTACCATGCAGGATGTGATGAAGCAGGCTATTCCGGATATGGTGAGGATTTTGGAGCAGTAAGCCGTTGTTCAAAAATAACTGTAACATTGAAATGACGTGATCGGCATCAGGGGCCGTTGTAACGAGATGGTCAAAAATGTAATGGTTGTTCCGTAATGGCCCCTAAATGGAAATACGCAAACCAAGCCAGATATTAAAGGCCAAAGCGCTGGCGAATTCCTCCCACCAGCATGGTCAACTCTTTGAATCTCAAGGCATAAAGCACGATGCCGTAGATTGAAACTCCTGTAACCATAGATATCGCCAGCACAACCATGCTCCCCTGAAAACTGGCAACGGCAAGAGGGGCGAACAGATATTTTATCCCGAACAAGCCAAGCGCCATAATCAGCGAGGCGCAAATGACCTTGCCCAACCCAGCAAAAAGATAGTGCAGGGAATAACCGGCAAGCTTTTTGTACAACACCGTGCTCAAAAACAAAAAATTCAGGATCATGGCGCAGGAGATAGAGAGGGCAAGAGCCTGGTGCTGCAAGAGGTCAATAGTCAGCCAGACCAGAACCACATTGACCACCATGGTTAAAAAACTACCCAGCACCGGATAACGAGCCTCATCCAAAGCATAAAACACCGGAACCATAATTTTGACGGATGAATAGGCAAAAAGCCCCACGGCATAACAGGCCAGCGCTTCGGCGGTTCTTACCGTAGCCAGACTGTCAAAGCTGCCATGTTGAAAGATTACCCTGGTGATGAGCTCACCCAGCATAATCAGACCTATTGAGGCAGGAATGGTCAGAGAGAAGGCCAGGGTAAGCGAAGAGGTATAGGTTTCCCGCAGTCTGACCATATCTTTGAGTGCTGCATAACGGGCAATCACCGGCAAAGTTGCGGTGGACAGGGCCACCCCGAAAATGCCCACAGGCAACCAGAACAGGCGAAAAGCGTAACTGAGCCAGGAGAGGCTTCCTTCGGCCAGGGAAGAAGCGAAATAGGTATTGATCAGCACATTGATCTGTAACGGCGCAAGACCAATCACCGCCGGTGCCATTAGTTTCATGATCCGACGCAGGCCAGGATGCTTAAGATCAAGTCGCGGCACAAAAATGAATCCGGCTCTGAACAGTGTGGGCAATTGACAGACAAGCTGGAGCAGACCGCCGATCAGAGTACCGATGGCCATCCCAACAATAGGAGGCTGACCAAATCTGGGCATAAGCAGAGCAAACCCCACACCGCCAATAATCGAGCCCAGGTTGAAAAACCCCGAAGCCAGGGCCGGGACGAAAAAAAGCCCCCTGGTGTTTAAAATCCCCATTACCACGGCAGAGAGGGAGATAAAGATAAGAAAGGGAAACATGATCATTGAGAGCAGGCTGGTAAGCGCGACCTTGCCGGGGATTGACTCAAACCCGGCCTCGACCAAGAAGCCAACAATCTGTTCGGAAAACACCACCCCCAACAGAGTAATACAGCTTAGCAGAATCCCGACAAAGACCAGAACATTACCAGCCAGGGCCCAGGTAGCCTTTGCGCCTTTATTGGTTTCATAATCGGAAAAAACCGTAACAAAAGCGGCGCTCAAAGCACCTTCGCCAAAGAGATCGCGCAACAGGTTAGGGATACGAAAGGCCACAACAAAAGCGTCAAAGGCAAAACCAGCTCCAAAAAAAATAGCGAAGACCTGCTCGCGGATCAAGCCCAGGATACGGCTGCACATTACGGCCACCCCGACAGTCCCGGCTGATTTAGCTATTTTCCCAGTGTCCTGCGCGGGTTTTTCCATAAAATTTTCTCCAAAAAAACTTGCAGATAAGACTTCATTTTCATTAGCCAAAATAGCAGGTTGCCAGAAAGAATACAACCAGCATTCCAATTAGCTGCTTGACTTCATTGAATTTTTCTTACTACTATACAGATAAATACCATTTGTTTTAATGAGCAATACAGAAATGGTTTTTACGTAAACGTTTTACTTAAGGAGACAAACAGCACATGACAATATACACCGGCGGCATACTGACCATCAGCGACAAGGGATCACGCGGAGAACGGGAAGACACCAGCGGTCCGCAACTTAAAGCGATGCTCAGCGAACAGGGGTTTTCTGTGGTGGCCTATGCAGTAGTCCCGGATGAGATCACCATAATCCAAGAAACTCTCCGGACGTGGGCGGATGTGGGCGAAATTGACCTGATTCTGAGCACCGGCGGAACCGGCGTTTCCCCCAGCGATCTTACCCCTGAAGCGACGAAAGCAATTCTTGATCGAGAAATCCCAGGTATTGGTGAAGCCATGCGTCAGGCAAGTTTACAAAAAACTCCCAATGCCATTCTTTCGCGAGGAATCGCCGGCATCAGAAAACAAAGCCTGATCATCAACCTCCCTGG
>DOZO01000005.1:0-12200 GCA_003517965.1 Desulfobulbaceae bacterium
CACTTGAAACAGCGAGGAGCCCCTAACTGGCACTGTTGGCAGTAATCAAGGCTTGAGGCGTCAACAGACCAATAGTTAAAGCCCGCTTTTTCTTTGCGGATAAAGGAGAGGCTTGCAATGGGGTCGTAGCTGGAACTGCTGGTGGGGTTGTTCATGTGTTCACCTCGAATAAAAATCCCCAATGAGTTGTATCTCCGCCGACCATGGCGGTCTCCGGCCTCACGGACTCGGAGCAACTCATTGAGGAAATAGATTTTTGGTGATGATGTGGTGGGTAAGCCAGGTTTAAGGCGTCTGGCAGCCGCCATGGTCGTTTAGATGCCACCACATTACAGACCGGTGCCTGGTTGGTCAAGAAATTATTGCGGCAAAGGGAGGTGTTAGTCATTACTGGCGGCCGCCTGCTGGTGTTGATGACGGGCCGCCTTAAATTCCCGTATTTCTGCTTCGGCTTCGGCTTGAGCAATTTGCGCTTGGCGTTGTGTAGGTGTCAACTTTTTCCACCACCGCGAGAATAATTGTCTTTCTTCGAGTACGGTAGAATTTTTCATTTCGAGACCGCCAAAGGTTGAGTGTTTCGGTGGCGGGCCTCAAGAACATCTTGCCAAAGGTGGTTCCTGGCTTCTGCTGGCTGGTAATCCTCACGGCCTGAGCGTTTATACAGCACGAAAAGGCGGCGTAATTCTTTGTCTCTCTCGATACCAGTCAGGAGGTCACGTTTAAAATCCCAATGTTGCTGGAATACTTTTTCATCCAGTTTTCCGCGCAACCGGTCAATAATCGCTTGCGCCTGACCGGCAAGATCATGGGCCGCACTTGGTTTCCGGGGGTATGCAACATCTAAAACACACGCCAGTAAACCAAGATCATCCCGCATGGTTTGCAGTTTAAGGCCTATGGCGTCATGCTGGTTAAGGGTAAGGCCGGGTTTCTTGCTCATAGTGGCTGGCCCTCCTGGTGCATGGCGTTAAGAATAACGGCAATCGCCGTAAAGCCCTCTTGCAGGATTTGCCCTATAAAGGCCGTATGATAGTCTTGAGCACATGCTTGGATGAATGGGCCAACAAGGTCAGGATGATCCTTAGCGTACCCTTTGCCAAAAGTGGCGTCGATCTTTACAACAGCTCCCTTGAGATACCACGCCACAGTATCAGGGGCTTGATCCATGAGCGAGGCCGGGGTTGCCGTGACTGGATTAGAAAAACAATTAGATGCCACGTCATCTTTGCTCATGCCGCCACCTGCTGACCAGCTTCGGCCAAACGGTCAGAAAGCCATCTGTCAACAGCAGCTTCTTCCCAGAAGGCTGACCTGGTGCCGTGGGGGTGAATAGGGGCCGGAAATTTTCGCTCTTGAATCATTTTGTAAAGGACTGAGTTGCCAAAGCCCGTTCGGTGGCAAACTTCTGTCTTGCGGATGAAACGGGGTTTCTGTACTGCGGCGTGTTCAGTGTTCATGTGTTTTACTCCTTATGCCATTTTGTTGGGCGGGGTTGCCCTGGATTCTCTGAGAGTTTGAGAAATCCGCTTGTTCATGGCAGGAGTAAAACATATGCATGTTCCGAAAGGTGGGGTTTACGGTTTTCGGAACAGGGTTTTCGGGACAAAAAATGAGGGAGTTTTCAGAAAAAATCAGAAAACTTCAGGGGAAGGAGGGGGGGTTGTTTCGGCAATAAGAAATAGTGTTTGATAGGGCTTTCAGTGTGTAATTGCGTGGTGGAAAGGGCTTTCCGTTATAATCGGCATTTTCCTTGGTTCGTATATATTTAACCCCGTTTTTTGTGACAAGGCCGGGTTCAATTCGTTCCGCAAGGTACTTTGTAATGACCGTGTTTGTCTTTATTACCTTTGAATTATCATCTGCCAGCTTTACAAGCTCTTCAGCAAATAGCACTCGCTCGCCGCGGCGGATCAAGGCATGATTTTTGTCTATTTCGTAAAGGTGCCAGTATAGTTTACAGACGGCATCATGGAAAGGGAACGGCGGACACCCACCTTTTTTTGGGGTATCTTTCTCTTCACTTATTTCTCTGGGTACTTCATCCGGCATGGTTTTGGTCTTACCCATGATCCGCGCCAAGTCATCCGTCAGAAGATAAAGCTTGTCGGGCCGGATAATGAAATATTGTGGTACTGCCGGTTTCGGTTTCGGATCAATGCCAATTTTTACCGAACCATTTACGGTTTCCTTCCATCCAGGATCAAATGACACGCCGTGAGAAATAATCCGGGGGCGTTGTGGCTGGCACAGGGGCAGCTCTAACCGCGAACCATCCCGCGCAAGCAAATAAGGGGTGCAAGCACCTTTTTTGTCTCCTGGTGGTACAAGCAGAAGGGCAAGCACTTCCGGCGGCACAAGACCAATCTTTGGCGCAGGTAAAGGATTATCTTTCAGCTTGAAGTTTTCAAGCCAAAACCACAAAGGCAGGTGCCCACTTGCTCCCATTCTGATAAAGCTATTTATTGTTTTTCCAGAATCTACGGAAGCATCAGCAAGTTTTAATACTTCCCATGGTTGAAGCTCTTTCATTTTCCACAACCTCCCTAAGGCTGCCCCTGTATGGTGAAATATTCAGACCGGAAGGCCGCCAGGGTAGCGGCTTTTCGAGTGGCCATTCTATCCGGTCTGAAACTGAAAACAAAAACATGATGATGATAACGATATTTAGAGAAAAGAACGGTAGTCACACTCCAGGACGCGGGCCAGTTTCTTAGCGTTTTCCTTGCCAATGGGCCGTCTGCCGTTCTCCATTTCAGAAATATGCCGCCGGTGAATGCCGGTCATTTCGGCAAGCTGCTCCTGGGTGATATTGTCACGGTAGCGGATGCCTTTCAGGTACACGCCGCCGGGGTTAGTGGCCAAGGCCGGGTTTATTTCCACTGCGGGTATGGTGTCGCTTTCTGCAAAGCCAGCGGCGCGGGCCAGTTCACGCAGGCGGTCAATAGCCGCCGCCGGGCCGGTGAAGCGGATGGTTTCAGTATGGGGCTTTTTCGTGTGTACCAGCATAGGTGAACTCCACAAGTCGTATTTCGTCGCCACATTCTTTCCAGACAGCGACATAGGTTGGTTTCCCTTTTTTCAAGTGGCAATGATGCCGCCCATCGGCCAGTTTTGCATAGTTGGGCCAGTTGCCGCGCGTTGGGCCGGTGGTCTGGATGTCAACAGTCAAGGCGTCAAGGATTGCCTGTATTCGTACAGGCAACCGTAAACGCTGTTTTGTTGCCTTACGACTATAAGTCACCGTCCATTGCATATTTTATATGTACCTTTTTTTAGTGCAAAGTCAAGAGGACAAACGAAATTGTAACCGTTTGTAACCGCTGTAACCGCCGGTTTTCTTGTGCGGTTACAAGCGCAAAGCCTTGTGGCCGTAGGGTGTAACCGCTGTAACCGCTTGTTTTTTTGTGCGGTTACAGCGCAAAGCCTTGTGGCTGTAAGGTGTAACCGCTGTAACCGCTGTAACCGCAAAAAACATGATGATGGTAACGGACAGTTAAAAGGGGAAATGCTGTATTTACCTCGCCGCCCGTATCGGCACGATCTTGTTTTCTTCACTCGCCACCAGCATGTCCAAATAATCCGCCCATACCTGCATCATTTTCTTTCGTTCTGGAAGGTGCGCCGTTCGATTGTATGCCCTTCCCAACGGATCGCGCACGGCATGGGCCAACTGGTGTTCTATGAAATCGGGCCGGAAGCCCAGCACCTCGTCAAGGATGGTGCGGGCCATTGCCCTAAAACCATGCCCGGTAAGTTCGTTTTGTGTGTTGATCCCCATGCGCCGCATGGCCGCATTAACAGTGTTGTTGCTCATCGGGCGGGAAGCAGAGCGGGAAGAGGGGAACAAATACCGCCCGGTGCCGGTAAGCTGGTGCAGTTCGCGCAGGATCGCCACGGACTGACGGGAAAGAGGCACAAGGTGTTCTGTCTTGGTCTTAGGAACAAGATAACGCCACTCGTCTTTATCCAGATCAACGCCTATCCATTCCGCCTGGCGCAACTCACCGGGCCGGACAAAAACCAAAGGAGCAAGACGAAGAGCGCAGGCCACCACGAAAGAGCCTTGATACCCGTTCAGCATTCGGAGCAAAGGGGCAACAGCCTTTGGATCGGTAGGGGCGGCCATGTGCTTGCCCTGAACCGGGGGGAGTGCGCCGCGCAATGCGCTTATTGGATCGCTGGTGGCATGTCCGGTGGCCACGGCATACCGGAACACCTGACCGCAGGCAATCTTGACCCGGTGTGCTGTTTCCAAAGTACGCGATTCGATGCGCCGCAGGACTGCCAGCACCTCCGGCGGGGTGATCTCGCTAATAGCTCTTATCCCGATATAAGGGAAAACGTCTCTTTCAAGGCGGGTAATGATTGCCGATGCGTGAACCTCTGACCATTTCGGCTTAAACCGGGTATGCCATTCACGGGCCACGGCCTCAAAGCTTCCTTCTCCTGATTGTGTGGCCTTCTCTACCTTACGAGCGGCACCAGGATCAATACCCGCCGCCGCCTGCTTGCGGATAGCGTCTCGCTTCTCTCTGGATTCAGCGAGAGATAAAGCAGGGTACTCGCCAAGGGAAAACGAGTTTTCTTTCTTGGCGAACACTACCCGCAGTTTCCACCACTTCCTGCCGGTCGGCTCTACCACCAGCCACAATCCGCCACCGTCGCGCAGCATATAGGCTTTATCTTTGGGCTTAGCGTTCTTTATAGACAGTTCTGTGAGTAGGTTAGTACCTGTTTTTGGCATATAGCGGAACCTCGTAACGGGTAGAGAAAAAAACCGGCAAGCCTTTACCCGTTATCCTACCCGTTACAATACCCGGATTCAAGCGGTTTTTATCGGACGGCCCTGGACGCAAAAAAGCCCGCTTTCCTTTTCAGGGGCGGGCTTTATGGACTTCCCCTGACTGTGCCGGTTTTACTACTGGTACCGGAGGTCGGAATCGAACCGACATGGGGTTGCCCCCGCGGGATTTTGAGTCCCGTGCGTCTACCTGTTTCACCACTCCGGCAGAATGGCCATGTTGCCCATGGTGGCAACATAGGACGAGTAATATAGAAGCCTTCCCAAGCTCTGTCAAGCTCTAAGCCGTTGTTTAAAAATAACGATAACATTTAAAGATCATGATCGGCATAAGGGGCCGTAACGAAATGATCTGAAATGTAGTGGCTATTTATTAACGGCCCCTAAAGGCGCGGCCCCTTTGTATTACGAGCCTGATCCCAGAAAAATTTTCTGGAACCGATAAAAATAATCCACCCCCGACCAGACGGTCATAACCGCGGAAACATAGAGGATAGCCTTGCCCAATTCGTGCAAGAAAGGAATAGGCACAACACCCAGAGGGAAAATCAGGATACAGAGTGCGGTATATTGCATAATACTTTTCAGCTTGCCCATGCCGCTGGCCGCGACCACGATGCCTGATGAGGCCGCCACCCCACGGAGTCCGGTGATCACCAACTCTCTGGACAGAATAATGAACACCAGCCAGGCCGGGATTTGACCCATAGGGATCAGCATGATCAGGGCAGCGCAAACCAGCACCTTGTCGGCCACCGGATCCATCAATTTGCCCAGAACCGTTTCAATCTTGTGCTTGCGGGCGTAATAGCCGTCCGCAAGATCGGTCAGGGCACCGGTCAGAAAAAGAAAAAAGGCTACCAGGCTCACCCCGACGCTGGGCTGAGGATAGATGAAAAACATAAGAACCGGCGCCACCGCAAAACGGTATCCGGTGAGCAGATTGGGGATGGTGAAGATCGCGTGTCGAGGCGGCATTGGCTTAATTGATCACTCCCAGCCAGCGGGAAGCAGGTGACGCCGCGGCTGTCATTTGTCGGTAATATTGGATAACATTGCTCACATACTGCTGGGTTTCCGGGATCAACGGGATTCCCTGCGCAGCCTCAACCCTGCCTGGGCCAGCATTATAGGCGGCCAGAGCCAGCCTTAGATTGCCGCCGAAACGAGCCATCATCTGGCGCAGATAATTGGTACCGCCAAAGATGTTTTCCTGAGGATCAAAAGGGTTCCAGACATTAAGATCAGCGGCGGTGTCTGGCATCAACTGCATGAGCCCCTTGGCTCCCTGGGAAGAAACAGCCCGACTGTCAAAATTTGATTCAGCCTTGATTACCGCTTTAATCAACAAGGGATCCATCGCATACCGACTGGCCGCCCTCCGGATATGCCCTTCATAGAGACGCGGATCACCGGTCTTTGCCGACCTGACCCGCTGAAACTGGGGCCGGATCACCTCTGGCCGGTAGCGGGTATCATTATTGGGTACATTGGTAAAATGCACCGTACCCTGCTCATCAACATAGGTATAAATCTTCGCCTGTGCGAGAGACGGAGCCAACAATAACAGCCAGGCCAGCACAAGCAGCATACACCCGGCCATTTCTCTCTGGTGCCAAAAATCTTTTCTAATATATGCCATATGTTGGTCTCCAGGCAAATTCGCCAGCAAGGCCGTCGCTATCCAGACTTCTAAGACAGCATACTACGCTTTTGTTCTTTTTTCCCAATCGGCCAGAAATTGTTCCATGCCGAGATCAGTGAGCGGATGCCGGGCAAGCTGGGCGATAACCTTAAAAGGGATCGTGGCGATATGCGCGCCCAGCAGAGCTGCGTCCACCACATGGATGGGATTGCGGATGCTGGCGACAATCACCTCGGTGGCATAACCGTAATTATCATAAATGTTCATGATATCACTGATCAGATCCATGCCGTTCTGGGAGATGTCATCCAGCCGGCCAACAAAGGGACTTGCGTAACTGGCCCCGGCTTTAGCTGCCATCAAGGCCTGGCTGGCGGAGAAAACCAGGGTTACATTAGTCCTGATCTTCTCATCGGCAAGTTTTTTTACCGCCTTGAGCCCTTCAGTGGTCATGGGAATCTTAATCACGATATTTTCATGGATGGCGGCAAGCTCGCGGCCCTCTCGCACCATGCCTTCGGCATCAAGCGCGATCACCTCGGCGCTGATAGGGCCATCCACGATCTTGCAGATATCCTTGATGATCTCGATAAAAGGCTTGTTCTCCCTGGCAATCAGCGACGGGTTGGTGGTGACCCCATCCACCATGCCCATATCCACGGCTTTCTTGATTTCTTCGAGGTTAGCGGTATCAATAAAAAATTTCATCTATGCTCTCCTTGTCCGGGCAGAAAAACGGTTCAACCGTTCTTCTGCCGATTTGCACCCTTCGGGTATAAGCCGTTGTTCAAAAAGTCATACTTTTTAGTCTCATGAACGGCATAAGGGGCCGTAAAGGAATGGATAAAAAGTATAGGTTATTTCTTAACGGCCCCTAAGTTTCTTATGAGCAGGCAAGCTACTCAGCTCAGCTTAATCTCACGGCTGTCACAATATATCTTCCGGCATTGTTCACTACAAAAAAATACAGGCGTATCCGTATCATGTAACACAATCGCCTGCCTTTTGGGAATATAGATATGACAAACCGGATCTTCCACCAGTTGATCATGGATAGAAATTTCGCCTGCGCCTTGCCCGCCACTACCGGAGCCGACAGGCTTCTTTTTTCTGCTGCCGGTCAGCAGGCGGTAAATGACATAGAGAAAAACCGCGTAAATTAAGAGCTTAAACATCGATATCCCTGTTCAGCCCATTCTTGTCGCTCCACCCCTGTCTGCACCCGGAGTTTGTTACAGAGCGCAAAACTTGTCCGGCCAAGAACCGGGTGCAGATGCGCAGGCGCCAGTTCCGCCAGCGGTGCCAGCACAAAAAGCCGATTGACGATCTGCGGATGGGGGACGATGAGCGTTTGACTGTTAATAATCAGATCTCCATAATAGAGCAGGTCAAGATCAACGGGCCTGTCCTTGGTCAGCGTGCGATTTCGGCCCAGCTCCGTCTCGATGGCAAGCATGGCAGTAAGTAACTCTGTCGGAGCAAGACTGGTGGTGATTTCACCCACGGCATTGGTAAACCAATATTCCGTATTCAGGCCTACCGGCTCTGTCTTATACGGGCTTGACAGCCGGTTCAGACTGACCCCCGCTACCTCGCCTAACCGCTGCCAGGCAGCCAGCAGGTTGGCCTGCCCATCGCCGAGATTGGATCCCAGTCCGATAAAGACCTGCTGGTATTTTTCCAGCAACTATATATCCTGCAAGCCCAGCACATCGAACATGGTGTAGAGGCCATTGGGCTGATTCACCACCCAGGCGGCGGCAAGAGCCGCACCCCTGGCAAAATTATCCCGGCTGTGCGCTCGATGGCTGAGTTCCAACCTCTCCCCTGCTCCGGCAAAATAAACGGTGTGCTCACCCACAATGTCGCCTGCCCGGATGGTCTGAATGCCGATTTCCTTATCGGTGCGCTCACCGATCATCCCGTGGCGGGAATATACCCCCACCTCGGCCAGATTGCGGTTCACTCCTTCCGCCACCATTTCTCCCAGTTTCAGAGCCGTGCCGCTGGGCGCGTCCTTTTTCATCCGGTGGTGGGCCTCAACGATCTCAATATCGTAGGCATCGCCCAGCAGAGCGGCCATTTTACGGGCGATCTTAAACAGAACATTAACGCCCACCGCCATGTTGGGAGACTGGACACAGGGGAAATTGCGAGCCAGTTCCTTAAGTTCGGCCAGGTTGTCCGCCGTCAGGCCCGTAGTACCGATGACCATGGCCTTTTTCGCCAGAGCCGCCTTACGGGCCAGGGCCATGGTGGCCTCATGAAAGGTGAAGTCAATCACCACCTCGCCCTGAGCCGCAACCGCCTCAAAGCTGTCCGCCACCTTAACGCCGATGGCGCTGCCCCCAGCCAGTTCGCCAAGATCCTTGCCAAGCTCAGGGCTATCTGCCCGCTCAAACCCGGCAGCCAGATTCAGGCCTTCCTGCTGCTGCACCATATAGCTGATCCGGCGACCCATTCGACCTGCGGCCCCGGCAACAATAACATTGGTCATGATATTCTCCTTAATCAGTTCTCAGCCGTCAGCTGACGGCGGCTATACTCCTTAGCATAAATTATACCAGACCATAAGCGGTGAGAACCTTCTGCAATTTTCCCTCGTTGACCTCATTCATCTTGTATAGAGGCAGGCGCGGCCAGCCGGATTTAATTTTCCCCATCATCGCCAGAGCCGTCTTGGCCGGCACCGGGTTAGTGTCGATAAACATCGCCTGTATCAACGGGAGCAGTTTGTAGTGCAGCTCTTGTGCTTTGGCAATATCCCCGGCCAAAGCGGCGTCCATCATTGCCGCCATATCTCTGGGGGCCACGTTGGAGGTAACGGAAATTACCCCCGTGCCGCCAATCATCACCGTGGGCATGGAGGTGAAATCATCCCCGGACATAACCGCAAAACCCTTGGGGCACAGACGGATCACCTGGCTGATCTGGTTGAGATCAGCGGTGGCCTCCTTAACCCCCACGATATTGGCGATCTGGGCACAGCGAGCCACGGTCTCAGGCAGCATGTTCACCGCGGTCCGGCTCGGCACGTTGTAAAGAATAATGGGGATGTCCACCGCCTCGGCCACCGCCTTGAAATGCTGATAAAGCCCCTCCTGGGAGGGCTTGTTGTAGTAGGGGGTGATCATCAGGGCGCCATCGGCCCCGGCCTCCTTGGCGGCGCGGGTCAACTCGATGGATTCAGAAGTGCTGTTTGAGCCGGTTCCGGCCAGCACCGGCACTCGGCCAGCCACGGTCTTGACGGTGAGTTCCACCACCCGGCGATGTTCGGCATGGCTCATGGTGGCAGATTCGCCGGTAGTGCCACAAGGGACTATGCCGTGGGTGCCACCCGCTATCTGAAACTCGATGAGATCCTGCAACCCTTGCTCGTCCAGCTTGCCATCAATAAAAGGGGTGACGATGGCGACAAAGGCGCCGCGAAACTTGTTCATATTTTCCTCCTGTGTGTCTGTCTCAAAAACAAAAAAGGGGTAGTCCCTTAAGATTTCTTGGGTAACGATTCTTCGTGTAGCTGGCCCTCGTAAATAAAACTGGCCGGGCCTTCCAGATAAACCTCGGCGATCTCCTGACCGACAAGGGAATAATGGATGGTCAACTGCTCACCCCCAGAGGTGGTCACCGCTACCGGCGAGCGCACCTGACCAAGAAGCCCGGCAATAATGGCTGCGGCCACGGCCCCGGTGCCACAGGCCAGAGTTTCCCCCTCGACCCCGCGCTCGTAGGTTCGAACGATCAGGGTGTTGTCGGTCTGCTGTTGCACAAAATTAACATTGGTACCGGCTGGCTGAAAATGCTCGTGGAAACGGAGTTCCCGCCCCAATGCCAGTACCGGAGCCTGCTGGATATCTTCCACAAAGAGCACAGCATGAGGTACCCCGGTATTTAGGCTGTACACCACCTGTTCCTGCCCGTTGACCTGAAGCTTCTCATGCAGCCGCAAACCGGCAGGCGGGGTCATCTTGAGCTTGACTGACTGACCGGTTACCTCAGCCTCGATCAGCCCGGCCACGGTTTCAAAACGCAGCCGCGCAGGGGCTATCCCTCTGGTATAGGCAAAGCGGGCGGCACAGCGGGCACCGTTGCCGCACATCTCGGCCCAGCTGCCATCGGCGTTCAAGAACTGCCAGCGGAAATCCGCCGCTTCGCTATGCTCAATAAAAATCAGGCCATCCGCACCCACCGAAACCCGGCGTTCACAAACCGCTCTGACAAAATCGGACATCTCTTCTTTGGTCAGAAACGGGGTGCGGTGATCAATGAGGATAAAGTCATTGCCGGTGCCGCTCATCTTGGTGAATTCAATGGGAAAGTTCATATCTTCTGTTTGCCGAGCCCCGATAAACGGGATAAGTGCGTTAACCAAATTGTTTTCTGCCCAAAAAACGCAGCAAATAATTTCTAACTTACTAAGAATTCAGGGATTATTTCTCCCTGAATCAGAATGTCGTTTGTTTCTCTGTCCCGGATCAGATGAAAGCCTTCCCCGTGTACCAGGACCTCGGCCACCCGAGGTCGGGAATTGTAGTTGGACGACATGGAGAAACCGTACGCCCCAGCGCTCATTACTGCCAGCAGATCACCAGCGGCCACCTTGGGCATCGGCCTGTCCCGGGCAAGAAAATCGCCAGTTTCGCAAATCGGCCCAACCACGTCGGCCACCTCCCGCTCCAGACCATGCCTCTCCACGGCTTGGATGAGGTGAAAGGCATCATAGAGACTTGGCCTGGCCAGATCGTTCATCCCGGCATCGACAATGATGAATTTCTTGAGGCCCGCCTTGGTATACAGCACCCTGGTGACCAGCACCCCGGCGTTGCCCACAAGAACGCGGCCCGGCTCAAGAATCAGGGTGCAGTCAAGATCGGCCAGTTCTTTGTTGATGGCCCGGGCATACTCGTCTGGTTCGGGCGGCTCCTCATCGTTGTAGCGGATGCCCAACCCACCCCCCAGGTCAAGATGAGTAATGGCGATCCCCTGCCCGGCCAGTTCGGCGATAAAACCCTTCAACTTACCCAGAGATTCGACAAAGGGAGAAACCTTGGTGAGCTGTGAGCCAATATGACAGCTTACCCCCTTGATCGTGATGTTGGGTAGCTCCCGGGCCGCGAGATACACCCGCAATGCCTCGCCAATCGGGATGCCGAACTTGTTCTTGGCCAGTCCGGTGGAGATATAGGCGTGGGTCTTAGGATCCACATCCGGGTTCACCCGAAAAGAAATCGGAGCCTTGAGCCCCAGCCCTGCTGCCACCTTCTGGATTACCGCCAGCTCCTGCTCGGACTCCACATTGAGCATGAGGATGCCGGCCTTGAGGGCGGCGCCAATCTCCTCTGCGGTCTTGCCCACCCCCGAGTAAACAATTTTTTTTGGATCAACCCCGGCGGCACCGGCCCGGAACAACTCACCCCCGGAAACAATGTCCGCCCCGCCACCAAGATTAGCAAAAAGACGGAGGATGGCAATGTTGGCGCAGGACTTGACCGCGAAACAGGTGAGATGGGGAATACCGGCAAAGGCAAGGTCAAAGGCGGCAAAATGCCGGGTCAAGGTGGCGGCGCTGTACAGGTAAAAAGGGGTACCCACCTCTTCTGCCACCGTTGACACCGGGACATCTTCGCAAAACAAAGTATCATTCTTGTACTGAAAATAATGCATTCGCTATACCGTGATTTTATTTGGCCATGTGGCTAAAAATCCGTCCCCTACTCATAACTGTTCACCTGGGCGGTCACCAAAGCACCAATA
>DOZO01000005.1:12434-41366 GCA_003517965.1 Desulfobulbaceae bacterium
GTGGTGCTGCTGAACGGTTACCCCTACTCCGCCACCTCATAGGTGGTTTCCATGGAGGAAGTGCTTTCGTTAGCAGGGCGGGCCTGGTCAAAGGCGGTGACTGAGTAATACCAGAGACCTTTACCCTTAGGCGGTTTTACATCCAGAAAAGAAAGCCCTGCCCCGCCAACCTCGCCGATGCGCTCCGGCTTCTGGCTCTTGGCCGAGCGGCGATAGATGCGAAAACCTGCCAGATCCGGTTCCGCAACCATCTCCCAGATAATCTTGACCCCCTCCCGAGTGGCCACAGTCCGGACCTTCTGGGGCGGGGCCGGAGGCATAAGGTCACGCGGCACGGCGCTTAAGGCCGCGCTTGCCCTACCCGATGCCGTGGTTCCCGCATACAGTCGCAAAGCCCGCACTTTGTACCAGTAGGCCTTCCCGTTTCGCAAGCCCTTATCCACATAGACCAGCCCCTCTATCGGCTCACCCGGCATCTCGGCAAAAGTTTCTCCACCGTCGCTTGAGCGGGACACCTGATAGCGCATGGAGCCGGAGGCAGGCGCCCCGTCCAGCAAGCCAGTTGGCGGCTGCCAGCGCAGGGTCAGAAGCTTGTCCCCTTCCTCAATCCTGAAATTCATGGGAGCCAGGAGTGGGGTATCCCAGACAACCGAAACGGTATTTGAATCATCACTGCTGACAAACCAGCCCGCCTTGCTCCGCACCCGATACACATAACGGTGATTTGGCCGCAACAAAAGCTCCTGGTAAGAAACTTTGCCCTTGTCGCTACTGGCCGCCGTGATCTCGATGGAAGGCCCAAAGGGGATGGGGCAGTCCGGACAATAATCCTGGTTGGGAATAACAGCCCGCAGCAGTTCAAATTTCTCAATCCGGTAAGGCAGACGCTCGCCCTCAACAGTCTGGCGGGGATAGGACCAACTGAGCTCCACCCCTTTTTCGTCCAGATGATAGTCAAGATCGGAGATTGGCGCGGGCATGACCGTATCAGGCGGCACCGGTCTGGTCTTCTTGCCGCAACCTGGCAAACCGGCCAGCAGTGCCAGCCCCAAAAGCGCAACTACGATTTTGCTGGCGGCAGGCTTCATAAAAGACCCAATGCCTCTTCCGCCCGCTTAAGTGCCTCTGCCACCACCGAGCCCGCGGTACCGCCCAGGGAAACCCTGCTGTTTACCGAACCGGCAATGGAAAGTACGACAAAAACATCGTCTTCGATGACCTCGGAAAACCCCTTGAGCTCTGCCAGACTTAGTTCGGTTAATTCTTTCCCCTGGCTCAGGCAAAAGGCCACAGTACGGCCAACAATGGCATGAGCCTGCCTGAAGGGGATGTTTTTGCGCACCAGATAATCGGCCAGATCGGTGGCGGTCATGTAACCTCCCCCAAGCCCTGCGGCCAGGCGCGCTTCATTAAAAGTGAGGTTGGCCAGCAACTGGGTCATAATCGCCACCGACTGGGATACGGTGTCCACCGTGTCGAACAGAGGTTCCTTGTCTTCCTGAAGATCGCGGTTATAGGTCATGGGCAGGCCCTTGAGCAGCATCAACAGGCTCATGAGATTGCCCACCACCCGACCGCTCTTGCCCCGGATCAGCTCGGGGATATCGGGATTCTTCTTCTGGGGCATGATGCTGCTGCCGGTGCAGAAGCTGTCGGCCAGGGTAACGAAGGAGAATTCTTCGGTGGTCCACAGCACCAATTCTTCAGACAACCTGCTCAGGTGGATCTGAATCAGGCTGGCCGCGCTCATAAACTCGATGAGATGATCCCGATCCCCAACCGTATCCATGCTGTTGGCGGTAACAGCCAGAAAACCAAGCTCTTTGGCGACAAACTCACGGTCGATTGGTAGGCCGGTTCCGGCCAGGGCCGCGGCGCCCAGGGGCATGACATTGATCCTTTTTAAGGCATCGGCAAGACGCTCACGATCACGGCCAAACATCTCGTAATAGGCCAGAAGATGGTGGGCCACCAGCACCGGCTGGGCTCGTTGCAAATGGGTATAACCCGGCATCACCGTCTGCTGATACTTCCGGGCCAGGACGACGAAAGCCTTTTGCAACTCGGTCAGCAGCTGCATCAGACAACGACACTCTTCCCGCAAGTAGAGACGGACATCCAAGGCCACCTGATCGTTGCGACTCCGGGCGGTGTGCAGCTTTTCCCCAGCCGGGCCGATCTTTTCCACCAGGGCCTTTTCGATATTCATGTGAATATCTTCAAGCTCCGGATTAAAGACAAAATTACCGGCTTCAATCTCCTGCTCTATCAGCTCAAGCCCCTGAACAATGAGCACACCCTCGGCCTCGCTGATCAGCCCCTGTCTGGCAAGCATGCGGGCATGGGCCCGGCTTCCGGCAATATCGTAGCGATAGAGGCGGGCATCATAGTGGATGGAGGCGGTAAAAGCCGCCACCGAGGCCGCAGTCTTTTCCGCGAACCTGCCGCCCCACATTGCCGGGTTATGGATGTTTCCTGCCGAAGACATAAGGTTGTTACCTGGGTTAATTGTTGGTTTTCTTTTTTTCCACCAAAGCCTGAATGGTCAGGCGCAGGGCGTTGAGGCGGATGAACCCGCCGGCATCCGACTGGGTATAAACAGCGTCCTCCTCAAAGGTGGCAAAGCTTTCCTGATAGAGTGACTGCTCGGACTTGCGGCCCACCGGGATGCAGTTGCCCTTGAACAGCTTGAGGCGCACCACTCCGTTCACCGTTTCCTGGGCATTATCCATGGTCTTTTGCAGAAGTTTCATCTCCGGAGAAAACCAGAAGCCATTGTAGATCAACTCCGAATAACGGGGGATCAGGCTATCGCGGATCTTCATAACCTCACGATCCAGGGTGATGGTTTCCAGATCCCGATGAGCCATGCGCAAAATGGTGCCGCCTGGGGTTTCGTATACCCCGCGGGATTTCATGCCCACAAAGCGGTTTTCCACCATGTCCAGCCGCCCGATGCCGTTGGCGCCGCCCAGGGTGTTCAGGCGAGCCATCAGGGCCGCGGGGCTGAGCCGTTCGCCATTGATGGCCACCGGGTTACCGCCGGCAAATTCCATTTCGATATAGGTCGGTACCTCCGGGGCCTTTTCCGGGGAGACGGAAAGCTTGAACATGCTCTCTTCCGGCTCATTCCAAGGATCTTCCAGGATGCCACCCTCAAAGCTGATATGCAGGAGATTTTCATCTGAGCTGTAGGGCTTCTCCTTGGTCACCGGCACGGGAATGCCATGCTGGGCCGCATAAGCCATGAGCTTGGTCCGGGAATTCAGCTCCCAGATCCGCCAGGGAGCGATGATGGTCAGCCTGGGGTTTAAGGCCAGATAGGTCAGCTCAAAACGCACCTGGTCGTTGCCCTTGCCGGTAGCTCCGTGACTAACGGCGTCGGCGCCTTCCGCCTCGGCGATTCGCACCTGTTCCCGGGCGATGACCGGCCGGGCCAGGGAGGTGCCCAGCAGGTAGGAACCCTCATAAATGGCGTTGGCCCGAAAAGCCGGAAAGACATAATCGCGAACAAACTCTTCGCGCAGATCGGAGATGATCACCTTTTCGGCGCCGGTGGCCAACCCTTTGGCCCGAACCTTGTCCCAGTCCTCTTCCTGCCCCACATCAGCGGCAAAAGCTACGACCGGAACCTGATACTCTTCCCGCAGCCACTTGAGGATCACCGAGGTGTCCAGTCCGCCGGAATAGGCGAGGACGATCTTGTTTATATTAGCAGCCATTGGCCGTGTTCTCCCAAAGTACGTTAATTTCAGTTTCGACCTTTTTCATGCCAGATGCATGGCCAGAATAGCCCTGTGGATGTGGAGCTTGTTCTCCGCCTGGTCAAAGGCGACACATTGCGGCCCTTCCAGTATCTCTTCGGAGATCTCCTCGTCGCGGTGGGCAGGCAGGCAGTGGAGGACTATGGCCCCCGAGTTGGCCTGGGCCACCAGAGCCGCGTTTACCTGGTACGGGCGAAAGACGGCCAGCCTTTGCTCCTGCTCACTTTCCTGGCCCATGCTGGCCCAGACGTCGGTGTTGATCACGTCCGCCTGGCGCACCGCCTCGGCCGGATCGCGCACCACCCGGATGGGCTGGCTTGCCACGGCTTGCGCCGCCGCGAGAATGGCAGGGTTGGGATCATAGCCCTCCGGACAGGCCAGAGTCAGGGCAAAGCCAAAACGGGCCGCAGCCTGAATCCAGGAGTTGGCCATGTTGTTGCCGTCGCCCAGCCAGGCGATATGGAGATTGACGACCGACCCCTTATGCTCGATCACCGTCATGATGTCGCTCAACACCTGACATGGATGGTGCAGATCGGTTAAGGCATTGATCACCGGCACCGAAGAATATCCGGCCAGCTCGTCGACAATGGCCTGACCATAGGTGCGAACAACCATCCCATCCACATAACGGGACATAACCCGAGCCATATCCTTCAGCGGCTCATTGCGGGCCAACTGGGTATCGCGCCCGGAGAGATAGATTACCTGACCGCCCAGGCCATACATAGCCGCTTCAAATGATACCCTGGTCCGGGTAGAAGGTTTTTCAAAGATAAGGGCCACGGTTTTCCCAACCAGCTGCTGGTGGCGAACTCCGGCCTTGGCCTCTTTTTTAAGCAACAGGGCCTGCTCGATATAGGCGGCAAGCTGCTCCCTGCTGAAATCCTGTAATGCCAATAGATGCTTTGTCATAGTTTAATCTCTCTGTTTGGTTGTGGCCAAACTACAACTCATACAAAAAAACTTTTTTTTTGCAAAGGGATTTTTCGCAGAAAATATATAGGGGGAAGTGTAGGACAGGGGCCCTTACTGGCTCAACTCGGCAAAAATCTCGTCCAAAGCCTGAATCAGCTGGTCTATCTCGACTCGGCTGATGATAAGCGGGGGCAGACAGCGCAACACCTTGCCACCGGCAAAGTTCAGGAGTACTCCTTTTTCAAAAAGCCGGTTGACCATGGCCGGGCCCTGGTCAACCCAGGCCTCAGCCAAAGGCAGGCCCTGAATCAGGCCCAGTCCGCGGGCTGGACTGGCTATAGCCGGATATTTAGCAGCCAGCCCGGTAAGCCGCTCGGCCAGATAGAACCCCTTGTTCCTGACCTCGCCAAGAAAACCCTCGGCCAGCATGAGGCGCAAGACCGTCACCGCGGCGGCACAGGCCACCGGATTGCCGCCAAAGGTCGAAGCGTGGCTTCCCGGCTCAAAGGCCTTGGCCACCGACTCTGTAGCCAGCATGGCACCGATGGGCAGACCATTGCCAAGGGCTTTGGCCAGGGTAAGGATGTCGGGAATCACCCCGCACTGTTCGTAGGCAAAAAGGGTGCCGGTCCGGCCCATGCCCACCTGGATCTCATCAAAAATCAGCAACAGATCATGCTTGTCGCATAGTTGACGGATGGCGACCAGATACTCGGGCGATAGCGGTCGGACTCCGCCTTCTCCCTGCAAAGGCTCACAGAGAATGGCGCAGGTCTCCGGGGTAATCATCGCCTCAAGTGCCACGATATCGTCGAAGGGCGCATGAAGAAAGCCTTGGGGCAGCGGCTCAAAGCCCTGATGAAATTTGCTCTGCCCTGTGGCGGCCACAGTAGCCAGAGTCCGGCCATGAAAAGAACCAGCCAGCGAGATAATCTCGTATTTACCCTCCGGGCTTGCCTTGCGCGCCAGCTTGATCGCAGCCTCATTGGCCTCCGCCCCTGAGTTGGCCAGGAAAACCCGGTCAGCAAAAGAATGGTTGATCAGCAGTTCGGCCAGTTCGGTTTGCGGCATTGTATGATAAAGGTTTGAAACATGCACCAGAGTTGAGGCCTGGCGGCAGATCGCCTCGGTGATTGCCGGATGGCAATGCCCCAGGCTGCAGACCGCGATACCGGCAAGGCAATCCAGATATTCCCTGCCGTCAGCGTCCTTGAGCAGACAGCCCCGCCCCTCGACCATCACCGCCGGATACCGGCCATAGGTGGTCATAAACAAGGCCTTGCTCTTTTCGATCCATTCCGCGTTAGCCATCATATTACCTCGGTGCCTACCCCTTGCTGAGTAAACATTTCCAGCAAGATGGCATGCTCCACTCGTCCATCAATGATATGCGCCTTGCCAACTCCGGCCCGAACCACATCCTGACAACACCGAACTTTGGGAATCATGCCCCCGGCGATGATCCCCTCGGCAATATACTGATCAACCGCGTCGCAGGTCATGGAGGAGATGAGCGCCCCTGCCTTGCCCAGAACCCCGGCCACATCGGTAAGCAGGATAAGTTTTTCGGCCTTAAGATGAGTGGCGATAGCGCCGGCCACCAGATCCGCGTTGATATTGTAGGCCTGTCCGTCTTCACCCACGCCCACCGGGGCGATGACCGGAATGAAGTCCTGGGCATCCAGGGTATGGAGGATCTGCGGGTTGACCGTGGTCACCTCCCCCACCCTGCCAAGGTCGATGATCTCCGGCGGAGTATTTTCAGCCTGGGCCTTCATGATCTGCATCTTTTTCGCCTTGATCAGGTCCCCGTCCCGACCGGAAAGGCCAACCGCCTTGCCCCCGTAAAAATTGATCAAACCGACAATCTCCTTGTTCACCTTACCCACCAGAACCATCTCCACCACGTCCATGGTGTCGCCATCGGTGACCCTCATCCCCTGGACATAATCGCTCTTGATCTGCATCTTGTTCAGGAATTTATTGATCTGCGGCCCCCCGCCATGCACCACCACGGGGTTGATCCCGACATACTTCATCAAGATGATATCCAGGGCGAAACTCTTTTTCAGTTCCTCATCCACCATGGCATGGCCACCATATTTGATGACCACGGTTTTGCCGTAAAATTTCTTGATATAGGGCAAGGATTCAATGAGGACTTTGGCTTTTTCGATACCTGTATGCATGGCAGTCTGTCTGTTGTTAATGAGTAATGGATTAGGGAATTTTTTCAGTACACAAGATATACCGCCAACCGCAATCTGTAAAGAAGATAGGCGAGCAAAAAAACAGACCGCATCTCCCGGCAAAGCGATTGCTTAGAAACTCCGATACTGGTATCTTAAATTTTCCAAGAACCTATCAGTACTTTGAGGAAAGTGAAAAATCATGACCCCCTTACGCCGTTTTTTTTGTCTGTCTGTACTCTTGTGTCCCCTCCTTGTGGCCAGTCTCGTCCTTGCGGCGCCTGCCACTGCGCCTGCCGCCGCTCCTGCCAGCAGCAAACCGCCGATTCATGTCGAGGCAGATCGGATGGTTTCGCTGAAAAATGACAACGCTGTTCTTTTTACCGGCAACGTAGATGCCAAACAGGGCCAGATGACGATCCGCTCTGCGGAAATGACGGTTTATTATCTTTCCAATGAAGAAAAAGCCAAACTGCCCCAGAGCGACGAGCGCACGCTCAAGAAGCTTTTTGCCTCAGGCAATGTAGAGATCCAGAATGACGGGATGACCGGCACCGGCGACAAAATGGAGTATTATGAAGCCGAGCGCAAGATGATCCTCATCGGCAACAGCAAGGTCTGGCAAGACAACAACCTCGTTACCGGCCATACCGTTGTCGTGTTTCTCGACCAGGGCAAGAGCATCGCCGAACGAGGCGCTAAAAAAGGCGAGCGGGTCAAGGCCTTTTTCTATCCCGGCGGCGATGGGCCGCAGAGCGGTCAACAAAAGAAATGAAGACGGAGACTCCCGTGTCTGTTCTCGAAACAAAAGACATTGTCAAACGCTATAAAAACCGGACGGTGGTGGACGGGATCAGCCTGCGGGTAGAAACCGGCACGGTGGTCGGCCTGCTCGGGCCAAACGGGGCCGGAAAAACCACCACCTTTTATGCCATTGTCGGATTTATCCGACCTGATACAGGTGTTATTCTGCTGGACGGGAAGGATATTACCGGCCTGCCCATCCACAAGCGGGCCGGCAAAGGACTTTCCTATCTCCCTCAGGAATCCTCGGTTTTTAAAAAGCTCACCGTAGAAGAAAATGCCCGGATCATCCTGGAACCGCTGGGCCTGACCAGGGCCGAAATCAGCAACCGGGTCGGCCAGCTCATGGAAGACCTTAAGATCAGCCATCTGGCTGGCAACCGGGGGCACTCACTCTCCGGAGGCGAACGCCGCCGGGTGGAAATCATGCGGGCCTTGGCCACCAATCCACATTTTATTCTGCTCGACGAGCCCTTTGCCGGGATTGATCCCTTATCGGTGGCCGATCTCCAGCAGATCATCAGAAATCTTAAAAAACGAGGCCTGGGGGTGCTTATCTCCGATCATAATGTCCGGGAAACCCTTTCCGTCTGTGATCAAGCCTATATCGTCAACCAGGGCAAGATTCTCATCCATGGCGACGCCAAAGAAATCGTCGACAGCGCGGAAGCCCGTCGAATGTACCTCGGAGAAAACTTCACCCTTTAGTTTCTTCGTAACTGCGCAGGAATCGGAATTCCAAAGAATCACATTTCTTCTTGCAAAAACCTTGCCGTCATGGAGTATACTCTCACAATGACTGCGCAATCATGCGCTGATCTCTATTCTTCGTTTCGCGGCAAAGGATTCTCGCTTACATATGGCTCTTGAACTGAGACAACAACTGAAACTCAGCCAGCAACTGGTAATGACTCCCCAGTTGCAGCAGGCTATCAAGCTGCTCCAGCTTTCCCGGCTTGAGCTTGCCGAAACAATTCAGCAGGAAATCGAGCTCAATCCGGTGCTGGAAGAAGCGACTGACGGCCAGGAACAAAGCGAGACAGAGCAGGAAGGCCATGGCCACGAGGATCTGGACATCGCCCCCCCAGAGCCTGAGAGGACCGCCGAGGTCCAGATGGAAAGCGACTCATCCTTGCGGGAAATAGACTGGGCAAATTACAGCAACGACTATGAAAGCGGCTTCTCTGCCAGGGAAAAGGATGACAACGACCTGCCCTCCCGCCTTGACATCCTGACCGCCAAACCCGACCTGCACGCCCATCTCTCCTGGCAGCTCAACCTTTCCCACCTCACGGAAGAAGAAAAAGAAGTCGGACATTTTATCATCGGCAATCTTGACCGAAACGGATTTCTGGCAGTAACGGAGGCCGAAATTGTTCAGGGTACAAACTGCGATTCTGAGTTGGCCAACAGGATGATCGAGGTTGTGCAGGAGATGGATCCAGCCGGGGTCGGGGCCAGGGATCTCAAGGATTGCCTGTTGCTACAGCTTGATCGCTTAGGCCTTGGGACCTCCCTGGCCGCAACCATAGTCCGGGAACATCTGCGTCCCTTGGAAAACAGAAATTTTGCCGCTATTGCCAAGGCCACGGGCCGCCCCATCGAAGAGATTCTTGGCGCCATCAAGGTGATTACTCAACTGGACCCGCATCCAGGCAGGATCTATGGCGAAGAAGAACCACAATACATCATCCCGGATGTCTATGTGCACAAGATCAGCGGCGAATATGTCATTTTGCTAAATGATGAAGGCCTGCCCCGTCTCAGGGTCAGCAATTATTACAAGGATATTCTAAAAAAAGATTCCACCGCTCCGACCGACACCAAGAATTATGTGCAGGACAAACTTAAATCAGCCCTGTGGTTGATAAAAAGCATCCATCAGCGGCAACGCACCATCTACCGGGTAGTTGAATCACTCCTTAAATTTCAGTATGATTTTTTTGAAAATGGGGTTGCCTTCCTCAGACCCCTGGTACTCCGGGACGTAGCCGAGGACCTCGGCATGCACGAATCCACCATCAGCAGGGTGACCAGCAACAAATACGTACACACCCCCCAGGGCACCTTTGAGCTGAAATACTTCTTCAACTCCTCCATCAACCGCCACGATGGCGGGGAGGCCATGGCCTCGGCCAGCATCAGGGAACGTCTGCGCAGCATGATTCAGGCCGAGAACCACCAAGACCCCTTAAGCGACGAGATCATTTCCGACCTCTTCGCCCAGGAGGATATCAAACTGGCCCGGCGCACTGTGGCTAAATACCGGGAACAGATGGGCATTCTCCCCTCAAAGTTTCGCAAAAAACCCAAGCTGAGCTGAGGTGATCTGATGGCTCCCTCTCCTGTGCCAGATCAAAACGCCATGCCGGAAACCAAGAGCCTGACTCCAGCCACGTTGCAGATCAACATCCTTTCCTTTGGCCACAAGCATGAACCGCCTGGCAAAACAGACCTGTTGTTTGATGTGCGTTTCTTGCCAAACCCCTATTATGTGCCGGAGCTAAAGGAAAAAACCGGGTTGGATGAAGCGGTAGCCACCCATGCGCTTCACCATGAAAACGGCAGGCAATTTCTCGTCCATCTCTTCGCCCTGCTCGATTTTCTCCTCCCGGAATTTGCCCGCAGCGGCAGGAACAACCTCACCATCGCGGTGGGCTGCACCGGTGGGCAACACCGTTCCGTGGCAGTGGCCGAGGAGATTTACCGGCATTTGGCCAAGGGAAAATGGCAGGTGCAGGTGGTTCACCGGGATATAGACAGGTAGGGGCACGACATGCCGTGCCCCCACGATAATCAAAAACGCGGCAACAGAAGGTTATGACGCATTCCCCACTACTGGACTGGCAGGCGATAGACACGGTCCTGCTCGACATGGACGGCACCCTGCTGGACCGACATTTTGACGATTATTTCTGGGAGCATTATGTGCCGGAGCATTACGCCCTGGCACACGATCTTGATATTGACGAGGCCAGGCTTGAGCTGCTGGCCCGGTACAAGGGGCGGGAGGGAACCCTGGCCTGGACCGACCTGGATTTCTGGTCAAACGAGCTGGGTCTCGATATTCCGGCCCTCAAGATGAAGATCAATCACCTCATCGGGGTGCATCCCCATGTGGTTGATTTCCTAAAGTTCTGCCGCGGGGCCAGCAAGACGATCTATCTGGTGACCAACGCCCATAGCAAGACCCTTGCCATCAAGATGGAAAAAACGGCACTGGCAGGCTATTTCGACCGGATTATCTGCGCGGAAGAGGTGGGGATGGCCAAGGAAGATCCCCTTTTCTGGCAAGGGCTGGAGGCGATGCTGGACTACAAGAAGGAAAGAACCATGCTGGCCGATGACACCGCCAAGGTGCTGGCCTCGGCCAAGACCTACGGCCTGGGCTTTCTCATCTTCATCGCCCGCCCCAGCAGCCGCAAGCCGGTGGCCCACTCAAAGGATTTCCCTTCGGTGGCCGATTTCAAGGCGCTTCTCCCATAGACGGGAAAGGGGCAAGGCGCAAGAGAAACAATAAAACCCTTTAACCTTGCGCCTTGCTCCTATTCCTTCCAGTCCGGCCTCAATCCCAGTTCGGTCAGCTGTTTTCTCGCCACTGCGGCCGGGGCCTCGGTGAGCGGACAAAACGCCTTCTGGGTTTTAGGAAAGGCGATCACCTCACGGATGCTGTCCCGGCCCAGCAGAATCATCATCAAGCGATCCAGACCAAAGGCCATACCGCCATGCGGCGGGGCACCCAGCTCAAGCGCCTTGACCAGAAAATCAAATTTGTCAGCGACCTCCTCTTCCGAGATGCCGAGAGCGGCAAAGACCCTTTCCTGCATCTCTTTCTGATGGATGCGGATACTGCCGCCGCCGATCTCAGTGCCGTTTAAGACCAGATCGTAGGCCCGGCTCCGCATCCTGCCCGGCTCGGTATCCATGAGGTGGATGTCTTCCTCATTGGGCGCGGTAAATGGATGATGCACCGCCATATGCCGCTTCTGCTCATGGTCGTATTCCAAAAGCGGGAAGTCACAGACCCAGAGAAAATTAAACTCTTTCTTATCGATCAAGTTGAGGCGGCGGGCCAGCTCAAGACGCAGCTCGGAGAGGGCCTGGTGCACGACATTGGCTTGATCCGCGACAAAAAAGAGCAGGTCGTCGGCCTGGGCGTCCAGGGTCTTAGCCATCCCTGCCCGCTCCTCCTCGGAGAAGAACTTGGCAATCGGCGACTGCCATTCGCCCTCTGGTTTGACCTTGACCCAGGCCAGCCCCCTGGCCCCAAAATTGGCCACGTAGGCGGTAAGGTCGTCAAGATCCTTGCGGGAAAAATGAGCGCAGCCCTTGGCGTTGATCGCCTTGACCATGCCGCCCTTTTCCACCACGGTGCGAAACACCTGAAAGCTGCAGCCGCGCACCTCTTCGGTGAGGCTGATCAGCTCAAAGCCGAAACGGGTGTCCGGCTTGTCGCAGCCATAGCGGGCAATGGCCTCGGCATAGGTAAGGCGCGGAAAGGGCAGACTAAGTTCCAGGCCAATGGTTTCCTTGAACAACAGCTGCATCAAGCCCTCACCCACGGCATAGATGTCCTCCTCCTCAACAAAGGAAAGTTCCATATCCACCTGGGTGAACTCTGGCTGTCGGTCGGCGCGCAGGTCCTCATCGCGGAAACAGCGGACGATCTGATAGTAGCGATCCATGCCCGCCACCATCAGGAGCTGCTTGAAAAGCTGCGGCGACTGGGGCAGGGCGAAGAATTTCCCCTGGTTGACCCGGCTGGGCACCAGATAATCCCTGGCTCCTTCCGGGGTGGAGCGGGTAAGCACCGGGGTCTCGATCTCGAGAAAATTTTCGCCATTGAGATAGGTGCGGATAGCCTGGGACGCTTTATGCCGCATGATCAGACCCTCGGCCATCCGAGGACGGCGCAGGTCGATGTAACGATATTTTAGGCGCAGGCTCTCGGAGATCTCGGCCTCTTCGTCCAGAGGAAAGGGCGGGGTCTTGCTCTGGTTGAGAATGCGCAGCTCCAGAACCCGCACCTCTATCTCGCCGGTAGCCAGCTTGAGATTGACCATCCCCTCGGGCCTGGACTCAACTATGCCCCGAATAGCCAGCACCCATTCGCTTCTCAGCCCATGCGCCTTGGCATGCACCTCAGCATTGATCTCAGGGTTGAACACCACCTGGGTAAGACCCCAGCGATCCCGCAGATCGATGAAAATAACCCCGCCATGGTCGCGGCGCCGCAGCACCCATCCCATGAGAACAATCTCTTTGCCAACCTCAGCGTGGGTAAGGTCATTGCAATGATGGGTCCGTTTGAGACCTCCCATGGATTCCATAGGACTGCTCCTTTTTGTTAGGGGCACGGCATGCCGTGCCCAAGATGAGACGTAGGGGCACGGCATGCCGTGCCCTTGCTGTTTTTCCTCTGTGCGATGGCCGTAATCAATGTTATACACAAGGCCTTCGGCTCCCCCACCAGCGGCAGGCTCTGTTGTTCCTTACTGGTCATGTCGCGCAGCACTGCCTCGCCTCGAGCCAGTTCTTCCTCACCCAGGATGAGGACAAAGCGGGCTTTTGTCCGGTCTGCCTGCTTCATCTGGCTTTTCAGGCTCTTGCCTTCAAGATCCATGGCCACCTGCAGACCTTGACGTCTTAAGAGATGCACCAGGGGAAAGGCCCGAACCGCAGCTTCCTCACCCAGAGCGGCAACAAAGAGGTCAATGGCAGCATTAAGGCAGACGTCTTCATTCTGCTGGTTCAACAACAAGACCAGCCGTTCCAGGCCCAGGGCAAAGCCGATGCCAGGCATGCCTTTGGCCCCACCCAGTTGTTCCACCAGGCCGTCATAGCGCCCCCCCGCACCCACTGCGCTCTGAGCGCCCAGGGCATCGGTGATGAACTCAAAGGTGGTACGGGTATAGTAATCAAGACCCCGAACCATGAAGGGATTCACCGTACAGGGAACCTCCAACAGAGCAAGACTCGCCCTGGTTTTGGCAAAATGCTCGGCGCAACCTGAGCAAAGATGATCGATAATGACAGGGGCAACCCGGTACTGCTCCTGACAATGGCTGC
The DNA here is from genome assembly GCA_003517965.1 of Desulfobulbaceae bacterium. Taxonomy (GTDB): domain Bacteria; phylum Desulfobacterota; class Desulfobulbia; order Desulfobulbales; family Desulfurivibrionaceae; genus Thiovibrio. The sequence goes on from DOZO01000005.1 coordinate 26,179, forward strand.
TCTTGCAATCCAGCACCCGTAGCGGATTGCTCAGGCTGCGCCGTTGGCAATCCTCGCAGATCAGCTCTTTTTTGGCGGCCAGAAAATCCACCAGGGCCTCTTTGTAGGCAGGCCGACAGGCCGGGCAACCCAGGGAATTTATCTGCAGGCTGGTCGTTAGGCCAATCTCTTCCAGAAGTAGCCAGGCCATGGCGATCAACTCGGCGTCCAAGCGGGGATGATCCAGACCCAGCACCTCAACGCTCAGTTGATGAAACTGCCGCAACCTCCCCTTCTGCGGACGTTCATGTCGAAACATCGGCCCGATGGTATAGAGGCGCTGCACCGGGAGCCTCGTCTGCAGGCCATGCTCGATAAAGGCCCGCAGCACCGAGGCCGTGCCTTCCGGCCGCATGGTGACCGAATCGCCGTTGCGGTCGGCAAAGGAATACATCTCTTTTTCAACAATATCGGTGGCCTCGCCGATGGAGCGGGCAAAAAGCTCGGTCTTTTCCAGAATCGGCGTCCGAATCTCGGAAAAGCCAAAGCGCCGCATGATATCCCTGGCGGTCGCCTCAATATACTGCCAGACCCCAACCTCCTCGGGAAGGATATCCTTAAAGCCTTTCAGTGCCTGAATACTCATCGTTTGTTGCCCCTGCTCCTAAAATAAAAAGATCCGGGAAGTTTCCACCGGGGAAAATACGTCAATCAGAAAAACAAGTATTCATATTCTACCTCCGGCCAAAAGTCAAGAGAGGCGCGATAACAGCAAAACAAACTGGGTTTTCTGTTCGCAATTTTCTCAATTTTCATTCTTGACTATTGCACTCATGGCCATTATTATGACCACATAAATTACATGTAACTTTGGAGGCGCACTGTGCTGCATATCGATTCGTATGTCCCTGTTAGCAAGGCAAAAGCAAACCTTCTGGATATGGTTAGAGTCTTGCGTGATTCGCAGGACACTATCGCCATTACCAGAAATGGTGTCCCGGAAGCCGTCCTTATCAGCATGGAAGGCTACGAAGGTCTGATGGAAACACTGGAGATTCTTGCCGATTCCGAAACCATGAAGACTTTTGCCGCCTCATTTGAGGATGCCAAGGTCGGCAGGTGGGTGGACGAAGCTGAGGTGTCGCGTGCCTTACAGGATTGAATTTACGGCTTCCGCCTTCAGTCTGCTTGCTCACTTACCCCCGGAGATGAAAAAACTTCTTCGCGAAGCGCTGAAAGAACTGCAAAACAACCCCGCACTCGGCAAATTTCTCAAGGAAGAGCTTGGCGGGTATCAGTCACTGGCCCGCAAGCGTTACCGGGTAATCTACAAAACAAACAGCCGGGATAAAACGATACGGGTGTATTTCGCCGGGCACAGAAAAGATATTTATGAACTTTTCCGGGCGCATATCAGTAAATAGATGTCCCCGATAACCCACAAGGTCGAGTAGAGCGTTATAGCTCTACCCGACCTACCTCTTACTCAGGCGTGCAATGATTTAAGCACCGTTTCCGGAGACATTGACACAACCTTGAGAAGGGCGGCGGCTGGGCCGGTGGGATTGCGTCGATGCTGTTCCCAGTTTTGCAGGGTCTTGACACTAACCCGCATAAGCCGGGCAAATTCACTTTGTGAGAGTCCGATTTCTTGCCGCACCGTTTTGGCATCCGGCGCTGAAAGTTCAAACCTCCGGGAAGCCGGGGCCTCGCCTTTGGCAATGGCCTTGGCTTCCTGCAAGCTTTGCACCAGATTATCGAAGAGTTCCTTGTCCATAACTATAGCTCCTTTACAAGTTCCCGCAAAATGGCGACCTCATGGTCAGTCAAGGTGTCCTTTTTTGATTTATGGTACATCACCAACAGATAAATTCGACGCCTTTCCTTGACCCAGAAATAAATCACCCGGACTCCGCCACTTTTCCCGCGTATACCAGTGGCATGACGCAATTTCCTGATGCCGCCTCCACCTTTGACAACATTGCCACGTTCCGGATTATCCACCAAATTACCTTGCAACTCCCGATATTCCTCATCGGAGAGCAAGTCCGTAACCATACGGGTAAATATTGAGGTTTCAATAAATTCCATACCAGTCATTTTATCCGTCGGTGGCGGACAAGTCAACAGCAAAACAAATGTGGTCTGCCCCTGATTTTCCACCCCCAAAACTTCCCCGGCAAAGAAAACACCGTAGGGGCACGGCATGTCGTGCCCACAGATGCCGCAAACCCCCCAATACAAAAAAATGAACAAAAATAAAAAAATTTATACTTTTATGCTTGACAAGGCCCCGGCAACTATTATAGAAACATGACAGTCCGTTTATTCCAGCGTGGGATAAGGGGCGAAAAGTAGTTTGGAGTCTGGATCGCGTCAGGGCTCGGTGGCGGTAAAAAAGCCGATTCGGGGCGCGGTAACAAACCAAAAGCAGCAAAGGAGAAAAAGAGATGAAAAAAGTATTAAGCACAGTAGCAGTAAGCGCCCTGATTCTGGGCAGCGCCGCTGCCGCCTCCGCGGCCGGCATCGAGATGGAAGGCAGTGTGCGGGCACGTGGGCTTTCCGAGCAGACAGTGGTCAGCACCGCGGCTACCTCTAACGCCTATGACAGCACCGTTCGCCTCGGCATGAAGTCCAAGCCCTCGGACAACCTCACCGGCTATATCCTCCTGGAAACCGGCAACGATACCGGTGATACCTACGTCTGGGGCTCAGAGAGTGCTGCCAGCCTTGGCAAGGGCGGCACTCAGGCCGGTGGCATGTCCAATGCTGGCAAATTGGGCCTCATCCAGGCTTGGATGGCTTACAATCCCACCAAGGAGATCACCCTCAAGGTCGGCCATATGCCCATCGCTCCGGGCACCAAGCAGTTTGTTAACCACGACAACTCAGGGGACGATGCGATCGTGGTAATGTACGATCCCAACAAAAATACCCATTTTCATGTAGCCACGATCAAGCTGGCGGAAAACACCGCCGCTGACAATTCCGATGATCTGGACGGCTATGCCTTTGTTGCTACCCAGAAATTCAACGATGCCTTCAAGATGGGCCTCAACGTGGTTAATCTGAGAGGCTCTGCCGAAACTTCAGAAACCTCTGCTCCAAGCACTAGTGTTGGTTCTACTACTGTCGGCGTACTCTACCCTGGCTTGAACCTTACCAATGTTGGTATTGACGCAGCCTACAAGATTGGCAAACTGACCCTGAGCGGCGATGTCAACCTCCAGTTCGGCACCATATCTGATACAGGCTCTACCGCCAGCGAAATACCAGCTGATGGCTATGCCTTCCAGTTGGCTGCCGATTACAAGATCGACAACAGTAGCGTCGGTCTCCTCTTTGCTGCGGGTTCCGGTCGGGATCTTGATGATACAAACTCTAATAACGGATTAGGCAACGCCTTCATCAACTTCCTCGGCGACTCTGCTTACCAGGTGTACATCCCAGGCTATCGCAAGGTTACCCCAGGCAGTGGCACTCAGGCAGTTTTGGGCCAGACCGGCAACTCCGGTCTCAGCAACCTGACCCTGTATCAGCTGCGGGCCAACACCGCCACCAAGTGTGCGCTCACCGGCAAGCCTCTTGCCCTCCGCGCCGCTCTCAGCTACATGAAGACCACTGAGGATGTAAATATAACGAATAGTGCAGGCGCTACTGTTCGCGAAAACGCGGTCGGCACCGAGATCGATGTGGTTGCCGCCTGGTCTCTGACCTCCAATCTGACCTACCAGATTGAGGCAGCTTACCTCTCCGCCGGCGATGTTTACCGCACTGGTTCTGGTACTTCTGGCGATGCGGAGAATGCCTATTTCCTCCGTCATGGCATCACCATGAGGTTCTAATTGCCCTTGGGCACTCAGTAACTTCACTGAGCTTTACTGCAAAACAAAAATCCCCGTCTGGTTCGCCAGACGGGGATTTTTTTGTTTTGCTTATCCGCCCTTCATCCCACCCCCGGCCGGGCTTGCTCCGACCAGGGGTTTTTTATTTGTTCAGGAGCTATATGGGCTCTCTCCCTTAATCGAGAAAAATATTGCAATAAAGAGTGATGGCGTATATGCTGTCAATATGATTTCGGTTGTGATTGATACTAATGTTTTTGTTGCTGCCTTGCGCTCGGATGGCGGTGCATCACGGGCGATTCTGCGCTTTGCTTTACAGGGCAAGATCGAGCCGCTGTTCGGCAACGCCTTGTGGCTTGAATACGAAGATTTGCTGGGGCGTTCAGTATGGACTGATGCTACAACCTGCAACGAGCGACAACAGGTGCTGGCAGCCCTGACAAGAGTTGGACGCTGGGTGACAGTTTATTACGGTTGGCGCCCCAATTTACCCGACGAGGCGGATAACCACCTCATTGAGTTAGCTATTGCGGGAGGAGCTGCATTGATTATTACCCACAATGTTCGTGACCTGCGCCGTGGAGAGTTGTTGTTAAACGGGTTGCGGGTACTCACCCCCGCAGAATATCTGGAGAAAACAAAATGAGCACCTTAACAATTCGTTTGCCGGACAATACAACAGACCGATTGAAATCACTGGCTCGGAACCGTGGCTTGAGCGTGAATAAATTGGTGGAAGAAATGAGTGCTCAAGCATTGGCAGCCTGGGACACAGAAAATAGATTCCGCACGCTTGCTGCGCAGGGTAACGTGCAGCAAGCCCTATCCATTTTAAATCGATTGGATGAAGTCACCACGTAACAGTCCGAATAGATGAGCTTTTCGCCGACTGGGAACTTGCAGTCATGAAACCCTGGGAGAAACCATGGGGTCAGGTAGAGCGTTATCGCGAAACCCAACACAACACGGGTTTGAATGAGATGCAGGGAACGAACGGAAAAATGCCGACAAGCATGGCGTTTCGATTGGAGAAGCGGAAGATTTTTTTCAATCAGCCCTTGCTGGTCTTGCGGGATACTGAGCATAGCTGGCTTGAAAAACGTTTCCACGCCCTTGGCAAGACCGATGGCAACCGCATGTTGCACATATCACCTTTACCCTGAGAGGTGATGGCACGCTTATCCGGGTGATTTCGGCCCGAGACATGCACAAAAAGGGAAGGAATATCTATGAGTCCCAAAACTAAAAAAATATTGCCAATTTTTGCTTCTGAAGCCCAAGAACGTAAATTTTGAGAATCGCATGACAGTACGGACTATCTCGACTGGAGCATGGCCAGCAAAGTTGTACTGCCAAACTTGAAGCCAACAACGAAAACCATTTCCCTGCGCTTGCCCGCGCATTTGCTTGACACAATTAAAACAGTTGCCAATGCGGGGGATGTGCCATACCAGTCGTTGATCACGATATGGTTGCAGGAAAAGGTGGTGCATGCCGTGCCCCTGCACCACCCCCGACCGGGGATTTTTCTCTTCTTGACTTTTCTTATTGAGGGCGATAGTCTTTATTTATGGCTACTATAACTTTTGATACCTTGAAGTTTGTTGAGCGCCTTGAAAAGGCTGGAGTGTCGCGCGACCAGGCGACGGCTTTCTCCGAAGCACAAAAGGCGGCTTTTGCCGAGGCGTTGGACACATCGTTTGCCACAAAACATGATATAGAATCAGTGCGGGCCGATATTGCTAAATTAGACGCCAGAATTTCCGGCGAGCTCATCTTGGTCAAATGGATGCTCGGCGTCGTCATTGCAATTGCAATTGCTAATTTTGCCAAACAATTTTTGTAGAAGGAATAAATCTAAGCATCGCCTTTTACCACCCCCGGCCGGGCTTGCCCCGACCGGGGGTTTTTGTTATCTCCTGTTGACAACAACCTTTACTGCTTCCCCTCGCGGATTGACAACAGGCACACTTTTATCTAATGTGCTTAACATGAGCAAATTCAATTGGGACGATGAGAATAATCTGCTGCTGGAGCGGACCAATATCCGGCTCTCTTCCCGCGATTTGGAAAGAATCCAAAAAAAGATGTCCATCTGCTCAAACCGAATTGCGGCGACAAAAAACCTACAACCCATCCGGAGTAAAAGCCACCACCCGATCGATGCTGTCCGCTCCGGTAAAGAGCATGACCAGCCGATCCACCCCCAGGGCAATACCCGCAGCCGGGGGCATGCCCTCAAGGGCATCAAGAAACACCTCCGGCAGGGGACCTGGGACACGTCCCTGCAGTCGAATAGCCTTCTGCTCCTGCAGAAACCGGGTCCGTTGCTCCACGGAATCAACCAACTCGGAAAAACCGTTGGCCAGTTCCAGCCCGGCCACATACAGCTCGAAACGTTCGGCCACCGTTGGATCATTGGGTGACAACCGGGCCAACGCCCCAAGCGCGGCCGGATAGTCACAAAGAAATGTGGGAGTGGCGATGCCCAGATGCGGCTCTATATATTCCACCAGCAGCTGGTCGAACTGGTCTCGGGCAAGCGCCTCTTCCACCGTGCAGGGTGCGTAGCGCCTAAAGGCCTCGGCTACGGTGAGCCGCTCCCACTTTTGCCCAAGATCAATCTTATGCCCCTGCCATTCCAGCACTCCAGCCCTGCCAAGGGCTACAGCCAAATGACGCAGTAGCGCCTCGCAATCTGCCATCAGATCACGATAGTCGTTTCCTGCAGCATACCACTCCAGCATAGTAAATTCGGGCAGATGGCGGTGGCCCCGTTCACCTTTGCGGAAGCACTTAGAGAGCTGAAAAATTTTGGGGATGCCCGCCGCCAACAGCCGCTTCATGCACAGCTCCGGCGAGGTTTGCAAAAACCAGTCCTCGCTGGCAAGAGGCTCGATATGGGCTTCCGGGGCAGGGGCAGGAATACGAATGGGGGTTTCGACCTCGAGATAGCCTCGGTCGATGAAAAAGCCGCGCAGGGCCTGAATAAGAACGGCCCGCAAGAGCAGACCGTGTAAGGGAATCATAATAATCTCTCAGACGCGGTATCGGGACATCTGCCCGCTGTAATGTAAACGTTCAGCAGTGCCGCAGATGCGCGAAAGAGGCCTGCGAAGTGTGCTATTGCACACAAGCAGACCGATGACTGTCAATCGTCGGCAGCAGTGCCGACTACGCAGATGTGGTGCTGCTGGACGTTTACAGATCATTCTTTGACCCTGGTCACATACGTCCCAGTCCGGGTGTCGATCTGCAGCTTGTCGCCTTCCTCGATAAACGGCGGCACCTGGAGCACATAACCGGTTTCCACGGTTACCGGCTTGGTGTCACTGCCGCTGGTATCCCCCTTGGCCCATGGATCTGCCTGGGTAACTTTGAGATTGACAAAGTTGGGCAGGGTAACGCCGATGGGTCGGCCATTGTACTGCAAAACCTCCACATCCATATTGTCGGTGAGAAAGCTGACGGCATCGCCCAACTGTGCCTTGGAGATTTCCAACTGCTCAAAGGAGACGTTATCCATAAACATGTAGTCATCCCCCTGTTTGTAGAGGTACTGCATGGTCCGTTCTTCAAGAGCAGCCTTTTCAAGCTTGTCGTTGGAGCGGAAGGTCTTTTCAAAGGCATTGCCAGTGATCATATTTCGCAGACGAGCGCGGTACAGGGCCTGACCCTTGCCGGGTTTGGAAAAGGAAAAGTCTGTCATGATATATGGTTCGCCGTCGATCTGAACCTTTAAGCCTTTACGAAAATCAGAAGCGGAATACATACTTTTTTTCTCCCTGATAGCATTTTAAAAAAATCCTGTTTGCGGCCCCTTACTAACCGGATTCCCGCCTTTTTGCAAGACTGAAGTTCGGGTAAAGATCACTTCATCTTAGGCTCTTGCTCACCACCTCATACACATCGCGGGATAACGAAGGGCTTACGGCAATCCGTTCAAGCTGGGCCCGCATCAGAGCACGTCTGCGTTCATCATAGCGCTCCCCCCGCCCAAGCCTTGCCGCCAGACGGGCGGCAATCTGGGGATTAAGCGGATCAAGGGCCAGAATCTGCTCGGCAAGAAAATGATAGCCCCTGCCGGACGGCGCATGAAAACAAAACGGATTACCTGCGGCAAAGGAGCCCACCAGGGCGCAAACCTTGTTGGGATTTTTCAGCTGGAAGGCAGGATGCTGCATGAGGCCTTGCACCTCGGCCAAGGTGTCCGGTAGCGGGGCCGTGGCCTGCACCGCAAACCACTTGTCGAGCACCAGGGTGTCGGTCTGCCATTGCTGATAAAAATCAGCGACAACCTGCTGCCGTTCCGGACGAGAAGAATGAACCAAGGCCGCAAAAGCGGCCATCTGGTCGGTCATGTTGTCAGAGGCAGCCATCTGGTCAAGCGCCAACTGGATCGCCGCGTCGTCTTCAATACTGACCAGATAGGCCAGACAAAGATTGCGCAAGGCCCTCTGCCCTGCCAAGGCAGGCGCATAACGATATGGGCCTTTAACCAGATTAGTCTGATAGGTCTGCTCCCACAAGGGCCGCAAAGCTTGAGCCAGGGTCTGCCTGGCAAAGAGGCGAACGGCATGAATTGCCTCGACATCCACCACCTCCATCTGCTCGGCCAGATACTCCTCTGAGGGCAGGGTCAGCAACAGGGCGAGAAAGGCCTTGTCCTCCCCGTTATCTTCGGCAAGAAGCCGGGCACAGGCCGCAACAAATCTTTCATCAAGCTGCAGAGGGCGCGTTCTGAAATCCTGCACCAGCCCCAGGAGCAGACGGCTGGCCAGACACTGCCCTACCTCCCAGCGATTAAACGGGTCCTGGTCATAACGAAAAAGAAAAAGCAGTTCTTCCTCATCACAGGCATATTCAACCTTCAGCGGCGCGGAAAAATTGCGCAGGAGCGAAAGGCGCGGCCTTTCCGGCACCGCCCTGAAGCGGATACTCTCCTGAGCCTCGCGCAGTTCAAACAGGCCAAGCTCCGCCTCCGCCTGACGCTCCGGGCAGGACAACGGCATCTCTTTGCCTTGGTTATCTATCAGAGCAAGGGCCACCGGGATATGGAGCGGCTCCTTAGTCGGCTGGCCGGGGGTGGAAGGAGAGCTTTGCGCCAGTCTCAGGGTAAAGGTATGATTCTTATGGTCATAGTCGCCCTGCACACTGAGGCGCGGGGTTCCGGCCTGAGTGTACCACCGTTTGAACTGGTTCAAATCGCGACCAGAGACCTCAGCCATGGTCCGGACAAAATCATCGGTGGTGGCGGCCTGTCCATCATGCCGCGCCAGATAGAGGACCAGCCCCTGGCGGAACAAGTCCCGGCCCAGCAGGGTATGCAGCATCCGGATAATTTCAGCCCCTTTCTCGTAAATGGTGACGGTATAAAAGTTGTTGATCTCCATGTAGGCATCAGGCCGCACCGGATGGGCCATGGGTCCGTTGTCCTCCGGGAACTGCACATTGCGCAGAAGCCGGACATCGTGGATGCGCTTAACCGCGGCCGAGACCTGATCGGCGGTAAACTGCTGATCGCGAAACACGGTGAGCCCTTCCTTGAGGCTCAACTGAAACCAGTCCCGACAGGTGACCCGGTTGCCGGTCCAGTTGTGGAAATACTCGTGGGCAATAACCGCCTCTATCCCCTCGTAATCGGTATCAGTGGCGTTATCTGGCCGGGCCAGCACATACTTGGAGTTGAAGATATTGAGCCCCTTGTTTTCCATGGCGCCCATGTTGAAATCGTCCACCGCCACAATCATGTACCGGTCAAGATCGTACTCCAGGCCAAAAACCTCCTCGTCCCAGCGCATGGCCTTTTTAAGCGAGTCCATGGCATGGGCGCACTTGTCCAGGTTGTGAGCCTCCACATAGATCTCCAGGGCAACTATGCGACCGGAACAGGTGACAAAGGTATCCGCAAGTTTAAGCAAATTGCCGGCAACCATGGCAAAAAGATAAGAGGGTTTGGGAAAAGGATCCTGCCAGCGCGCGTAATGGCGGCCTTGGGGCAACACCCCGGCCTCAAGTAGATTACCGTTGGCCAGCAGCACCGGGTAGAGCTTTTGTTCCGCCGTGATAGTGACCTCATAGCGGGCCAACACATCGGGCCGGTCAAGAAACCAGGTGATCTTGCGAAAGCCCTCGGCCTCGCACTGGGTGCAGAAATTGCCGCTGGAACGGTACAGGCCATCAAGGGAGGTATTGTTCTGGGGATAAAGCTCCGTTTCAATATCAAGGACAAACCGCTCCGGCACTACCGAAATGGTGAGGGTTTCCTCATCGAGACGATACTGTTCCTGGCTCAGGGCCACGCCATCCAGGGCAATACCCTTGAGTACCAAATGCCGCCCCTGGAGCACCAGGGGAGACGCGGTCGGGCCGTTGCGCCGACAGAGCAGGCGAGAACAAACCCGCGCCCGCTCCTCAAACAGGTCCACGGCTAATGTCACCTCTTCAATCAAGTAAGCAGATGGACGGTAATCTTTAAGCAGAATGGTTTGTAGTTGGGCGGTCATGGCTCAATCCTTAAAGCGATCAACGGATAGCGGTTACCTGCGGCACCACCAGACGCAGGCCTTGTTTCAGCTGGGTAAAATCAACCGAGGGGTTGTATTTTTTGATCAGCCAGAAAGGCAGTTCAAATTCTTTCTGACACAGGGACCAAATGGTGTCTCCCGCCTTCACCTGATAGGTGCGAGTGCCCTCCAGCAGCCGATAAGCAGCGAAGAAATCGTCCACCATTTCCTTGTGAAATTCATAACGCTGAGCCTCAAAACGCTTCTTGCTTCCCTTGGCAAGCGGCAACTTGATCTGCTGGTTCACCGTCAAAGTCTGATCGTAGCGCAAGCCGTTCAAACGGCGCAGATCCCAGGCCCGAACCCCGAGCCAGCGTGCGTAATGACCAAGGGTTTCCTCTGCCTCCACCCGGACGGTGCCATAGATCTTGCCTTGCTGTTTAACGAGCTCTATCTCAAGATTGCCCAAGACCTTGGCGGGAGTCGGACTTGGACACAGTGCGCCTTTGGTGATTGATTGGTCCTTATCCTTAGCCGTGACAACATCCGGCCCAGTGGCTGTCTTCGCTGGCTTGACCGGAGATGGTGAACCAGCCGCACCGGTAAGTCCCTGTTCGTTTGCATACTGCGCCGTGATCAGCAATGCTCCTTTTTCTCCCACCCCGGGAATGCGCAGATTCTGCTCAGGACAGATTACCGCCTTTTCATCAAGGCCATTGCCGCGCAGAAGCTCGGCCACCGTAATGCCATGCTGCCGGGCGATGGAAAAAGCGGTGTCGCCCTGACGCACCTGGTACATAATAGTTTGCGCCTGATCCTCCTTGAGAATCTCCGCTGGGATATTCTCCGCCAGACGCACAACCTTACTCTGTTGAGGTACCCGTACCTCATAACCTTTGGGGATCAGTTTTTGCCCACTGTAAATGGGTTCGCGCAGGGCCGGATTCAAGGCCTTGAAGGTTTCGAGATCAACCTTGAGATACTGGAGCAGCTCGTCAAGCGGGGCATAGTTGGGCAGCGCCACGGCCTTGCTGTTAACCGGCGGCTCGATCGGCAGCGGGCCAAAAAAGGCCTGGTAATTCTTGGCCACCTCTCGGGCAGCAAGAAACTCCGAATAGAAATTGCGCGAGGCAAACTTGAACAACTCGCTTTCATGCTCCTGGAAGATTCTTTCATAATCACCCTTGGCCGTCTTGGCCCGCAGCATCCCGTTAATCCCGTGATTATAGGCGGTAACCGCCAGAGGCCAGGTGCCAAGCTTCTCGTAATTATGCCTGAGCATCCTTGCCGCGGCATGGGTGGCCTTGATCGGGTCACGCCGCTCGTCAATGGCATAGTCCACGTCCAATTTGAACTGTTTGCCCGAGGATTCGGTAAATTGCCAGACCCCGGCCGCGCCAAACTTGCTGTATGCCTTGTAGTTGAAGGATGATTCCACATGGGGCAGATAGGCGAGATCCTCGGGCACCCCATAGCTCACCATGATCTGCTTGATCTCTTCCAGATAGGCGCCGGAGCGGATCAAGCCTTTCCGAAAATTATCCTTCTGACCGGACTGAAAACGGATATTGTCCTGGGCCAGCCGAAAATCATCGATCATGGCCTTGGCGCCGAACAACCCGGCAACCCGCTTTTCCTCCATAGTCTGTGGAGAAGCACCAGAAGCCAGGGTTTTGAGAATTGCAAGGTATCCCTCCTTGGCCCGCTCTATCCGCTGCCGGTCCCGTTCCCGGGCCCCGTTCTCCCAGGTTCCCTCGACATCCAGCACCTCATAGACAATGCGCAGATCCCGCTTGTCGTGAAGCACTCCCTGGCTGGAGGGATACCTCCCGTAAATATCACGCCAAAAAGCCACATTGGGTGTGACGCAGTCGTAGAGGGGAAAGGGGTCCTGACTGGCCCGGAGCGGAGAAACACTTGCGGCGGCCACGCAGAAAAACAGCGCCGCCGCTAATAAACGAAGATGTACCATGACAGCTCTCATGAATTTCTTTTTTGACTCAGTATCCACAACGGATCAGCATGCCAACATACTCGCTCCGGCCGGGATTCGCCGCTAAAATCACCGGCTCAGCGCAGGCAAAGGGAGCGAGAACAGGCCTGCCGTCTGGATCAACCGGCCAAAGCACTGAACTTTTCCTCGAGATACGCAAGAAAAGGCCCGACGGAAAGCGGTGCGCCCGTTACCCGCACCAGCAGCTCCTGAGGCAGGTACACGCTGCCATGAGCATGGATCTCCCTGGCCAACCATTCCTTCACCTTTGCCAGATTCCCATCGGCAAGGGTCTGGCAGAAGCCGGGGTCATACTTTTTATAGGCCTCCCATATCTGGGCTGACGCCAGATTGCCGATGGTGTAGGTGGGGAAATAGCCGAAGCTGCCGTGGGCCCAATGGATGTCCTGCAGTACCCCGACGGCATCGGACTCGACCTCCACCCCGAGGTACTGCCGGTATTTTTCCCGCCAGACCCGAGGCAGCGCCGCAACCTCCAGGCTCCCCTCAATCAGCCCCTTTTCAATCTCGAAACGGATCAGGACATGGAGGTTGTAGGTCAGTTCGTCGGCATCCACCCGGATCAGGCCGGGGGTAACGGCGTTTATACCCCGGACAAAATCCTCAAGCCCCGTGTGGGCAAACTGGGCCGGGAATGCCTGTTGCAGCTCTGGAAAAAATCTCTGCCAAAACGGTCGACTCCTCCCCAGCACATTCTCCCAGAAGCGGGATTGCGATTCGTGAATCCCTAAGGAAACTCCATCATCGAGATGGCTGTGGGCCAAGCCCTCAGCAATGCCCTGCTCGTAGAGGGCGTGCCCGCCCTCGTGCAAGGCGCCAAAAATAAAGTCCAGACTCTTGGGGGCATAGCGATTGGTAATGCGCCGGTCATGGTGCCCCAGGGTGGTGGTGAAGGGATGGGCCGAGCGGGTCAGGCAGCCTCGAGTAAAATCAAAGCCCATGGCCACCAGGAGATGCTCGGCAAACTGTTCCTGGCCGGTCTGGGAAAACGGCTCGGCAAAGGCCAAGGGAGGCAAGCGGCCGGAAAACCTTTTAACCAGCGCAACCAGGGGCACTTGCAGCTCGGCGAACATCCCTTCCACCTGGACGGTGGTGAGCCCTTCCTCGTAAAGATCGAGCAACGCGTCATAGGGATGGGCTGCGTAGCCCAGGTATTCGGCCTGCTGCCGAGCCATGACCACCAGCCGCTCCAGCAGGGGCTGAAAAATAGCGAACTCGGACTGCTCCCTGGCCTCGAGCCAGGCCATCTGGGCCTGGGAGGTAAGGCGGGAAAACTCGGCGACAAATTCCTCGGGCAGTTTGGTATTCTGGTCATAGCTGCGCCGCATGACCCGCAGCAAGGCGCGATCTTCCACGGACAGGCTCGTTTTTTGCGCCTCGGCTTTCACCAGCAGGACACCAAGTTCAGGGGCCACCTCCCGACGGTGCACCAGGGCGCTCAAGGTGGCAAACTGTCCGGCCCTCCCTTCCGCGGCCCGACGGGGCATGCGCACCTCCTGGTCCCACTGCATGAGGGCCAGGGTATGGTGCAGATCAACCAGTTCGGCGGAATATTTTTTCAGCTGGGTGAGGATTTTCATTGAGTCTCCTTATTTTGCTGAAATCCCGGCTAAGCCGCCAACGCCTTCACCAACAAGGCATAGAGCAGGATGGTCAAACGTGTTGTCGCAATGGTCTGGGTCATCTCTCACCTCTAATGTTACAGAAGAAATCAGCGTCCGACACGGACAAGGAACAATCGTATTTCCGCTGTTTCATAAAACATTTTTGCCCGAATGCAATATCTCTCTTATCTTTACCCTTTCCCTTTATGTAATTTTCCGTTATTTAATTAAAAATTATCGTAACTATCCAGCTCAATGCCAGAAATGGCCAAAAACCACCATACCGTAACTATCCAGGATCATTCGCCTCAAGAACGGGAGACAAAATAAATGGGCAGTCACAGCAGACCTCACAACGACACGGCAGGTGGAGCAATCGACCGCAAACGCGAGCGGGAGCGGCGCCACATGATGCAGTTGCTCTACAAAAATGCCGATGAGCTGGCAACCAAAATGGTGCAGCGCCTATTGGACAAAAAGATTCTTGAGATCACCGACGAGGGCGCAATGCGCAAGCTCTTTGGTGAGCTGTTTGAAAAGCTCTCCAACATGGAAGAGTTTGACATGCTGTATAAGATCGCCCCGCTACGGCAGTTGGTGGTGGACCCCAACTTCCTCAGCCTCTATGTGACCCAGTATATCTGCGAAGATCTGGTGGAAAACGACAAGGTTCAGGACGTCTATGGTGATGACCTGGAAATCTACCAGGTCGTTGAATCCGTGTTCAAGGTTCTCCGCCCTAAGGACTAACTTAGGAGCCGTTAAAGAATAACATGTACTTTTCTAACCATTAACTGTACGGCTCCTTATGCCGTTTTGGTCACAAGAAACGTCCAGGTTATTTCTTTACAACGGCTTATCCCTTCTTCCGGATCTTCTTTAGATCCAGGTAGGTGTAGCCCTTAAGCCCCTTCTCATACTCGCCCAGGAGCCGCATGGCCTCATTGGGCCGCAGCCTGTCTTCCTTGATGGCGCTTTCCACCTGCCTCTTCATCTTCCGCTTCAGATCAGTGCCGGTGTACTGAACCAGGGCCAGCACCTTTTCCATGGTGGTGCCCTCGATGGTCTCTTCGATGTAGTACCCGGAATCCTCATCCTCATCCAAAAAGACATGGGCCTCGTTCACCCGGCCAAAAAGATTATGCAGGTCGCCCATGATGTCCTGATAGGCGCCGGTAAGAAAAACCCCCAGATAATAGGGCTTGCCGTTTAAATCATGCAGGGGCAGGGTGTCCACCCC
>DOZO01000081.1 GCA_003517965.1 Desulfobulbaceae bacterium
ATGTGCAGCCGTCGGCGCCCTCCTCCAGTCAGGGTAAGAGCGAAGTAATACCTGCGCCTCTCCCGGTGAAGGAGTCTAAGCCGGTTGCTGCTGCTCAGGAAGATCCAGAAACCAAGTTCTGGAACGAAGTGAAGACCATTGGCTCAGGTGAATATTTTGATGCCTATCTCAAAAAATATCCCAAAGGTAAATATGTCAGTCTGGCTAAGATCGAACTGAAGAAGCTGGATGATCGAAAAAAGGCAGAAAAAGCCCGAGAAAAAGAGGAGCAGCATCAGGCCGCCGAACAGTTGAAGGCGACAAAGGCCCGTGCCGCACAGGAAGCCTGGGAACAGACGAAGTCCGACAACACTATCGCCGCTTACGCAAACTTTCTGACAAAATATCCGGAGAGCCAATTTGTGGTCCAGGCCCAGACTGCTCAGCAGAAGATTGTGCGGGATAATGCGGAGCAGGAGAAACAGGAGGCAGCCAGAAAAAGGAGTGAGGCTCTAAAGCAAGAGCAACAAGCGCAGGAGGCAGCGGCCCGACAGCAGGAGGAGTTGGCTCGTCAGAGGCGTGAGGTAGAGGAGAAGGCTAAGGCGGCTCGTGTGGAGCAGGCATCCTGGGAACAGACGAAGACCGACAACACTATAGCCGCTTATGCAAATTTTCTGACAAGATATCCGAAAAGCCATTTTGTGACCCAGGCCCAGGTTGCCCAGCAGAAGATTGTGCGGGATAATGCGGAGCGGGAGAAGCAGGAGGCAGCCAGAAAAAGGAGTAAGGCTCTAAAGCAAGAGCAACAAGTGCAGGAGACAGCGGCCCGACAGCAGGAGGAGTTGGCTCGTCAGAGGCGTGAGGCAGAGGAGACGGCCAAGGCGGCCCGAGTGGAACAGGAATCCTGGGATCAGGCGAAGTCCGACCACACTATCGCTGCTTACGTAAACTTTCTGACAAGATATCCAGCGAGCCAGTTTGTGGCACTTGCCCAGGCTGCCCAGCAGAAGATTCTGCGGGAGACGGCAGAGCTTACTTATCGTGATCCGAACATCGGGATGGAGTTTGTTTTGGTGAAAGGCGGTTGCTCTCAGATGGACGAAACTTCTGGGGATGGATCTTCCGACGGGAAGCCTGCACATGAGGTCTGTGTGGGAGATTATTATCTGGGCAAGTTCGAGGTAACCCAGGGAGAGTGGGAGACGGTTATGGGGTCGAATCCGTCAGCATTCAAGAAAGGCCCCCGGTACCCGGTAGAGCAAGTATCGTGGGCAGAAGCCCAGTCGTTTATCGGCAAGCTGAAGGCAAAGAGCGGCAATGGGTATCGGTTGCCGACGGAGGCGGAGTGGGAGTATGCAGCGCAGAGCGGGGAGAAGTCAGAGAAGTATGCAGGTGGTGATGAGGTCGATTCTGGGGTTTGGTACAAAGCGAATTCCGGGCTTATAATTCATGAAGTTGGGACAAGGCAGGCTAACGGTCTTGGTTTGCACGATATGAGTGGCAATGTGTGGGAGTGGGTAGAGGACTGGTCTGTTGATAATTACCACAAGAACTCGCAACGCGAAAATTCGCAAGGTCTGTCTATTGGCGTGAACCACGCCTTCCGCGGTGGCAGTTTGGGTCTCAGCTTTGGAGACGTGCGGGCGGCGTATCGGTATTGGAATACCCCCGGCTTCCGCCACGACGTTCTTGGTTTCCGGGTGGCCCTCTCCTTAGATCAAATGGTTCGATAACCATAGGAGAGAAGGCAAGATTACGTTTATTTCAGATTACCTCACCAGAATGGGCAAGAACGTCACCTTGATCAATTATTTCTGGTCCCCATGTAGCTACCACAACGAGCATGTTTGGTGTCATTTACTTAGAATCATGGCACAAGGAGGCCAGGCATGTTGAAGAAAATTCTCATCGCTGTTGATGGTTCTTCGTACAGCACCAATACCCTCCGCTATCTTGGTCAGCTCTTTCACCATCTTCCTGACATCCATTTTCATCTTTTGTCCATTGTTCCGACAAGCAGCCTCGGCTCAGCCGCCCGAGACTGGCTGAGCGAAGCGGAATTGCTCAATACCATCAGCCCGGCCACTCGCAAAATGCTGGTGTCTCAGAAAAAATACATGCAGCAGGCGCTGGATAACCTGAAACGGCTTGGCATTGACGAAAAACAGGTGCAGACCTCCGTATCTCTTTCTCAGCGTAGTGTGGCCGATGACATCATCCATGAGGCACGCAAGGGGAAATACGATGCGCTGCTCATCGGTCGCCGGGGTATCGGTAAATTGCAGGAGATAATCATGGGGAGTGTCTCGGCAACGATCCTGGAGAAATGCCATGATGTCCCTCTGTGGATAATCGATGGTCAGGTCAACTCATGTAAATTTCTGGTGCCGGTTGACGGTACCAGCCATTCCCTGAAGGCTATTGACCACCTGGCTTTTATCCTGGCCGATAATCCCTGTGCCGAAGTGACGCTTTTCTACTCCAAAGCCATACTGGGCAGCCATCCCACAATCGAGCCGAAGGATTTCTACGCTATTTGGGGTGAGGAATGGTGCGAGGAGCATCTGCGCAGACCGGACAGCCTTTTTCATGCGCCTCAGCAAATCCTGTTGGACGGCGGCTTTCCGGCGAAACGTATATTCTGGTTGGAAACCGACATGGGTATTGATCCCAGTCGTCAAATTCTTCGTCAGGCCCTAATTGATGATTTCGGCACTATTGTTATGGGCCGCCGGGGAGAGGAAGTCAGCAAAGGGATTTTTCGGGGGGTTTCGGATCGGGTGTTGCTCATGGCCGAAGGGGTGGCGATCTGGATCATCGGCTGACAATCTCCATTGACATGCAGGGTATTTTCTAACATACATAGATGGCCTTTCACATTAAAGAGGACAGTGCATGCGCTTAAAAATTATTCTGGTAGATAACAACCCGATGATTCGCAAACTTCTTGGAAATTTTCTGGAAAATAAGGGTCACGAGGCGAGGACGGCCTGCGATTATCCCGGAGCCAGCCATGCTTGCCAAGGTTATTAGTGGAACGGTGTTGGGCGTTGACGGACATCTTGTTGACGTGGAGGTCGATATCGCCATGGGCCTGCCCACCTTTACCATTGTTGGACTGGCTGAAGGCGCGGTGCGGGAAAGTAAGGATCGGGTCAAGGCGGCCATCAAGAACAGCGGCTACGATTTTCCCAATCGACGGATTACCGTAAACCTCGCCCCGGCCGATCTGAAAAAATCAGGCACCGGCTTTGACCTGCCCATAGCCCTCGGTATCCTGGCTTCCGCAGGGTTGATCAACACGGAGATTCTTGCCCAAACCTGCGTTACGGGAGAGCTTTCCCTGGATGGCGGTCTGCGTCCTACTCCGGGCATCCTGTCCATAGCCCTGGCCGCACGCAAGGCTGGTCTTGCCAATTATCTGGTGCCTGAGGCCAATGCCGCGGAAGGGGCGGTGGTGGATGGAATCAGCACCGTGAGTGTGGCCGCCCTGCATGAGGCGGTGGAAATACTTGCTGGTAAAAAGGAACTCTCTCCGATAGCCATCCGTCACGCCGACCTCTTTCGCCAGACAGAGGCGGCGGAAAATGATTTTTTTGAAGTCAAGGGGCACGCCCATGTAAAACGGGCGTTGGAGGTTGCCGCAGCCGGGAGGCACAATATCCTGCTTTCCGGTCCGCCAGGCTCAGGGAAAACCATGCTGGCCCGCAGGCTTCCCTCGATCCTGCCCGATCTTTCCTTTGCCGAGGCCCTGGAAACCACGAAGATCTATTCTACCCTGGGACTTATCCCCAAGGATAAAAGCCTGATTACCACCAGGCCCTTTCGGGCGCCGCACCATACCATCTCCGATGCCGGGCTGATCGGTGGCGGGCAAATTCCTAAGCCAGGCGAGGTCTCGCTGGCTCATAACGGGGTGCTTTTCCTTGATGAGCTGCCGGAATTTAAACGTAATGTTTTGGAGGTTCTGCGCCAGCCCCTCGAAGATGGACAGGTTACCATTGCCAGGGCCGCGCAATCACTGCGTTTTCCTGCGGACTTCATGCTGGTTTCGGCGATGAACCCTTGTCCTTGCAGTTTCCTCGGCTCGGAGAAGGACTGCCTTTGCACGCCCTCACAAATCCAGCGTTACCGCAGCCGACTCTCTGGCCCTCTCCTGGACAGGATTGATATCCATCTGGAGGTGCCTGCGGTGAAGGTACAGGAGCTCACAGCCATGCAGGCAGGTGAGACCTCGGCGACAATCAAGGCCAGGGTAAGCAAGGCGCATGAGCTGCAGCAGAAGCGATTTGCCGGGAGAGCCGCAGTGTACTTCAACAGTCAGATGGGACCCAAGGATCTCAAGCGTCATTGCACTCTTGACAGCCAAGGCCAGGAACTGTTGGTGCAGGCTACGACCCGGCTGGGACTTTCTGCCAGGGCCTATCACCGTATTCTAAAGATCGCCAGAACCATTGCCGACCTGGAAGCAAGCCCGAACATCCTCGTCAGTCACCTTGCTGAGGCTATTCAATACCGACGTCTGCCAAATCAGTGAACTAAGCTTGCACTGCCAAAGTGCCGACATTCTTCCCTTGACACTACACCACCACTATGTGGTACTATTGCCAGAACTTTAAGGTCACGTTTCTTTTGTTGGGGGCGATAGATGGATAAACAAGATTTTTTGGTGGCGCGTAAAAAACTGGGCAAGACACAAAAACGACTTGCTGAGATTTTGGGTTCGTCGACCAAGGCCATTCAAGGCTATGAACAGGGCTGGCGTTTTGTTCCTCCCCATGTCGAACGGCAGATTTTTTTTCTGCTTTCACGTCGGCGGCAGAAGGGTGGGACTATTCCTTCTCCCTGCTGGGAGATAAAGAAATGTCCGCCAGAGAGGCGGAAACAATGCCCGGCTTGGGAATTTCAGGCCGGAGAATTATGCTGGTTTATTAATGGTACCATTTGCGAGTGCCAGGCCCAGAAAAACTGGAAAGAAAAAATGGCTATCTGTCGCGAGTGTGAAGTGCTGCAAGCTTTGCTCTGATTTTTCACCAACCAAGCCAGATCATTACCATCACAGGAGTAAGTGCATCATGCCACAAGTTTTTTCTGATATCACCGCAATCATTGGCAAAACCCCACTCCTTATCCTCTCTCGACTCGGGGCAGGATTAGAGGCTACGCTGCTTGCCAAACTGGAATTTCAAAATCCCCTGGGGAGTGTCAAGGACCGTATCGGTCTGGCCATGATCCGTGCCGCTGAGGAGCAGGGGCTGCTTAAACAGACCACCACTATTATTGAACCAACCAGCGGCAATACAGGTATCGCCCTGGCCTTTGTCTGCGCCGCCAGAAAATACAGGCTGGTGCTGACTATGCCGGAAACGATGAGCCTTGAGCGGCGGGCTCTTTTGCAGCATCTGGGTGCCGAACTGGTGCTTACCTCAGGCAGCGAAGGGATGAAGGGTGCCATAGTCAAGGCGGAAGAACTGACTGCCGCAACTTCTGACAGCTTTATGCCCAACCAGTTTACCAACCCGGTCAACCCGGAGATCCATCGCCAAACCACCGCTATGGAGATATGGGAAGACACGGAGGGTGGCATCGACATTTTTGTGGCCGGAGTAGGCACCGGTGGCACTATCACCGGTGTAGGCGAGGTGATCAAGGGGAAAAAGCCCTCCTTGCATGTGGTGGCGGTGGAGCCTGCTGACTCTCCGGTTTTATCCGGAGGGAAACCAGGCCCCCACAAGATTCAAGGGATCGGCGCAGGCTTTGTCCCCAAGATCCTTAACCGGGAGATTATCGACGAAATCATCACGGTGACCAACGAACAGGCCCTCACAACCGCCCGCCTGATTACCAGAAAAGAAGGTATTCTTTGTGGAATTTCCTCAGGCGCCAACGCCTGGGCCGCCATGCAGATCGCCAGCCGGCCGGAAAATCGAGGCAAGCAGATCGTCTTTCCGCTATGCGACACAGGGGAAAGATATCTTTCCACTGACTTGTTCAAGATGACTTGAATGCCATCATTTGTTGACAAATAACCGGGGATCAGATAGTAAGGGGTTTGCTTGTTATCAGGGCGTAGTCATTTACCCTCCTTACGCCCAACATTGCAGGATGATATCCACCTGAACCCCGGCCAACATGCAAGAAAAAGCTCTGATCAAAAGGCTTCTCTCTCTCCTGAAGCCGCACAAAGGAAAAATTAGTATCGCCATTGTCTGCATGATCATGGGCTCAGGCTTGACTTCTGCCCAGGCCTACATGATCAAGCCGCTTCTGGATGAGATATTTGTCAACAAAGACCGCTGGATGCTTAACATCCTCCCTTTTGTCCTGGTCATGGTTTTCCTGCTGAAAGGCATCTTCAACTACTTCTCCAACTCGCTTCTTGACACCCTGGGCCAGGGTATTATCCGGGATCTGCGCAAAAAAGTCTTTTCCCATATCCATTCGCTGCCCATCTCGTTTTTCCACACTACTCCGACCGGGGAGCTCATCTCCAGGGTGATTAATGATTCCACCCTTATCCAGATGGCGGTCTCCCGTGCTCTGGCGGGGGTATTCAAGGATCTTTTTCAGGTTTTCGGCCTTCTTTCCGTGGTGCTGTATCTAAACTGGAAGCTTGCTCTTATCGCCCTGGTCTTCCTTCCTCTTGCCTTTATTCCAGTGGCGCATTTCGGTCGGAAATTCCGGAAACTGAGCACCACGAATCAACAAACCGTGGCCCAGGTTTCCAACATCCTGCATGAAACTATTACCGGACACAAAATCGTTAAAGCCTTCGGGATGGAACGTTACGAAATAAAAAGATTCTCCGACACTGTGGACAGACTGTTCGGGGTTATCGTAAAAGACATAAAGAACAACAGTCTGCAAGGCCCGATCATGGAACTGCTTGGGGGCTTAGGTATCACGGCGATCATCTGGTACGGCGGCCACCAGGTGATAACCGGCCAGTCAACTCCCGGCATCTTTTTCTCTTTCCTCACCTCCATTATCATGATCTACAATCCGATCAAAGGGGTGAGCAACATCAACAGCGCCGTGCAGCAGGGGCTTGCCTCCGCGACCCGTGTTTTCACCCTCCTTGACACCAAGTCCTCAATCCAGGATAAACCGGACGCCATCACCCTGCCGCCCTTTCAGCGGGAGATCGAGTTCGCTGATGTCTCTTTCAGCTACGATGGAACGACAGATGTCTTGAAAGATATCAATCTCAAGGTAAAATCCGGTGAGGTTCTGGCATTGGTCGGCACCAGCGGCGGCGGAAAAACCACTCTGGTCAACTTGCTGCCGAGATTCTTTGATGTAAGCAAAGGCAGTATCAAGATCGATGGCCACGATTTGCGCAACCTTACCATGAAATCCCTTCGGGATCAGCTGGCGATTGTCTCTCAACAGACCATCCTTTTCAATGATACGGTAAAAAACAATATAGCTTACGGAGACTTAAGCCGCAGTGACGAGGAGATAATCGCGGCGGCAAAAGCGGCGCATGCCTATGATTTTATCAACGAACTGCCGGATGGCTTTGATACGGTCGTAGGGGAATCAGGCTCCAGACTCTCGGGAGGGCAGCAACAGCGAATCTCCATTGCCAGGGCTCTCCTGAAAAACGCGCCGATCCTGATTTTGGATGAGGCCACCTCGGCGCTTGATACTGAATCGGAACGAGAGGTGCAGAACGCTCTGGAAAACCTGATGAAAAACAGGACCACCTTTGTGATTGCCCACAGGCTGTCAACCATTCGCAACGCGGACAGGATTATCGTTATTCAGGATGGTGGGATTGTGGAGGAAGGGGATCACCAGACTCTGCTTGCGCAAAAAGGTGCGTATCAAATGCTCCACGATAGACAATATTAACATGAGAGCCACTTTTTCCAAATCGGCCATTATTGTCTTGATCTTAGCGTTTGCGATAAGACTATCAGCCACAATGGCAGCGACAGTCATCAACCTTGATGGAATTCTTTATATCAACCAGGCAAAGTCTCTTATGCAAGGCAATATTGCCAAAGATCTTGCATGCCTCTTTGGCTTCTTGCCCTTCAACTCAGTACTCATAGCTTTTTTCTCACTATTTTCACCAAGTTGGATCGTGGCGGCAAAGGCAGTTTCTCTATTATGCGGTTGGGCGGCCCTTATTCCGGTATATCTAATTGCCAAACGATTCTTTGAAGAACGAATCTGCATCCTGCTTCTCCTGCTCTTCAGTCTCATACCTGTTCTGGTAAATTCATCGGTTGAGATAATTCGCGATCCGGTAGCCTGGATGTTATTCTCTTTAGCAATACTGTTATTTATCAAGAATCAGGAAGAGGACTCGCCGATCAGCCTGTTTTTTTGTGGGATTCTCTTTTCCCTTGCATCTTGGACAAGAGGAGAATTTTTCTTCCTCTACCTGACATCAGGACTATTCTTGCTTATTACGTGTCAGCCACGCAAGAGGCAACTAACTGCAATCCTTTCTCTTTTCGCCCCATTGCTAATAATTGTCCTGCTTGCTGTGCCTGGTGGTCTTTTTTCACAAGTCGGACATTATGTCCGCAAACCTCCATCAATCAACACAGAGACCGCGCGAGGACTACTTAGCGGTTATGCCGGATTACAAGAACAACTCAAAGTTCTCGTAAACACCATTCCAGATGGGGAAAGCGTTGTCGTCCTAAAAAACTTTCTTCTCCAATCGGCGAATCTCATTTGGCTCGTTGCCTTGGGTATGCTCGCCACCCATCTCTGTGAGGCAGTGTCATACTTCTATCTTCCGCTTTTTTTGCTGGGGCTATTCCTGCATAGTGCCGCCCAAAGCGATTACCGTCGCCGTTACCTTCTCCTGATGGCCCTGAGCGCTTTTCTAATAGTATATGCTCAGATCATCAGAATCTGGGCTTTAGAATACCGTTGGTTAGGCACTACGATTATCTCTGCCGCTGTGTTTGCAGGGTACGGTCTTCAGCGCTTTGATCTTGCTCTGAGAGAGAAATTCAACTTATCCCCTAAGATATCCGCCGTCCTCATCGTCGCCTTTCTTATTCTTCCGGGAGCAGCTAAATTACTGAGGCAAAATAATACTCAGAAAACTATTGTTCTTGAAATTGCGCAGGAAATACTCAGCGAGCAACAAGCACACAGGGCTCCTGTATACATTGCCGCGACACAAAGAGGAGAACATGCACGTGCCCTTATTGAATTCTATGTAAATCTCACCCTGCCGCAAGCTATCTGTGCAAATAACGGTTATATTGTTACTGAGCAGGATATTGTGAACCCCACAGCATTTGCCGCGAAACTTGAGAAAAAGAACATGAAGTATTTTGTGCTTGATGAATCCGTTAAAACGGGAAGTGAAAGTGGCGACCATCAGCCATATCTCTCTTTATTTGCAACACAACTGGCTGAATGGCATTACCCCGATCTCGGGAA
Organism: Desulfobulbaceae bacterium; assembly: GCA_003517965.1. Taxonomy (GTDB): domain Bacteria; phylum Desulfobacterota; class Desulfobulbia; order Desulfobulbales; family Desulfurivibrionaceae; genus Thiovibrio. Next base: position 9,397 of record DOZO01000081.1, read on the forward strand.
AATAACTCTTTACAGAACTGATCGATTATACCAATCCTCTTCCCTCCAGCAATAACATTATTGTTCAACATTTGTCTTTCAATCTTGCAACCATAGCAATGCTATGTCCCGAATACATTTTTGCGATTATTCTGGAAAAATATTTCACCAGAGGAACAGATTGTAAGGCCATTTTAATCGTCTCAGAATGGTAATCTTTGGTTCTTATGACTTCAAAACCGACTTGGTCTAACAAGGCGGTTAAATTTTCTTGTGTGAAATGATAAAAATGATAGGGTAATTGCCATCCCACCCAGTTATCCCAACTTCGCTGGGCATCTGTTCCTTGATAATTTGGCACCTCTACCACCAGCAATCCGTTCTCCTTCAACATTTCTTTGGCCTGTAATAAAATCTGCCGTGGATTACGAGTATGCTCAAGTAAATGCCACATGGTAATAACATCAAAACTCTGGCGCTCCATTTCGAACTCATCAAGACTACCGATGAATACGGGAATATTCAGCTTTTTTCTGGTATATTCTGCTGACCAGTCGGAAATATCCAGACCTTGCACTTCATAGCCCTTTTCTCGACATGCAGCCAAAAAATAACCATACCCACACCCGATGTCCAGTACTTTGCCTTTCTTGATTATCCGATTGAATAACTGTACCCTGTGTTTTTCGTTTCTTAACCTTTTTTTGAAATCCGCTGAACCTGTTTCCCCCCCCTCAACAAACTGCTCCTTGCAATATGCCTCGTTATAAAGTTTTGTGATTTCTGCATCTGATGGGAGTGGATCCAATAAACCCAACCCGCAAGAAGTGCATTTATATACGTGCCATTCATTTTCACTGAAAATTTTTTCTTTACCGCTCCGACCACACAAATGGCAGAGATCAAAATCATTTTTTTGCATATCAATCACCAGATAACTACTTGTTTAAACAAGAAAAAAATTATAGTCATAATCAATTTGAATTAAAAAATGCGTAGGAGTCACCCACCTAACATGAATCATCCGCACAGGTTGAAAGTTATTTTCCTTACCGAGCCAATTAATTCCCCCAGCACTCGTTTCCGAATCTTACAATTTATATCGGAATTTGAAAAATTTGACCTTGATATTACCGTTAGCCCTATCCCGAAAGGAATTTTTCCTCGGCTGAAACTGTTCAACTCCCTTTCCGCCTTTGATATCACAGTTCTTCAGCGTAAATTATTCCAGCCCTGGATTCTAAGCTATCTCAAAATGAAATCCAAGGTTCTCTTCTTTGATTTTGATGATGCGATCATGTTTCGCGACTCAAATGCTACCGATTTTTATTCAAGATCGCGGCAAAACAGATTTAAAAATACGGCACAAAAAGCTGACTTTGTCATAACAGGCAATGAATATCTAAGAGAAATCTCACAACAATTTAATAACAATGTGGTTGTTATCCCGACCGGCATTAATACCCAATTATATATTCCAGGGGATGTCCATGAAGCAGGTCGGCCGCTCACCCTTGGCTGGATCGGTTCCCAGCCAAACCTTATTTATTTGCAAACCTTAATCGAGCCAATCAACAAGCTGTACTTGGTTAATAAAAATTTCAGGCTCAAAATTGTTTGCGATGGGTTCATCGACGGCTTTCACTGCCCGACCGAAAAAAAAGTATGGTGTAAGGATGATGAACTGGCTGATATTCAAAGTTTTGATATCGGGTTATCGCCACTTACCGAAGATAAATGGACAAGGGGTAAATGCGCCTTAAAATTGCTGCAATATATGGCTTGCAGTCTTGCCTCGGTTTCTTCGGCAACAGCAGTGACATCAAGAATGATCCGAGATGGACACAATGGGTTTCTCGCATCAAACTCAACTGATTGGTTTGAAAAGTTACGCTTCCTCACTGAAAATCCTCAACAAAGCAGGGCAATGGGCTTTACGGCGAGGCAATCATTGATGGGCGTTTTTGATGAAAAAACAATAGCTGAAAAATATTCCGCCCTTTTCCACCAACGAACCAACTCTTAGCGTATCCCACAAGCCTATCACTCCAGAAGCTGAGATAAACTCGACCCAAACACCCAGATTTGCGAACGAAAAGCAGGCAACTTTTAACGCCCCCTGATTATGCGGTCTATTGTGTGTTTCCATTGCCCTTTGAAACGCCTGAACGAACTCATCGGCGGATTTAAATCAGGGATTGTCGGTGCTCCAGTTTTCAGGTGAAACGGTTTTTTCATCGGTCGTTTCTCAATCACAAGAACGCTATCGTAGTAATGCAAGGAATGAGCAGAATTAGTGAAATCCGTGACGCGCAACTTGCTTTTTTGCACAGAATGCCAAGCATTTATAAAGTCGATAAAATTCTTGCTATACTGAATAAAAGTACCGCGTTTTTTATACCCCCCGCCCCACTCCGGCCAATACGAGGTATGCAGGTCTTCGCATAAATATACACCATTATTATCAATGTACGGAAAAAGCTCTTCAAAGGTGTTTATTTGCTGTTTCATTGCGTGACCACCATCGTCGATCAGGATATCTATTTTGGGGATCTTTTTTGCCAACGATTTCAAGAAAATTCTATCTTCTTGGTCACCTATGAATATTTCGACTTGTTCATCTTCGAATTTTTTACAATGATGGTTTATGTCTATCCCAAATATTTTGGCTTTAGGTCCGAAATAATTTTTCCACATCTGCAAAGATCCACCTTGGGATACACCAAATTCGACAACGTGAACCTCAGTGTCTCTAAAACGTGAAAAGTGTCGATCATAAATTTCAAAATAGTGTTTCCACTTGTGGATTAGTCTTCCTGTATTTGCTGTGAAGTATTTTTCCAAATCATTCATTATTGAAGTCCTTTTTTACTGTTAACCGACAGCAACTTCGTTAATTATCTTGAGCATAGCATTGTGGTTTCTGGACTTGGTATACAGTTGACCCACCAGTACGGCCTCCCGAGACAAGGCGATTCTCTTCTCCTCACAAAGAAGATCCTTCATCCGGGCGGCAAGCTCGGCACAGTCTGGAGGATGGGAAATCACATAACTGTTTTTCCCGTCACTCAAGATGCCGGCTATCCCGTTATATTCTGTGGTTATCGCAGGCAGTCCGCAAAGCATCGCCTCCAGGACGACAAGAGAACAAGCGTCATAGTAGGTGGGCAGGACAAACACATCGCTCGCTGCATATATCTCCGGTACAGCCTTGCTGGGGCCGGTGAAGATAATCGTTTCAGTCAGATCCTTCTTTTTTATTATTCTTTGGAGAGAAGGATAGGGCCGGCCACCAACGACAAGGATCCGAAAAGGCAATGCTGTGCCTTGTTTTAGGATACCGGCGGCACTGACCAGGGCCTCTATGCCTTTTTTCTTCAGGTCGTAGGAAACAAAAACAAAAACGATTTCGTTCTCTGCTATCGCATATTTATTGCGTACTTCCTGTCTATGCGTGTGCAGCGATGTCACATTAAATTTATCCTGATCAATGCCATTGTAAACCAGATCAATATGTTCCCCATTGACATGATAATATTTTACATAATCCCGACGGATCATATCGGAAATGGCAATGATTCGAGGAGTCGGAGTAGTACGAAAGGGCGCTGACTCAATCCAGTTTCGCACATAATGTTTCAAACTCAGGAAAATGATCAGGCGCTTAAAAAAACGAAGAACGGGGTTGCGCTCACAATACACCTTGCGGAATGTCGAAAACCAATGCACGCCGCCATGGCTCTGGTAAATATTCATGCAGATAGTATTGCCGAAACCGAGAACCACATCAAAATGCTCCCGGCGAATCAGCCTCCTGTGCTTCAGGGCAAAGAGCAAAATCTTTAACCAGGTAGGCAGGTACCTCGAGATGTGAATGGGATGGAATACCGCCGCCTTCGGTTCTTCCCCCCATCTTTCTCCAAAAAAATGCACCTCCCATCCTTCATTTACCAGGGTTTCAGACAGTTCAACCGCATAGGACTCGGCCCCGCCCCCAAATCGGTCAAAATTTTCTATGGCCAAGGCAATCTTTTTCAACTTCTGTTCCTTCTGCGTATCTTCATGATAGAATATTCATGTGGGTGTTCAAAAACGACCAATGCACAATATAATTGACCTATCAACAAAATCTCAGGAAAGCGTGGAACTCCAGGCCCATAAGACATGCCTCCGATGCCTGACAACAAAACCGCACGATACAAGAAAGGACTTCAGTGCCTGCATGTTATGCTTCTCGCGCGATCCTTCATGTACCTCCATCGCTATCCGCTCTATTCGAGAGAAAAACTCAGGGGAGCAACTATATAAAATATCAAACTCCGCCCCCTCACAATCGAGTTTCAACAAATTACAATTCTTGATACCATGGGCATGAAACAGGGTAGCCAAGGTACAACAGGGCACCATGAGGCCTTTATCAGCTCCCTCTCCGTTCCCCATGATGGTTGCTGCAGTGGTAAAATTCCCCTCCAACTCAAAATTAAGAAAAACTTCCCCATCATAGCTGCAAACCGCCATGGGAAGGCAAAAGATAGCCTGTTTCCCATTGCGCTCTTTATTGCGCATAAGCTGTTTAAAATTCGCGGGAACAGGCTCGCATGCATAAATAGTTGCTCCGGGGAATGATGACGCAGCGAAAAGCGAGAAAAAACCGGCATTTGCCCCAACATCGACGATGATCGGCCTGGCGGGTAGATGAGCCTTCATTCCGGTAAGATATGCATCTTCAAAAAAAACCTCTTTAAATTCATGCATAAGCCGTCGAGGTACTTCAATCTCAACTTCACCGCGAGTTCTAAAAATCACGGGATTAGCTTCGGTCAGCCCGAATTTCACAGCAAAATGCAACCACCAATTGGATAAATTTTTCACCAAATTAATATATCTCACAAAACACTCCTGATCCTGGATAACCAAACATTATCAGTGAAGCCACCAATGATGCTGGATTATCACAAAGTTATTTCATAATTATTTCTAAGATGAACCGTTATCATCTCCTTGACCTTTCCCTGAGTTAATTCATCAAGACAGCGGCTCTTTTCGCTATTGTTGCATCCCTTTTGCCAGCATGGCACACACGGCATTTCCTTTCGAATGACGAGATGTTGTTTGCCCATCGGCGCCCAGGAAACCGGAGACGACGGCCCAAAGATTCCAACCGTAGGAGTTCCAACTGCTGCAGCAATATGCAGGCCTGCGCTATCCACCCCTATAAAAAACTGGCATTCCTGCAATAAAGCAGCATACATGGCGATGGAGGTTTTGCCGGCAAAATTGTAGCATCCAGTACCACAATTGTTTACAATTTCCTCAGCCCTGTTTTTTTCCGCAGCAGATCCGGTGACAATCACAGCCACCTTGTATTCTGCCATTAGCCAGAGGATGAGGCTAATATATTTCTCCTTGCCCCACTCCTTATATCCCCAAAGAGAAAACGGTTGTAGCACAACAATCTTTTTGTTCTGGGGGATCGCCTCTCTTGTAAAAAGAATCCGGATTTTTTCTTGTTTATCCGCAGCAACGACAAGCTCTGGCGTTTTCTGTTCGGTCATTATGCCGAATGCTTCGCAGAAACCAAGAAGATAGTTGGCGACATGCAGATCAAGGGTGTAATCTCGCATCCAAAGACTGGTAAAAAGACGGTTTCGCCATAACTTGCCATCGTCGGCATACAAACCGATTCTCTGGGAGGCACCGGACAAAAATGCCATTATGGCGCCGCGGGTTCCGGTGCGGAAGTCAATGGCCAAATCACAATGAAGGCTTCGCAGATTACGGAAAAAATCAGTATGAAAACGTAGTGCTTCACGAAGGGATAAAGAACGCTTCGTGACCACAATGACCTGATCAAGCCAGGGACAATCTTCCAGCAAACTGGAGGCCTTGTCCCATACCACCACAGCAATGCGCGCATGAGGATATGTTTCTCGCACGGCCCGTATACAGGGCAGACTCAGGACAACATCGCCAATATCGCCTAACTGAATAAGCAGGATGCTGTGCGGTGATCCTGTTATCTTCCTTTTCCCGATCATAAGGTTCATATCCATAAAAGTCTTAGGGGCTACCCCGAAAATGCCATGAAAGCAGATGCAGATAAAGTATCAATCTCCCCCGCATCCCTTCATGCAGTCCCAGGGTGATGAGCAGACCAAGACCGTTCAACAGAACATTGATAACCAAACGCATCACAAGCAACAGGGCATGTAACGGCCAGGTCCGCGGGAACCACTTGCGAAGGTATTGATACCGAGCCCGGTAGAACATCTTCCTGGCCTCGACATTGTCACCGGCGCTCTGGCCCTGAAGGTGATAAATTTTGGCATCCGGCACGAACCTGGATTGCCAGCCCGCCTTGGACATGGCCCGAGCCCAGTCGGTTTCCTCCATGAAAAAAAAGTAGCGCTCATCCAGTAGCCCCACGGCATCCATGGCCGTCTTGCGCACCATAAGACAAGCTCCGATGCAGGACTCCACCTGGATCGGCCCGACATATTCCTGCCTTTTACTGGGAAACCTTTTCGGTAGCAAAATTCGGAGCAGAGTTTCGTTGCCAATCAGGGTCAACAGGCTGGGAAAATTTGCGATGGAATTCTGTTTCGTGCCGTCCGCGTTGAGCAGTTGACCGCAGGCCATTCCTGCTTCCTCATGGCTTTCCAGGTATACAAAAAGCCTTGTAATGGCCCCTTCCGTCAATACCGTATCGGTGTTGAGCAGCAGCGCGTATTTACCCTGCATGATCCGCAAGGCCTTGTTGTTGGCCGCGGCAAAGCCGAGGTTTTTTTCGTTCTGAATGACCTTGACCCGCGGATACTCCGCTCGCACCGCCGCAACGCTGTCATCGCTTGAGGCGTTGTCAACCAGGAACACCTCAAAGCTCAGCTTCATGACCGTGGCATACACCGAGGCCAGGCAGTCAAGCAGTAACGCCCTGGTGTTCCAGTTCACGATGACGATGGAGATATCCATGCCCTTAGCTCCCGCCCCTAAGCACATCCAAGGTTGCCTGAATCACCTGCTCCACGGTGATCTGCTCCATGCACTCATGTTTCTGCGAGCATTGCTTTTTCAGGCAAGGGCTGCAGGCAATCTCCGCCCGCAGTATCTTGTGATTCGTCCCGAAAGGCCCGGTTCGCCAGGGCGCTGTCGGCCCAAACAGGGCGACCACCGGGGTGCCCGCTGCTGCCGCCAAATGCATGGGCCCGGTGTCGGTGGTGATGAGCAGGGTAGACCTTTCATAAAGCGCGGCCAGCTCTTTCAGGGTCGTCCGGCCCGCCAGATTTGTGGCCTTGCCGAGCATGACGGTGCGAATCTTTTCGATGCCCTGCACATCCTGCGGCCCGCCGCTGAAAACCACCGCCAGGCCCCGGTCGAGCAGCTGATCCGCAACCCGGGCAAACCGCTCATTGCGCCAATGCTTGGTTGCCCAGGTGGTCATGGGATTGATCGCCACCAACGGTTTAGTCTGATCAATCCCTTCGGCCTCAAGCATTTGCCCGATCTTTTTCATCTGCTCCTCGCCAACCGGCAGATCGAAAATAATCTCTTCGTTCTCCACTCCGATCGCCTTGAGCAGCAACAATTCCCGAATGACCGCATGCTGGTCCATGTTCACCGGCGGGATAGGTTCGTTGAGAAAGATATAGCTGCCTTCGGCATGCTCCATGCCCCTGCCGAAGCCCACCTTTCTTTTGACCCGGGCCAGCCATACAAAGATTCCGCTTTTGAGCAGCCCTTGGAAGTCAACAAGCAGGTCGTACTCCGTATTTCGCAATTGTTTGACGAAATTGGTAAAGCCCTGCCCGGCCGCTTTTATCCTGCCCTGCTTCAGATCACTAATCCAGGCCTTGCGCCTTGAAACCAGTACGGTATCAATGGCTGTATGGCCGATAACCAGATCGGCCGCGGCCTCTTCCACCAACCAGTCGATCCGGGCCTTTGGGTATTTGCGGCGCAAGGCATTCAGGGCGGGCAGGGTATGGATGACGTCGCCGATGGCACTGGTCTTGACAATGAGGATATTCACAAAAACCCGGATCAGGACGGCGTGTCTTTTTCTTTTTGCCTCTGCAGCTCGCGCAGCTTGGCATACTTGAAAAATACGTTCATGAAATCGGAAACAGCCATGATGAAGCCCTCGCCTCGATCGAGAAAACCGCCCCGGAGAATATAGTTGTAAAAAAAAGACCAGGCCGCCCGAATAAGCGCCTTGGTAACCGAAGCTGTTTTTCCTTGAGCAAGAAGCTCGTTGGCTCCGGCGGAAGAATAACTGTTCACCTTGAGCAGGGTCTGTGACAAATCTTTGTTGGCGTAGTGGATTAAGGGATGGCGCAGGATTCCCTCCGGGCCATGTACCTCCAAGGATTCATGCACCGAGCGTTCGGACATCCGGACAGAATCTTTGCGGAATAACCTGACAACCCGGTCCGGCCACCAGCCGGCATGCTTTAGCCAGCGGCCGCAGAAGTAATTCTTGCGGGGAAGGCTGTAGGCGACATATGTTCCTGAGGCCAAAGCCTCCTGGATCTCCACCTGTGCCTCGGCTCCGACCCGCTCGTCGGCATCAAGCACCAGCACCCAGTCGTAACGGCAACGGTCAATGGCCAGCTGTTTCTGGCGACCAAATCCCTGCCACGGTTCATCGTACACTACGGCTTTGAACTCCCGGGCTATTTCCCTGGTCCGATCGGTGCTGCCCGAATCCACTACCACAATCTCGGCGGCAAAGGAAACACTGGATAAACACTCGGGCAGGCGGTCTTCCTCGTTTTTGGTGATGATCGCCACGGACAGGGGCAGCTTTTTACTAAGCATATTGCTTTTCCAACCAATCTCGGTAGCTGCCGTTCATCACCGCCCGCCACCAGGTCTCGTTGTTCAGATACCAGTCAATGGTCTTTCTGATCCCGGTTTCAAAGGATTCCAGGGGCTTGTAGCCCAACTCGTTTTGACTTTTCGTGGCATTGATCGCGTAGCGCCGGTCATGGCCTGGCCTGTCTTTAACAAAGGTGATGAGTGATTCTGCCATGTCTCCCAGGCAGAGCGGAGCGTGCGGGAAGCGCTGTTGCAGGCTGTCCGAGGCAGCGAGCCTTTCGTCTATCAGAGTGCAGACCAACCGGACGATCTCGATATTGCGCCACTCGTTGTTGCCTCCGATATTGTAAACCTCTCCGACCCTGCCTTGACGCAGCACCAGGTCGATGCCCTGGCAATGATCCTCCACGTAGAGCCAGTCGCGGATGTTGGCGCCGTCGGCGTAAATAGGCAGCGGTTTGGCTTCCAGGATATTTAGGATGACGAGTGGGATCAGCTTTTCTGGAAACTGGAAGGGGCCATAGTTATTGGAACAATTACTGGTGGTAACCTCAAGCCCATAGGTATGATGATAAGCCCGCACCAAATGGTCGGATGCCGCCTTGCTCGCCGAATAGGGCGAGTTTGGGGCATAGGCGGTAGCCTCCGTAAAAGGTGGTTCCTCCGAGGTGAGTGAGCCATAAACCTCATCGGTGGAAACGTGATGAAAGCGATGCGACCGCCCACCCCCTTTGTCCAGCCAAATCTTTTTCGCTGCCTTGAGCAGGTTGTGAGTGCCGACCACGTTGGTGGTCACGAAGGGATCCGGGCCGTGGATGGAGCGGTCCACATGGGATTCGGCGGCAAAGTTGACCACGGTATCAATTCCCTCTTCAGTCAATAGGGCTTCGACCAGATCCTGATTCCCGATATCGCCGTGGACAAAACGAAAATTGCACCCGGCGGATATCAGTTTCGTTTGAGCAGACAAGCTGCTCAACTCAGCTTTATCCTGCGCCAGACAATCGGCCAGGCTGGCCATGTTGCCGGCATAGGTCAGGGCATCAAGCACCACCACCCGGTCCTGCGGGTAGTGGCCCAGCCAGTAATGGACAAAATTGGCCCCAATGAAACCGGCGCCACCAGTGACGAGAAGCTTGCACCCAGGGGGTATAAGTTTCGTTTGAGCAGACGAGCTGCTCAACTCAGCTTTATGCACCACGATTCTCCTTATATTCAAGCAACATCTGCCGCAGGGCCTGCCGCCAGTGAGGCGGTGTCACTCCCAGAGCTGCCCAGGTTTCGGTCTTATCCAGCACGCTGTAGCTTGGCCGCTTGGCCGGGGTCGGATAATCTACGGTATTGATAGGCAGGATAGGGATCTCCCGGTCAAGTAGTCCACAGGCAAGGCTTTCTTCCTGGATGGCTACGGCAAAATCATACCAGCTGGCCACCCCGGCGTCGGTCCAGTGGCAAATCCCCTTTGGCTGCACCTGGCACATCTGCCAGATGGCCTCGGCGAGACCACGGCCCCAGGTCGGGGTGCCAACCTGATCTGTTATCACAGCGATGCTTTCCCGCTCAGTCATTAGCCGCAGCATGGTGATAACGAAATTATTGCTAAAGGAGGAATAGAGCCAGGCTGTGCGAAGCACGGCCATCCCCGCAGGATAGGCAGTCAGGGTAAGTTGCTCGCCGGCCAGCTTGCTGGCTCCGTAAACTCCCAAAGGATTTGTTCGGTCCGCTGGCAGATAGGGGCTGGATTGCGCGCCGTCAAAGACAAAATCAGTGGACACCTGAAGGCAATATGCCCCCACTGCGCAGGCCGCCCGGGCAAGGTTTGCAGCTCCTTGGCCATTGACGGCAAAAGCAGCCTCCTGCTCGCTTTCCGCCCGATCCACCGCGGTATAGGCAGCAGCATTGATTATTACCTGGGGCTTGAATGCGCTTACTTTGCTCGCCACAGCTTCGCCATTCCGGATATCCAGCTCTTGTGACCCCAGCCCCAACAACTTGATGCCATCCGGTAGGCAACGCTGCAGCTCCCTGCCCAGCTGGCCATTGGCTCCAGCGATCAACACCCTCATGGATACAACTCCGCCTCGGCCAGTGAGGCTCCGGCCAGATCCTTAGCCGACAATAAGGGTGCCTGAACCTGCAACGGCCAAGTGATGCCCAACTCGGGATCATCCCAGCGAATGCAGCGCTCATGCTCCGGGGCATACAGTTCCGTGCATTTATAGACGAACTCGGCCTCTGGACTCAGCACGTAGAAGCCATGGGCAAAACCAGGCGGCACCCAGAGCATCTTATTGTTTTCCGCTGAGAGGATATCTCCAACCCATCGGCCAAAGGTTGGGGAGCTTTTCCGTAAATCAACAGCCACGTCAAATACTTCGCCACTGATCACCCGTACCAGCTTGCCCTGGGGCTTGCTGATCTGGTAATGTAGTCCGCGCAGGGTAGCCTGTATGGACTTGCTGTGGTTGTCCTGGACAAAGTTAAGATCAAGGCCGGCTGCAGCAAATTTTGCCGCATGCCAGGTTTCCATAAAGAAACCCCGGGAATCCCCGAAAACCTGAGGCTCAATGAGCAATACCTCGGGAATCTCGGTGGGCAAAAATCTCATTGTGCCTGCTCCTCCTCAAGAATCTGGAGCAGATATTGACCATAGCCGTTTTTCTTTAATGGTTTGGCCAAGAGGGCCAATTTTGCTTCATCAATATAGCTCATGCGGAAGGCGATTTCTTCAAGACAGGCTATTTTTAATCCCTGCCGGTCTTCCATGACCTTAATGAAATTGGCCGCATCCAGCAGGGAATTGTGGGTGCCGGTATCAAGCCAAGCCGTACCCCGGCCCAGGAGCTCGACCTGTAACTGTCCATTGGCGAGATAGGCCCGGTTGACATCGGTTATCTCCAGCTCCCCCCGGGGCGATGGCGCGAGATTACGCGCAATCTCCACCACCTGGCTGTCATAGAAATAAAGGCCGGTCACGGCGTAACGCGATTTAGGTTTTTCTGGTTTTTCCTCGATATCAAGCACGGTCCGGTCCGGGGCAAAGGAGATCACCCCATAGCGCTCAGGGTCACGGACATAATAGCCGAAAACCATCCCGCCCTTGGGGTTAGCGGCTTTATCCTGTAAAGTTTTGGCCAGGCCAGGCCCATAAAAGATATTATCACCCAGGATGAGACAAACCGGTTCGTTACCGATGAATTTTTCTCCAATCACAAAGGCCTGGGCAATGCCCTCTGGCCTGGGCTGCACCGCGTATTTCAAGTTGATGCCCCACTGGCTGCCATCGCCCAGCAGCTCCATGAACTGACCTTGATCTTCCGGGGTGGTGATAAGAAGAATTTCTCGAATTCCTGCCAGCATGAGAGTGGACAAAGGATAATAGATCATGGGCTTATCATAGACCGGCAGCAACTGTTTACTCACCGACCGGGTCAACGGATACAGTCGGGTGCCAGAGCCACCAGCCAGGATTATTCCCTTCATTTTAGTTCATCTCCAAAGAAAATACTGTTAACAGCCAGCCAGTTGCCGCTCTACGGAAAGGCTTGCTTTTCTTGACAGGGCATTTTATCTTCACTAAACGATCTTGTCAGTATGAGCTGGCTCTCTGAAAAGGTCTGGTATCGTAGCGTATTTTGTAACAAATAGAAAGTGTTATAGTGCTGATGTTCGTGTTGTGCCTTTCACCAGGGACAACTCTCATCTCTCTACCTTATCATCAACCGGAGCCGCCCCATGATCAGTCAGGAACTGCTTGATATCCTTGCCTGCCCCAAATGCAAGGGAGAAGTAAAGCTCACCGAAAAAAAAGATGGCCTTGTCTGCGAGCACTGCCGTCTTCTTTACGAAATTCGTGAAGACATCCCTATCATGCTTATAGATGAGGCAAAAAAGCTGGATGATTGATTCACTCCGGACGGGTGATAAAGCTGAGTTGAGCAGCTTGCCTGCTCAAACGAAACTTATACCCCCTGGGTGCAAAATGCCATACCAGCACATCACCTCGCGCTGTTTTATCAATTGTCCCTTTCGGCGACTCCAGAATGAGCTCGATTTCGTGCTTGTTCATCGGATTCAGCCGGAAATCGGGCTGGAAGGGGATGTCCTCTACATCGCTACCGCCGCTGAGTATCGTGAAGTTGCCAAGGCATTGGCCGCGGCTGGACTTCGCTGCACCCTGCACGCCCCTTTTTTTGATCTTTCTCCGGGGGCGCTCGATGTAAATATCCTGGCGGCCACCCGTTACAAGCTGGGTAAAGCCTTTGATCTCATCAAGATATTTCAGCCGATCTCGGTGGTCTGTCATCTGAACTATGAAGAAAACAAGCATGGCTACAAGGAGGCGGACTGGTTCAATACCAGTCTGACCACCTGGCGGGAATTGCTCATTATCGCCGCTGCGCACCAAGTGCCGTTGATGCTGGAAAACACCTATGAGGCAGGGCCAGGGCAGCATGAGAAAATGCTCGCCGCTCTTAATTCTCCTTATGCCAGGTTCTGTCTCGACGTGGGCCATGTTTCAGCCTTTGCCAAAAACCATTGGCAGGATTGGCTGCCAGCTCTTGCTCCCTGGCTCGGCCAACTCCACCTGCACGACAACCAAGGCGACCGGGATGCGCACCTGGCCATAGGCCGAGGGGGCTTTGATTTTTCCGGTCTGTTTCGTTATCTAAAGGAGCAAGGCCTGCAGCCCCTTGTCACTCTCGAGCCCCATACCGAGGATGATCTGTGGGCAAGTCTGGCGGCCTTGGACCGCATGGAGTTTTTGGGCTGAGTGCTGAGTATTCTATCCTGAACAAAGCTTCTGGCAAAATTCTATCTTTGGAGTACCGATGTCCGAAAACCTTGTCCCACCCGCTAATTTTGTCCACCTTCATGTCCATACCCAGTACAGCCTGCTTGATGGGGCCATCCGGGTTCGCGATTTGTTGGCCAAGTGCAAAGAATATGGAATGGACGCCGTGGCCATAACCGATCACGGCTCAATGTACGGGGCGCTGGAATTTTATGTTCAGGCGAAAAAGGCCGGGATAAAGCCTATTATTGGCTGCGAGTTTTATGTTGCCCATAGCAAACGCTTTGACAAATCCGCGAAAAGTGCGGGCAAGGCGGCCTTTCACCTTGTTCTTTTGGCTATGAATAACATCGGCTACCAAAACCTGCTCAAGCTGGCCAGCCTGGCCCATATGGAAGGCTTTCATTACAAGCCGCGTATTGACATGGAAGTGCTTGCCGCTCATGCCGAGGGGCTTATTGCCCTCACTGCCTGTCTGCATGGTGGCGTTCCCCAACGCATCACCGCGGGCGATATGAAAGGCGCCAAGCGGGAAGCCAGTCAGCTCTTAGCCCTGTTTGGCGACCGTCTCTATCTGGAGATGCAGGAAAATAATATTCCGGAACAGACTGTGGTTAACAAGGGGCTCAAGCAGCTCTCCAAGGAACTTGGCATCCCGCTGATCGCCACCAACGATTGCCATTATCTCAACCGGGACGAGGCTCAGGCCCACGAGGTTCTGCTTTGCATCCAGACTGGCAAAACCATGCAAGATGCAAGTCGTTTCAGATTTTCCACCGACGAGCTTTACTTCAAATCGCCAGAGGAGATGAAAAAGGCCTTTGCCCATTCGCCGGAGTCAATCGCGGAAACCGTTCGCTTAGCCGCGCGCTGCAATGTCGAGCTTAGCTTTGGTGATTCTCATTTCCCCATCTTTCCGGTGCCCGAGGGGGAGACCCTTGATTCCCTGTTTGAAAAGTCTGCTCTGGCCGGGCTTGAAGAGCGCTTGAACGATATGAGGGAGATCGACCAGCTCAAGCCGGAGCTGGAAAGAACCTACCGTGATCGGCTGACCCACGAAATTGAAGTTATTATCAAGATGGGTTTTCCTGGTTATTTTCTTATCGTGGCTGATTTCATCAACTGGGCCAAGGACCATGAGATCCCGGTTGGTCCAGGCCGTGGCTCAGGGGCGGGAAGTCTTGTCGCCTATTCTCTGCGGATCACCGATATCGATCCTCTGCCCTATGGGTTGATTTTTGAGCGATTCCTCAATATTGAGCGCAAATCCATGCCAGACTTCGATGTGGATTTCTGTCAGGAGCGTCGCGGCGAGGTAATCGAATATGTGCAGCAGCGCTACGGCGGCGACACGCATGTGGCCCAGATCGTCACCTACGGTTCCATGAAGGCCCGCGCCGTTATCCGTGATGTGGGCCGGGCTATGGGCGTGGCCTATGGCGAGGTGGACCGTATTGCCAAGCTTATCCCGGAAGAGCTGAAGATCACGATCCAGAGGGCTATTGACGCCGAGCCTCGTCTCCAGGAACTGATTAAGCGCGATCCCCAGGTGGCAGAGCTTCTGCGTGTCGCCCAAACACTTGAGGGACTTAATCGTCATATCTCCACCCACGCTGCCGGGGTTGTGATCTCGCCCAGGCCAATGGTCGAATACCTGCCGATCTGCAAGGGCTCCAAGGGCGAGGTCTTGACCCAGTATGACATGATCCACACTGAGATGACCGGACTGATCAAGTTTGATTTCCTGGGGCTTAAGACCCTTACCGTCATTGATCGGGCTTTGAAACTGATCGCCGCGGATATCGGTCAACGGCCCGACATCAATCGCATCCCTCTGGACGACACCAAGACCTACGATCTGCTAGCCAAGGGTGATGCTCTGGGTATTTTCCAGTTGGAAAGTTCCGGGATGCGCGGTCTGCTCATGAAGATGAAACCGGAGGTGTTTTCTGACCTTATTGCTCTGGTGGCCCTCTATCGGCCTGGGCCGCTGGAATCCGGCATGGTTGATCAATTCGTCGATACCAAGCATGGCCGGATGCAGGCCATCTACCCTCTGTCCCAGTTGGAGCCGATTCTCAAGGAAACCTATGGGGTTATCGTCTATCAGGAACAGGTGATGAAGATTGCCAACGTCCTGGCCGGATATTCCCTGGGTGATGCCGATAATCTGCGTCGGGCCATGGGCAAGAAAAAGGCCGAGGTTATGGCGGCGGAAAAAGAAAAATTCATGGCTGGGGCCAAGAAAAATAGTATCCCGGCGGATAAGGCCGAATACGTTTTCGACCTGATGGCCAAGTTCGCGGGCTATGGCTTCAACAAGAGCCACAGCGCGGCTTATGCGCTGATCGCTTATCAGACCGCCTGGCTCAAGGCCCATTATCCGGCTCAGTTTATGGCCGCCTTGCTCTCCTGCGACGTGGGCAATACCGACAAGGTGGTGCGTTATATCACCGAATGTCGAGACCATGGGATCGAGGTATTGCCGCCGGATATTAATGAATCGGACAAGGATTTTGCGGTGGTCAATGATCGTATCCGTTTTGGTCTGGCTGCGGTTAAGAATGTGGGTGGCGCGGCTCTGGACTCCATCATGGAGGTGCGGGCAACCAATGGCCCCTATGTCGGGCTTGAGGATTTTTGTGCCCGGGTTGATTCCCGTAAGGTGAACCGGCGGGTTATCGAAAGTCTGATCAAGGCTGGGGCTTTTGATTCTCTTGGGGCTAAGCGGTCACAGTTTTTTGCTGTTCTGGATATCGCTCTGGAACAGGCTCAGTCTACGCAACGGGATCGTTTAAGCGGTCAGATTTCGTTGTTTGCGGTTATGCCGCAGGCACAGGGCAGCAAGGCCAATACCATTGACCTGCCAGACATCTCTGAATGGAGTGAAAAAGAACGACTCGCCTTTGAAAAAGAGACGGTGGGATTTTATCTTACCGGTCATCCCTTGGATAACTTTTACCAGGAGATTATGGCCGTGGCTGATACTGACCTCACCGGACTTGGCGACTGGGGGGACAATCAGCCGGTGCGGGTGGGTGGGCTGATCAGGGAATACAAGGATCATCGCAGTAAAAAAGGCGATCGCATGGCCTTTGTCGTGCTGGAAGACAGGGCCGGTGCCACCGAGGTGGTCATCTTCCCTGAGGCCTTTGCTAAATGTGCTCATCTTCTTACCAGCGATGAACCGCTTATCGTTCTGGGCACGGTGAAACAGGAAGAGCAGGGCACCAAGATCATTGCTGAATCGGTGGACAGCCTGAGCGAGGCGCGCGGTAAATATACCAATGGGGCTCGGATTCTGCTCAAATCAGAGCAGGTGGGCAGGCAGAAGCTGGAAAGCCTGAAAACCAGAGTGCGCGAGTATCATGGTGCTTGCCCGGTTTCTTTGACCTTGAATTTTGCCGGTCGGGGTGAGGTAGATATTGAGCCGCCTTCTGATTTTACTGTAAGGCCCTGCCGGGAATTTGATGCAGCGGTGGAAGGGGTACTTGGTTATGCCGCAGTGATGTATCTGAAAACCAAGGTGGAGATTCAGCCTCGGCCCGGAGGCAAGGGTGGCCGCTGGCGGCAGAATGGGTAGGAGGTGGAGAAAAAACTGGTGGGTGGTTATTGTTTGCAGAGGTTGGCGCAAGGCAAAAAAAAAGCTGCTCAAATGAGCAGCTTTTTTTGTCTAAAAGCAGACAACTTATTTGTGACATTCACCACACTTGGTCGGGCCTTTTCCTTGGGCTTTATGACAACCTTGGCAGAGTGCGTGGCCAGCCTTCATGCTCCACTTTTTATCTGCAGGGAAGTCGGCGCTTTTATGGCAGACATCGCATTCATTTTTAGCCTGATGCTTGGCATGGGGGAAGGTTGCGGGTTTTTTGGCTGCTTCGGTTTTCAAGGTGATGACGGCAGGGCCCTTGTCTGGGGCAGCGACAGCATTGTTGACAACAGCAAAACCGAAAACAAGCGCGAAAGCGGCGGAACAGATAATGCTTTTCTTCATTGTTCTTCTCCCATAATACAGTTGGTTTATAAAATTGGAGCTTATTAACCCCATTCACTTACAGGTGTTATTCTATAAACGCACCTGACAAACTTTGTCAAGCAGGAAAGATAACGTCCGTCCAGTTTTCGGGGTTGTTCTGTGGCCTTGGGTGGATCAGCCTTAAGCAAGAAAAACGTAGCTCATGTGAATGGTTACTCAGCCTCCGCCGCCGTAGCTGTGCAAACCGGAGAGGAGATAATTTACCCCGTAATAGGTGAATATAACCGAGACAAAACCGATGATGGCCAACCAGGCGATACGCCTCCCTCCCCATCCTTTGGTGAATCTGGCATGCAGGGTTGCCGCATAGACAAACCAGGTGATCAGGGACCAGGTTTCTTTGGGATCCCAACTCCAGTAGGTGCCCCAGGCTGAGTTGGCCCAGACCGCCCCGGTGATGATGCCGGCTGTAAGCCAGAGAAAACCGAAAACCAGGGTTTTATGGATGATGTCATCGCTGGTTTTGAGGTCGGGGAGAGAATCAAGCAGAGAAGAAGTCTGGTCTGTCTGTCGTTTCCGGTCTTTGAGCAGATACATGATGCCCATGCCGCTGGCTACGGCGAAGGCGGCATAACCTATAAAGCAGGTAATGACATGAGCGATGAGCCAGTTGCTCTGCAGAGCCGGAATGAGCGGTTTGATGTCGGGGTTTTTGAGCCCGGCCAGAATCATGGCCAAGGCGGCAAAGGGCATGGAAAATGCGCCAAGGATCCGGTTTTTGTAACGAACCTCCATGCCGAGATAGACGATGGCAATAGACCAGGCAAAGAAGACCAGAGACTCGTACATATTGGAAAGAGGCGCGTAGCCGATTCCCATCTGGTGCGACTCGTACCAGCGCATTCCGATGCCGGCGGTGTTGGCAAGAAAGGCTCCGATGGTCATCAGAGTGGCAAAAAAGCCAAGCTTTTTCGTCTGGAAGACCAAGATGCCGATGTAGAGAATTGCGGCAAAAAGATAGGCAAAGGTAGTGATGCCCATAAGCTGTGAACTGTTCATGGTAGATCCTTAAGCGTTTGTAAACGTGGAGTCTTGTGTGAAACACTCGACAAGGGCGGTAAATTCTTTTTCAAAGGCGAGCTTGTTTTTGTTGCTGACCCCACAAACCAGTATTCTGCAGTGGTTTGCAGATTCTTCTCGAACAATATAAACCCAAATTCTTCGGTGTGAAAGAAAGAAAGCGACGTAGAGGCCGATCAGCATGAGGGTGCATCCGGCATAGACCGTCCAGACGCCGGGATCTTTCGCCACCTGAAGGCCAGTGGCGTATACCTGGCTTGCCTGGAATTCATACGTTGCTGTAGGGCTCGAGATGGTCTGGGTTGTGTTGTTATCCATCCAGAAGAGGATAGGTTCGCCCTGACCATCGTAAAACCACACCTTCAGCCTGTTGATATCACCCATACGGCTGCGCGTTTCCTGATTGATGACGCCAAACGCTATTTCGGTGCCGGGCCAGGGGATTTTCTGGCCAAAGGGGATTTGCAAGGCATGGCGGGCCTTGGTGTCCTTATTGACGATGACCACGTTGAAGCCCTGCATGGGCTCGTAACTGGATTGGTAAAAGGTGATTCCTTTGTAGGTAAGGGGATCGTTGACAATGATATTCTTGGGTGGCGGGGGCTCTTTGGCCGAGCTGTCAATAATTTTCAGGGTGGAGCGAAATTCTTTCGGTGTTCTTCCGTCAGCGTAGTAGGAGACGTTGAAATCATCGCATTGTACAGAAAAACCAAGGGGGATTGTTTTTTCGCTGCCGGTTTCGTAGGCGGTGCTGGTGGCGCTCCCCTCAGGAATCATGACGCCTGCCTTGAAACCGAGCAAGGAGCCGACGATGGCGCCGACAAAAATGAAGAGGATGCTAAGATGAACCGCATAGACACCCAGACGACTCCAGGCATGTTTCTGGGAAAAAAGCAGGGTGCCAGTCGATTTATTTTCGCTTTGCGCTCGCCAACCTTTTTTTACAAGAAAGCCGGTGACTATCTGTGCAAGGGCGG
The DNA here is from genome assembly GCA_003517965.1 of Desulfobulbaceae bacterium. Taxonomy (GTDB): domain Bacteria; phylum Desulfobacterota; class Desulfobulbia; order Desulfobulbales; family Desulfurivibrionaceae; genus Thiovibrio. Next base: position 29,021 of record DOZO01000081.1, read on the forward strand.
TGGCGTCCCCACTGGCATGGTACACTTGGCGGTGCGGCATTTTTTCCAGCCGTTCAAGGTCGGTTTCAAGGTTATTCAGCACCACCATCTGCCAGACGTTGGGCAGCCGGTCTATGGTGCAGACAATGAGGTTGATGCTGAATAAAAGCAGCAGGCCGATAAACCACCACGAGTTGTACATGTTCGGCACATCGAGCATTTGGAAAAATTGGGCGGCGCGCTGGCCAAAGGCCTCGATATAAAACTCGGGCGGGTTTTTTTGTGGAATCAGGGTGCCGATAATGGAGGTTGTGGCCAGAACCAGCAGAGTGAAAAGAGCAAGTCTGACAGAGGCGAAAAAGCGCCACACCATGTTGTCTGTTTTTTTCATATGGGCCTTGTGTAAGGTTTTTTTAGATATTTTGGATAAAAGAAAAGGCAGAAAGAATGCTCTGTCTTGGTGGCAATATCAGCATGTTTGGTAGTAGGTTGTAATCTCTAACCTTGTTTGTCTTTGGCTGTCAATAAAAAACCCCCCACCGCATTTTTGATCGTGTCTTTAACACAAGACATCGTACTTCTCGGTTTGTTCCGGGCTTTTTAAGTGATGCGCATTTTTTTAGGCAACGGCCAAAAAAAAGAACAAAACACTTGTCAAGCAAGGGGAGAAGGTGTATACATTTTCCTCTTTGAAAAGGGGACAGACTGGAGAAATCAAGGCTGTCTCTGTACGATGATTTTTAAGATGCCCGCTGGTGCGGTTTGTGAAAGGAGTTTTTATTATGTCAAAAAAATGTGCGATTTGTGGAAAAGGCCCAGTTACCGGCAATAATGTAAGCCATGCTAACAATAAGAACAGAAGGCGCTGGTTGCCTAATCTGCAGCGGGTAAGAATGGCCACCTCAGGTGGCAATGGCCTGCATGTCCGTGTTTGTACCCGTTGTATCCGTTCCGGTTCTGTAATTAAGCCTGCCTGACGTTCGCCGAAACAGTTTTTTACAGCCCCTGTTTCTTCTCAAGAAGCAGGGGCTGTTTTATTTAGACCTTCCCCTCGCCTGAATCAGGTTCGCCTGGCCTCCAGAACTCCATCAAGCTGCTGCAAATGTTGTAGCAGGCGCAAGAGATGTTCCCTGCTGTTAATTTCAATAATGATAGAGATTTTGGCGATCCCGCCGCTTGAGGTTGTGGCTTCAAGGGTGAGGATGTTGGCATCGTCATGGTTGATCGCATTGCTGAGTGCAGCCAGCAGACCTTTCTGGTCGCGGGCGATAACCTGGATCTGAGCCCGATGAGTGGACTTGATATTTTCGGCCCAGCTGACGGAGATAAGACGTTCCTGGTCTGCGGCCTTGAGGTTGGGGCAGGAAGCCTTGTGTACAGAAATGCCCCGGCCAGAGGTGATAAAGCCCGCGATTTCGTCCCCTGGCACCGGCATGCAGCAATGGCTGATCTTGGTGAGGACATTATCCGCTCCACTCACCAGGATAATGTTGTCCCTTTCCGGCTTTCTCTCCCCCTTGTGAGGGACTGCTTCCTGAACAAGATCTTCCGGCAAGGCGTCTCTTATCTCCTGGGGCTGCAACTCCTTGATTATGGTTTGCACCGTCATTTTCCTTGAGCCTATTTTACGCATCAGGTCGTCAAGGGTGTTGCAGGCAATGGTCTTGAGGAGCTCCTTGAGATGGCCGGTTTTGATCAGTTTTTTCAGGCTGATGTTGTGTTTTTTTAGCTCACGCTCGCAGATTTCCCGACCGGCCTGCAGGTTCTTCTCCCGTTCTTCAAGGTTGAGCCATTGACGGATTCTATTTTTGGCCCGTGTGGTTTTGACTAAACCGAGCCAGGAACGGTTTGGCCTTTGTTTGGGTGAGGTGATAATTTCGACCAAGTCGCCGTTTTTGAGCTTGGTTTTAAGCTGGGCGATGATTCCGTTGATCTTGGCGCCGGTGCAGCGATTACCCACTTCGGTATGGATGCTGTAAGCAAAATCAATAGGGGTGCTACCCTTGGGAAATTCCTTTACCTCGCCGGTGGGGGTCAGGACGAAGATTTCCTCTGCGTAGAGTTCACCCTTGACCGCGTCAAGAAATTCTTTTGGGTCTTCCAGTTCCTGGAGGGTGTGTACCAGTTGTTTGAGCCATTTGAAAAGCCTGGCATCTTTTGAGGTGATGGCCTTGCCTTCCTTGTAGGCCCAATGGGCGGCAATGCCTTCCTTGGCGACCTGATCCATTTCTTCGGTGCGGATCTGTACCTCCATGAACTCTCCACTCAAACCGATCACGGAGGTATGCAGTGACTGATACATATTGCCTTTCGGGGTGCTGATGAAATCCTTGAAACGTCCATCCACTGGCATCCATAGCGAATGGATAATACCAAGTGCCTCGTAGCATTCCTTGACTGAAGAGACAATTATTCGGAAGGCAACCTTGTCGTAGACCTTTTCGAAGGGGATATTCTGGACCACGAGTTTTCTGTAGATGCTGTAGAGATGTTTTGGACGTCCCAGCACCCGAAATTGTTTTAGGCCATGTTCGATAAGTTTCTGGTTGAGTAGCGCTTTGACCTCGTCAACATAATGTTCCCGATCCGCCAGCGAGGTATGGATTTTGGCGGCGAGCGTCTGGTATTCTTTGGGGTGGAGATATGAAAAGGATAGATCTTCCAGTTCGCGTTTGAGCCAGTCGATCCCCAGACGACTGGCCAAAGGGGCGTAGAGGTCCATGGTTTCCTGGGCAAATTCCAGCTGTTTGTCACGCGAAACCTGTTGCAGTGATTGCATGTCGTGTAACCGGTCAGCCAGCTTAACCAGCAAAACCCGGATGTCGGAAGACATGGCCAGAAGCAGCTTGCGGATATTTTCTGCCTGATAAGCGAGACGGCTGTTAAACTGGACATCGGTGATCTTGGTGGCGCCCTTGACGATATTGGCGACATCATCGCCAAAGGATGCTCGGAGGTTTTTTTCCGTCTCTTTGAGATCTGTGGCTTGCTTGAGCACGCCATGCAGGAGACCCGCACATAGAGTAGGTATATCCAGACGCATAGTTGCCAGGATGTCGGTTACCATTAGGGCGTGGTATAGATAGGACCGACCGGAAAGGCGATGTTTGCCGGAGTAGAATTCCTTGGCAAAGACATGGGCCTTAATGAGCAGGCTGAGGTCTTCCTCGGGCATGTAACTCTTGGCCCGTTCTATTATCGTCTCTATGGTAACCATATGTAATTGGCAGTGGTCATGTTACTGTGTTTATTGGAGATGTAGGGGGACGGCATGCCGTGCCCCTACTGGTTACGGACCAGGGCAACGATTTTTGACCCGGCATCGGCCAGGGGCAGACTCAGGGTGCTGCCGGTGGATCGATCTCTGATTTCCACCAGACCTTTTTCGCTGAAGCTCTTGCCAACCATTACCCGGTATGGGATACCGAGGAGGTCAGCATCCTTGAACTTGCTTCCCGGCCGCTCATCCCGATCGTCCAGGAGCACCTCGATCCCGGCCTTGCCCAGGTGGTCATACAGCTCGTCGGCTGCCGCGGTGATCGCCTCATCCTTGGGTGATAGATTCAGGAGAATTACCTGAAAGGGCGCGATGGGCAGCGGAAAAATCATGCCGTCCTTGTCGTGGTTCTGCTCGATGGCCGCAGCCACGGTGCGGCTGACTCCGATGCCGTAGCAGCCCATGATAAAGGGCTGCTCCGTGCCCTGGTGGTCGAGAAAGGTTGCCTTTAGTGCCTCACTGTATTTGGTGCCCAGCTTGAAGATATGGCCTACTTCGATGCCGCGGGTCAGTTCCAGACTGCCGCCGCAGGTTGGGCAGCGGTCTTCGCTGGTAATCTGGCGCAGGTCGGTGATGGTCTGCGGGGTGAAATCGCGATTGAGATTGGCGTTGAGCAGATGAAAATTCTTCTCGCCCGCGCCGATGACGAAGTTATGCATCCGGGTGAGTTCGCTGTCCGCCAGCACGGGGATGGTTAGACCAATGGGGCCGAGATAGCCGCTGGGTGTGGCGGTGGCGTCGAAGATATCCTTGTCCTCGGCCAGCCGCAGGTTGTCAGTGTGCACCCCCAGAGCATTAGCGAGTTTGACCGTCTGCACCTCGTGGTCCCCACGGAGCAGAACCGCTACCGGCTTGTCTTCGGCCATATAGACCAGGGTCTTGACCAGTTCCTTGGGTGCAATCCCTAAAAATTCCGTGACCGCGGCCACCTTTTTCTTGCCAGGGGTTTCGACTTTTTCTATAGCAAGAAGGGGTGGGGCAGCCGGGGAGGGCGGGGTCTGGCAGCGGGCTTTTTCCATGTTGGCCGCGTATTCGCATTCCTTGCAAATCACGATGGTGTCTTCGCCAGTGTCAGCCAGAACCATGAACTCGTGGGAGAAACTGCCGCCGATGGTGCCGGTGTCAGCTTCCACTGCCCGAAAGGCCAGGCCGCAACGGCTGAAGATCCGGTGATAGGCCTCGTGCATCTTCCGGTAGGTTGCGTCGGCGCCATCCTCGGTGGCGTCAAAGCTGTAGCCATCTTTCATGATGAACTCCCGACCACGCATCAAGCCGAAGCGGGGCCGAATTTCATCCCGGAACTTGGTCTGGATCTGGTAGAGATTTAAGGGCAATTCCCGGTAGGAATGGACATTCAACCTGATCAAGTCAGTGATTACCTCTTCATGAGTGGGTCCGAGGCAGCTTGCCCGAGCATGCCGATCGGTAAAGCGCAGCAGCTCGGGGCCGTATTTTTCCCAACGGCCCGATTCCTTCCAGAGATCGGCAGGCTGGACCATGGGCAGTAGTAGCTCCTGGGCTCCGGCCCGATTCATCTCCTCGCGGACAATGCGCTCGACCTTGCGGATGGTGGCAAGGCCCAGAGGCAGATAGGAATAAATCCCGGAGGAGAGTTTTCTGATAAATCCGGCGCGCAGCAGTAGTTGGTGGCTGATCACCTCGGCCTCGGAGGGGGTTTCTTTCAGGGTGGGGATGAGAAGCTGGGAGAAAAGCATGGAGCACCTGGTAAGCGGTTATGGATTATGCGCGGCTTGGCGCGCCTCTTCGATCATGATGTCAATCTCGGTCAGGAAAACGGCCAGGAGTTTGTCTTCAGCTACCTTTTTATAGAGCTGGCCTTTTTTGAAAATAATGCCGACCCCGTGGCCACCTGCCACCCCGATATCGGCTTCTTTTGCTTCACCCGGGCCATTGACCACACAACCCATGACCGCTATTTTTAAAGGGGTATCGATGTTCTGGATATGGCGTTCCACCTGTTCGGCCAGGGAAAAAAGATTAACCTGGCAGCGCCCGCAGGTGGGGCAGGAGATCAGCTCGGGCCCCCGTTCACGGATGTGCAGGCTCCTAAGCAGTTCGTAGCCGACGCGAATCTCCTCCACCGGATCGCGGGTAAGAGAGATGCGAAAGGTGTCGCCAATACCTTCATATAACAAAATACCAAGGGCCACGCTGGATTTGACCGTGCCGGCAATGAGGCCGCCTGCCTCGGTTACTCCGAGATGCAGAGGGTAATCGCATTGAGCGGACAAAATCCGGTATGCCTCCAGGGTAGTGAGTGCGTCGGAGGATTTGAGAGAGATTTTGATCTGATCAAAATACAGCTCCTCCAGCAAGCGCACATTGCGCATGGCGCTTTCCACCAGGGCTTCCGGGGTGGGATGGCCATATTTTTGCAGGATATCCTTTTCAACCGAGCCGGAGTTGACCCCGACCCTGATGGGCACCTGGTGCTGTTTTGCCGCAGCTACTACCCGGGATAGTTTGTCAGGGCCGCCGAGATTGCCGGGATTGATCCTAATTCCCTGGGCGCCATGCTCCATGCTGGCCACGGCCAGGCGGGCATCAAAATGGATATCGGCGATGAGCGGGATGCTGATTTGCTCTTTGATTCGGGTGATGGCTGCCGCCGCCTCCAGATCCAGAATTGCCACCCGGATAATCTCGCAGCCAGCTTCGGTGAGCCGGTGAATCTGGGCCACGGTGGCAGGCACATCTCTGGTGTCGGTGTTGGTCATGGACTGCACGGCGACAGGGGCATCACCGCCCACCGCTACGTTGCCCACCTTGATTTGTCGTGTTTTTCTCCGGATTATCATGGTGCGAGAGTATACACTTTTGCTTTTCTTCCCGCATCCTTCTTTTTCCGCGCAAAACGCGCGATGATGGGGGAGGGGAAAGCGTTTAGATAAAACTGATTTTAGAGCTTGTGTTTCCCTTGGCATCTGGAGGTATAATTTAAGCATGCGGTGTTGATTCAAGAAAAAAGTGTCCGCCCAGGCGTAACGAGATGGTTCGTATGCCTCTTGCAGGAAGTGAATCGGTCTGAAGGCTAACTGTAATAGACAAGGAGAAACATTATGGACAAGGGCCTATATGGAAGAAGGGATCGGCTGATTCAGGAAAAGCGGCATGACACCTACCATGAGCGAAGGAAGCTACCGGAGCCTACGATGTGCAGCGCATGCGGGGCCGTATTTATAGAAGGCCGCTGGGCATGGTGGGAACCGGCGGTTAATGCTCATGCGATCGTTTGTCCGGCCTGTCAGCGGATCAAGGATAATTTCCATGCCGGCTACCTGGAGATCAGGGGGAGATTTTTCGGCATACATCGAGAGGAGATCACGAACCTGATCCGCAATCTGGAGGAGCAGGAAAAAAAGCACACCCCATGGAAAGGCTCATGGCTATCTCAGGGGAAGAGGACGGCACCCTCGTAACGACCACCGGTATCCACCTGGCCAGGCGAATTGGCGAGGCCTTGAACAATGCCTACCAGGGCGAGCTTGATTTTGCCTATGGGGATGGAGAAAAAAGTATCCGGCTAACCTGGCTTCGAGATTAGGCTGCCGTTCCGGCACCGAGGCCCGCTTTGTCTAAGAGTCCGGCGATACAGGGACTAAGGACAGCAGTGTTTTTGGATTGTCGGAAAACACCATTTGTGAGGATGAAGGCCATGGATCAATTCAGAAAAAGGCGCCCCTCTGACCGGGTGCCAGGCGGGTTGTCGCGGATTATGGTGCTGCGAAGAGTGGGTTCCATGTTCCATGCCGGGAATTGGTTTCCGGCGGCGGATGTGTATGAGACAGCTTCGGCGATTATCGTCTGTATGGATATCTCCGGCATCGAGCCGCACTCACTTGCCGTCATGGTCGAGGAGTCGCAGGTTACTGTTTCCGGAGAGCGGGGATATGCGCCGCAGGATATGGTTTCATGTATTCACCAACTGGAGATTGAACGTGGTTTTTTTGAGCGCTGCATTTCCTTGCCCAAAATGGTTGATGTTGCCAAGGCGGTCTCTGAAAGCAGAAACGGCTTTCTTCTGATTACCCTGCCCCTGCGGCGTAAGACGGAGAAGATCAGGATTATTGTTGGCTAAGGCTGAAAATCTGCTTTTACGCGACCATCTTCTTTACCACTGAACAAAAAAAACGATGCAGGTTGAAAATCATGAGCGACAACGACAAGCAACAAGAGCCGGAAATTTTAGAGCAAAAGGCTGAACAGCGCGGGAATCCAAAGGACTTGCCGGTTCCGGAGATCCTGCCGGTGCTGCCCCTGCACGGCTTTGTTTTTTTCCCTGGTATGGGTTTTCCGATGAATATCCTGCATCCGGCCTCCCAGAAGCTCATAGACGAGGCGATTCTTAAGGACCGCCTAGTTGCTATTGTCAGCCACAGGGAGCCTGCCGAAGAGAAACAGGAGCGGGTTGAGCCCCGGCATCTGTATCGGATCGGGGTTCTGGGCTATATTCACAAGCTGGTCAAGGTCAAGGAGGGCGGCGGTTATCAGGTTTTGATCAGTGCCATCAAAAAACTGGAGCTGGTTGATTTTACTCAGGAAGAGCCATATTTGACCGCCAAGGTTGCTGTTATCCCCATGGCTTTGGAAGAGGACAAAGAAGCTGAGGCTTTGGTGCTCAATATTCGCACCCAGTTTAAAAAACTGGCGGAAATGTTGTCGCTCCCGGTTGAACTTGTCAGCACCATTGAGTCCCTGTCTGATTCTTTTTATATCTCCTATCTGGTGATTTCCCAGCTTAATCTCACGCCGGTCGCGGAGCAGGAAATCCTGGAGATTGAATCGAGCAAGGCCCTGATGCACCGAACCGCCCGCGAACTCAACAAACGCCTGGAAACGGCGGAGATGAGCCAGGATATCCAGAAAAGCATCAAGCAGGATACGGACCAGAAACAGCGGGAGTTTTTTCTGCGTCAGCAGCTCAAGGCTATCCGCAAGGAGCTTGGCGAGGAGGAGGAAAATCTTGATCTCAAGGAGTTGCGGGAAAAGTTCGCTCAGACGGAACTGCCCCCGGAGACCAAGAAAACTGCGGAAAAAGAACTCGACCGCTTGGCCCGCATCTCGCCGTCCTCGCCGGAATACACGGTTTCCCGGACTTATCTTGACTGGCTTCTTGACCTGCCCTGGCTGACATCCACTCATGACTCCCTGGATATTGTCAAGGCGCAGCAGGTGATGGACGAAGATCATTACGGTCTGGCGGAGATCAAGAAACGGATTATCGAGTTTCTCGCGGTGCGCAAACTCAAGCAGGACATGCACGGGCCGATCTTGTGCTTTGTCGGCCCGCCGGGGGTGGGTAAGACCTCACTCGGTCAATCCATCGCCCGCTGCATGGATCGGAAATTCATCCGCATTTCCCTGGGCGGCGTGCGGGATGAGGCGGAAATCCGCGGGCATCGGCGCACCTACATCGGCGCCCTGCCGGGTCGGATTATCCAGAGCCTGCGCAAGGCCGGGGCCAATAACCCGCTCTTCATGCTGGATGAGATCGACAAGCTGGGCATGGATTTCCGGGGTGACCCCTCCTCGGCCCTGCTGGAGGTGCTTGATCCCGAGCAGAATTTCAGCTTTGCCGATCACTATCTGGAGATCCCCTTTGATCTGTCCAAGGTAATGTTTATTACCACGGCCAATCTTCTTGATAATATCCCCGGGCCGTTGCGCGACCGGATGGAGGTCATCGAGTTGTCCGGCTATACCCAGGATGAAAAGCTCAATATCGCCAAGCGACATCTTCTGCCCAAGCAGCTGGAAGCCCATGCCATCAGTGATGATGACCTGAAAATCGATGATCAGGCCCTCCGCATGGTTATCCGCTCGCACACTCGGGAGGCCGGGGTCAGGAATCTGGAACGGAAGCTGGCTGCGATCTGCCGGGGAGTGGCCAAGGAGATTGTCGTCGGCAAAATCGGCGCCACTCGGATCGATTCGGCGAATCTCGCCACCTATCTCGGGCCCATCCAGTTTTTTTCAGAGAGCAAGGCCAGAAGCTGGGGGCCGGGTTTGGCCACCGGCCTGGCCTGGACGCCGGTGGGCGGGGAGCTGTTGTTCATTGAGGTTGCCAAAATGAAGGGTAAAGGTGGCCTTACCATGACCGGCAAGCTGGGGGAGGTGATGAAGGAGTCGGCCACTGCCGCCCTGACCTACATCCGCTCTCATGCCAAGGAAATAGGAGTTGACGAAGGGGTTTTTGCCAAGATCGATCTGCACATTCATGTGCCGGAGGGTGCCATCCCCAAAGACGGGCCTTCGGCGGGGGTGGCCATGGTCACCGCCCTGACCTCGCTCCTGACCGGGCGCACGGTGAGCAAAGACATGGCCATGACCGGGGAGATCACCCTGCGGGGGGATGTGCTGCCGGTGGGCGGGATCAAGGAGAAGGTCTTGGCCGCGGTGCGGGCCGGGATCAAGGAGATTGTCCTGCCCGCTCTTAATGAAAAGGATGTGGTGGAGATCCCGGATAATGTAAAAGAGGATATCCGTTTTCATCTGGTGCAGGATATTAAAGAAGCGCTTGGTCTGTTGCTGGCCAAGGAGTGACAGATTCGGCGTTAGGACCGTTTTGAAATGGAGCCGGATAGTTAGTCCATTTTTTTTCTTGACAGGCCACGATTGTTTTATATATAAGACCAAAAATATCTTATTTATCCTGTTTACCTTTTGGCTGCCGATATGAGACTTACCCGTGCCGGAGAATATGGAATACGTTGCGTTCTGCACCTTGCCAGAAATGGCAGGGGGAAGCTGGTCAGCAGAATGGAGATCGCTACGCGTACTGATATTCCGCCGCATTTTCTGGCAAAGATCGCCCAGCAGTTGGCCCGCGCCGGGATTATCGAAATCCTCCAGGGCTCCACCGGCGGCTATCGCCTGCTTACCGACCCCTCTGAGATTACTCTGCTTTCAGTAATCGAAGCAATAATCGGGGGAATATCCCTCAACGATTGCGTAGCCAGACCTGAATCCTGCCACAACAGCAGTTATTGTGCCATCCACCGGGTCTGGGACAAAGCCAACCGTCAGCTTCGGGACAGCCTGCGGGAGACAAATTTTGTCGTCTTGGCCGCAGAAGAGTCTTGCTGCCTGATGCCTTTCTCATTGGCGGGCAATTCTAACTTGTCAATTGAGGAAAAATAATTTGCTTGCGCGCATGTCTCTCATATATATTGTTGAAACAACAGGATCATTTTTGTTCGGTTTTGGGAAAGCATACATGACCTCTCTACCAAAACAGCTCTATCTTTTTTATCGAGACGGCTTCCGCGCCATGGTGGTTGGGCGAACCCTGTGGAAGATCATCGCCATAAAACTGTTCATCATGTTTGCCATCCTCAAGCTTTTCTTTTTCCCGAATTATTTGAAAAACAATTTTACCAATGATCGTGACCGGGCCGGGCATGTGCTGGAAAATCTTACCAGAACACATTCTTCTCCCCCTTGATGCCAGCAGGTTTTTCTTATTGATTTTTCTCCGCTTTTTTTAGAGCCGTCATGTTATAGCCGCTGCTATTGCCTTATGGTTCTTTATGTCGTTTTTACCGATCAGGATAACGACTTTATCTGTAACAACGGCTTAATCATGGTGACAGTTAAGTACTGCTGCCAGCACACACAAGGGAGGATAATATTGTGGGAGAAGACATTTTGACCACGGTGGACTGGGCTAGGGCCCAGTTCGCTCTGACTGCCATGTATCACTGGATTTTTGTGCCGTTGACCCTGGGGTTGTCCTTTCTCGTCGCCTTTTTTGAATCCATTTACGTCAAAACCGGCAATGAGGAATGGAAAAAACTGACCAAGTTCTGGATGACCTTGTTTGGCATCAATTTCGCCATCGGGGTGGCCACCGGTATCATTCTGGAGTTCGAGTTCGGCACTAACTGGTCCAATTACTCCTGGATGGTGGGAGACATCTTCGGCGCCCCCCTGGCCATTGAAGGCATCTTCGCCTTCTTTATCGAGGCCACTTTCTTTGCCGTGATGTTCTTTGGCTGGCACAGGGTTTCCAAGGGGTTTCACCTCTTTTCCACCTGGATGGTGGCCGTGGGCTCCAACCTATCGGCGGTCTGGATTCTCGTGGCTAACGGCTGGATGCAGTTTCCCGTCGGCATGGCCTTCAATCCCGACAAGGCCCGCTTTGAGATGCAGAATTTCTGGGAGGTCGCTCTTTCTCCGGTGGCGGTGCATAAGTTCACCCACACCACCAGCTCTGCCTTTCTGCTTGCTTCGCTCTTCGTTGTTGGCATCTCTGCCCTCTTTCTTTTGCAGGAACGGCACCAGAAAATGGCTAAGCGCAGCATGGTGGTCGCCGCGGTTTTCGGTTTCATCGCCTCCATCTTTGTTGCCGTTACCGGCGATGAAGCAGCCTTCAGTGTAGCCCAAAGACAGCCGATGAAGCTGGCGGCCATGGAAGGGTTGTATGTGGGGGAGGAAAAAGCCTCCATAGTTGCTCTGGGCATCATTAATTCGAGCAAGAAACCTGGGGATGTCCAGCCCGCTTTTCATCAAGCACTAAAGATCCCCGGTCTGCTGTCGCTTCTGGCCAACCGCGATTCAGACAGCTTTGTCCCGGGAATCAACGATCTGGTTTTCGGTAATGTCGCGCATAAGATTATCGGCGCCGAACAGCGTATGGTTACTGGCAAAATTGCCCTGGCCGAGCTGGCCCGCTACAAAGAGGCCAGGGAAAAAGGAGATGAGGCAGCAGCGGTTTCAGCCTTGGCCCTCTTCAATCAGCACCAGGGAGATCTTGGCTACGGTTACCTGAACAACCCGGCTGAGGCCGCACCGCCTGTGGCCACCACCTTTTACAGTTTTCATATCATGGTGGTGTTGGGCACCCTGTTCCCGGTGATCTTCCTGCTGGTTCTCTATTTCGCCTTCAAGGGGACACTTGAAAATCAGCGCTGGCTCAATATCGCCTGCTTTTTTTCTCTTTTTCTCGGCTATGTGGCCCAACAGGCCGGCTGGGTCGTGGCTGAAGTCGGCCGACAGCCATGGGCCATCCAGGGGCTGTTACCGGTAGGCGTGGCTACCACCAACATAGCCCCCGGTAATGTGCAGACTACCTTTTTCATTTTTCTAACCTTGTTCACCGCGCTGTTGCTGGCGGAGATTCGTATTATGATGAAGCAGATCAAGCTCGGACCGGAGGCATAAGACCATGATAGGAAACCTAGATTACTCAATTTTACAACAACTCTGGTGGCTGATTGCCTCCGTGGTTGGGTCGCTCTTCCTCTTTCTGACTTTTGTTCAGGGCGGGCAGACCCTGATCTTTACTCTGGCCAGCAATGAAGAAGAAAAATCTCTGATCATCAACGCTATGGGTCGCAAGTGGGAACTGACCTTCACCACTCTGGTTCTCTTTGGCGGCGCCCTGTTCGCTGCCTTCCCGCTTTTCTACGCCACCAGCTTCGGCGGGGCCTACTGGGTGTGGATGCTCATCCTCTTCACTTTTATCCTTCAGGCGGTAAGCTATGAGTATCGAAAGAAACCCGATAATGTTCTCGGCGCCCGGACCTATGAGATATTCATGTGCATCAATGGCAGCGTCGGAATCCTTTTGATCGGTGCGGCAGTGGGCACCTTTTTTACCGGCTCCCGCTTTAGTCTTAACCTCTATAACTCCGTGACCTGGCATACCCCGTATCACGGACTGGAAGCGGCGCTCAACCCTTTCAATCTGGCCTTCGGTCTGTTCCTGGTTTTCCTGGCCAGGGTATTGGGCGCCATGTATCTCGTCAACCACGTTGACCACAAATCCCTGGTTGAAAAAGCCCGCAAAGCGACCTGGATCAATCTGCTCATAGCTCTGCCCTTTTTGCTCACCATTCTTATCGGCCTGGTGACCATGGATGGCTTTGCGGTTGAACCGGCCACAGGCAGGATTTTTCTGGAAAAAGGCAAATATCTTAACAATCTCCTGGGGATGCCTGCAGTATTGTTCCTGCTTCTGGCCGGCTTGGGCTCGGTGATCTATGGGGTGGTGGTCACCGGTTTTCTCGGAAAAAATTGCGGCATTTGGTTTGGAGGTCTTGGTACCGTGCTGGTGGGGTTGGCAATTTTTTCCCTGGCCGGGTATAATAATACCGCTTTTTACCCCTCCTTAAGCGACCTGCAGTCAAGTCTCACCATTTATAATGCTTCAAGCAGCAAATACACTCTCACCGCCATGAGCTATGTGGCTCTGGCCGTCCCTTTTGTCCTGGCTTATATCGCATATGTCTGGAAGCTGATGGATGCAGAAAAACTTACTCTGGGCGAGCTTGCTGGACAAGACGCCGATGACATGTATTAAATCGTAAAATAAAGGAATCAACCTATGAATACAATTTTACTCGTTAGTTGGCTGTTGGTGCTGGTTGTTTCGTACCAGGGAGCTCTGGTCATCCTCAAGAAAACTGATCTGCTGTAAAGTAAATGAACCACTGAAGTGCGACCGGCGTAGGAGAATATCTTGCGCCGGTTTTTTTTAGCAATACTGGGGAGGCAGACTTGACCCCTTTTGCCGATGATTCAGGTCGAACAAAGTTCTTGAGTTTGCCGATTGTATTTGTGATTTAGCAGTATATAGATTTCTTTGTGATGGAATGTTGTTGAAATGATTTTTTGTTTTTGAGTATGTTGGCTTTGCGCTGCTGTGATGATTAGGGCTGATAACAGGAAATCTACTGACTGTTGATTCTTTCTGAAGGAAGCAATTATGAAAAGACTATTTTGTGTTTTACTCTTGGTGTTATTACTGTCAAATAACATTTCAGCCGCAGAGATCAAGGGTGTTGCAGTTAAGATGTTATCTAAATCAGATTTAAGTTGGGATGGAAGGATTTTGCCTGATTATCCAAAAGGCAAACCGGAAATTACAATTTTAATGATTAAAATTCAGCCGGGTGTTGTATTGCCGTTACATAAACATCCAGTAATAAATGCTGGTATATTATTAAGTGGGGAACTGACAGTGGTGACCGATGATGGTAAAGTCTTGCAGCTCAAAACAGGTGAAGGGATCATTGAAGTTGTAAATACTTGGCATTATGGAAAAAATGAAGGCAATTTTCCAGCCGAAATCGTAGTTTTCTACGCTGGCACGAGTGATGCGCCGATTACCCTTTATCAATAGAGAAATTGCCACACACTGCGATCACTGTTTCCCGGCGGCGCTTTTGGCGTCTGCGGACGGTTGGCTTAGGTAAGTGGCCAACGGCATGATTGGATGACTCGGGGATATGGTATGTTCCAGTCTTGAAAAAACGTCGGGCAACTGGTAGGATGCTTTCATGAAACTTCTTGTCACCGTGCTTGGTCTCATCTTTGTTTTGGAAGCGATTCCCTATGTCCTTTTCCCCGAAGCTATGCAGAGGTGGTTGGGGCGTATCGGGCAGATGCCTGTCGGAACCGTACGAGCTACGGGGCTTTTTGCCCTTGGCGTCGGCCTGCTGCTCTGCTATTTTACCCAACGAACCGGACTTTTTCTTTGACTGTAGAGTCCAACCCCCAGTTTTCTTTTAATCCCTTCGTGTCAGAAAATTAAAATGGAATCCATAGTCAGCGCCGCTGATTTTTTGCTTGCATCCTATCAGTTCTCGCTGCCAGAGGGGAACATTGCTCAGCATCCTCTGGCTCAGCGGGATTATTCGCGGCTACTGGTGGTGGATTGTCTTGGTGAAGAGACCAGAGATCGGCATTTTTTTGATATTTGTGACTATTTTTCGGCAGGCGATCTTTTGGTGGTCAACAACACCCGTGTTTTCCCAGCTCGTCTTCTTGGCATAAAGGAAACCGGTGGCAAGGCTGAGTTGTTGATTTTGGAGTACCCGGTTGCGAAGGCAGGTACTGGTCATGGGGATGCTGATGGATGGAGGCAGGCCGAGGTTGTAGGATTGGTAAAAAGTGCCAAAAGGCCGCAGCTTGAAGGAAAGCTGTTTTTTTCGGAAAATTTGGTGGGTACGGTGCTGGCATTGCTCTCCGATGGTAAGGTGCGAGTTTCTCTGAGGTATCGGGGAGATTTGGCTCTGCTTTTGGAGCAACATGGACTGATGCCCTTGCCTCCTTATATTAACAGGGAAGAAGGTCAGACCGAAGAAGATCGGCAGCGTTATCAGACGGTCTATGCGGAAAATCCAGGGGCAGTGGCCGCGCCTACCGCCGGACTTCATTTTACCCCTGAACTTTTGGCGAAGATTCAGGCGAAAGGGGTACGGATAGCTCAAGTAACCTTGCATGTCGGGTATGGAACTTTTGCCCCGGTACGAGTTGAGGATATTCGGGAGCATGCGATTCACGCTGAATATCTCAAGGTTTCCGGAGAGACTGCTACGCTGGTCAACGAAACACGGATAGCTGGGGGGGTAGTCTGGGCGGTGGGCACCACCTCGGTGCGAGCCTTGGAATTTGCCGCCGATACCACGGGACGGGTCTCGGCCCGCAGTGGTTTTTGTGATCTTTATATCTATCCAGGTTATAAATTCAGGGTGGTGGATAATCTGATTACCAACTTCCATCTGCCGCAATCATCTTTGCTTTTTTTGGTCAGCGCCCTGGTCGGACGAATGCGGATTATTGCGGAATACCGGAAAGCTGTGGAAAAAGGATATAGATTTTACAGCTACGGGGATGCCATGGTTTTGCTTACCAAGCCTCTCAGGGGGGTGAGTTAGCTCATTCGCATTTACACTTGCAGGCGGAAACTTCCTTGGCCGGACAGGACGAGGCTGCGTCGGAGCATGTTGTCGGGCAGGACGGGCTTGTCTTGCCGGGGTTGTTGCTGTAACCATCTGAGTACCAGCCACCGCCTTTCAGCTGGAATGAACTCATGGAGATAATCTTCTTCAGGGTTCCTGAGCAGATTGGGCAGGTGGTCAGTGGTTTGTCGGCCAGGCTCTGTTGCACTTCAAGTATATCCTGGCAAGTCTCACACTGGTATTCATAAATAGGCATTTCTGGTCCCTCCATTTTGAGTCCAGTACGGTAATTGCTTACAAAAAAGTGCTGGAAACAGTCAACTGTTCTGTTTCCAGCGAAATATCTGTTCACTTACGATATTTTAAGGTATGGCAAGTTCCAGAAATGAGTTGTATTTTAATGCTGGTTGCCTGATCTGTCAATGGCCGTAACAATGTTACATAGTGGATTAATTGGCGGAGTGTGGTGTGGGACTTGCCTTGAAAAAAAATGAGGGACAGACGTGCAAAGAATAATGTTAGCCCAAGCTGGCCCGGGAATGATTCTGGCAAAGGAAATTCTGAATCCTGAGGGGATGGTTCTTTGCGGTGCGGGTACCTCATTGACCCCGGGCCTGATCGAGCGCTTGGCCGGTTTTGAGATCTTTGACGTTACGGTGGAAGGGCATCCCGTTAATATCGAGGGGGAAAAAACCTTGCGTGAGGAATTGCAAGAGATTGATTTGCGCTTTCAGCGGGTTGAAGACATAGCGCCGCTCATGTATCTAAAGAAGCGGATTCAAGCAAGGTTGGTGGCCTCGCGGAGTTTAGAGGCCGTTACGAAATAGCGATATGTTTTTATATTTTGGTATACATTTTTAGTGGTGGTTTACGATGGATGAGCAAAAACGTGCCCAGTTTAAAAAGGTGCTGCGGGAGATAAAAAATCTGCCGACCTTACCAGGAATTGTTGCCAAGCTGGCCAAGATGGCGGAGAATCCTGATACGACCACAGAGCAGATGGGACGGTTGATTAGTAAGGATCATATTCTGGCCAGTAAATTGCTTAAGCTGGTCAATTCGGCTTTCTATGGTTTTCCGCAGCGGATCAGTTCCTTAAACAGTGCCATTATCCTGCTTGGTTTTAATGTTATCAAGAGTCTGATCATCAGTGCTTCCATCTTTGATGTCATGGAGGAGCAGGATGTTGAGCTTTGGGAGCATTCCCTGGGCTGTGCCGTGGTCAGTAATGTGCTGGCCCGGCATCTGGGGGTGAAGGACCCGGAAGAGATTAGCACCGCCGGGCTTATTCATGATCTTGGCAAGGTTGCCATAAAAATGGAGTTGCCCAAAGAGTATGCAATGATCACGGAGCTGTCTCAGGAGAAAAAAATCTCAAGGCTTGAGGCAGAACGGGAGATTCTGGGTTTGGATCATGCCGAGGTGGGAAGCTGGCTTGCCAAGAGCTGGAACCTTCCCAACAAGCTGGTTGAGCCTATTGCCTGCCATCATGATCCGCAACTTGCCAAAGAAGAACGGGTTGCCAGCGCTATTGTTCATTTTGCCAATATCATGATCAGGGGGCTTGGCTATGGGCATGCCGGAGATATTTGGGTGCCACCGTTAAATAACAAGGCCTGGAAATTGCTCGACCTTGCCCCGGCTGATATTGATCCGCTGTTGCATGAGATCGAGGAGAAACTTTGGGATGTCAAGGGTTTCAGTCTTGATGTTCAATCGGTTCCGGAAGAGGCGGCATGATGGTTTTTTTTGCTGTACGTTTGAGATGGTGAGAAGATGTCCCGTATCCTGATTGCTGGCAGCGACTCGCTGATCTTGCCGGAATGCCGGCTCTTTTTGGAAGACAGGGGCTTTACAATACAACATTGCGCTAATTTACCCGGGGCCTTGGCGCAGGTTTTGGAAGATCCGCCGGATCTGCTGATTACGGAAAAGGGATTTTCCGGCAAGAATGGTGATATCGAATTGATCCGGGCCGTTAAGGCCTGTCTGCAAAAGGCCAATATCCCAATTTTTCTGATCGCAGACGAAACTCAGCTCCAAGTGGAACTGGATTGGAATAATTATCCGGTGGATGACATCATCATTCGGCCATTTACCCCCGAGGTTTTGCTTACCAGAATCCGTCTGGCCGAATCCCGCATGATCAGGGCCTTTGACAATAATCCTCTCAGTCGGCTTCCTGGTAACACCTCGATCATCCGGGCCATCCAGCGGGTGCTTTGCGAGGTGGAAGGCTATGCTGTCTGTTATGTAGATATTGACAACTTCAAGCCCTATAATGACCGATATGGTTTTACCCGTGGGGATGAAGTGATTCTGATGGTGGCCAGGGTTATGGTCAATGCGGTGGATGAACTTGCCAGAAAAGGCAGTTTTGTCGGGCATATCGGTGGGGATGATTTTGTTTTTATCGTTCGGGAAGAGATGCTGGAGAAGGTTTGTAAAAAGATCCTGGCCAATTTCGATCTGGTGCGGAATATGTTCTTGAGTGCGGAGGATATTGCGGTGGGCGAGTTTATCGGGTTGGACCGCCAGGATCGGGAGACACGTTTTGGACTGTTGAGCCTTTCCCTCGCGGTGGTGATTACCGGTGACGGCAGATACACTCATTATGGCGAGGTTTCTTCAGTGGCTTCCCAGCTTAAGCATTGCGTGAAAAAACTGGATGGCAGCAATTATATGATTGAACGGCGGGATATATAGCGGAGCTCAAGAACATGGGGAAATTACTGGTTGAAATGATGGCGGAGTTGGTTCAGGCATGATCGGTATTTTTGATTCTGGGGTGGGCGGGATGACGGTGGCCAAGGCTGTTGAACAGCTTTTGCCGCAATATCGTCTGGCCTATTTCGGCGATCTGGCTCGAACCCCTTATGGTTCTAAGAGTCCAGAAACCATTATCGCCTATGCCCGGCAGAATACAGAGTTTCTTCTCGGCCAGGGAGCGAAGATTATCATTGTTGCTTGCAATACCGCGGCCAGCGTGGCCTCTGAGATTCTTCAACAGGAGTTTTCCGTACCCATTTTTGAGGTCATCACCCCGGCGGTAAGCAAGGCCATTGCTACAAGCCGCTCAGGTCGGATCGGGGTTATTGGCACCCGGGCCACCATCAAAAGTGGGGTCTATGAAAAAAAGATCCTGGCCGAGCAGCCGGAATTCACCGTCTATTCCCAAGCCTGCCCCCTGCTGGTTCCCCTGGTTGAGGAAGGCTGGCTGAACAAACGGGAAACCAAGATGATCCTCCGTCGTTACCTCCAGCCTTTGCGGCTGAGGCAGGTGGATACTTTTGTCCTGGGTTGCACCCATTATCCGCTCCTTAAGGATTTGATTCAGTCGCGCATTGGCAAACGGGTGACGATTATTGATTCTTCTGAGGTGGTGGCGGAAAGTCTGGCTCTTTTTCTGGAGAATAATCCGGCCATCGAGCAGCAGCTCGAACGCAACGGAGAAAGTCATTATTATGTTTCTGATGTAACCGAGGCGGCTGTTGATATAGCCAGAAAGGTTTTTGGCCGACCCATTACCCTGGAAAAGGTGGTCTCTGATATTTTCAGGAGCCGTTAATACTGCTGCCGTTCTGAGCAAAAGGAGTCATTTGTCATGAGTCGTATGTTTTTTTACCCAAAGCCCTTGGTTTCTCTGTTAATTGTCTTCATGTTCCTGGCAGCCTTTCCTGGTTCAAGTCACTGTGCTACCTTGACACCTCTGGAACTGGCCCAGAAACTCCAGGCCCGCTATGAGGAAACCAAAACGATGGCTGCCGATTTCAAGCAGTCCACCTCGGTGCCGATGAGTAGCCGTAAACGCCTTGGGGCTGGCAAGGTAGTGATCTCCAAGCCTGGCCGCATCCGTTGGGACTACCAGACCCCGGATCGGCAGGTGTTGATCAGCGACGGCAAGAAGGTCTCCATGTATGTGGCCAGTTCCGCCCAGATGGTGGTGCAGCCGGTTTCGCAATATATCAATTCTGATGTCACCTATGCCTTCTTTGCTGGCACCGGCAATATCGTCCGTGATTTCAAGGTGTTGCCGTCGGAAAGGCAGGAGATTTCTGGTTTGAAGGCGATAAAGCTCGTGCCCAAGACTGCACATCCTCAGGTGGATTACCTTCATATCTGGATCGACGAGAATTTCATGATGCGCCGTCTTGAGATCGTTGATCTTTTCGGTAGCATAACCAATCTTGTTTTTGAAAATGTCAG
The DNA here is from genome assembly GCA_003517965.1 of Desulfobulbaceae bacterium. Lineage (GTDB taxonomy): Bacteria > Desulfobacterota > Desulfobulbia > Desulfobulbales > Desulfurivibrionaceae > Thiovibrio. Next base: position 49,190 of record DOZO01000081.1, read on the forward strand.
ACGAAACGAACCGATTTCGCAGGATATTTTCGTTTTCACTCCGCCGTTGGGCACTGAAATTATTGAGCAGTAAGGATGGTTGGAAACACAGACCAGTTGTCGCGTCCGTTTCATTTGGGCCTGATTGCTATGCCATGGGCGTTGTTCAACCGGCCTTCAGTGCAGTTGGGGGCGCTCAAGGGCTATCTGATGCGAGAGATGCCGGAGGTGCGGGTTACCGGTCTGCATCCGTATCTGGGTTTGGCCAAGGCCATTGGTCTTGATCTCTATCAGGAAATTTCCAAGGATGTCTGGCTCTGCGAAGGGATGTATGCCGGGTTGCTTTTTCCTCAACAGCGTGCGGAGTTGGTGGGGTTTTTATCTAAAAGGCTCAAGCACTGCAAGGCAGCAGGTGTATTTTCCATAGAGAGTCTTTGGCAACGAGTGGATGAGCATCTGCGGCATTGGCTTGCCCTACAGGATTGGGGACAGTTTGATCTGATTGGTTTTTCTGTTTGTTTTAACCAGTTGCTGGCCTCTCTTTATGCGGCACAACAGATCAAGGCGTTGCGACCGCGGCTGCCCATTGTCTTTGGTGGCTCTTCCTGCGTTGCCGAAATGGGCAGCTCGTTGCTGGAGTCCTTTCCCTGGCTTGATTATGTGGTGCCTGGCGAAGGGGAGCTGCCGTTGGCTAACCTCTGTCAGGTGTTGTCCGGGCGGCATGCTATTCTATCCCCTCAGACCATGACCAGAAAGACATTTACAAACGGGCAGAGCTTTACCGGTGACCAGCTCAAGACTTTGGGCGTATTGCCGACTCCTGACTACGATGATTATTTTTCCGACCTGCGCCGGGAGTTTTCCGGGGAGCCCTTTATCCCGGAGCTGCCGGTGGAGTTTTCCCGGGGCTGCTGGTGGGGGAAATGCACCTTCTGTAATCTCAACCTCCAGTGGCATGGCTACCGGGGCAAGACTGCGGTGCAGATGGAGCGGGAGGTGCTGGATCTGTCCGCCTGGCATGGCTGTCTCGATTTCAGCTTTACGGATAACGTATTGCCCGGCAAGGAGGCCCCGGCTTTTTTTGCCAGGATGGCCTCCGGGGAAAAGGACTTCCGTTTTTTTGCCGAAATTAGGGTCAATCAGCGAGGGGAAACCCTCAAAGGCTATCGACAGGGCGGGTTGCTGGCGGTGCAGGCAGGGATCGAGGCTCTCAGTCAGGGGCTTCTGGAACGGATGCGCAAGGGGGCCACGGTCATGGAGAACCTATCCCTGATGAAGGAGAGCCTTGCCCTGGGCATCCGCTTGGATGGGAACCTGATCACCTGTTTTCCCCAATCCACCGAGGCGGAGGTGCAGGAAACCCTGGTCAATCTTGATTTCGTCCTGCCCTTTACCCCCTTGACCGCCGCGACTTTCTTTCTTGGTTATGGTTGTGAGGTAGCCTGCAAGCCCGATGCTTACGGCATCCGCGCCATAGTCCAGCATCCCCATAATCGCAAGCTCTTTCCGCCGCAGATCATGCCGGATCTGACCCTGCTCATCAATGACTATCGTGGAGATCGGGCGCGTCAGCGCAGGCTCTGGCAGCCGGTGGTCAAAAAAATCCGCGCTTGGCAATGGTTTCACGAGGCAAGGCGAAGCCCTGCCCATCTGCTCCCGCCGCTTTCTTACCGTGACGCGGGTAACCTGCTGATCATCCGGCAGGAATTGCCTGGACAGGCGACCCTGCATCACCGGTTACGCGGGGCTTCCAGATCTATCTATCTTGCCTGCGAAACCATAGTCGAATTCTCTGAACTCACCCTTTTATTTCCTAAGCTTGGCGCGGTGGGGTTGGCAACTTTTCTTGATGAACTCACGGCAAAACGGTTGCTCTTTGCCCAGGGAACAAGGTATCTTGCCCTGGCGGTACATACGGGAAAAAGGTTATGACAAATATTGATGGGATCAAACAGCTCCCTGTGAAAAAACTGGTGCTTGGCGGCTGTCGGAGCGGTAAGAGTCGCTACGCTGAACACTGGGTTAGCGAGAACTTTTCCGACAGGGTTTTTGTCGCCACTCTGGAAGCCAAAAACGATGTGGAGATGGATCAGCGCATCGCCATGCACTTGCAGAGTCGGGGCAGCGGCTGGATGACTGTCGAAGAGCCACTGGATCTGGTCGGGGTGCTGGAGAAAAATGCGACCGGGGCCGAGGTTTTTTTGGTGGATTGTCTGACCATGTGGCTTACTAATATGATGATGCGGGACTTCAGCGACGAAAAAATCCAGGACCAGGTTGTCAGGTTGGCCGAGACTGTGCGCGGCCTTGGCGCTTCGGTGGTGCTGGTTGCTAATGAGGTTGGTTTCGGGATCGTGCCGGAATCGCCTCTGGGCCGTCGTTTTCGCGATCTGGCTGGTTGGACCAATCAGCAGATGGCCTTGGTCTGCCAGCAGGTAGTTCTGGTGGTTGCTGGTTTGCCCCTGCGCTTCAAGGGTTAAAATGGATACCAACATCATCGGCGCCAAGGGCGTCCACGGCGGGGATATTCTCTCCATGGCCAGGCGATTGGGCTGTGAAGTGGGCGAATTGATCGACCTGAGCAGTAATCTCACCCCGCTGGGCATGCCGCCTGGCTTGCGGGAGGCGCTGATTGCAAGGTTGTCGGAAATCAGCTTTTTGCCGGAATGCGACAGCGAAACCCTGGTCAGGCTTTTTGCCGGGAAATACGGCTGCAAGCCGCAGCAGGTGCTGGCTGGCAATGGCACTACCGAATTCATTTATGCTGTACCGACCAGCGTCCAGTGCCGCCGGGCCTTGATCGTTGCCCCCACCTATGCCGATTACCAGACAGCCAGCGAGTGGGCTGGGCTTACGGTTGATTTTTTCACCTTGAAAGCCGAAGAGGATTTCGCCCTTGATTTTAATCAACTCGCCGCCAGTCTTACCGGCGGGGAGCTGGTGTTTCTCTGCAACCCCAACAACCCCACCGGCAGGGTGGTGCCCAGTCGGGAGCTGATGGCTTTCATTCTTGCCCATCCGGCCTCGGAATTTCTTATCGACGAGTCCTACCTGCCCTTTGTGGACGAGCCTTCCCTTGCCGGGTTCCCCTTGCCTGCCAATCTGTTTTTGCTCTGCTCCTACTCGAAGATTTACGGCATTCCTGGCCTGCGCCTTGGTTTTCTTGTGGCCAATGAGGAAAAGATGGCCCGGTTTGCGGCACGGCGTAAGCCCTGGGGAGTGAATCGCCTGGCCCAGGTGGCCGGGGAATATCTTTTGACGCATGGCGATGCCTATGTCCAGGCGGTGCGTGATTTTATCGGCGAGACTCGGCCCGGTTTTGTCGCCCGGATCGCCGCTCTGCCAGGGGTGCAGGTGGTGCCGGGCGCGGCGAATTTTATCCTCTGTTGCTTAACCGGGCCTATGACCGCAGCCCAGTTGCGGGAGGCCATGCTCGGACAACGCATCATGATCAGGGACTGCAGCAACTTCATCGGCCTGGATGCCCAATATTTCCGGGTTTCGCTGCAGGAAGCCGGGCGCAATGAGCGGTTTATGGCTGCAATCTCCGAGGTTCTTGGAAAATAATCATAAAAACAACTTGAGGGTGGTGACAATGACCGATGATGATAAGAGTTTTGCCGAGATGTTTCAGGAAACAGCGGCCAGCGCCAAGGATCGTCTGTTGCCTGGGCAGAGGATTGAGGCAGTTGTGGTGCGCATTGCCAAGGAATGGATCTTTCTTGATTTGGGCGCCAAGAGCGAAGGTTCGGTGGCCAAAAACGAATTTATGGATGCCGAGGGCAACCTGACCGTGGCGGAAGGCGATCTGGTGCAGGTTTATTTCCTTTCTGAAAAGAAGAACGAACGGCTTTTTACGGTCAAGGTGAGTGGGGGTGCGGTGGCCGGCCATCTTGAGGAGGCCTGCCAGAACGGGATTCCGGTTGAGGGCACGGTGACGGCTGAGGTCAAGGGCGGCTTTGATGTCCGCTTCTCCGGCAGCGTCCGGGCCTTTTGTCCCTTTTCCCAGATGGAGATGCGCCGGATTGAAAATGCCGAGGAGTATATCGGCAAGAAGTTAGCCTTCCGGATCAGCAAGTTCAGCGAACACGGCAAGAACATCGTGGTTTCGCGGCGAGCCCTGCTTGAGGAGGAACAGGCCCTACAGAAGGAGGCCTTGCAGCAATCTCTGGCCATCGGCCAGACCGTTAAGGGCATCATTACCTCCATCCGTGATTTCGGTGCTTTTGTCGATATCGGTGGCATCGAGGGCTTGATCCCGGTCTCCGAGATTGCCTGGGGCAGGATCGAGGATATCAACGAGCGGCTGGCCGTGGGTCAGGAAGTGACCGTCACCGTGCTCAAGCTTGATTGGGAGCAGAACCGCTATTCCTTCAGCCTCAAGGACTCCCTGCCCGACCCCTGGGAAGGACTCAGCGGCATGTTCTCCGAGGGCAGTGTCGTCACGGGCAAGGTTGTGCGCCTGACGGAATTTGGAGCCTTTGTAGAGCTTGCGCCCGGCATCGACGGCCTGGTGCATATCTCCAAGCTGGGGGCGGGGCGGCGCATCAGCCATCCGCGTGAGGTCGTCCAGGTGGACGATGCCCTGGAGGTGAAAATTGACAGCGTGGACCCAGAGAAAAAGCGGTTGTCCCTTTCTTTGCCTATGCCCGCCAAGGCAGAGGGGCAGGAGACCGGCAAGGCCGGCGGTAAAAAGGACAAGGGCGCGGGTGAGGGAGAAAATCGAGACGATTTTCGGCAGTACCTCACGGAAAAGAAAAAGGAGGCCAAACCCATGGGTACCTTTGCCGATCTGTTCGGCAAGGGGCAAGCAAAGAAGTAGGGAGGCTGTCTGTCTGCTGTTTTCCTCCCGGACCGGGAGGATTGTAATCAGCGTCAGCAGCTGTCGCTGGCGTCCTGGCTGTTTGCCGCCCAGCGGTACAGATAGTCGTTGAGCTTCAGCAACCGTTCAAGGGTGAGGGCGTCCCAAGCGCCCTGCTTGGCGCATTTCGGGGACCGGGTGGCAAAAATTCGGTTCCAGGCAGCCGAGGTTTTTGATTCCACCCAGAGAAAGGGTGCGCCTTTGTCGTTGTTGCGGGTATGGCAACCCTTGCAGACCTCCTTGAAAAGCTTGCCGCCCTCGCCCCAAGGGCGGCTTTCCCACTCCAGCGGACCATCGTCGAGAACCCGGCAGGTTTGGGTGGTCTCGTCGTAGCGGGATTTGGGGGTGGCCTCCGCCTGATCGGCAAAGACGGAGATAAGGAACAGAGCCGCGAGGGAAAGAGCGAACCGTTTCATGGTATTGGAACTCCTTTGTGGAAGAGTATTGGGTTTAGCGGTCGTCTTGCCGCTGGCGGACGATCTCAAAAAGGATGATGCCCGCGGCCACCGAGGCGTTGAGGGAGTTGAGGCTCCCTGCCATGGGAATGGAAACCAGCTCATCGCATTGCTCGCGGACCAGCGGGCGCATCCCCTTATCCTCGCCGCCGATCACCAGGCAAACAGCGCCTGAGAATTTGGTCCCGTACACAGTGCGTTTGGCCTCGCCCGCTGCCCCATATACCCAAAAGCTCTTCTCCTTAATGGTCTGCAGGGTTGTAACCAGATTGGTGACCAGGCAAAGTTTCATATGGGCCATGGCTCCGGCCGCGGCCTTGGCTGCGGTGGCGTTGAGCGGGGCCGAGCGATCCTTGGGCAGGATGATGCCGGTTGCCCCGGCTGCCGCGGCGGTGCGGATGATGGCCCCCAGATTGTGCGGGTCCTGGATGGAGTCCAGCGCCACGATGAGGGGTTGTTCCGTCTCCCCGGCTTTTTTTAGGAGTTCGTGCAGACTGCAGGTGGCCACGGGCGCTGTTTTTGCCAGCACTCCCTGATGGGTCTTCTCCGGGGAGCTGGGGAAGCGCTGGCTAGGCAGAAAGCGGAACTTGACCCCTTGTTCCTGGGCCAGGGTGATAATCTCCTGAATCTTGGCTCCGCCCTTGCCCTGCTGGATCACCACCTCCCGCACCTTTTTGGGCTGAAGCCGCAGCAGCTCCAGGATGGGATGGATGCCCCAGAGGATATCGTCGTTGTCCGGCTGGTTGCTCATGGCGCCTCCAAAAGATAGGTTTAAGGGTAAAGGCTCAAGGATAACGGGTGAGTATGTCGTCACCCAGGCGAAGGCCGGGGTCAAGATTTGGCACATCCTCCTGAGGCTACTGGGTCGGAGTCTCGCGCAGCTCGCTTACCTCCGGCTTCCGCCGGAATGACAGCAATTGTACTGCGATGCCTCAACCTGTAACTTTTTCCCAGTCGATGGGTAGGCCATCGGGGTTGCGGCGGGCCTTGCAGCGCTCGGCGATGATCACCGCGCGCAGAACCTCCACTGCCTCATCCAGCCGGTCGTTGATCACCAGATAGTCGTAGAGGTCGGCAGCCTCCATCTCGCGCCGGGCATTGTTCAGGCGCAATTGCACGGTTTCCTCGGCGTCGGTGCCCCTGCCCCGCAACCGTCTTTCCAGCTCGGTCCAGGAGGGCGGGGTGATGAAGAGGAAGATGGCTCCCGGAAGCTGCTGTTCCCGAAGCTGCCTGGCCCCCTGAACATCAATGTCGAGAAAAACGTCAATCCCTTTTGCCTGTTGTGCCTCAATGGCTGCCCGGCTGGTGCCGTAGAGATTACCATGCACCTCGGCCCATTCGAGGAAGGCCTGATTGGCGCACATCCCGGTAAAGGTGGGGTGATCGACAAAGTGGTATTCCCGGCCATTGCTCTCGCCAGGACGCGGGGCTCTGGTGGTGTGCGACACGGAAAAGGCCAGATTGGGAACCTCTATCAGCAATCTTTTAAGGAGGGTTGACTTGCCAGCCCCAGAGGGAGCGGAGATGACAAAAAGTTTACCCCGGCTCATTTGCCCGCCTTTTCCAACGGCTCTTCATCACGACGGTCATAGGAGGCCATGAAACGCAGGGTGATGGTTTCAGGCTGCACCGAGGAAAGCAGCACATGGTTACTGTCCAAAATTATAATGGAGCGGGTTCGGCGGCCTTCGGTGACATCAATGAGTCGTTTCTGTTCCTTTGCTTCTTCTCGCAGCTTTTTCATAGGGGAGGATTTGGGGTTCACTACAGCCAGCACCCTGCTGGCGAGTACGGCGTTGCCAAAGCCCACGTTAATCATTCTCTGGTCAGGCATGGTATTCCTCTATTCAATATTCTGGATCTGTTCCCGAAGTTTCTCAACCTCGGTTTTCAATTCGACGGTGAGGTGAGCGGTGGGGGCATCGCTGATCTTTGAGGCCAAGGTGTTGATCTCTCGCAGGAATTCCTGAAGGAGAAAATCAAGTCTGCGACCCACTGGTTCGTCTGCTGCCAGAAAACCGGTAAACTGGCTGATATGGCTTCTGAGACGAACCACCTCTTCGGTGACATCCGCCTTGTCGGCCATCATCGCCACCTCCTGAGCCAAACGCAGGGGATCAAGCTCAACCCCCTGCAGGAGAATGGTCAGACGTTCTTTGAGTTTTTCGGTTCGTCGTTGGACAATATCGGGGATATCCTGAGCAATGCCTTCTATTGTTTTAGCAAACTCTTGCAGACGCTGGTGCAGTTCGGTCTTGAGTGCCGCACCTTCCTGGGTTCGCATGTTTTGAGCCATGGTCAGGGCCTGGACAAGGGCCGCGGATACCTGCGGCCAGACCTCATCCAGGTCTTCCTCCTCTTCGTGGGCAATGATGATTTCAGGATAATTCTGGAGCATGGCCAGGGTAGGGGAGTCGCTGAGATCGAGGTTCTGACGGATAGTCTCCAGGCACTGGTAATAATTTCGGGCCAAGGGCAGGTTGGCTGCCAGACTGATAGCATTGCTGTCCTTAGCCCCCGGATTGAGATAGATATCCACATGGCCCCGGCTGTAATAGGTGCAGACCTCTTTTTTGATCCGATCTTCCAGGCCGAGGTATTTGCGGGGGATCTTGATGTTTAGATCAAGAAACTTGTGATTAACCGAGCGGACTTCCACGGTCCAGCTTTTGGCCCCTGATACTTCGCCCCGACCATAGCCAGTCATACTCAATGGTCTTTTCATCCGATTGCCTCAAGCAGTTCGGCGGTGGAAGCGGTAGCCGTGCCCACTTTGCCCACCACGATACCGGCGGCAAAGTTGGCAATGGTGGCGGCATCAGCGGCGGAAAGGCCAACGGCCAGCCCCAGGGCCAGGGTGGCAATTACGGTATCTCCCGCGCCGGTGACATCGTACACCTCTTTAGCCATGGTGGGGATGGTGAAGAGAGGATGCCCTTTTTGGTAGAGGGCCATGCCCGCTTCGCCTCTGGTGATAAGAACGGCGTCGCTGGCCAATTTTTCCTGAAGAATAAGGGCCGCAGTTTGCAGATCTTCCTCGCTTTTGATGGCCATGTCGGCCATGCGCTCAGCCTCGTGCAGGTTGGGGGTGATTATGGTGGCGCCGATAAAGCGTTCTGGATGCTGGGGTTTAGGGTCAATGATGAGCGGAATGTGCCGTCCCTTGAGTCGACTTCGCAGGTGGTCCATAACGGGCAGGTTGATCATCCCCTTGTTGTAGTCAGAAACGATGATCGCGTCGAAGCTGTCCAGGTTGTCGTCGATAAAGCGGCAGATTTCTGCCATCTGTTCAGGGCTGGGCGAGCCGGTTTTTTCCCGATCGAAACGGACCACCTGCTGGTGCTGGGCCACGATTCTGGTTTTAAGGATAGTCGGGCGGTCAGCAGTGCGGACGATTCCTGCGGCAGGGGAGCCGAGTTCCGCCAAGAGGGTCAAGAGATGGTCGCCCATGGCATCGTTGCCGATCAGGCCGCAGAGAGAGGCCCGGCTGTTTTGGGCGTAGAGATTGTGCAGGACGTTGGCTGCCCCGCCAAGGAGCAGGTTTTCATGGGTGACATCTACTACTGGCACCGGCGCTTCCGGGGAGATCCTGGAAACCGAACCCCAGATGAAGTGATCGACAATGATGTCGCCGAGTACCAGAATATTGGTGGAGCTGAATTTGTTGACAGCTTCGCGCAGTTGTTTTTTCTTTGTGTTGGACATGGTCACGGGTCGGCTCCTGATGTCATGTTGCAGGTAAGGCAGGGCGCTCAAGCAAGGCGCAACCAACCGGAAGGATACGAAAAAGATAATTATAGACCGCTTGCATGTCTTGGGCAAGCAAAGAAATAGCCCATGGGCTGCTTCCTTCTTGGCTACGGATAAAAAAAGGCCCGGCAGGGCCTTGCACGGCATCTGTTATTTAAAAAGCAGTGAGCCTAGTCTGTAATCACGCACTTGCCCTGTTCGCATTCCACCTCGGCGACCAGGAAGCGGTTCCTGAACGCCGCTTTGCTCTTGCTCATCCGTCTTTATCTCCGGTGATCATGGCCGGGGTTACGTCGCAGGGCACTGCAAGCGAGTCAGCGATGGTGGTGAAGCTCTGAAACAGTTCCACCACCTGCAGGGCCTCGTTTATATCCCGTTGGCTGCCACCGGACATGAGGACCATGGTCTGGTGGGCCAGATGGCAGTACTGGCAGCCCTTTATGATCGAAACCACCAAGGCGATGAGTTCCTTGGTCTTCCGGTCCAGACTGCCCTCGGTGAGCATGATTTTTTTGGTTCGCTGCCAGTTCAGCGCGGCCCACTCTGGGTCCAGCGCCGCTTGGGCCTTGAAGAAATTGGGGACCATCCCGAAGCTGGCCCGGATATTGTCGTAGAGTTCCGCAGTTTCGCCGGAGGCCTCTTCCTCGTGTAGCAGCTTGCATTCCATAATGTTTTCCTTTTTGAAAAGTGAATAGAGATTCCGAAGGCTTCGGAGGTGAATTCTGATTTGCGGGGTCAGGTTGTATATGCAACCATGCGGGTAAAAAAACTCAGCCTGCCTGGCCGAAGCCGATCGGCCAGAATCGATCCGCAAGCTTCATCAGGGTGTCCACCCCGTCGGAACCCAGGCGGCGGATCGCCTCTTCCTGGGCCTCGGCCCAGGAAGCGTAGGCCTTCTCCAGAATTTCCTCGCCTCTGGGGGTAATGGCGATGACGGCGGCGCCGGTGTTCTCGCTGCTATCGGTTGTTATCCAGTCTTTTTTCTTCATGCGTTCGATATTTCTGCTGACAGTCGATTTTTCCATGAACAAAATCCTGCCGATATCACCATGGCCCACGCTGTCCGACATGGTGATGAGGGTAAGAATGCTCGCTTGGTTGAGGCTAATGCCGTAAGGCCGCATGGCCGTGTCGTAGATGTTGGTGATGATCCGGTTGAGCAGCCGGACCCTGACGGCAATGCATGCCTCGGCGATCGGTTCGGCCTGCTGTCTTAGTCTGTTTTTTCTCATCTCGTTGTTGGTCATGGTAGTTGTATATGCAACATGCCAGGAGGCCCCTGCCTTTGTCAAGGAAGAAAATCTGCAGGGGTGACCGGTCAGGGGGCGAGAATAGGGCTTGATATTTTGCCATTTCCGCCTTGAAAGCAAACATGTCAATTCTTTGAGTTGCTCCCCGGCCCCAAAAAATTTCCGAGAAAACCATTGACAGACAAGTCTGTCTTGCGTAGATTGCAGATCATGTCAACGAAAGAAACCAGCACCGCCCGTGAGCGGATCATCGAAACGGCTCTGAAGCTCTTCTACGGACAGGGCTATCTGGCCACCGGGATTAATCAGATCATCGCCGAATCGCAGGTGGCCAAGGCGACTTTTTATGCCCAGTTCCCTTCCAAGGAGGATCTGTGCATTGCCTATTTGCAGGCCCGTCACCATCGCTGGATGGGCTGGCTCAGGGAGAGTGTCGAGAGTCATCCCGTCGGGCCGGCGCGGCTTCTCGGCGTTTTTTCGTTTCTTCGGCAATGGATGGCGGAGAGTGATTATCGAGGCTGCGCCTTCCTGAACATCGCCACCGAGGTGCCGGCCATGGATTCCAGGATTCGGTCGGAGGTCATCAGGCACAAGGATGGTCTTCAGCGCTATCTGGCGGGAATCATTCAGGAGAGTATTCCGGTTGAGGGCGGGGCTAAGCCAATTAATCCCGAGGGTCTTGCCGGAATCGTCTATGTCCTGGTCGAAGGGGCCATCGTGGCCAGCCAGAATTATCATGCCGCCTGGCCCATCGACCACGCCCAGGAGGCCATTGAGAAGTTAGTGGGGCGGTAATTTTTTTCAGGAACATCAGACAGACCTGTCTGTGCATTTTGGGTGACTGCTGGGAGAGGGCGTACCGGGTGGTGGAATCTTATCAACACGCACAGCCGAAACCGTCTGTGCCGAGGCGCAAAACAATCAACAAGGAGGCATACACATGAGCAAGCGGCTGGGAATCTACATTTTCGACAATGCGGAGGTTATTGATTGGGCCGGGCCGACCGGCGTGTTTGCGGTTGCCAGAAGGATGGATCCGGAACTTGACACTTTTCTGATCGGCGATACCGCCACCCCGGTGGTGGCCACCGGCGGTCTCCGGGTGCTGCCCAAATACGGATTGAACGACAACCCGAGCATGGATGCGTTCCTGATCCCCGGCGGCCTCGGCACCAGAGCCGAAATTCACAACCAGCGGCTCTTGTCCTTCGTCAAGACCTTGCCGGAGGACACCCTGCTGGTCAGTGTCTGCACCGGCTCCTGGGTCTACGGGGTGGCCGGGCTTCTTGACGGCATCAGGGCCACCAACCGGAAAAACGGCGATCCGGGCGAGGTTATGGTACCCATCGACCGCTTGGCCCAACTGGCCCCCAAGTGTATTATTGACCGCCATCGGGTGGTCGATTGCGGCCGGGTCATCACCGGTGGCGGGATCACTTCCGGCATTGAGGTCGGCCTGCATCTTCTCAAACGCTTCGGATATTCATGCGATTTTGTCTCTAAGGTTGCCTATATCATGGAGTATGAAAAACAGTGGGAGCTGATGCAGGACGATCTCGTCGAGGTAAACGCGTAGCCTGTTCGCGACAGGCTCTCTTGGTGTCGTAAATTTATAACAATGTGGGTGCTTTTGCTCATCGCGTCCCTCACATTTTCGGAGGTGATTTTTTCTGGCGGCTGCCAAGGGAATCTGTTAAAGATACAAAAAAAAATGGATTTTCGGATAATTCAGCTTAAGAGAAAAATGAAACTCGGCAACCATTCCTCTCTGGTTTGTTTTTTTTCACAGGATGTTTTATGCTCAAAAAAAGAGAGCCCATTTATCCCATAAGCGTCGCAGCGAAACTTCTTGACATTCATCCCCGCACCATCAGAATCTACGAGGAAGAAGGGCTGATCCGTCCCAGTCGCCGAGGCAACAAACGGTATTTTTCCGACGATGACATAAACTGGATTCGTTGTATTCGTGATTTGATCCATGACCGGGGCATCAGTATCCCCGGAATCAAGCGGTTGCTCCAACTGGTGCCTTGCTGGCAGATCAAGGATTGCCCGGAAGAGGTGCGCGCTTCCTGTTCCGCTTATGTCGATCATGCCCTGCCCTGTTGGGAGTTGAGCAACAACGCATGCAGTCAGGGGCAGCGTCAGTGTGAGCACTGTGCCGTCTATCGCAAAGCCATGGCCGTCCTCTCTGGTTCTTTCTCTCTAACCAGCGACGGCTGATTATTTTTCCGCTATCCGCCTGCCGCAATCTCCTGTTTCTGCCCTCCAAACAACTCTTCAGTGGATGTTTCCTGTAAAAATATGTCGCCGCCCACCCTCGGCGGACTTCCTGTCCGCTGAGGATGCGTTGTAACTGATCACAGGATAGGCGACTAAGTTCAGCGCTGTCCCACACTGTAAGCGATCACAGGGTGCGGCAGATGCGCGACAGTGGCCTGAGAGTTATCCCAGCGAAGCTGGATAAAAGCCCCTAAGCCCGATTCTCGGGCAGGGGCTCTAAACATATGGTATGTGAACAGGCCGATAACAAAGTAGATGTCGTGCCCTGTGATCGCTTACAATGCGTCTGTTGCTCTGTCCCCTTCATGACCCATAGTTGTCCTTTGTTTTTTCCTTGCGCCTGATGATGTTCTATCTCTCGGATCTTTCGTTGTTTTGCCGCTAATCGAAGTCCAAGCTATTATTTTAAAAATTTTGTATTGCAAATTATAATTTCATGTTTTATAGCCTATGTTAGTTTGTATTTTAAGTTTTACATTTTTTACTTAAATTGTAATCGGTGCGGGTAGGGTCCAATGGCCCTCCGGAAGAATCGCTTCACTTATACTCACCACAACCAGG
>DOZO01000075.1 GCA_003517965.1 Desulfobulbaceae bacterium
CTTAAACTAGCGCCATTCGGGTCAGACCACGTTTCTCGCACTTTGTCCCCCTCAACAACCATGCTTAGCCCCTAAAGATTATTTTTTCTTGCCGCCTCAGATCAATGATTCCAACCCGTTACGCTCAAGCGTCGCAGGGGACGCTGGTTCTAAAACAACTTGTGGTGGAAAACTGGTAGCTTTGTACACTCGAGTAGGGGGGCGGACCAAGCTATCTCATTATGAGCTGTCCGCCACCTGGAGGCTCCAGTTTTCTCTACTTATTCATTCAAACATCATATCAAACTACCGTCAGTTTTTAGCTGGTGAGTATGTTTATTGGGCAGATAAACATCCCCGGGGACAATCTCACCTGTTGAGTAAATCAGTGGTGGATCTCACTTGATAGAGCCAAGCCCATATCAGCCTCATTCGCCGGTTTCATTTGCTGACGTAAAGAAGCGCTTCCATTGCGCCAGTATTCAAGCTGCTGTTCAATCGAGAGAGTAGCTACCTTCTGGTAGACTGCTTCCGCACCTTTACGCTTCATTTCAACACAATCAAACGGTTTATTCTTCATAGTTGATCACCTCCAGTGGCGAGTGTATGGCTATTTGGCGATACCCCTTCAGCACGTTGACTGCATTGAAGAGCGGAATCTTTCTGAAATTGACGATGTGCTTGAAATTCCAGCTCACAATGACGTTGCATTCGGGAGCAAAGCTGGGGCCAGGTCTGGAAAATCAGCTTTTTCTGCTGTCATGATCTGCCCCCACACTATCAAGAGCACGACTATCAAATGAAGGATAAGCCTTCTCGACTGTTACCTGTCAACTGTGCTGACACTTATTTTGTAGTGAAGACAGCCAGGGAGAGCAAGCAATAATCATAACCGGCGCTGACCGTTAACCTGTCAAACAGAATCTGTAAAAATTAGTTTTTGTGGTCATCTCTCCACGATGTTCCTGACACTGCTGGACTGCCGGGTTAGGCTCCACGGTTACAGGACCGCGATGAATTCGTCCGTCGATACGTCCGCCTGGCGCAGGACACCAGCCAGAGTTCCGATTTTGACTTCGTTATGCATGGGGACGACACAACCTTTTGAACCACGGCGCATGATGATGTGGCTTCCGGCTTGGCGGGTCTCCTCGAAACCAAGGCGCTCCAGCGCTCGCACCACGGCTGCGCCCGAAATGCGCGGCAGCTTAGGCATGCGCGGGAACGCTGAACGTTGTTACCAGCGGATGGGCAGGAGCAGAAATGGGAAATTCAGATAGATAGAGTGCCGTAGCCTCTTGCAGATTGGCGATAGCCTCTTCAACAGTTTCACCTTGCGTAGTGGTGCCTGTCTCTGGATTCAGGGCAACGTAGCCGCCTTCTTCTGCGCGAGTTAATACTGCGGTTAGTTCCATGGATAGACTCCGACGGGGAAAGTTTGATTTTTACTCATTTCAGGTAGTGGTCTCTAACATTAATATCGCACCCAAGGGTACAAGTTTCGAATTTGAGGGATATGATTTCATGCGTTTCCCTCCAAAAAGGTGATCTTCATCTCGACCGGCAGCTTCCTTGCCACGCAGCACTGCCCGGCTTACTACGGATTGGGTCAAGCCGATCCTCCTGATCACCTCGCTGGCTGTCATGCCCAATCTCTTACCGTCCAGAAGCAAAGCAGACTGCGTCCATTCACCCGCGCTGGCTGTTTCTCTATCTGTAACAAATCATCCGCTTCTTGCAAAAATTGCTGAGATTTTGCAAGAGGCCTCAATGAAACACCGTCTTCAGATCCTTGGCATCAAGTAGACGCTCGGCCCAGTCTCCCAAATTGCTCCGGGCTGGCGTTGGCAAGGTACTCCTCTGCCCATTGAGGCAGGTTGCCAAAACGGCGCAGCAATAAACCGCGAATCACTTTGGCTTCTCCTTTGTCCATAGCCATTTGTTCTACACTGGTTACGTAGCGCATTTTTTCTCCTCTTCAAGATTTGCCAGATTACAATGAAATCTTTCGCTCAGTTCCGGTGGTAGACGCATCATCCAGTCGATAACAGAAAAGAGATCGAGAATTCTTTGCCGCTCCCAGCCTCGCTGGTAAAGCAGCCGACAACTCTGTATGTTACTTGATCTACACGACAGCCAGTTTACAGCCAAGGGATTTGACTATTTTACTGATAGTATCAAACCTCGGGTTGCCATCTTCAGAAAGAGACTTGTACAGGCTAGCGCGGGTGACCCCAGCGCTAATAGCCACCTCGCTCATCCCCTTGGCGCGGGCGGCTATGTTCAAGGCGTGAATAAAGTCGGTTTCATCGCCAGTTTCGGCGACTTCTTGCAGAAAGGCGCGGATGTTTTCTGTGGACTGTAGGTGTGCCGCAATATCGAAAGGTTGTGTTTTGATATGCATGGTTCAATTCTCCAGTTCGTCCAGAATTTTTATTGCCTTCCCAATGTCACTGGCTTGGGTGGACTTGTTGCCTCCGGTCAAGAGCAGAACAACCTCTCCGGCGCGGATAGTGTAATAAATGCGCAGCCCGCCGCCGAAGAAGAAACGCAACTCGAACAGATTGTCGCCAAGCTGCTTGCAGTCGCCGAAATTGCCATTTTCGACACGGGCCAGCCGGGCTAAAATTTTAATTTTGACGCTATTGTCCTTCAATCCGGCAAACCACTTGCCGTAAGGTTGCGCAGTGCGAAGTGTGTATTGCATAGCCTTAATGTATCCCCCAGAAAACACACTGTCAAGGTTACCGTTATAAAAAGGCTCGTCAGCAGAATTTTGGGGTTGATTTTGGTTCAGAGACAGCCATCCTGCCCTCACCCACTGTTTGTCCCCCGGTTGCGCGCCATCTCACGAAAGGTCGGGCTGCACTCCAGTAGTTGCTCATAGGTCCCTTGGGCCACTACTTTGCCCTGGTCAAGTTCAACAATCAGATCACAGCGTTGTACCGTGGTAAGGCGATGGGCGATAATCAGAATAGTTAAATTCCGCCCCAATTTCTCAATGGCATCCATGACCGCTTGTTCAGTGGTGCTATCTAAGGCGCTGGTGGCCTCGTCAAAAACCATAATCTCCGCCTGATCATAAAGGGCTCGGGCGATGCCAATCCGTTGGCGTTGACCGCCGGATAATCGAATTCCCCGTTCGCCCACCAGGGCATGGTAACCTTGGGGGTTACTCTCGATGAACTCGGAGATATGTGCGTTGCCTGCCGCTTTTTTGACCCGTTCCAGGTCAATATCCTTTAAGGGCACCCCAAAGGCGATGTTTTCTGCCAGGGTGGTGTCCGCCAGAAAAATACTTTGCGGCACATGAGCGATTATCCGTTGCCAGGCGCGGATTTTTTCGCCGGTCAATGGCTGGCCGTCAATCAGAATCTGGCCGGAGGTCGGTTGTAGTAGCCCCATAAACAGGTCAATGGTGGTGCTTTTACCGCTGCCGGTGCTGCCGACAAAACCAACCTTGGTGCCGCGTGGAATGACAAGATCAAGGCCGGCAATAATTAGCGGACCATCGGGGTTGTATTTAAAATGAACCGAGTTAAAACGGACCTCTTCCCGAAAAGCGAGGGGTGCCGGCGCCGTTAGCAGCATTGCTTGCGGTAGTGGCTGATCGAGAAGTGCTAATACATTTTTAAGAGAAGCCTCCCTGCCGGTTATTGTCGCCCAACCGGCATATATTTGCTGGAGGTTAGGTAACAGGCGTTGTGCTCCCATAGCCAGGGCGCCCAGTGTTGGCAACGCCGCAGCCATTTCACCGGCCTGACGCGCGAGGCCGAAGGAGAGGAAAGCGATAAGTGTCATCCCCAGCGCTTCTACGACATAGCGGGGGCTAAAATCAATGGCGATATTGCTGCGCTCGGCTTTTCGCATCTCCCAATCTGCCCGCCGGTAAAGATTGCTGTATGCCCGCTGCTTGCCGCCGAGCAAGACATCGCGAATGCCGCCGAGCCCTTCTTGCAGGGCCTTGATGCGTTTGACTTGCGCTTCGGCAATTCGCTGACCGTTACGTAGTAAATGCTGGCGCGCCCACCAGGTTACCCCTCCATAAATGGCTCCAAATCCCAGAAAGGCGCTGGAGGCGGCAAACGGATTTATTGCGAACAGGGCCAGGGCCAGACACAAGACAATAAGGCTTGCCCCGCAGATCAAAAGTGTATTTGTTATCACTCCAATCGCGGTATTGACTTTATCCACACCGCTGATTACCTCACTACTGTTGCGAGTCAGGTGTGTCTGATAAGGTTGATAAAGAGTTCGGCGATATACCTCGACGCTTAAATCATGACCAATCGCATAGGCAAAGCGGGTGTTGGCCCAGACCTGCAGCAAACGGATAGCCCCGGAGGCCACGGCTGCCAGCACAAAGATTATGGTGAATGGTAGAAGTAACTGTTCGGCGCTGGTGATGCCTAACCTGGGCGCAAACTCCGCGACTATGGGATGCCGAAAAACCCGCTCCGGCGCGGCCAGTACTCCCAGAAAAGGCAGCACCGCTCCCAGGCTGATTACTTCAGCGACCGCACTGATCAGCATCAAGATCAGCAGGAGACCGCACTGGTATTTGCGGTGCTTCTCCAGATGCCGCCATAGACGTTTTACGGAATTGATAACCGTTTGGTTTGTTTTCATTTTTATCCGAGGCATTGTGTGCCGGAAAGTTGTCGACTGTTACGCGGGCTACCGCCGTTCGGGTGTATGCTTAAAAGGTAACCTTTCAGCATGCACCGCATCTACTTTATCTGTGATAACGAAAAAATAAAGGTCAAACGCGAGGGCGCCCTTGCGTTTGCAAGCTTTCTTCTGAGCAAATCGTGCACATTATTTGTGGCCAACTCATGAGCCAGGCATAGCGTGCCTGACGGAGTTTTACATCGTGGCCCGTCCTACTGAGAGATACGCCCAACCTTCAGCATGAAGTTTGTGAGGCTGATACAGGTTGCGTCCATCTACAATAACTTTATTGGACATTCTGGTTTTCATTTCGGCAAAGTCGGGTGCGCGAAACTGTTGCCATTCGGTGCAGATGACCAGCGCGTCGGCATCCTTTAGCGCGGCGTATTTGTCAGGGTACAGAACCAGATTGGTATTTTGTCCATAAATGCGTTCCGCTTCCGGCATGGCTATCGGGTCAAAGGCCTGAACTTTGGCCCCGGCTTGCCACAGGGCTTCCATCAGGATGCGGCTGGGGGCGGCGCGCATGTCGTCGGTGTTGGGCTTGAAAGCCAGACCCCAGACGGCGATGGTTTTGCCTTTTAACGCTGCCGCACCGCCGAAGTGTTGGCTCAGTTTGGTAAACAAGGTGGTCTTTTGACGGTTGTTCACTGCCTCTACGGCCTGCATCAGTTGCGCGTCGTAGCCAACTTGCTTGGCGGTATGTGTCAGGGCCTGTACATCTTTAGGGAAACAACTGCCGCCGTAGCCGCAGCCTGGATAGATGAAGTGGAAACCGATGCGCGGATCGGCGCCGATGCCCCGGCGTACTTGTTCAATATCAGCGTCCAGGTGCTCGGCCAGGTTGGCCATCTCGTTCATGAAGCTGATTTTGGTGGCCAGCATGGCGTTGGCCGCATATTTGGTAAGCTCGGCGCTACGTGTATCCATGTAGATGGTGCGGTCGTGGTTGCGGTTGAAGGGTTCGTAAAGCTCACGCATGATGGCCTTGGCTTGTTCGCTGTCGGTGCCGATGATGATGCGGTCTGGCTTTAAGAAATCGTTTACGGCCGCGCCTTCTTTCAGAAATTCTGGGTTGGAAACTACGGCAAAGGGTGGGTCGAGGCTTGGGGATTGAGGATCAGGGCTGGAGAGAGAGCCGCGCTGGTTGAGTTCTTCCAGAATGACTTGTTTGACTTTGTCGGCTGTACCGACCGGGACGGTGGATTTGTCTACGATTACTTTATATTCGCTCATGTGGCGGGCGATGTTGCGGGCGGCGGCCAGTACGTATTGCAGGTCGGCCGAACCGTCTTCGTCTGGCGGGGTGCCCACGGCAATGAACTGCACTTGCGCATGTTGCACGGCCTGAGCGGCGTCGGTGGTGAAATGCAGGCGGCCTTCCTTGACGTTACGTTCTACCAGCGCTTCCAGGCCTGGCTCCCAGATGGGGAGGATGCCCGCCTTGAGCTTGTCTATCTTGATCGGATCAACGTCCATGCAGACAACATTGTGACCAACCTCGGCCAGACAGGCACCGCTGACCAAACCAACGTAACCGGTACCAAAGATTGAGAGTTTCATGAATGCTTATCCTTCCTCATTGGTGGTGTTCAACTCATAGCAGGTTAAACGTAACTGATCACAGGGTAGGCGACCAAGTTCAGCGCCGTATCCCCACTGTAAGCGATTACAGGGTACGGCAGATGCGCGACAGAGGCCTGAAAGCTATACACATATGGTATGCGTTCAGGCCGATAACAAAGCAGATGTCGTGCCCTGTGATCGCTTACGGTCAAACCTTGTAATAGCTGCGGTACCAGTCCATAAATCTGGCCACGCCTTGTGCCATGTCCGTGTCTGGCTTAAAGCCTACCCAGTTGTTCAGCTCGTCGGTGTTCGCCGAGGTGGCGGGCACGTCACCAGCCTGCATGGGCAGATAGTTTTTTCTGGCGGTGATGCCCAGGGCGTTTTCCAGCGCCTTGATGTAGTCCATCAGCGGGGTGGGCAGGCTGTTGCCGATGTTGAACACCCGGTAGGGCACGTTGCTGGTCGCGGGATCTGGATTGGCGGGGTCAAAGGCGGGGTTGGCCGTGGCGGGTTTGTCGGCCACACGAAGTACGCCTTCTACGATATCGTCTATAAAGGTGAAGTCGCGCACCATGTTGCCGTGATTGAAGATGTCAATTGGCTGGTTGGCCAGGATGGCTTTGGTGAACAGGAACAGTGCCATATCTGGCCTGCCCCAAGGCCCATACACGGTAAAAAATCTTAGCCCGGTGGTGGGCAGGCCAAACAAGTGGCTGTAAGTGTGGGCCATTAGCTCATTGGCTTTTTTCGTAGCGGCATAAAGGCTGACCGGGTGGTCGATGTTGTGATGTTCGCTGAAGGGGAGCGCGGTGTTGCCGCCATATACGCTGGAACTGCTGGCATATACCAGATGTTGCACGGCGTTGTGGCGGCAACCTTCCAGGATGTTGGCAAAGCCCTGCACGTTGGAGTCGATATAGGAGAGCGGGTTGGTCAATGAATAACGTACGCCAGCTTGCGCGGCCAGGTGGATGACACGCTGCGGCTTTTCGGTGGCAAACAGCGCGGTCATGCCTTCGCGGTTGGCCACGTCCAGTTGCTGAAAGTTGAAGTTAGCATAGGGTTGCAGAAGTGCCAGTCGGGCCTGCTTTAAGGTAACATCGTAGTAGTCGTTAAGATTGTCCAGCCCGATAACGTGATCACCGCGGGCCAGCAGGCGTAAGCTGATGTGCATACCGATGAAGCCAGCGGCACCGGTTACTAACCAGGTGGTGGGATTGACTGGCAGTTTTTCTGAGGAAGGTGGCATTTCTCTGTCTACTCCCATTGTAAGTCCATTTTTTGAGTGGTTAATCTACCGCGAATGGTCCGAAAAAGCAGCAAACAATCTAAAAACATACCAGGATTAAAACTGATAATAACGTGATATGTCGCATAATTACAACCTGTTATTTCAGACCAGATTCAAATGAGGGGTCGCTGCAGTAGAGTCGACGAAATTTTTCCATTTCCCCTTGTACTTTCGGGGCAAGATCGAGGTCATAGCGGGCGACATATTCTGCCGCCATGCGGTGCGTGTTGAAGATGGGATAATTAAGGGTAAGATTGGCGATGCATTTGTCGATATATTGATCATGCAGGGTTGGATCATAAAACAGCCGCAGCATCTCCGGGAAAACAGTATAAAAAGAGTCCGAGTCTTCATTGTAGAGAAGGGATGAGGGCTGTTCACTGAAATGTTCTGGGGTCACTAATCCTTCGTAGCCGAATTTCCAGCCGGTTTGGCCATTGTGATAGCCTTCTACCCACCAGCCATCCATGATGCTGACGTTGGGTACGCCGTTTAAGGCGGCTTTCATGCCACTGGTGCCGCTGGCTTCCAGGGGTCGTTTGGGGCTGTTCAGCCAGGCATGAGAACCTGCCACCATCATTTTTGCCAGGTGCATATCATAGCCAGGAATGAAGACCAGTTTGGCCAGGCCATTACTTTTCAGGTACAGCTCTTCCTGAATAGCCAGGACGTTTCTGATTAAGTCCTGGCCCGGTTCATCGGAGGGATGGGCCTTGCCCGCATAGATAAAATTAACCGGCCAATTATTTTCCGTAATCATTGCTGCCAGCCGGTCCAGATCTGCAAAAATCAAATCTGCCCGTTTGTAGGTAGAAAAACGTCTGGCGAAACCAAGGGTGAAGGTTGTGTGTTCGAGGGGGGCGTCCTCGTCCTTGAGACAGGAAAGATAATTGGGAGGATCAATCCAGGTCGTAAGGCGCTGGTTGCGATGGGTGATGAGCATTTGATTAACGTAATCCACCAGGATTTTGGTGTCTGTACGCCAGGCCTGCTCAAAATAGGTGCGAAACTTGTTGTTTAGTTGCAGGGCTTCTGTGTTGGCGAAAACGCTGGGGTCTCTTCGCCAGTTATGCAGATCGGGAAAGGTGTCGAACAGTTCTGCCCTGGCATCGCTGGTCCAGGTAAGATGATGGACCCCGTTGGTGATCGCCGTGATTTTGTCCGCATACTGCGGGAACTGTTTTTGGGTTACCTCTTTGTGGAGACGGCTGACGCTGTTGGTGGCCCGATTGAGCTTCATGGCCATGGCGGTGAAGTTGTAGACGGAGGGGTTGTGGGTGTCCAAAGCCAGGAGATTAAGAATGCGCCTGCAGAAGGGATTGACCAATTCCTCATACACGGAGATGTCGAAGCGGTCATGTCCGGCCTTAACCGGGGTATGGATGGTAAAGACAAGACGTTTGGCGACTTCTGTTGCGGCGGAGAGGATATCGTGATCCGTAACCTCTGTTTCATAATGGGCGCCATATTTTTCCTGAAGTAGCCGGGTGATCAGAGAGAGAATCACGCCCACTCCGTGCTGTTCGTTTAAGTGCATGGTGCGACAAGTAAGGCCCAAGGTTTCCATGACAGGGGTAACCCCGGCACCCAGAAGACGGCGTTGGGTAGCTTTTATCTTTTCTGAACTGCTGTTGTATAGATGTTGGGCGGCATCTTGAATCCAGTCCGGGGAGAGCGGTGTTTGATAGTCCAGGAGAATTTCTGGAACAAAAAAGTCGAGAGCTTCGTTAATCTCCATTTTAAGCCACAATTGAGCATGCGCCGCGAACCGTATCCCCTGAAGATCATAAAAAGGAACTTCAATGGTGAGAGGTTGGCTGGGAGATTCCGGGTCGTGTAGAAGATACAGCCCGGGAGTTTTTTCCGGTTCCCATTGAGAAGCCCAGGCAATTTGACCGATTTTTGAATCAACCAGTTGGGAAAAATATCCCTGTCGATAAAGAAGAGATATCCCGGCCACCGGGATTTTGCAGTCTGCGAAACTTTTCAAGGTGTCCCCGGCAAGGACGCCGAGACCGCCGCTGTAATTAGGAATTTTGACCGGCCCTTGCAAGAATAGCTGCAAGAACTGGTTGATGGATTCATCCGGATGCGTGGTTATTTCAAGTTGCTGTAGCCTGTCGCACACTGGATGAAAAACATCCAGATCCGCTCCTATTTCCATGGAGATGTAGATAACAGATTCGCCGGTCTGGGAGGTGAGGGTCTGCCAGACCGAGTCAAGAACCTCTTGGGAAACCCCGAAAAAGGTGCCGAACTTGTTTGTGGCAAGCATCTCGTGGAGACGATGGTCGCTTTCTGAGGAAAATATAGCCTTGGTCGCGGTTGTTTTCTCGGCAATAGTGCGACTGTACGTGGAGGGAGAGGATTTCATCGGTCAATGAGGGCTCGAGGGGTAGATTTAAGGCTTTTTCGTTTAATTTCGGTTGGCATTATGGGTAGTCTGATACTTAAAACAACCCGGGCAGTGCTTGAAAAATTAAGATATAAGTGTTCTCTCTGCCATGCAAGCGAATTATGCAGACCGATCATGCGGGGGTGTTGTTATTTTAGGGAAATTGTTCTCGGATATACAATATCGCATCATGTAAAGAAAGATCTAAAAAAAAGTTGAAATTTTACAGGCAATAGTGTTATACAATTAAACTTATGTTGGATTATACTTAATCGTATAAGGGCCTGTTTTTATAAACAAATATGTTACAATATGCATCAGGAGAAAGGAAAAAATGAAAAGTGAAATTATGCGGTATCTGACAATGGCATGTGTTGCTGTCTCCCTTACAATTTTTGCTGGAGGTTGTGCCCAGAAAAAGGTGCAAAGCGATCAGGATATGGCTGGCAGTAAGGTTGTTGCCGCGCCCGCTGTGCAGACCGTGGTCAAGGCCGATACCGGCGCAGGCATGGGCAAGGAAGAATCTCTTGCTTCGAAATGGATTGGTGGTGACAGTGGCGCGGTTCTGGAAGGACGGACCACCGCCCCTATGTTGCCTGTTTATTTTGACTTTGACAAATCCGATATTAGAGCGGATCAGAATGACCGGATCAAGAAAAATGGCGATCTCCTGATCGGTTCCGCAAAAGTCCGGGTTCGGGTAGAGGGTAATACCGATGAGCGTGGCACCAATGAGTACAACATGGCTCTTGGCGAAAGAAGGGCTGTAACCGCGGTGAAGTATCTTGTCAATATGGGTGTTGCGGAAGGCCGGATTGACAATCTCAGCTTTGGCGAAGAAAAGCCTCTCAACTTTGGTCATGATGAAATGGCTTGGTCGCAGAATCGTCGTGACGACTTTGTTATTGTCAAGTAAGTCTTTTCTTTTAGAAGAGTGACTTGGTCTGAGATGGGAGCATGTTTATGTTCCCATCTTTTTTTTCGCCTTGTAGTATGCGGGTTATGAGGCGATACCTGAAAAATTTTTACTGATAACAGGTCGGAGATATATATGAAGATTAAATTTATTAGGGGATTGTTTCTTGTGTGTGTGGCGTTGTGCGCCTCTTTGGTGCCTGCCCTTGCGGCCCCGGAAAAGGGCAAGGTTGCCACCATCAGCGTCCAGAAAATCCTTGGTAGCTCCAAAGCGGCACTGGATGCGCAAAAAGTTCTGCAGGCAGAGGTTGACAAATTTCAAGCAAGATTCAAGGTGGAAGAAGATGCCATCGCCGCTCTGAAAAATGAGATTGAAAAGAAAGGTTCTGCCTGGAGCGATGAGGTTCGTGCCGAAAAAGGGCGGGAGCATCAAAAGAGGCTGCGTGACTATGGTCTGAAAACCGAGGATGCGAAGCTTGAGATACAGCAGCTTGAGAAAAAGCATATGGAGCCGATTCTGAAACAGCTTAATGATGTTATCGCTGAGATCGGCAAGAAAAATGGCTATTCCTTGATTCTTGAGAATACTATGAAGGGCTTGCGCAACCGAACTGGGTTGCTCTATGCCGATGATACCCTCGATATCAGCGATCAGGTTCAGAAGGCACTTGATGTACACTTGAAAAAATAAGTCGTGACGGTCGCTTGTGTTGCGGCTGTTAATAGTTTTGTGTCTTTCAGCTAAGGCTTAGTTGGTGGCAAAAAGAGGCGTTGCGGGTGATCTACCGTGGCACCTCTTTTTTTTGTTTTTCTGTCAGAGGAATAAAAAAGATCAATCCCATGCCTGGAAGTGAGAGCAAGAAGCTGATCCCGAAGAAATAGCCGTATCCTGCCCAGGCGGCGAGAAAACCGCTTAATACCCCGGCATACAGGCCACTGACACTCATCAGCCCGGTGCCGATGGCATAATGCGCTGCCTTGAACCGTGGTTGACATAAGCGCATGAGAAAGACCATGAGCACTGCAGTGCCAAGCCCTCCGGCAAACTGGTCAAAGGCATGCACGCAGACAACGGCCAGGAGATTGTTGCTGCCGATCGCCGCGGTGAGGGAGTTGCCGGTGTTGAGCAGGATGAAATTATTGAGTTTCAGAGCCAGAAACATATAGGTCAGATTAGTGAAGTTTTGAGCAAACAAAAATGGCCAGATCATCTTCTGTAATGAATATTTCGAGATCAGCCAGCCACCGAGCATTGCCCCGATGATGGAGAATGGCAGGCCAATTCCGCCGGAAATCCAGCCGTAATGATTTTTTATGCCAAGATCGACCATGAACGGCACCACCATGCTGGAGAGCATATATTCTCCGGTCCTGATCAGGACGATGAAGGCCAGGATGGGGCCGATTTTTTCACGCTCCATAAAGGAGAAGAAGGCTTCGCTGAAAAAGGCGTCGCCCTTGTGCCGTAGCCATTCTTTGCACCCAGAGGGTATAAGTTTCGTTTGCACCCTGCAGGGCATAAAATCCGGCAAGCTGCTCAACTCAGCTTTAATTTTTCGGCGCAGTGCGCCGATGACGATGAGTGCGGTGGCCAGGAACATGCTGAGCATTGCGGTCAGGTCAATATGGAGTAAAAATTTCTGCGCTGGCAGTAGCAGGTTCTGTCCGAGGCTTGTTTGAACCAACAAACGCAGGGCGACCATGACAAGGGCGGCAATAACGGTAAGCCTGATCAGGCGGCCAGTTTTGGGCCTTGGCAGCAGCAGGGTCAGAGGGAGGCGGGCCGCTTCGCCGTGGGGCAGATACCGCTGATGGTAGAGAGAAAAAAGTGCCAGAAGCAGGCCAGCCCCTCCAAAAGCAAGGGCCCATCCCCAGGTTGCGCCAATGGTTGCGATAATTCCGGTGCCAGCCATCATGGCAATACGATAGGCCATAACCCGATAGCCGACAAAACGAGCCTGGCCAGGAGAGTCCAGCACTTCCAGATAATAGCCGTCAATGGCGATATCGTGGGTAGCGGCCAGAAAACTGCCGATCAAGAAGACAACCCCTATGAGGAGTTTGGACTGGGGCAGTGGGGCAAGAGCTGCGGCGAGCAGCAGCAGTCCAGACAGCATAATCTGCATGATGAGCAGCCATTGGCGTTTGCTGCCATAACGGTCAAGGTGCGGGGCCCAGAAAAATTTCAACGCCCAGGGCAGGCCGAACAGGGAAGTAAGACCGATTGCTTCCAGGCTGACGCCGTTATCTCGGAAGAATAAGGTAGATACGCTGCGGATAATTGAGTAGGGAAAGCCTTCGCAGAAGTAAGTGGTAAAGGTCCAGACTTGGGGAATGGCTGGTTTGGGGTCAGCGCCCTCTTTTCTTTTTTGCAGGTCCATCTTATTTGTTGGGAGGATATTTTTGCAGCTTTCGTTGCAGGGTTCTTCGATGCAGGTCGAGTTTTTTGGCGGCTAAGGAGATGTTGCCTTCGCAGTCAGTGAGCACGCGATTGATGTGTTCCCACTCGGCTCTGGCCAGGGAGGGGGCGGAAAACTCATCTTGGATCACTTCCAGGGCAAGATCCGGATTTTTGGCAAAGGCGCTGAGGATATCGTCCACATCCGCTGGTTTGGGCAGGTAAGAGAGCGCTCCCAACCGGACTGCTTCGGTGGCCGTGGCAATGCTGCCGTAGCCGGTGAGCACGACCAGTTGCATATCCGGGTTAATTCCCTTGGCCGCGACAATAAGCTCCAAGCCTGATCTGCCCGGCATCTTCAGGTCAATTACTCCCAGAGTCGGCCTTTCTTTGTTAATGACCTGCAAGGCTTCATCGAAATTTCTGGCTGTAAAAACAGTGAATCCCCGCTGGCTGAAGGCCTTTGCCATGCGTCCGCGAAACAACTCCTCATCGTCAACCAGAATAATCGTTTTAGCCATTAAATACCCCTCCGGCGGTAATCTGTTTCAGATCAAAGAAAAGCGTTACCTTTGAGCCCTTGCCTGGTTGAGAAATTATGGTTAATCCCCCGCCAAATTTTTCGGCAGCCGACCTGGCAAGAAAGAGACCAAGTCCCAATCCCTTGCCGGGTTCTTTGGTGGTGAAAAACGGTTCCGCCGCCTTAGCGACAATCTCAGGGGCCATGCCGGCGCCATTGTCCGTGATTTCAATATAGAGCCGTGTTGGGTCTTGTCGGCATTCAACCAGCACAGGCGTACTTGGGGCGGCATCCAGGGCATTCTTGATCAGGCCTCTTACAATACGGCGCAAGGTGCGTTGTGGCATCCTTAGATACAGCTCTCCCATTTTGTTGCTATAGCGTATCTGGTTTTTCAGGGGCTCGGGCAGGGCATGGATGAGGGCTGCCATGAGTCCGTCAAGGGAGAAATAAGTGAAGGCCTCACCCAAATGTTCACCGGCATCGGCGGATAGATAAAAGAGAATATCCTTGCAACGTTTTACCTGATCGCGGATCAGGTTGACATCTTCAAGAAGGTCTTTAGTGTTTGCCCCGTTGTTATTTCCCAAGGCATGAAACATCTCCCCGGCCGCAACGGCAATGGTTGATAACGGGGTGGCGAACTCATGCGCTGCCCCGGCGGCCAGGGTGGCGAGGGAGGCCATTCTTTCGCTTTTTGTTTTTTCCTCTTGGAGATCAGCCAGGGTTTTCTGATGTCGGGAGAGGGCCAACTGAATCCGGCTGACAAAGAAAACAATAAAAAACGCGGTTACGGCAAAGGCGACCCACATGCCCTGGAGATGGATTTTAAGAGGATCGCTCAGGGTTTCGAACATTGCCGGGTCTGGATGACAGGGCTGATTCAGGCTTCCTTCGGCGGGCAAAAAGAAAAGAGTAGCATAGCAGCCGGTGGTAAAAAAGGCCAGGCTCCATGACCAGACTGGCGGCATGAGGATGGCACCCAGGGTGAGATGCACCAGATAGAGGAAGGTGAATGGATTCAAGGGGCCGCCGGAGTAGTAGATAAGTCCGGTGAGCAATGCGGTGTCCAGAAACATGGCTAATACGAAAAGCCGGTAGGTCATCGTTGTTTCTTTCTTTTTTAGTAAGTTAGAAGTTTTTTTCTGTGCTTTTTGGACAGAAAAAAACTGCGTTAACGCACTTATCCCGTTTGCCTGGGTCAGAAAACCGAACAGAAAATTGGTGGTGATTTCAAAGATGAGGATGCCGGAAATAATCCGGTAGGGGAGGTTGATTTCAAGTAGGAAAAAGGCGGCCAGCACCAGAAGAACCTGGGCGGCCACTGCGCCCCACCGCAGATGCAGCAACCAAGTGAGGGCAATTTTCGCCGAAGCGGTGTTTTTTTCTTCTTCAGAAAAAATGTGGGGTTGGTCGGCGGTGTACACAGAAGAGTCCTTTTTTTACGGAAAACATAAAACGCATTCTTCGCAGAAAATTCAATTCATGATGCATACCACTAATCGGCGGGAAATTGAAGCGCTTCCTGTATCGCCCTTGTGCATGCGACAATTTGCCGCATTCTTGTTTGTGCCACGTTGTGATATATCTGCAAAAAAAAATGTGGCGAAGACCGGTGGAAACATCGTTGTCGCCTTTTTTTTGTAAACTCACAAAAAAGATCAACCCGGCATGGAATGTCCTCCTTATCCATCGGAAATTCAGGGTAAACATTGGCTGTCTCCCTTGGGCATGGCGGTGGCCCTGCATCTGCTTTTAGTGCTGCTCGGGATTTATGCCCCTGGATTTCCCCGTTTTCGGCCGGAAGTGCGGGAGATATATACGGTACGCCTTGTCGAGGTTGCAGAGCCGGACAAAATGGAAGTGGAACAGCCTCGAACAGCCCCGCCAGTCCCCAGTTTGCCCATTCGGAAAACTTCAAAAATTTTAAGGACAGTCAGGCCGGACACCGCAATATCCTGGACAAAGCCGACAACCGTTGGCCCCGCGATAGCGGAACAACCGGCGGTTGCAACTGAGGTCAGTGCTTACGGACAAGGGACCGTTGTCAGCGCACCAATGGAAATCGGCGAGAAAAAGGGGGAAGGCTCCGGAATGGGAAACTCCAGGTTAGTGGCCGGAAATGTAAACATGACAAATCCTTTGTCTGTTGGAGCTGGAGAAGACCGGGAATCTTTCAGAAAACGATATTTCGCCAGTTTGATGGCCCATATCGAAGCCAATAAGTTTTATCCTCCGATGGCCCGTCGCCGACGGTTGGAGGGTGCAGTTCAGGTACGCTTCACCCTGGAGGCCAATGGCAGGATCAGTGGTCTCCAGGTGAGTGAGGGAGAGTCGCTTCTCGGGCAAGCAGCTCGGGAGGCCGTGGAACGTTCCTTGCCCTTGCCTTTGCCGTCGGCTCAGGGAGAAGTCTCCCTTCCACGTAGCATTGGTTTTCTGATGGAATTCCGTCTGCGCTGAAACATTATTTGCAAACATTATCATCCAAATCAAAGAAACAAGGGGAAAAAGATGTTGCAAGGAAACAAAAAGAGATATTCGGTGGAGTTGCTGTTTGGCCTTACTTCATTGGTTCTTGTTGTTCCGGCCTATGCCGCTGACTCACCGACCGGAGAGCATCTCGGTACCATGTCTGTCACCGCCGCACCTATTATTGATCCTCAGCCTCTCAACACCACATTTGTCGATGGTGCAGACTTGCGCACCCTGCGCCCCGCCACCAGCGATGCGGTCAGCCTGTTGCGTGATACCCCCGGGGTCAGCCTTTCCAGTGCCGGCGGGGTTTCCAGTCTGCCGGTGATTCACGGCATGGCTGATGACCGGGTGCGGGTCAGGGTGGATGGGATGGACTTGATCTCCGCCTGTGCAAACCACATGAACCCCGCGCTTTCCTATATCGATCCGTCCAATGTTGACAGCATTCAGGTGTTTGCCGGGATCACGCCTGTTAGCGTCGGCGGCGACAGCATCGGCGGCACGATTCAAGTTAATTCCACAGCGCCAGAATTTGCCCAGGCTGGGCAAGGCACCTTGCTGAAAGGTCAGGCAGGTGTTTTTTATCGTAGCAACGGCAATGTGCAAGGCGGCAATTTCTTGGCCACGACTGCAAATGAACAATTAAGTCTCACTTATAACGGTTCCACGGTGGAATCCAATAATTACAAGGCGGCGAAGGATTTCAAGGCAGCAGGTCCGGCGGCAACGGGTAGAGGTTGGCTGGCCGGGGATGAGGTGGGATCTTCCAGATATAAAGCGGAAAATCATGCGCTCGGCTTGGCGTGGCTGTATGAAAACCATCTGGTCGAATTGAAGCTGGGCCTGCAGGATATTCCCTATCAGGGTTTCCCGAATCAGCACATGGATATGACCGGTAATGACAGTCAACAGATCAATCTTCACTATGACGGGAAATATCAGTGGGGCACAATGGAAGCTCGTATCTATAACGAAAATACTCGGCATAAGATGAATTTCGCCGACGACAAAAACTTTTATACACTCGGCATGCCGATGGACACGGAAGGCAAAAACACCGGGGTGCTGGCCAAGGCTGATATGCTCCTTTCGAAGCGTGATATTATACGGATAGGTGGCGAATATCAACGTTATCGCCTTAACGACTGGTGGCCGCCGGTTGGCACTGGCGGGATGTCCCCAGAGACATTCTGGAACATCAATAATGGCGAACGTGACCGTTTCGATATTTTTGGTGAATGGGAGGCGCGCTGGAATCCGCAATGGCTCAGCCAGTTAGGGGTGCGCAGCGATACAGTCAAGATGGATACGGGCATGGTAAATGGTTATAAGATCACGGGGACATCGAATCAATATGTGGCTGAATCGACAGCCTTCAATAACAGCAACCGCCAGCGCACCGATCACAATTGGGATCTGACCGCGCTGAGCCGTTATACGCCCGATGACCGCAAGACTTTTGAGTTTGGTTACGCCCAGAAATCTCGTTCGCCCAACCTTTACGAGCGTTACACCTGGTCAACTGGTGGTATGGCTATGGCGATGAACAATCTTGTCAACGATGGCAATGGCTATGTAGGTAATCTCAATTTGAAGCCGGAAGTGGCGCATACCCTCAGTGCAACCGCAGATTGGCATGATGTGGCGCAGAAACAATGGGGCTTGAAAATTACGCCTTACTATACCTATGTGCAGGATTATATCGATGCAGGTCGTTGCAGTTCCGCAAACACGGGTTGCGGTGCGGCAAACCAACTTCCGGCGAAAACAACCGGGTTTGTTCATCTCCAGTTTATAAATCAGTCTGCCCGACTCTATGGTGTGGATGTTTCCGGCTACTTCCCCTTGGCGAAAACCGACGATTACGGTAGCTTCACAGCGAAAGGCATGTTGAATTATGTTAATGGCAAGAACGAGACAACGGGTGACAATCTCTACAACATCATGCCGCTGAATGCCAAATTGACAATCGAGCAACGTTGGGATAATTGGACCAATAGCATTGAAGGGCAACTGGTTGACGCGAAGAGAGACGTATCGCAGGTTCGCGACGAGGTTAAAACCGGTGGTTATGCTTTGCTCAACCTGCGCAGCAGTTATGAATGGAGGCAATTTAGAGTTGATGCCGGAGTGGAAAACGTCCTGGACAAGTTCTATGCTCATCCCTTGAGTGGCGCATACATCGGTCAGGGATCAACCATGTCGCTAAATGCGACTTCTGCTTTGTACGGAATCCCGGTTCCTGGTATGGGACGCTCGGTTTATACCGGCGTAACTGTGAAATTTTAAATGAAGTTGTAGCATTGGCTAAATGTGCCATAGAGAGAAAATGGGTCAACAGATAAATAGTTAGCAGCGGCCTCGAGTCTCATACAGTTTTATGGCCGGCCCTTGTTCTCTCCTTCATCTCTGGGCGAGGATCCAACGGCGAAGCTTGGGTACAATTATTGCTTTGAACAAGGCAAAAGTGTTTGTATTTATTCCTTTTTGCCATTGAGCACCTCCTCGTAGAAATCTAATCCACTCTTAAGAATGTGTCCATTTTTGTCCTGCCACCTCATTTTGTGATGGCATTAAAAAAATGAACAGTATCGAAGCAGAGATTGCTTACAATGATGCAAAGAAAAACCTCCATCATCATCCAGCCCCCAAATGCCGGCCAGCGGCTTATTGATTTCGTCAGTCAACGCTTCGACTACCTCAGCCGTGAGCAATGGCTGGTAGAGCTTGCCGCCGAGCGTTTTCTGCTCAATCATGCTCCGGTGCGGGCCGCCGACCACCTCCTGACCCCAGGCGACCAGCTCGTCTATCTTATGCCAGTCCTGATTGAGCCGCCGGTTGCCCGCAACTATGTCTTGTTGTACGAGGATGCTGACCTGCTGGTCATCGACAAGCCCGCCCCCTTGCCCTGCCATCCGGGGGGCCGCTTCTTTAGCCACACCCTCTGGGCCTTGCTAAAAGAAAATCACGGACTTACCGAACTAAGGTTCATCAACCGGCTGGATCGGGAGACCTCTGGCCTCGTGCTGGTGGCAAAAAACAAGGCCGTGGCCCGAAACTGTCAGGCGCAGTTTGTCGAGCGTAGAGTGGAAAAGCTCTATCTGGTGGTAGTGGAAGGGAGTTTTCCGGCCACGCCCAACCCGGTTGAGGCAACCGGTTGGCTGGGATCAGACCAAGACAGCGTGATCCGCAAGAAGACGCGCTTTTTCCATAGCCAAAGCGAGGCACCGATCGGAGCGGTAGAGGCCAGCACCAGCTTTAAGCGAATTGAAAGTATCAACGGCCTGAGTTTGCTGGAAGCAAGGCCGCACACCGGCCGTTGCCACCAGATCCGGGCCAGCCTCCTGCATCTGGGCTTTCCGGTGACAGGGGACAAACTTTACGGGCTGGACGAACAGTTTTTTCTGCGTTTTCAAGAAGACAGCCTAAGCGTCGCTGACCACGCCCGCCTGCGGCTACCCCGCCAGGCCCTGCACGCGGCCAGCCTGCGCCTGAGTCATCCAGCCAGCGGACAGGAACTGGAGTTTAGCGCCCCCTTGCCGCCAGAACTGAGGGGTTTGCTGACAGGTTGACCACCTGCTGGAGGTTTCTTGCCATGCGCCCACCGGGGTCAATGTCCGCTCGGTGCTTTTCACCGTGTGTCGGCACGGTTTGGGACGGCATCTGCATGATGGCCTTGGCTGTCTGTCCCGAGATGGTGGGTAGTTGGGAATCCCCGAAAATCACACCCTGGGCTATGCCATTGCCTTTGGCGACCCGGCGGTGGAATACCAGCGGACCGTGCAGCGGGATCCGACATTGGTGAATGTGATCAAGTGGTAAGTTGCGGGGTGGGGCGGGGGTAAGGCTATACTGCCGTGTCAGATCCGCTGGTTGTCGGCGGTTCCGACGGCAGAAACCACTGGTGCAGCTGATTGAGAAAGGCGTTTTTCAGATCGCCCAGCGCCCTGGCGGTGTCCGGCAGACCCTGTTCCGCTTGGTGTGCGGCTGTATTCATGGAGATGGCACCCAGAGCTTTGGCAAAGGGGGTCAGTTTCGGGTGATCGGTAAGGAGCTGTTCCATGCGGGACATCATCTCTCTGGCTGCACGCTCCTCGGGCGGTACGGTTGGCAGGGCAGGCGTTTCGGCGTTTACCCCTGCGACCGGGAGCGGTATGTGACTCATCCTCCGGGCGAATAGCCCATCCATCTCTTTTGCTTTCATTTCATCCAGGGCCTTGAGGATCTGCTGCCAGCGCGCTTCAAGCACGGTGGCGTAATCAGGGTCTCCGTTCGTGCTGTTCCCCAAGGTATCGTAGAGATCCTTGAGCTTCAGGTCTTTGAGATCTTCCATGGCCGGCAGGGGCGAGTGGCTGGTGAGCCGGGCCTGGGTAACGGTTTGTCGGCTGAAAGTGGCGGCAAGGGAAGAAACCGAGCCCATTGATATTTGGTCGAAATCCATGGCCTTGGTTATGGCCCCCTCTTGGTCGCCGGAAAAAAAGGTAGAGGCAATGGAGGTAAGTTCGGTCACCAGCCGGGTGATGTCGGCAAGCTCCTGCTCGTTGAGATCTCCCTGCACCGTGATCCCCATGGCTTTGGCGCTTGTGGAGCTACTGGTATAATTTACCCCTGAGGATGCGGGGTTAAACCAGCCGATCGCCTGGGTGTATTGGTAATTTTGGCTCAGGCCCGAAAGGGTGACCTGATCGCCTTCCTCTGTGGTCAGGGAGAAAGAGGTCGACTGAACCTGGGTAAGGGTCTGCTCGAAAGTGGATTTGCCGGAGCGGGCGGCATACAGGGATCGGTAGTCGGTGTTGGCGGCTGATCCCTGGCCGGAATTGGTTGGGATGTTCATCGGCAAAACTCCCGGTGGTGGTTGCGGTATAGCACGGCAGGCGGAAGGCGCAACCGTGCTACTGTGTTTGTCGGGAGAGAGAGAGGAAAACTTGAGGGAAAAGATGGTGGATTTGCGGAAAAACGGGCATCTTTTGCGAGAAGATATGTTTTTTATATGATCAGCCGTGCTAATTCTCCTGCCGCCTCTTCTACCTCCCCCAGCGCCCCGGTAATCGCCAGGCCCGCTCTTTCTGTTTTTCGGATCGCGGCTGAGTCTGGAAAACAGGCCAGGGGAGGTTGACCAAGAGCCTCGGTCAGAAAAATCCGGTCGGCGTCATCTGCCACCAGATTGCCGACAAAGGAGATGCGGGGGATACCAGATTCCTCGGCGAGTTTTTTGATCTTGAGGGCGGTGCGTACCCCGGATTTGGAGGGGATTACCACGATCAGCAGATGATCCACTCCGGCGATGGTGCCCCTGCCCAGGTGTTCCACTCCGGCTTCCATATCGAGCAGCACCACTTGGGGGGGGGAGAGCAGCAGTTTGGTGAGCATTCTTTTCAGCACGTTGCTTTCTGGACAGGCGCAGCCCCCTTTGGCGGTCTGGATGGCGCCCAGCACCATGAGCTTGATCCCGTCTTTTTCCACGATGAAGCGGGCCAGCAGATCGTCCACCTGGGGGTTGATGTTGTAAAAGGGAGAGCCATCCACCTTGCCGGAACGCTCCACCAGCAGATCCTTCATCTCGGCGATAGGGGTGATTTTTTCGTCCTCGGCAAAACCAAGGCTTTGGGCCATGTGCGGGCTGGGATCCGCGTCGATGATCAGCACCTCTTTGCCGTGTTTCTGGAGATATTTGGCCAGCATGGCCATGATCGTGGTTTTGCCAACCCCACCCTTGCCACTGATTGCGATTTTCATTTGCGATCCTTTGAAGCGTTTTTTGGTAACTGATCACAGGATAGGCGACCAAGTTCCGCACCGTATCTTTTTGATGCAGGGAAGAAGCAGGTTCGAGTATATTCCGCATGTTTATGTTCTAATAAACTAATCAGCTCTTGGCAAACTGCAAAGCAAAAAAAATGAAGGACCGGAGTACTATGGTTACCCTGGGAATTGAAAATCTCTTATCCTCTCCCCCCGCTTATCTTGCCGGAAAACGGCTGGGCCTGCTCTGTAATCAGGCCTCCACAGATCGACACTTGCGCCACAGTCGCGACCTGCTCATGGCCGCTTTCCCTGGCCAGCTAACCTGTCTGTTTACTCCCCAGCATGGATTCTTTGCGGAAAAGCAGGACAATATGATCGAGTCGGCC
The DNA here is from genome assembly GCA_003517965.1 of Desulfobulbaceae bacterium. Lineage (GTDB taxonomy): Bacteria > Desulfobacterota > Desulfobulbia > Desulfobulbales > Desulfurivibrionaceae > Thiovibrio. Next base: position 22,345 of record DOZO01000075.1, read on the forward strand.
CATATGAGCGATCCGGTCAGCGGCCTGCCGGTGTTCAGTCTTTATGGTGAGGTGCGCCGACCCACCGCGGCCATGTACGAACATTTTGATGTTCTGCTGGTGGATATTGTTGATGTGGGAACCAGGGTTTATACCTTTCTCTACACTCTGGCCTACTGTATGGAGGAGGCAGCCAGGCATGGCAAAAAGGTGGTGGTGCTGGATCGGCCCAACCCTGTGGGCGGGGAGGCGGTGGAGGGTAATTTGTTGCAGGATGATTGCCGCTCCTTTGTCGGGCTGTACCCTCTGCCCATGCGTCACGGCCTTACTTTGGGTGAACTGGCCCGCCTGATTAACGTTGAATACGCAATTGGCGCGGATCTTGAAGTGATTGCCATGCCCGGCTGGCAGCGGCGGATGCTCTTTGCTGATACCGGCCTGCCCTGGGTGTTTCCCTCGCCCAACATGCCAAACCCTATCACGGCCCTGGTCTATCCGGGGCAGGTGATCTTTGAAGGCACCAACATCTCCGAAGGTCGGGGCACCTCCTTGCCCTTTGAGCTTTTCGGGGCCCCGTTTCTTGACTGGCAGACGATTCTGACCAGGATACAGGGCCTGCCCCTGCCGGGTTGTTTCCTGCGCCCCCTGGCATTTGAACCCACGGCCAATAAATGGGCCGGACAGGCCTGCAAGGGCTTTCAGCTTCATGTCACGGAGCCACGGACTTTTCTGCCCTACCGCACCTCGTTGGCTCTGCTACAGGCTTTCATGTGTTGTTACCCGGCGCAGTTTGCCCTGAAACCCCCGCCCTATGAGTACGAATTTACTCGAAATCCCCTTGATCTGATTCTGGGCGACAGTGCCTTGAGACATCATCTGGCGACAGGCACGGACCTTCAGGAGCTTGAGCTGGGCTGGCAACAGGGGCTTGCTGATTTCTCCGCAATTAGGCAAAAATATTTTCTCTACCAATAAAAGAGGGTCAGCAACAATGTTCGGGTTTTCGTTTCGCTCAACAAAAAGCAAGTCAGACCAAGGCGTTGATCCGGCAGGGGTTGATCCCCAGACCCAGCACCAGCAGGAGCGGGAACAGTTTCAGGAGGTGCTGCAATCCTTCAATGCTACCCGTATCGAAGAGCGGTTGCAGGTGCTGGACATATTTCTTTCCGTGGAAGAGCATCTGACTCTGACCGGATTAGAGGGGATCATCAGGACAAAAAGACCGGAGTTGCTGGATCGGGAGTTTCTTAAAGAAACCATGGAGATGTTCTGCCAGTTTGGCTTTGCCCAGAAACAGCTGTTTGAAACCCAGGAGGCGGTTTACGAACATCACCACCTCGGCATGCACCACGACCATTTTATCTGCACCCGCTGCGGCAGGATTCAGGAGTTTGCCAACCAGAATCTTGAAAAGCTCCAGCATGAAATCGCCGGGCAGTTCCAGTTTCACCCGCTCCAGCACAAGATGGAGATTTACGGGTTGTGTGCCGCCTGCATGGCCCAGCGGGAACCGGCCCTCTCGTTGCAGTATGCCGCCAATGGCGAACAGGTGCGGATCGTCAAGATTCTGGGAGGCCGGGAGGCGCAGGCCAGGCTCAGCGATATGGGGCTTATGGTGGGGTCATGTCTGGAGATTGTCAGCAATCATTCTTCTGGGCCTCTCATCGTGGCCAGCAAGGGGACGCGTTTGGCCATCAATGCTGGGTTGGCCAAAAAAATTATGGTGGCTCATGACTGTCGTCATGAGCATGAGTCATAAAAATGGATGACGTCACATCTTGTTGATGCGAATGATTTTTGCTTTCAGTTCTTTTACTTTGCTGAGCAGGGGGTCTTTTTCGGAGAGCATTTTTAACGCCTGCTCGAGGTGATAACGGGCCGAGACGCTTGATCCTTCGTAATATTGGTACAGGGCGAGATTGTAGTGGCCAAGGGCTTTGTCGCCAAGTGCGACTCTGAGCTTGCCGATTTCCTGATAAAGTTTAGCATAGGTTGGTAGCCGCTCGGTTAGGTTTTCATAGATGAGTACCGCTTGCGCTGGTTCTCCCTCCTGCTGCAGGGCTTTGGCCAGATAGTATTTGTTGTATGCCCCCGCGGGATCCAGCCGGTTTATTTGTTGAAATATTTCCAGGGCCTCCTTGGTTTTTCCTGCCTCAAGTTTTATTTTGCCAAGATCTGTCTTGAGGATGTGCCTGTCTGGAAAACGGCCTATGACCTTTCGGAGAGTTTCTTCAGCTTTTTGATAATCACGGTTTGCCAGATAGGCTTGGGACAAGCCATAGAAGGCCATGGGTTCACTCTGCAGGAGGCCTGGGTCCTCAGTCTTGTTTTTCAGGATTGACAGGATTGATTGCGTGTCTCGGCTGAGGGCCTGTATCCGGTGTTTGAATCTCTGGTAGGCGAACTCATCCTGGGTTGGGACTTTTTTCTGTGGATCTTGGAAGATCATATCTTCAATATAGCCGATTCTGTTTTCTGGCTCTGGATGGGTGAGAAGATAGGTTGATACCTGTTTTCGCTGATAACGACTGACCCGGCGCATTTTTTTGAGCATGCTCAAAATCTCTGCCGGGTCACGATTTTCTTCTTTCATCCATTTGTAAGCTAAGCGGTCAGCTTCTTCTTCGTCCTCGCGGCTGAATTTAAGGTTCGCGGTAAGGCCGCCGGCCATGGCGCCGGTAACAACGGCCTGACCAATAGCCCCCTGACCGAGAAGGAGACCTGCCAGCATCAGGGCCGCGGAGGTGGCATTGACTTTGCCAGATTTGCTGATCCGGTCTGCGATATGACGACTGGCGGCATGACCGATTTCGTGGGCAAGGACGCTGACCAGTTCGCCTTCCGTGTCGCACAGGTCAATGAGCCCTGAGTGGAAAAAAATCAGGCCGGAGGGGGCGGCGAAGGCATTGAATTCCTTGTTGTCAATGATGAAAAAATGATAATCAAAGAACTGCGGCCCGGCGAGGCGCAGGGTCTGTCGTCCGAGATTGGTTACATATTCGGTAAGATCAGGATCATCAAGCAGGGTAAATTCTTTGCGGATAATGGAGAGGAGTTTTTCGCCAACCTCACGTTCCTCGCCAATGGTGAAAGCTTGGGCTGAGGGTGGAGAAAATTGCGCCACGGGCAGATTGCCGAGCAAAAAAACAGCGCAGAGGATATAGGTGGTGAGCTGCAGGCAGGTTTTGTTATGGTTCATGTGAAATATGTATAATTAAGATGCGATAGAGGACTTGCTTGGTTCCAGCTCAACTTCATTGTGACTATAATGATGATTATTAATTTACGCCATCATTTGTTCTTCTCTTGGCCAGGCTGGGCAGGTCAAGCATTGCAATCGCCGCATAATCCTGTAAATAGAGTAATATGCTGAAAGAACTTATAATCACCAATCTTGCCCTCATCGAGAAACTGCATGTTTCCTTCGCCGAAGGGCTTACGGTTCTTACCGGAGAGACCGGGGCCGGGAAATCCATCATTCTGCAGGCTATTCATCTGCTGGGGGGCGGCAAGGCGGCGGCCACCTGGATTAGAAGCGGGGCAGAGACGGCAACGGTGGAGGCTCTTTTTGAACTTCAGCCCCAGCATGGGCTGATTCTGGAAAAACTGGCGGAGATGGGATGTGAAGCCGAGAACGAGCTGGTGGTCAAACGGGTTATTTCTCTGAAGGGTTCCAGTCGTTATTTTATGAACGGCAGTCTGGCAATGGCCAAGGCGGTTGGTGAGGTGATGGAGAATCTGCTCAGTGTGGCGAGTCAGCATGACCATCAGCAACTGTTGCAGCCCCGCAGTCATCTCGATTGTATTGACGCGGTTGGCGGGCTCTGGCCGCAGCGGTTTATCGTGGCCCAGCGTTATGACGCCTGGATGGAAGCAAGGGAACTATATCAAAAACTTGTGAGCAGGGAGCGGGATAAGGAGCAGCGCCGGGATTTTCTTGCCTTTCAGGCTAAAGAGATTGAAGAGGCTGCGGCCTGCCCGGGGGAAGATGCGGCTCTGGTTCTTGAGCGGGACAGGTTGCGGGCCTCCGATGATCTGATCGCTCTGGGAGCAAAAAGCTGGCATCTGCTGGCGGAGGCGGTCAATACCCCGCTTTCGGTAGTGCGTAAAAATCTGGTGCAGATGGCTGTTTTTGATCAGAGCCTGGCCGGGTTGGCTGAAGAGGTGGCCGGAAATTGTTTTCAACTGGCAGACCAGGTTCAGGTAATCCGTAACTATGTTGAGGCCCTCGCCAGTGATCCGGCGCGCCTGGATATGGTGACGGTGCGTCTTGATCTGTTGCAGAGGCTTAAAAGAAAATATGGCGGTGAGCTTGAGGCAGTCATCGCCTTTGGCCGGGCGGCGAAACAGGAGCTTGCGGAACTTGAAGCGCTGGATGAGCGGCTGGTCGCTTTGGAACAGGAAATGCGGCAGAGGGGTGTTGCCCTGAGCGAGTCGGCGACCATGCTTTCCAAGGCCCGGCTGGTTGCGGCTCAGGAACTGGCCGGCAAGATGCGGGCCTCTTTATCTGCTCTTTGTTTTGAACAGGCGATTTTTGAGATATGTTTCAGGGGGGAGCAGGGTCAGGAACTGAGCGGTATCTCCAGGCTTGGCTGGGATCGTCCGGAATTCATGTTTTCTGCCAACCAGGGTGAGGAGGTAAAGCCACTGGCCAAGGTTGCCTCAGGGGGCGAGCTGTCGCGCTTGATGCTGGCCTTGAAGACACTCCTGGCTGAGAAAGATCAGATTGATACGGTGATCTTTGATGAGATTGATGCCGGGATCAGCGGCAAGGCTGCTGAGGCAGTGGCCAGAAAAATCCGGGAACTGGCCGGGCATCATCAGGTTTTTTGTATTACCCATCTCCCGCAGATCGCCTCTATGGCGGATGAGCATTTTCTGGTGCAAAAAACAGTGGTCGAAGCCAGAACCCAAACCTCAATTATTCCGCTGTCCGTTGAAAAAAGAGAGCAGGAGCTTGCCAGAATGTTGGATGGAGATTCGGTCAGCGATCAGACCCTGGCTTATGTGCGCACGCTCATGGACAGAAAGGCAGTCTTATGACTCGTAGTGCTTTGGCTCTTTTTTCTGGTGGTCTGGACAGCATGCTTGCCTGTCGGGTGGTGGCGGCGCAAGGGATCAAGGTGCAGGCGGTCAAGTTTGTCAC
>DOZO01000016.1 GCA_003517965.1 Desulfobulbaceae bacterium
TCGTCGTGCACCCGGTTGGTCTCGTAGACGTTTTCATAAAGGAAAGCGCGCAGTTCACCGATGCCCTCCAGCAGCCGCGGGGTCATGCGCAAGGTTTCCCCGCCGTTTTTCAGGGTCTGGACCACGAGATCGTGGACCATACTGCCGATCCGCGCGGAATGATTGGCGCCGAACAGCTTTTGCAGGTGGCTGGGGATTTGCGATTCGCTGAGAATCCCGGCTCGGACCGCGTCGTCGAGATCGTGGTTCACATAGGCGATGATATCGGCGATGCGTACTACTCGGCCTTCCATGGTGGCGGGCAGCTCGGAGATGTCCTTGGGCAGGATCTCGCGGCGGCCCTTAGAGTGCTTGGCGATGCCGTCCAGCACCTCCACGGTCAGGTTTAGCCCGGCCCCTTTTTTTTCCAGGATGTTCACCACCCGCAGGCTCTGGTCGTAGTGGCGGAAGCCGCCGGGATAAAGTTCGTTGAGTACCGCCTCCCCCGCGTGGCCGAAGGGGGTGTGGCCCAGATCATGCCCCAGGGCGATGGCCTCGGTAAGATGGCCATTGAGGCGCAGGGCCACGGAGATGGTCCTGGCGATCTGGCTGACTTCCAGCACATGAGTGAGTCGGGTCCGGTAATGGTCGCCGGTGGGGGCCAGAAAAACTTGCGTTTTATGCTTGAGGCGGCGGAAGGACTTGCAGTGGATGATCCGGTCCCGGTCCCGTTGGTAGGCGACCCGAATGGGGCATTCCTCTTCGGGCCGGAGCCTGCCTTTGCTCTCTCGGCTTCGGGCGGCGCAAGGAGCGAGGCTTATAGCCTCACGCGCCTCTATCTGCTGACGGATGGAATGATCCATGCTGGAACCTCTTGAAATGATGGGAGAACAGGGTTGAAGATACCGACAAGTATCGAGAAAAACAAGTGGTTATGTCAGCCGTCAGCCTGGGCCTCACTCTTCAATCCTGGCCTCGATTTCTTCTATCCCTGCCAGGGCCTGCTCCCACTCCACATAGCTTCTTTTTAGCTTGCGGCTCAAAGCGGCATATTCGTTGTTGAGTTCGGCAAAGCGCTCCTGATCCTGATAAAGTGCTGGATCAGCCATAGCCTGCTCCAACAGGGTCTTCCTGCCTTCGAGTTGTTCGATCTCCGGTTCACAGCGGTCAACAATCTTTTTGAACGGGGCAATTTCCCTGTTCTTTTGCTGACGCAAGTCCGCTTGCAGCTTCCGTGACTCTTTGCCTTTTTTTGCCGTTTTATCAGGAGCCGGACTACTTGGCCCTGATTTGGGCGCGTCCGCCGTTTTTTGCGAAAGGCTGACCGCTTCGGCATGGGTCTTATGCAGATAATAGTCGATATTGCCGTCAAAAATAGTGCCCTGCCCCCCCTTGATCTCCAGCACCTTGCCGACAAAGGAGTTGGCAAAATAACGGTTGTGAGAAACCACGATGATCGAACCGTCATATTGACGCATCGCCTCCTGGAGTACCTCTTGAGATTGGATATCCAGATGGTTGGTGGGCTCGTCCAGGATAAGCAGGTTGGCCGGGGTAGCAATCATCTTAGCCAGAGCCACCCGGCTTTTTTCACCGCCAGAGAGTACCCCTACTTTCTTGTCTACGTCATCGCCGCGAAAGAGGAAAGCCCCCAACAGGGAACGGGTCTGGGTGACACTCAGCTCGTTATTCACCTGGCTCAGGGTTTCCAACACCGTGTAACGGGGGTCAAGTTCCTGGGCTTGATGCTGACCAAAATAGGAGATGGTAACATTATGACCTAAGCGGATGATTCCACTGTCCGGAGTGACAAGACCGGCCAGAATTTTCACCAGGGTGGATTTACCCGCGCCGTTGACCCCGAGCACCGCCAGTTTCTCTCCACGTTGCAAGGTAAAAGAGAGCTCGCTGAAAACGAATTGTTCACCAAACTGTTTGCTCAGACCCTCAATCTCCAGCACGGTTCTACCAGAGGGCGGAGAAGGCGGAAAGCGAAAGGCAATAGTATTTTCCGTCTCGTCCAGCTCGATCAGTTCGATCTTGTCCAGCTGCTTCAGGCGGCTCTGCACCTGGGTAGCCTTGGTGGCTTTCGAGCGAAACCGGTCCACGAATTTCATGGTTTGCTCGATCATGGCCTGCTGGTTTTCGTAGGCCGCCCGCTTGATGATCATCCGGTTTGCCTTATCCACCTGGTATTTCGAGTAATTGCCCTTGTAAACCGTGAGTTCGCCCAGAGAGATCTCCCAGGTTACGGTGGTGAGGTTGTCGAGAAAGGCGCGGTCATGGGAGATCATCACCATGGCTCCCCGGTGATTCTTCAGGAAATCTTCAAGCCAGGTGAGCGACTCGATATCCAGATGGTTGGTCGGTTCGTCCAGCAACAAGAGACTCGGCTTTGCAAGGAGGATCTTGGCCAGCATCAAGCGCATGAGCCAGCCGCCGGAAAAAGAAATACTATCCTTGCTAAAATCGCTTGGGGAAAACCCTAAGCCAATAAGAACCCTTTCGATCTGGGACTCCATGGTGAAGATATCGGACTGATCCAACCGATGCTGCAGATCTCCCTGACGGTAAAGAAGGTCAGCAAACCCGGCGTCTTCCGGCGGCACTTGACCCAGGGCCTGATTGACCTGATCGAGCTCCTTTTGTAGCGACAAGGCCTCGGCAAAGGCGGTTTTCGCTTCTTCAAAGAGGGTGCGCCCAGGGGCAAAGGCGGCAATCTCCTGGGGAAGATAGCCAATACTGATATTTTTGGATCGGGTCAGAACGCCATCATCCATCTGCCTGACTTGCGCCATGATCTTGAGCAGCGTGGATTTACCGGAGCCGTTAACCCCAACCAGGCCTATTTTTTCACCGGGATGAACACGAACCGAAACATTCTTGAAGAGGTGTTTTTGTCCGAACTGAATGGAAAGCTGATTAATGGAAAGCATGAGTATACGCTATAATCCGTTGTGCAATAAATTATTGATTGTCTGTTCAAGAAAAACAATCGCCTTGTATAACACATTAAGTCAGGTATTTCTAATTTATGTTGCCGGCGAGCGATCACAGGGCCCGACATCTGCTTTGTTATCCTCCCCAAGAAATGGTATATAAGATTCTTCGTCCCCAAAATTTAGATAAAGGCAGACCCATGACACCTATTGCGGAAAAATTTTTGGCCCTTCTTGAGATTACTAACCGCCTCCGGGCCCCTGATGGATGCCCTTGGGATCAAAAACAGACCCCTCAAAGTTTTAAGCATTATCTGCTTGAAGAAACTCAGGAAGTGCTCGAGGCAATCGACGCTGACAACCCTGCCCACATCTGCGAGGAGCTGGGAGATCTCCTGTTTCAGATTATTTTCCTCAGCAATCTCTACCAGGAAAAAAATCTTTTTACCCTTGCTGAGGTAATTGACTCCATTACCACCAAGATGATCCGCCGTCATCCCCATGTGTTCGGCGAGGCAACGGTTGCCTCAGAACAGGAGCTTCGCCAACAGTGGCAAAGGATAAAAAATCAGGAAAACGCGGAGAAATTGCAGGCGAAAGAAGGGCGATCCACCACACTTGCCTCGGAAAACCTTACACTTTAAGGCTTGAGCCTATACAGCCGAATAACTACGAAAACGATTGACAAAAAAATGGTTAATTGCTATCAAGTGCGATTGTTTTTTGTAACCATTCAAATCCATACTGGAACTGGACGGTTACTTTTTTCCCACATACCTCCTTGCTCTTCGCATGAAACGCAAAAAGCAAGGGCCACATGACCACAAGGAGGAAGCAATGCGTAGGTACGAGACAATTGTTATTGTCAGACCGGGAGCCGGAGAAACTGAATTCTCTGCGGTTGCCGACAAGGTAACTGGAACAATCGAAAGTTTTAACGGATCAATCGTGAGAACTGACCGGTGGGGCCTGAAAAAATTGGCTTACCCCATCAAGAAAGAAATCCAGGGTGATTTTCTCTATGTCGAATATGCCGGTCTGCCTGATGGCGTAAAAGAAATGGAGCGGCTCATCCGCATTGATGACCGGGTTTTGAAGTTCATGACGGTAAAAACCCAGGATGTATTCACCCCGGATGCCCCCAAGCCAGAAGGGCTTGCCGAACCGGAAACCAGCCCTGATGAAGCTACAGACGAAGCCTCTGAATAGTTTATTGCCACCCATCGCAAACAAACTATAGCTGAGTTGAGCAGCTTGTCTGCTCAAACGAAACTTATACCCTTTGGGTGCATACTTATATAGCGAACCCGAAAAGAGGAATAACCATGGTTATTAAGAAAAAGAAGGTTTTTAACCGGCGCAAGGTTTGTCGGTTCTGCACAGACAAGAGCTTGATGATTGATTATAAGGATGTCAAAACCCTACGCAATTTTGTAACGGAGCGCGGCAAGATTATACCGCGGCGCATCTATGGCAACTGTGCCCATCATCAAAGGCAGCTTACCGAGGCAATCAAGCGGGCGCGTCAGATTGCTCTGTTGCCTTATGCCGGACAGGCTCACCAGTAAAAAAGCCAGAAACTATGTTTTTGCCTACAGGAGCAAGCAAACAGATAAAGACCAGCGTGGCTATCGCAATAACAGCCTTCGTTTTTATTGTGCCGACAGTTGCTGTCGGCCTGGAATGGCTCCTTTGTCTGATGCCTTTGCCCGTTTATTATCTACTGAGCGTCTACGGCCAGAAACAGGGTGGGTTCGTTATCAGCATAGCCCTTGGCCTTACAATCGGCATGACTTTATGGACCGGCGCCATTTCTGGTCTTTTTTTCACACTGACTCTTCTGCCAGTTGGCGTTATCCTTGCCAACGCAGACAGGAATAATGAGTCAGCCCAGCGCGCCGGCACAAAGAGCATTGGCTATCTCGTCTTTATCTGGCTTGTCTCGGGTTGGCTACTCGGCCTGGCAACCCAAAGCAATCCTTATCTTGACCTGCGGCAGAGTCTGGATAAGGGTTTTGAAACAACCTTTTCTTTGTATCAGGATTCAGGACGTTTTAAGGCTGATGATCTTGCCACGATTAAAGACTTTATCACCCAGCTTAGAGAACAGGTAGCACAGCTTTTCCCTGCCTTGCTTCTCATCTCGGTCATTTGTACCGTCTGGCTCAACATCGTAATTGGACAATGGCTATTGAGGAAAAAAGATCCCTCCCGCATAAATCGGGAAGATTTTAAAAACTGGCGGCTCCCGGAATTGCTGGTCTGGTTAGTGATACTGACAGGATTCTCTCTTCTTATGCCCCATGCGAAGCTCAACACCCTGAGCTTAAATGCAGGCTTGGTGCTTTTGGTTCTTTATCTCTCGCAGGGCCTGGCGATTGTTTCGAGCCTGATGCAAAAATGGTCACTGCCACTGGTGGTCAGAATTATTATATACAATCTCCTGTTCTTGCAGATTTACGGCATCGGCTTTATAGCCGCTCTCGGCCTTGCTGATGTCTGGGTTGATTTCAGGAAGCAACGAATCGAAAAAGATGCGGATGACATCTCGATGTCTTAGCCAAAACAATTGACTATGAAACTGGATCCCTTTCTCAGGGGCTTTATTTTTCAGCAATAATGAATCCCGATAAAACCTGGGTTCAACCGGAGGTACAACATGGAACTAATTTTAAAACACACCATTGACACCCTTGGAGAAGAAGGCGATGTTGTTAAGGTAAAGGGCGGCTATGGTCGCAACTTCCTGATTCCTCGTCGTCTTGCCGTGCCCGCCACCAAGGCAAACCTTACCAATCTGGAAAAGGAAAAGGCCGCCATTGTGGCAAGAAAGAAAAGTCAGCGTGACGAGGCGGAAACTCTGGCCAAGAAGATAACGGAAGCCAAGGTGGTCATTAACCATCGTTCAGGAGATGACAACAAACTCTATGGTTCCGTCACCTCCACTGACATTGCTGAAAAGCTCGCCGCTCTCGGCATCGAACTCGACAAGAAAAAGATCATGCTTGCCGAGCCCATCAAGACCCTGGGCGTCACCATGGTACCGGTAAAAATCGGCTTCCAGATTTCCGCGGAAATCACGGTGGAAATCCTGCCCCTGGCCGCGGAATAGCGCAGATAACCGAGTTGAGGGGCGGAAAATCGCCCCCTTCCTTCACAACCAATGATAATCCATGGAATCAGGCCCAGGATCTACCACCACTCACCGTTTGCCCCCGCAGAATCTTGAGGCCGAACAATGTGTTCTCGGCTCAATCATGCTGCAACAAGGAGCCATGCCCAGGGCGGCGGAGATTCTGACCGAAGACGATTTTTACCGCGACGCACACAAATACATCTTTTCCGCCATGATTACCCTGTTTGACCGTGGCGAACCCCTCGATCTCATCACTGTTTCCAATCTCTTAAAAGATAATAATCGCTTTGAGGCTACTGGCGGCCCCACCTACCTGGCCACCCTGACCGATATTGTGCCGGTTGCCGCCAACATTGCCTATTACGCCAGAATAGTGCGGGAAAAAGCCATCCTCCGCAAGCTGATCGCCACCGGTACCGAGATCGCCAGCCGCTGCTACGAAGAACAGGACGATATCGACGGACTCCTTGATGACGTGGAAACAACCGTCTTTGAGATCTCCCGAGCCAAGAGCGGTCAGTCCTACCACTCGCTCAAGACCGTTATCTCCAGCACCTTCAAATACATCGAACAGCTCTACGAACGCAAAGAACATATCACTGGTGTGCCCACCGAATATCACGATTTTGACAAAATGACCGCCGGGTTGCAACGCTCTGATCTCATCATTCTGGCCGGTCGTCCCAGTATGGGCAAAACTGCCCTGGCCATCAGCATAGCGCAAAACGCTACCCTGCTCCACAAAGTGCCGGTGGCAATATTCAGCCTGGAAATGTCTAAAGAACAACTGGGCATGAGAATGCTCTGTTCTATCAGCCGGGTTGATGCCCAGCGCCTGCGGACCGGCTTTCTCAAGGATCAGGACTGGCCCAAGCTTACCCGGGCGGTGACTCAGCTTTCCGAGGCGCCCATCTATATCGACGACACCCCGGCCATCACAGTACTGGAGATGCGGGCCAAGGCCAGACGCCTGAAAACGGAACACAACATCGGCATGGTGGTGGTGGATTATCTGCAGTTGATGCGGGGCAGAACAAATGCCCAGTCCCGCGAACAGGAAATCAGTGAAATATCCCGCTCGCTCAAAGCCATGGCCAAGGAGCTCAACATCCCGGTTGTCGCTCTTTCTCAGCTGAACCGCAGCCTGGAAAGCCGCCCCAACAAAAGGCCCCAGCTTTCCGACCTGCGCGAATCAGGCGCCATCGAACAGGATGCCGATTTAATCGTCTTCATCTATCGGGATGAGGTGTACAATAAGGCCGAGGATAACCCAAGAAAGGGTATCGCCGAGATTATCATCGGCAAACAGCGTAATGGGCCAACCGGCACCGTGGAGTTGGCCTTTCTTGACCGCTTCACCACCTTTGAAAATCTTGCCCACCATAATTTCCCGTCAACTGAATAGTTATCGACACTGAACCGTTGTTCATAAATAACCTCGACTTGACAATAACCTGAGCGGCATAAAGGGCTGTAAATGAATAAACTAAAAAGCATATTTTATTCATTAACAGCCCCTAAAAAAACCGGAACAACGAATATGAAATACGATTTCCAGGCCATTGAAGAAAAATGGCGGGCTTACTGGCTTAATAACAACACCTACAAGGCACAGGAAGATCCAACCCGGCCTAAATACTACCTGCTGGAGATGTTCCCCTACCCTTCAGGCCGCATCCACATGGGCCATGTCCGCAACTATACCATCGGCGACGTGGTAGCCCGTTACAAACGAATGAAAGGCTTCAACGTCCTTCATCCCATGGGCTGGGATGCCTTCGGCCTGCCTGCCGAAAATGCGGCAATCAAACACGACACTCATCCAGCCAAATGGACCTACGAAAACATCGACTACATGAAAAAACAGTTGCAGCGCATGGGCTTCAGCTACGACTGGGATCGCGAGATCGCCACCTGCAACAGCAAATACTACCGCTGGGAGCAGCTGCTTTTTATCAAGATGTATGAAAAGGGTCTGGTATACCAGAAAATGACCACGGTCAACTGGTGCGAAACCTGCCAGACTGTGCTTGCCAACGAACAAGTCATCGACGGAGCCTGCTGGCGTTGTGACCAGGCCGTACTGCCCCGGGAAATGAACAGCTGGTTTTTCAAGATCACCGACTACGCCGAAGAGTTGCTCTCTGGTTGCGACAAGCTCACGGGCTGGCCGGAAAAGGTGCTCGCCATGCAGCGCAACTGGATCGGCAAGAGCGTAGGCGCCGAGGTGAACTTCCCTATCGAAAACTCTGGGGAAATGCTGACCATTTTCACCACTCGACCAGATACCATCTTCGGCACGACCTTCATGTCCATTGCCCCGGAACATCCCCTGGCCCTTGAGTTGAGCGCTGGCACCACTCAAGAAGCGACGGTCAAGGATTTCGTTGCCCGGATCAAGATCGAGAAACAACGGCAAAGTCCGGAAGACGAGGTGGTAAAAGAGGGAGTCTTCACCGGAGGCTACTGCCTCAATCCTTTTAACGGCGCGAAATTACCAGTGTACGTGGCCAATTTCGTCCTCATGGAATACGGAACCGGCGCGGTGATGGCCGTCCCGGCCCATGACCAGCGCGACTTCGAGTTCGCCCGAAAATACGGGATTGAAATCCGGGTTGTCATTCAGCCCGAAGACGAGATTCTGGCATCTTCCGCCATGACTGAGGCCTACGAAGGGCCAGGCATCTTGATCACCTCCGGCGAATTCACCGACCTGCCCTCGGAAAAGGCCAAGGCCGCCATCATTGCGACGGCATCAGAAAAAGGCTTCGGCTGCCAGCGCACCACCTTCCGCCTGCGCGACTGGGGCATCTCCCGGCAGCGTTACTGGGGCGCCCCCATTCCCATGCTTCATTGTGCCCATTGCGGGGTAGTACCGGTGCCAGAAAGTGATCTACCCATCACCCTGCCTACCGATATCCAGTTTGATAAATCCGGCAAATCACCGCTGCATACTCTAAAAAGCTTCTACCAAGCAACCTGTCCTGTATGTAACGGCCCGGCCCGCCGCGAAACCGATACTATGGACACCTTTGTCGAGTCCTCCTGGTATTTTGCCAGATATGCCAGCCCTCGCTGCACCGACGGGCCACTAAAAAAAGAACAAGCCGCTTACTGGCTGCCGGTAGATCAGTACATCGGCGGGGTAGAACATGCAATCCTCCACCTGCTCTACTCCCGTTTTTTCACCAAGGTCATGCGTGATCTCGACTACCTGAGTATTGACGAGCCGTTCACCAACCTGCTCACCCAGGGCATGGTCATCAAAGACGGCACCAAGATGTCTAAATCCAAGGGCAACGTGGTAGACCCTAATGAGTTGATCGAAAAATACGGAGCCGACACGGTCCGCCTGTTCAGCCTCTTTGCCGCTCCGCCGGAACGGGATCTGGAATGGAGCGACCAGGGCGTGGAAGGAGCCTTTCGTTTTTTGAACCGGGTACATCGTCTGGTTGACGAAAACCTTGGCGTTTTTGCCAACCCTGTCTTTGAGCTCCCACTAAAAATGAATGCGGCAAGTACTGCCCTGCACCGAAAAACCCATCAGACCATCCGCAAGTTCGGAGCAGATATCGAGGCAAAGTTCCATTTCAACACCGCCATCAGCTCAGTAATGGAGCTTACCAATACCCTGTACAGCCTTGCCGGAGACGAAAACGGCAACTCCCCAGACCCAGCCGTGATCCGCGAGGCCATCGAGGCCATGCTTGCTCTGCTCTCCCCCATGGTGCCGCATCTTACTGCCGAACTTTGGGAGCTGACCAAACATCCCATCCCCCTTGCCGAAGTACCCTGGCCAGAGTACGATGCCGAAGCAGTACGAGAAGAGGAGATCACTATTGTAATCCAGGTAAAGGGTAAGGTACGCAGCCAGCTCCAGGTTGCCCCTGGCACCAGCGATGCCGACCTTAAGAAAATGGCCCTGGCTGATGACAAGGTGCAAAAATTTTTGGACGGCAATCCTGTGCGTAAGGTTATTGTGGTGCCAAACAAGTTGATCAATATCGTAATTTAAGGCCCGGACACCCACAGAGGCAGAGACCATGGAAATCTTTACCCTGACTCCGATAAACGGAATAAGTGCGTTAACGAAATTATTTTCTCTCAGAAAAACATCGGGGATAATTCCTAACTTGCTAAAAAGTCTGAGCCTGCTTTTAGTCCTGCTGATTCTCACTGGGTGCGGCTATCATAACCCCAACATGCTCCCACCTGACAAACAGAGTCGAATACTCAAGCTTCATATTCCCCTCTGGTCAAATCCAACCAATGAAATCAGGCTTGCCTCCGACATCCACAATGCCCTGCAGGACTGGCTGGGACAAAGTAAACAGTTTAAAGTCGTAACCAACTCAGGGGAAGCCGATTATGTATTAAACGGCAAGATCAACTCGGTCAGTTATACCGGTCGAGCCTACGACGCTCAGGGTAAAGCCCAGGCCCTAATTTCCACCCTGAGCGTAAGTTACATCGTTACCGACACTAACACCGGCAAGACGGCCTGGCAATCAACCTTCGCCCTCTCAGAATCTTATTCCCTGCAAACCGATACCCACAAAAAACAGGCCGTTGAAACCCTGGTGGACAAGTTAGGCGAAGATATATATATCCGCCTTTACAATGCCCTCTCCCGTTATGAAAAAAAGTAATCGTTCAGCAGCACCACATCTGCTTTGTCATCGGCCTGCTTATGTGCAATAGCACATTTCGCAAGCATCTTTCGCGCATCTGCGGCACTGCTGAACGCTTACATTCCTGGGCTTATCTTAAATTTTGGTGCCCCAGGTGAACGATTACGAAAAAAACAAGGGTCTGGAGAAGTGAGTGCTGAGTGCAAAAAATATATTTGCCATTATCCCGCAGGGAAAGGTATATAAAAGTATTTTGTAATCATCCTTCATCCTGGTAATTTTTTTTACTACAGAATCAAAAATTGGAGATACTCATGTCGTCACGCCGAGAACTTGCCAATGCCATCCGCGCCCTTAGCATGGATGCCATCCAGAAAGCTAAATCTGGCCATCCTGGCGCGCCCATGGGCATGGCCGATATTGCCGAAGTCCTGTGGAACGACTTTCTTAGCCATAATCCAGCCAACCCCAAATGGGCCAACCGCGACCGTTTTGTTCTAAGTAACGGTCACGGCTCCATGCTTCTTTATTCCCTGCTCCACCTCAGCGGCTACGATCTGCCCATTGAAGAGATTAAAAACTTTCGCCAACTCCACTCCAAAACCCCTGGCCACCCGGAATACGGCTACGCCCCCGGAATCGAAACCACCACCGGGCCCTTAGGCCAAGGTATTGCCAATGCGGTAGGAATGGCCATTGCTGAAAGAACCTTGGCAGGCCAGTTCAACCGACCGGGCCATGCAATTATCGATCATCAAACCTATGTTTTTCTGGGCGACGGCTGCATGATGGAGGGAATTTCTCACGAAGTCTGCTCCCTTGCCGGTACCCTGGGCCTGGGCAAGCTCACCGCACTGTACGATGACAACGGCATCTCCATCGACGGCGAGGTAGAAGGCTGGTTCACCGATAACACTCCCATGCGCTTTCGTGCCTACGGCTGGCATGTTATTGAAGGCGTAGACGGTCATGACGCAGAGGCAGTAAAAAAAGCCCTTGCCGAGGCAAGGATCGTAACGGATAAACCCACACTCATCTGCTGCAAAACCGTGATCGGCTGGGGCTCTCCCAATAAGCAGGGCAAAGAGGATTGCCACGGCGCGCCTCTGGGTGAGGCCGAAATCGCTTTGGTTCGCCAGGCCATCGGTTGGCCCCACCCTGCCTTTGAAATCCCCACGGAGATCTATGCTGGCTGGAGCGCCAAGGACAAAGGCGCCGCCCGGGAAGCTGAATGGAATACCCGTCTTGTCGCTTATCAAGCAACGTACCCTGAACTTGCCGCTGAACTTGAGCGCAGGCTTGCCGGCAAACTCCCTGCCGACTGGCAGGCAAAATCAGGTGCCTACATCGACAACGTCAACGCCAAGGCGGAGAAGGTCGCCACCCGCAAGGCCTCACAAAACTGCTTAAACGGCTATGGCCCACTGTTGCCAGAATTCCTTGGCGGCTCAGCCGACCTGGCTTGCAGCAATCTGACCATCTGGTCCGGCACTAAGGGCATCAACACTGATAAGGGCGGCAACTATATCCATTACGGAGTTCGCGAATTCGGTATGTGCGCCATTGCCAACGGCCTCGCCCTGCACGGCGGCTTCATCCCCTACACTGCCACCTTTCTGATCTTTTCCGAATACGCCCGCAACGCCCTGCGCATGGCCGCACTCATGAAGCAGCGTTCGGTATATGTTTTTACCCACGACTCCATTGGTCTGGGCGAGGACGGTCCCACCCACCAGCCGGTGGAGCAGGCCGCCACTCTACGGCTGATCCCAAACATGGGCCTATGGCGGCCCTGCGATGCGGTAGAAACTGCAATAGCCTGGAAAGTTGCCATCGAACGCTATACCGGCCCCACCTGCCTGCTGCTTTCCCGGCAGAATCTACCCCACCAACCCCGCAGCGCTAAACAGCTGGCCAACATTGCCAAGGGCGGCTATGTCCTGCTCGATTGCGACGGTACCCCGGAAGCCATCCTCATCGCCACCGGCTCCGAGGTCGAGTTGGCAATAGCGGCAGCCAAAGAGCTTGGGGCTATGGGCAAGAATATTCGTGTGGTCTCCATGCCCAGCACCGATTGCTTCGAAAGCCAGAGCAAGGCATATCGACAATCCGTGCTACCGGATACGGTCCAAGCCAGGGTAGCTATTGAAGCTGGAGTCACCAGTGGTTGGTATCGCTATGTCGGCACCAGGGGCAAGGTCATCGGCATCGACCGCTTCGGCGAATCCGCGCCGGCAGAGCAACTGTTCCCTTACTTCGGGTTTACCGTGGAGAATGTAGTCAAGGCTATTGAGGAAATTTTGTAACTATTTTATAACAAGCTCAAGACGACAGAAAAGTCAAAAGCTATACATCGGAAGGTGATTCTAATGACTATGTCTCCCATAGAAATAGAACGACAAGCATCCCGGTTGTCTCCCGGCGACAGGGCGAGACTCGCTGGTTATCTGTTGGAGTCTTTGCACGATCTTGTGCTTGCGGAGGTAGAACTGGATTGGAAAAAAGAAATCGCGCGTCGTGTCGCCACCCACGAAACAAACACAGCGCCAGCCTTTTCCGCCGAAGATGTTTTTGCCGAAGCTAAGCGTATCTGCCAATGAATAATATTAAATTTGTCACCGTTGCACGAGAAGAATTTTTCGCAGAGGTGTTACACTACAACACAGTTAAAAAAGGGTTAGGCGCAAATTTTACTATTGCCGTTGAAAAGACTGTGGTCTTAGCCTTGGAACTGGCCTTAAATTTTCCAAATGCCGGTTTTCCCTTTGCTTCGGGAACACGACGCATAGCCGTTAAGGGGTTCCCAATTTTTCTCGTTTACAAACCATCAGCCAACGGCATCGTTATTTTCGCGGTAGTCAACCAATCTCGCCGGTCAGGCTATTGGTGTTCCCGTGTCGAAGCCAATCTCCCCTGAACCAAAATATTTTCAGCCGTAGCAATTTTTTTAACCTTGCGACTTGCAACCTGACCTTTTCCATAATGCGCATCGGCACCCTGAACCTTGACACCCCCTTCATCCTCGCCCCTTTGGCAGGATACAGCGATTTGGCCTTTCGCCTGCTCTGCCGAGAGTACGGCGCCAGCTTATGTTTCTCAGAGATGATCAGCTGCCACGGGCTCCATTTCCGCCAACAAAGTACCTTGGATATGCTCAAAACCGTGACTGCTGAGCGGCCTGTAGCCATGCAGCTCTTTGGTGCTGAACCGGAGATCATGGGTGAGGCGGCGGCCATGCTTTCAGAGCATTCCATTGATCTCATCGATATCAACATGGGTTGTCCAGCTAAGAAAGTCATAAAAAAAAGAGCAGGTTGCGCTCTAATGAAGGAACCTGCTCTGGCTGCCAAGATAATCAGGGCTGTGGTAAAAAATTCTGCAGTGCCGGTGACCGTAAAATTTCGCTCCGGCTGGAACCACCAAACCGTCACCGCCTGCGACTTTGCCAGAATGGCGGAGGAAAACGGCGCGGCAGCGATAACGGTCCACGCCCGAACCTGGAGCGACGGCTTCAGCGGCACCGCAGACTGGCGGATCATCAGCCAGGTAAAGCAGGCAGTTTCCATTCCGGTGATCGGCAACGGCGACATCACCTCCCATGCCGACGGCCTGCGGATGCTGGCGGAAACCGGCTGCGACGGGGTAATGATCGGCCGGGGTGCCCTGGGCGCCCCCTGGATTTTCTCCGCCGAGGCGCCGGAAAACCCATCCCTCGCCTACAGAATAAAGGCCCTGAACCGCCACCTGACCCTAATTGCCAAGCACCAGCCAGACACGCCACCCTCCCAGATAAAAAATCACGCTGGTCGGTATTTCAAGGGGGTACCAGGCGGGGCGGAAATAAGACGCCAAATTTTCAGCCTGACTTCTTTTGCCGCAGTGAGAGAAGTCATTTCCTCTTTCTTGCAAGTCCTTCCTTGACACTGTATTTTCCTTCCATTAGACTCTTTCTGTCTTGTCGGCCTTGTAACGCAACAAACCTGAATCAAGGAACATAAGCTGATTGAAATCAGAGCACAACAATTTGACAACTTCTCTTAATCCCAAGTCTGCCATGCCCCCATTAGCCATTCATTTCCAGAATGTTTCCAAGGGCTACGGAGCCTCACAGGTTCTGCGTGAGATCAACCTGGATATCGCCAGCGGCGAATTTTTTGGGCTGGTTGGCATGAACGGCGCTGGCAAAACCACCCTGATAAAATGCCTGCTCGATTTTTGCGCCCTGGATAGCGGCACTATCGAAATCTTTGAAGTAAGTCATCGCCTGACCGAATCACGTAAGCTCTTGTCATTCTTGCCCGAGCGTTTTATGCCGCCTTATTACCTTACCGGCATGGATTTCTTGAAATACATACTGAAACTGCAAGCCCTACCATATGACCAAGCCAAGTCAGAGAAAATGTTGCAAGCACTCGACTTGGCCCCTTCGGCATTATCCCGTCCGGTTCGTTCCTACTCCAAGGGGATGACCCAAAAAATAGGATTAGCGGCCTGTTTTCTTGCAAGCAAGGAGTTATACGTACTCGACGAGCCGATGAGTGGCCTTGATCCAAAAGCGCATGCATTACTCAAATCATGCTTACAAGAGTTGCG
>DOZO01000038.1 GCA_003517965.1 Desulfobulbaceae bacterium
TGGTGGAGGCGGCGGGAGTTGAACCCGCGTCCGAAAATACTCCCCTCCCGATATCTACATGCTTAGTTCTGTTTGGCTGCTTATCGTGCCTCGGCCCCTCCAGAACAAGAGGCTTTCGGCACTATCCTACTGAATTTCGCCATCGGCACGGCAGGCGCGCACCGTAGGCTATCCCGCTAGTCGACGTTCTTTTCGGCCGCGCAGGAGTAGGCCGAAAGACCGGTAGCATTTAAGCTGCTACAGCGTAAGAATAGTCGTCTGCGACTATATTTTGCTCTACCTGTTTTACGAGGTTGGTAGAAACCTCGGCATGCAACCTGAGCTTACATATCCCCGTCGAATCCGTTTCGCCCCCATATTTGTAAGTGCTGAGTTATTAGTGCTGTGTGCTGAGTACTCTGAACTCGAAACTGAGCACTTGGCACTGAGGTTTATCTGTACTTTTGCATGGCCCGATCAATCTCACGGTCCGTATCTTTCTTCTTCAGCGATTCTCGCTTGTCATAAAGCTTTTTGCCTTTGGCCAGACCCAGAACCACCTTGGCCTTCCCCCTCTCGTTAAAATACATCTTCAGAGGGATCAGAGAGTACCCTCTTTCCTGAATCTTGCCAACCAGCTTGAGGATCTCGCGCTTCTTAAGCAAAACTTTTCGTTCCCGCACTGGATCCGGCGCATCATAAGTGGCATGGCTGTATGGCGAGATATGCACCCGCTGGAGAAAAACCTCGTCATTTTTAATCTTGGCAAAGCCGTCCCGCAGGTTAACCTTGCCAGCCCGGAGGGATTTAACCTCCGAACCCAATAGCATAAGACCTGCCTCGATCTCCGCCTCAATAGTAAAATCGTGGTAGGCTTTCTTGTTGGTGCAGACAACCTTTACCGCCACATTTTCCCCCGTACGTCTGTGCCAAAACCCTCAAGAAAAAAACCCTCACCTGAGGGGACAAGGGGATCACATTTGCAACTATAATACATTCGGCCCTAAAAAGCGAGGGGGCGCACAACCCCTAATCCGCGCCGGTTACCCGCAAGGCCTCCTCCGGAGTGGTAATCCCGCTCCTCACCTTGCGCCAGGCATCCTCCTTGAGCGTGGTCATGCCTTCCTCCCTCGCGGTCTGCCTGATCTCTGTTTCCGCATTTCCGGCACTGATCTGCTTGCGAATATTATCGGTCATAGCAAAGATTTCAAAAATTCCACAGCGCCCAAGATAGCCGGTACCCCGGCATTGCTGGCATCCCTTACCCCGGTGCAGCTCAAACTCACCCTCGTCATCCAAGGGCACCGGCAGGCCGAAGCCCCGCAGCTCATCAGCCGACATACGAAAAATTTCACTGCAATGAGGGCAGATCCGCCGCACCAGACGCTGAGCCATGGCCCCCAACAGGGTGGAGCCGACCATGAAGGGCTGCACTCCCAGATCAAGCAGGCGGCTAATAGAGGCAACGGCATCATTGGTATGCAGGGTCGAAAAGACAAGATGCCCAGTAAGCGCCGCCTGAATGGCATTCACCGCCGTATCCAGATCACGGATCTCACCGATCATGATAATGTCGGGGTCCTGGCGCAGGATATTGCGCAGGATGGTGGAAAAAGTCACATCGAGCTGCGGTTGCACCGGAATCTGATTGAATTCCTCATGCACCATCTCCACCGGATCTTCGACGGTTACCACATTTTTCTCGGGGGTGGCGATCTGCTTGAGAGTCGAATAGAGGGTGGTTGACTTGCCGCTGCCCGTTGGTCCGGTAACAAGAAAAATCCCATGCGGTGCGGTCATAAAGCTTTGATACACTTGAAGATCACGCTCGGAAAATCCGATCTTAGCCACATCCTGAAAAAGAATATCCGGATCCAGGATTCGTAACACCGCCTTTTCACCAAAGGCTACCGGCACAGTGGAAACCCGAATCTCCGCCTCAAGGCCGCCGCGATCCACCTTTATCCTGCCGTCCTGAGGCCGCCGTTTCTCGGCAATATCCATACGGGCGAGGGATTTAATCCGGGAGACCACGGCCGCATGAACAACCTTGGGCAGCTTGTAAATGGTATGCAGCACCCCGTCGATCCGCAAGCGAACCAAGGCCTGCTCTCGTTTTGGTTCGATGTGGATATCGCTGGCCCGCTGTTCAAAGGCATAATTGAACATATGATCCACCGCCGAGGTCACATGCTGATCCGAAGAAGCCGCCTCCTCGGTGGAGGAGATGCGCACATACTGCTCAAGATTGCCCAGATCAACCAGGGGTCGGGCCAGATGGCTTTCCGCCGCGGTAATGGACGACTGGAAGCCAAAAAACTCGGCCAGGGTCTTGCGGATGTCACTCTTGGTAGCCAGATAGGGCTTGACGATAAGCTGATTAGCCCGTTCAATCTCAGCCAGGACTGTTTTGTTCTCGGGATTGCAGATGGCAACCTCAAGCACCCCATTGCTCATGGCAAAAGGCAACAGCAGGTGGCGAAAAGCAAAGGTGCGGGGGATGGTTTTGGTAACAATCTTAAGATCAAGCTCAAGAGGATCTAGCTTTTTAAAGGGCAGCCCCAAATCCTTGGCCACGGCCCGAAAAATCAACTCCTCGGTAAGAAGATGCCCTTTTTTGCCGGATAAATCCAGGTTCAGCGAGACAATAATATCAACGAAATTCAGACTATCGTCCCATTCCTTGCCGGTATCAGTCTTACGCTTGGCACTGTGCTGCCTAAGCAGAATCTGCCGCTGCTGGGCCTTGCGGGCGGAAATAAATTTTTCCTGTTCAGAACTGATCAGCCGATCACGAACCAAAAGACCAAGAAGATAATTGTCGTCGTTCAATATTTCCGGCATCAGACACTCACAGAAGAATCAGGAAACCGTCCCCGTCTCCAATTCTTAATTTATCTGCAACTCGCCATCTGGCCACTTATCTTACCTCTATCCACGATTCCATCCCGCTGCGAACACCGGTCACGGTACTGGCCTCGGTCCGGATAATGGTGCCGGTAGAGAGCTGGGTAAAGATGCTCACCGCCTTGTTCCCGGTGCCAGAGCCGGTGTGGATAGAGGGAGAAGTGGCGAAACCACGTCCCAGACTGACAAACGATCGGGCATATGCCACCCCGGCAATGCTCTCCTCGCCGAAAACGGTCGGGCTCGGATAGGCGGTGCCGGTTTTGTAGTACAAGCCATAGAGACGGCTGTAACCTTCACCCGAACAAGCATCCAGGCCGGGTTGATAGACGGTGGTAAACAATACCCCGCCTGCCAGAGCCGATGGACTGATCACCCTGGTGGCCGGTGCCACACCAGCCGTACCCTCAATAGGAGGAAGGTTGATATACCAGCCACCATAGACACCACTAACGACAGAGCTTTCAAGCGCATCAAACGTATTTAACGCCCCGAAACCGGTTATATCACCGCTGGTGGCAACCTGAACAGAGCTGACATCAGCCAGACTACCTTTGGCAACCTCGACCTCCGTTTCCTTCACCCCGTAGATCGATTGAGTGGCGGTGGTTGGCTGGTCGACACTAACATAAAACCGACCAGTCCCGAAATAGATCCATTTCTGGCCGGTCTCATCTTTACCTGGGGTAACCCCGACCACCACCGGCTGCAAGGTATTGAGCAAGGTACTCGGTGCCGACCAGAAGGTAAGATCACTTTGTTCATTGATGCCAAGACGCATCACCCGGCCGCTGGTAGCATTCTTGTTGCCAACCAGACCAAAGTAAACGGTTTCCGCCTTATAATTAAGATCCCAGTCCACCGCAATAGGATCGCCGACAAAACTGGCCGTAATACCGGTATCACAGGATAGAATCTTCATACTCCCGGTAGAGCCATTACCACCCGCGCCAACCTGGGTACAACCAGCCGGCAGCACTCCGGCCACCGTACTGGAAGCGGGAGAGGCAATCTCCCCAAGATCAAAGGCATAAATCTTCGCGGTGCTGGTACTCTCAGCGGTAGCCAGATTTTCCGGCCCAGAACCAAAGACCAGATACCATTTGTTCGGGTCCGGGTCGGGGGCCTTTCCCTTGACCGCTGCCACCGCAGGGTAGGATGTGCCATAACTGCCGTCAGGCACTTGAATCTCGGCCAGCAGACTCGGTTCGTTCTCCGGGTTGCTGATGTCCATCACCAAATAGGCCGAACGAAAAGTCCGGTTGTCGTTGGGGGTGGGATCTCCCACTAAACCATCTCCGGCTGTGTCAACGGTCATTGGCCCGCCACCCAGTCGCATGCCAACCACCAGCAAGGTACCCCACCCGTAGGGATGATCGACGCTGGGAGTAAAAATCTTCGCGTCAAATACCTTCGGCTTGCCGTCCACATAATAGACATGGCCATAATCAGTTCCTTTAAGCCATTTAAGATGAGGAAGGAGATTCATCGGCACATAGGCCCAGAGTTCGGCGCCAAGCGGATGTTCAGATGCTGCACTGCCGTCGATTTTTTGCCCGGCAGCCAAAAAGGCCCTGGTAGTCGAATCGTAAAAACCGCCGTTAAAGGCGTGAAGCATTCCGTCATTAGCGCCGACATACAGAACCTGTCGCCGCTTGGCGTACAGACTTTTGAAAGTGGCATAGGTTGCATCTTTGTAGAGGAGATCGAAACCTTCCTGAGGCGGCCCAATCACGGTGGGGGTGGAGTTGACGATATCGCCAAGGCGCATGACCTCAACTACCCCATCCCCGTCGTAGTCCAAAGTTCGGTTTCGGTAACCGGCAATCTCCTTGCCTCGGATATAGTCGACCAGATTTTCGGTTTCTGCCTCTGTAGTCAAGTCAAAGAAGTTATAGTTGCTTGAATTGATGCTGGTGGCGGTTAAATCGATAAACTCGCCGGCATCGACCACCCCATCGCCGTCGCTGTCGATCCAGGTTTTGATAAAACGCCCGCCATTGGCGGCTCCACTGGCAGGAGAAGCAAAAGACCTCTGCAACGTTGGATCAGCACCAGTGAAACTCAGTTTCTTTCTACCATTCCAGAGTGACCTTATTTCATCGAGCTCGGCAACCGTATAATCAAAATGAGCAACCATGATAGAATCGCCAAAGTTGATCCAGGCGCCGGTAGGTAAAACAGCGGAAATATCAACGCCATGATCGTTGATCGTTCGCACAGTGCTGCTTGTCCCGCTTGCTCCGGTAGTGAGGTTATAAACAGTCCAGTCACTGAAGGGCCCACTTCCGATCGCACCGCTGGCCTCCGTCAGGTTAAGGGTAACAATTCCGGTCACCGGATCATAAGCCGTCACTGTGCCTGTCATTGAATACGGCGCAAACTCGTCGGCTTTGGTGCTGATGTAGCGACGGGCCCGGGTTTTGTTCTCGGCATCATCATAGTAAAACTGGATCACCTGATCAATCAGATAATTTTCCAATTGGGCTGCTACCCCGCTGTCTTCTCTGATATAGCCATAGCTGTCCAGCCAGAGACCCTGAATGGTCCCGATCCAGGTTGCCTTGTTGCCAAGGGTATCCTGCCGCATGGGTTCGTAATAGGCCTGATAAAGCGCCCCCACCCCGCTGACGTTATTTGCGACCACTGCCGCCGCCGTGCCGGAAGAGGAACGTTGGAGAATGGAGAGAAAGACCCGGTTGAGAGACGCTTCCAGGTTGGCCGGATTGTTGGCGTAAAAATAGGCATCCGGGATTCCATCCGGTGTCAGTTCGCCGGTAAGGTTGTTCAGCCGATCCCACTCTGAAGTAAGATTTGGGGTGCCACTCCCATCGCTGTCGGTGAAGTTGCCCCACTTGGCCGCATACCAGAGTGGGTCATTAAGCAGGCCCGCGCTAGCGGCCCCCAGGGTATAGCGAGCGGTGGAAACAGCGCCTCCAACCAGACAACCGGCAGCACAACCACTGCCAGAGACGATGGTCGCCGGGTCGTTATAGGTATAGCTGTTGATCCCGGAATGGGCGTGAAAACCGTCTTGGCTGGTGCCGCTGATCACGTAGCCGAAGGCCATACTGTAACCGGTTGATTGGGCGATAACGTCGGTACTGACCTCGATGGTGTTGGTGTTGGCATTGATCGTGTACTCGAGTATCCCCCACATATCCTGATCAAAATCGCCGCCCTGCTCACTGTCTTCCCAGTTGACATAAACCTTGCCCTGGCCGATTCCGCCGCCATTATTGGCCGTCTGACTGACGATTTTAAATTCAACAATGGCGCAGTTGCCATTCGGGGTGAGACTGGTGTTACGGCAGGCGGGCAGGATGGTTACCGCTTTTTCCCCGGTGATCGGATGAGGGATCTCCAGCGACGGCGTAGAGGAAGCCATGGCCACCGCGTAAGAATCAATGGCCTGCTTGCCGGTCAGGGCACGGCCACCGCTGGCAGAGGCAGGCCGAATATCCTTGGTTTTTGCGTAATGGGCCAGACCGGCAATCCGGTAGGAACCTCGCAACCTGGGCAATTCCGGGCAAAGGCCCAGGGCATCGCCCAGAGAGCTTATGGTTTTGGCAGTACACACCCCATTGGTGCTGCCGCTCACCTCCCCGATAAAATACTGGTGGCCATGAATCCCTTCCCCGGCCCCAACCACATCGGTCATCGCCTTGGAGGTTTTATCGCCAGGCAGATCGGCGTTATCCCAGATGGTCTGTACTCCGTAGCTGGCTCCGTCCAGTTCATCGGCATCATAAGAGAGTACACTGGAGTTGAGGTTCACCACGCTGAGCCGGGCACAATAATTGGTAGTGTCCAACGGATCGATCCATGGCAACGGAGTAGGCAGGCCGGTGATCCCGGTGGCAGAACTGGAACGAAAAACCCCGTTCACCCCGCCGTCGGCAAAATAACGGATCGACTGATAAAATATTTCGGCAAAAGGATTACCCCAGTTCCGGCATTTACTATCGGACATCACCGGATCACTTGACGAAAAATCGGCCGCCAGACCCCAGCTGCAGTTATCACCCGAACCAGTGTTGTTGTAAGTCCCGTCTCCGTGATAATAGCCGGTAACCCGATAGAGACTCCAAGCATTGACCAAACCCTCGGCCTGGTTATTGGCCATGGCACCACCGGCAGCCACAGCCACCTTTTTGAAGATACCGTCGGTACTCACATTGATCTCGTCACTCATCGAGCCGATGTTTCTGATCACCTCACCACCGGAGACATGCTTGTTATAGGTGCCGGCAAGCATCCCGAAAAACATTTGATCATCATCACCATAGACCTGCAGAAGCCCGATGGGCTTGTAATTGCCGCTCGGGTACTGCTTGCACTTCTCATTGCCAAGTAAGGCCGCCACGCAGGCCTGAACCCGGGCCACATAATTTTTCTGGCCAAGACCGGAGGCATAGACGGGACTACTGGCATAAGCGTGATTTCCCGACGAGGCCGGGTCATTGCCATTGCTGGCCGAATGGTTGTCGTAGCTTGCGCCGCTGTCCCAGGTACACTGCCAGCGCTCGTTGCCAGCCCAGAGACTGTAGTTGCCCCTAACAACTTTTATCAACGGCGGCTCGGTTACATCCTGCGAATAGGTGTTGCCGTTGACATCGGTGGTATTGCAAAGGGTGATCCCGGATTTCTGAAGATGAACAATGGACCAGTCGCTGTAGCTACTGGTAGTGGTGCCCACTGCCTCGCGGACATAAAGATAAATAGTGCCTCCGCTAACCGTTACCTGGCCCTGCATAAAGATTGCCGGATTGGAGGTCCGTTCCACCCGCACCCAGTCGTTGTTAACCCAAGTACCGCCGCTGTAAGCAAAACTCTTACGGGGGAAAAGATTCCAACTGCTGTAGGTGCCGGCCCCGGCAGAGCTGCTGACATTGATGGTGACCGTACTGCCGGCCACCGTCGCATTGCCCTGCATGAACTTGGTAGAATCGCTGGTCGGCTGCGCGACCACAAAATCGCCATTATTGATCACTCCGGCTCCAGAGATGATGAAGCTCACGTTGCCGCTGCCGACTAAGGCCACCGAACTCGTGCTCTTTGCCAGCGAGGAAACCACGTTAGCGCTGGCGCTGGTCCCCGTGTTATCCAGAGTAAAAGGGGTCAGCTTGGCCAGGTCGGCGCCGTCGTAGTATTTGGCAAAACTGTGGGCATCGTGCGGCAGATAGGCCCGTTCCAGCACGGTATCGGCAGCGGTGTCCACCCGGCGATGACCGCCAAAAAGGATCTTGTTGATCACATCGATTCGGGCCATGCTCGCCCAGTTGAGAAAGTTGCCGCTCCAGTAAGTGTCGTTTGCCCCGGTGCAGTAATTATCGGCGTCGGCCAGGGCCGCGGGCTCAAAACGCTGGTTGGCGACACTGTAATTGTAGCATTTGCCGCTGTCGAAATAGCCGTAATAGGAGATTGAATGCTTGTAGGTGGTGTCCACCGTGCCGTCGTCGTCCAGGTCCGAATAGTCGTTGAATGCTTTGAAAAACAACTGGTGGTCGTTGGAGGAGGCGATCATCACTTGAGGGGCAGCCGAACTGGTCAGGTTGATCGGCACACTGGTGAACTCACTGTTGGTGTGGCTTGAAACCTCATGAACCGGGTGGACGATGCCGATGCTGACCGTGACCACGTTGGAGTCAAACGCCCCATCGTTGGCCTTGTAGGTAAAGCTATCAGCAGTGGCCGCGTCACCGTTATGGGTGTAGGAGAAGGTGCCGGCACCATTCAAACTGAGACTGCCATGGCTGACGCCGCTCACCAAAATAGCAGTAAGCGGATCAGCCTGGGCATCGCTGTCATTGGCCAGCACACTGGTGCTTCCAGTGGTCAGACTGGTAGCAGTGCCGCCAGCTACGACTGAAATACTGTCGGCAACCGCCACCGGCGCGGTATTAACCACCACCTGGACAAAACGGGCCGCATCGGCACTGGCAGTGGTGGCATCATTTGCCTTGGTAAAATGGACATACTCGTTGCCACCGCCGACAAAGCTGTAGGTTCCGAGCACCACCCAGGCCCCGCCGCCGGCGGTCTGATTGAGTGAATAGTTGGCCGTGGAAGCGCCGTTATTGTAACGCACTTTAACGGGCAAGGCGGTGGCCCGTCCGGCGGCAGAGATATAGCGGATCGATACCTGGTAGCTGCCCGCGGCCAGATACGGATACCAGCGTACCTCGCGAGGATTATTATTATTATTGTAGCGATGACTGGCCCCCTGAGCGCTGCCGTTGGCCTGAGTGGTCCAGCGGCCTGAGGTGTTCATCCAGAAACCGCGCGCGCTGCCATCGGTGGTTGTTGCATCATCGACAATCACTTCGAGGGCAAAACCGGAAGATGCCTGGCCAAGCAGAAAACACAGCGCCAAGCCGCAACCCAGAAGAAAACGAATGGCCCTGGCCTTTGTCGGTCCACATGATTCCATGATGGTCTCCTTCTCTTTCAATACCGGCTTTCAAGCTCAAGGCCGATAACATGACGCCAGTCGACCCTTATCACAGATTCACTTGCCGCATTGCCCACATGCTGGGAATAAATGCTATAGAGAATGTTTGTGCCCCCACCGGTCGCACCCTTTCCCTTGCCTTCATACCCCGCCACCATTTGCAGCCCTGCGCCCTCTGTTACCCCGGTTACCCCGGCTGCGGTTAAATTGGTGTGAGGGGCATTGGGCAAGGCTGGATTATACCCTTCAGGGAAATACGCCGCATCTCTGGCCGCATCAGACGGCACAGCCGCGACACCCTCATTGTCCGACAAGGCCATATCAACAATCAACATCGTATTATTGGGATTAAACGGGTCAATCAGCACGCCATTTGCATCAACGGCAGTAAATCCACCCGGAGTGCCAAGACTTTCTTCGACAAGCCGAATAGCAAGCTGGATGCCGCCGTCAGCTTGGGCAAAGGCCTCTTTGCGCATCCGGTCACTTGCGGCAATATGGATTTCCATAGTGGTGGTATTAGAAGCAGAAATTCCGATCAGCATCAGCAACAGAAGGACGAGCATGGCCCCCACCAGGACAAAACCACCCTCATCGTTCATACCCTTTGGCAAGATCCGTATCAGTGCCATATCAGATAGGCTCCATCTTGCTGAAATCAAAAGAAATAGTCCGCATTAAAATCAGGTCGCTGCGCCGGACAAGCACCCGGATGGTCTTGCAGCCGAAGATGGGGTAATTATCTGCTACATTCCAAAATACCGTAAAGTCTCCATTGACGACCGGTCCGCCATCGGCCAGGCTGCCCGCAGTATCCGTATGATTCAGTCCTAAAACACCGTTGCCATTATCATCAACCAGATCCGCATGGGTATAGGCTCTGCCCATGAGCGTTTCAATCGTATCCCCACCCCAGGTAGAGGCCTTGGTGATCCGCACAGCGAGGGTATTACCTCCCATGGAGGTAATCTGCATAGCGGCAACACCAAGAATACCGATGGTCAACACCATAATGGCAACAAGCACCTCGACCAGGGTAAAACCCTTTTGCCGTTTGCGAGTATCCATACTCACAACCCCTGGTTCCGGCAATACACCGTTGTCGTCAGATACAGGTTCCAAAAGCCGACCGGTGCCTGCCATGGCACACCAGAAGGAGTGGTATATATGTCCCGTCCCGGATTGGATTGAGCTTCTGACCGAGCCGACTGCGCCAGGATAGAAACCTGGATGGAACGAATATTGTTCACCACAGCAGTAGCATTGCCATCCCCGTCTAAGTACCGAAATTCCAGCTGGCTAATATTTTCGGCAACAGGGAGAAGCCCGGCTCCAGTGCCATCGTCCCGGCCCAGGTCATCCACCAACCCGTCATTACGACCTTCGGCGACAAAGGCATCAACCTGAATATAACTGATGGTTTCCAGAACACCTGCACCGTTATCACGGGTAAACACCAGATTGTTGACCCCAGCCGTGGTAATCCCCGCTCCCAGATTGTTGGGATCATATCCTGCGCTACGGATATCAAGCTCCAGCATATCCAGTGCCACCCTGGCGTTCTGTTGCATCTCCACCACCTGCCCCTGAGCAAGATAGGTGTTATGCTGTGACAAAAATGCGGTCATCACCGCCGCCATGACAATGCTGCCCAAAGCCAGGGCGACCATCAGCTCTACCAGGGTGAACCCGGCGGTCAGAAGGCGGCGAGGGCCAGTATTGATCATTGCACGGTCCACGTCGTCCCTCCATCCTTACTGGCTTCCACCCGCGCCGCCCCGGTAGTCGACAACACCAGGCGGTATCTGTTGCTGCCATCACTCATCCGAATTTCGCAACGCCCGGTTTTGGCGGCTGTCACCATCCCGCGACTATCATACCAGGTATTATTGCCGGTAAATGTGATATTAGTCAGCAACACAAACGGCCGCATCGTCTGAAAACCCAAATGGGTGTCGACCCCCGCCGAGTAAGTACGGTTACCATCAGCGTCGGCGAAGATCTGATATGAGCCACCCTCCGTCCCAACTCCGGGCGTGAAGGCAAGCACCACATCCCGCCGGCGTTTCATCGCCTCCAGCTTGGCTTTTTTGAAATTGATCACCAACTCGCGCGCCTCGGCCCGCAGATTATAGCGGGGCACGGTGGAGGCCGCCATCGAAAAAGCCACAGCTCCCAGGATCGAAATTATGCCGAGCACAACCATCAACTCCACCAGGGTAAGGCCCTTTTCATTCTCCCCTGCCGGAGAGCGCCATGGTGTTTTCATAACCCCTGTCCCTAGTTCCGATGTTCCAATTATAAGCCGTTATTAAAACTGTTGCATAGCGCCATCTTATGAGCGGCAAAAAGTAGCGTAACGAAATGGTAAAAAATGTAATAGGGCATTCATAATGGCTCCTAAAGCTCACTTCACCATTATAGGATAAGCAAGATACACGCCACAAGAAGATAATCGTACGCAACCCGTTTTGATTTCATGACCAGAAAGAATTCAACAACCATATCTCCGACAAACCACAGCTACAATAGCTTCCGCCTGCAGAAAAAGCCCTCATGCAAGCGCGCAAGGAAATTCGCGGAGCTTGTTGATGATCTCCCCAAAACTGCCATCATAGTCAGCTTACCGCAGAATGCGCCAATTTTTATGTTACCACGTTAGCAGTCAATTTTATTTACAGAACAGAAATTTATTGGAGACAAGAAAACTATACCATAGTTCACAAGATGACATTTTTTGTCAAACTTGTAAAAAACTCTTCCCTTATCATTTGTCCACACTTTCCCACCTTGTCAGGATACTATAAAAACAAAGGGCCTCTCTCTGAGAGGGCTAAAGAAAATTTCTGGAGAAATACTCCTGAGATGATGATATATATGATTTGATCTGATCATAGATGATTGTAAAACCATAACCACTAAATTCATCTGACCAACACAAGCGCTGTCAGTAGCAAACAAAAAAGCGGAACTATCACATGGTTAATACGGCAGTAATAGGATGCGGCTACTGGGGCCCGAACCTCATCCGAAATTTCATGACTTGTCCGGAAACAAATCTCCTTTGGGCCTGCGACCTTGACCCAAAAAGATTAACCCATGTCATGGCTCCCTTCCCCTCTGTACAAAAAACCACAACCGTTGCAAATATTCTTAACGACGACAAGGTTGAGGCCGTTGCCATTGCCACGCCGGTGGGCACTCATTATCCCTTGGCAAAAGCCGCCCTGGAAAAGGGCAAGCATGTCCTACTGGAAAAACCCCTGGCAGCCAGTGTCGCCCAAGGCAGCGAACTGGTGGAGCTCGCTGCAAAAAACGACCTGCGCCTGATGTGTGACCACACCTTCTGCTACACGGGCGCAGTCAGAAAAATCAAACAGATCATCGATGCGGGAGAATTGGGGGAGATTCTTTATTTTGACTCAATCCGCATCAATCTCGGACTGTTCCAAAGCGACGTAAACGTCATCTGGGATCTAGCCACCCATGATCTTGCCATCGTGGATTTTTTATTTCCTGAAAAGCCCATCCAGGTAAGCGCCCATGGCATGGCTCATACAGGTAACAACATTGAAAATATCGCCTATGTCACCCTGACCTATCCCAGCAATTTCATCGCCCACTTCCACGTCAACTGGCTTTCCCCAGTCAAGATCAGAAAAACGATTATCGGCGGCAGCAAAAAGATGATCGAATGGAATGATCTTGTCCCGGCTGAAAAAATCAAGGTATACGACAAGGGAATTGAACTCAACTCCATGGAGCAGGATCAAAAGTCACAACTCATGGTCTCCTACCGCTCCGGAGACATCCACTCGCCGCAAATTGACGGCAGGGAAGCACTGTTGCTGGTGGCAAAAGAGTTTGCCGATTGCATCACCGAAAAACGGCAACCGTTGACCGATGGCCAATCCGCCTTGCGGGTCCTGCGCGTGCTTGAGGCGGCGGAACGCTCCATCAAAAACGATGGCGCCAACGTTCGCATCGAATACCAATAAGGAAGACCCTATGGAATTTTGCCGGATTGCTCCCAATGTCTCCCTGGGGAAGGATGTTTCCATCCATGCCTTTGTTAATCTCTATGGCTGCCGCATCGGGGAGCAGACAAAGATCGGGGCCTTTGTCGAGATCCAAAAAAACGCCTCCATCGGGAAACGCTGCAAGATCTCAAGCCACACCTTTATTTGTGAAGGGGTCACCATCGAAGATCAGGTGTTTATTGGCCATAATGTTACCTTCATCAATGACAGGCACCCCAGAGCAGTGAACCCAGATGGCAGCATGCAGACCGAACCCGATTGGCAGGTAATGTCCACCGTTGTAGGTCAGGGGGCCTCCATCGGTTCCAGCTCCACTATTTTATGCGGGATCACTATCGGAGCCGGCGCCCTCATCGGCGCCGCGAGTCTGGTGCTGACAGACGTGCCCCCCGGTGAGATCTGGGCCGGAAACCCAGCCAAATTCATCAAGAAAACCCCGCAAACATGAATATCCCCTTTCTCGATCTCAAGGCGCAGAACAGCACCCTCAAACAGGAAATCCTCCCGATCTGGGAAGAAATCTTAGATTCCGCCGCTTTTATCGGCGGCAAATATGTCACAACCTTTGAGGAGGAATTCGCCACCCTCACGCACAGCAAATACTGCCTCGCCCTCAACAGCGGCACCGATGCCCTGCGTTTCATCTTTATTGCTCTGGGACTGCAACCCGAAGATGAAGTGATTACCGTCCCCAATACCTTTATCGCCACAACCGAGGCCATCAGCCAGGCCGGGGGCAGACCAGTTTTTGTGGATATCAATCCGAGAACATATACCCTCGATCCCGAAAAAATCGAAGCCGCCATCACGCCAAAAACCAGGGGCATTGTCCCTGTGCATCTCTATGGGCAAACAGCAGATATGGACACCATCACCGTCATCGCAAAAAAACATGACCTGTGGGTGGTGGAAGATGCCTGCCAGGCGCACTTGGCCGAATACAAAGGGCGCCCCGCCGGCTCCCTGGGCCGGGCTGCAGCTTTTTCCTTTTATCCAGGGAAAAATCTCGGCACCTGCGGCGATGCTGGTGCGGTGACCACCAGTGATCCCGAGCTTGCCGCAACCATTGCCATGCTCCGGGATCATGGACAGACCCGTAAGTACTATCATGCCAGAGAGGGATACAATGGCCGCTGCGATGCCCTGCAGGCTGCCGCTCTTTCCGTAAAACTCAAACATCTGCCCAAGTGGACCGAAGCGCGCCGAAGGCACGCGCAACGCTACAGGGAACTTCTGCGGGATCTGCCCGGCCTGACCCTGCCCAAAACCGCACCCGGCAATCTGCCCGCCTGCCATCTTTTTGTGATCCAGCTTAAAAATCGGGATCTCGTCATGGAGGCACTTGCAAAAAAAGGTATCACCACCGGCCTCCATTACCCTCTGCCCCTGCACCGGCAACAGGCCTATGCCCACCTGCGCCTGCCCACCGGCTCTTTCCCCGTGGCGGAAGCCTGTGCGCAGCGCCTGCTTTCCCTTCCGCTGTATCCGGAGCTTAGCGAAGAACAGATTGTCTTTGTCTGTGACAGTATCAAGGAGATTCTCCGATGATTCGGCTTGAGCGCATGCATTGCCTTGTTACCGGGGGCGCAGGCTTTATCGGTTCCAATCTGGTTGACCGGCTGTTGGCAAGGGGCTGCCGGGTCCGGGTGCTCGACAATCTGAGCAACGGAAAGATCGCCAACCTCTCCCATCATTTCGCTGACCCTAATTTTGCCTTCAGCCAGGGTTCGATCACCGACCCCGGCGATGTGGAACAGGCCCTCAAGGATATCCAGGTAGTTTTTCACCTTGCCTGCCTGGGGGTCAGACATTCCCTTGCCCACCCCTTTGAAAACCACAGGGTCAATGCCGAGGGGACTCTACTCCTGCTTGCCGCTGCCAGAAGGGCCAAGGTAACCCGCTTTGTTCACTGCTCTTCTTCGGAGGTCTATGGCTCCGCGCAATATGTCCCCATGGCGGAGAACCACCCGACCCAGCCCTGCACCGTGTACGGAGCCAGCAAGCTGGCCGGGGAGGCCTATGCCCGCGCCTATCACCGCGCCTATGGCCTGCCCACCGTTATCATCAGACCTTTCAACACCTATGGGCCCCGTTCCCACCATGAGGGGGACGCCGGGGAGATGATCCCCAAATCCATAGTCCGGGCCTTGAACGGCAAGGAGATTCTGGTCTTCGGCGATGGCAGCCAAACCAGGGATTTCACCTTTGTAGAGGATACGGCCGCAGGGCTTATGGCGGCGGCGGAATGCGAGGCCATGAACGGCCTCACCCTGAACCTTGGTTGTAATTTTGAAATCTCCATAAAAGAGCTGGCCGAAAAACTGGTGGCCATGGTCGGCAACGCTGCGACCACGCTCCAGTTTACCCCTGCCCGCCCAGGCGATGTCAGCCGGCTCCATGCCGATCCCTCCGCCTTCATGGGGCTGTGCGGCTGGAGGCCGGCCATCACTTTTGAGGCCGGACTTGAAAAGACCATCGCCTACTTCCGGGAGCATCCCCTTGGCCCGACAGGCCTCCTGCAAGGCGAAGCCGGACGGAACTGGTGAGATGATGATCCCCCTTGCAAAGCCATGCCTTGGCGAAGAAGAAGCGGCGGCCGCCCGCCAGGTGATTCTCTCCGGCTGGGTGACCCAGGGACCAAAGGTCAAGGAGTTCGAAGACCATTTCGCGGCCTACACCGGGGCCAGATACGCCTGCGCGGTTTCAAGCTGCACCACCGCCCTGCACTTGGCTTTAATGGGGGTAGGGGTCGGACCAGGTGATGTGGTGGTCACCGTGAGTCACAGCTTCATCGCCACCGCCAATGCGGTAAGGCACTGCGGGGCTGAGCCGGTTTTTGTGGACATCGAACCAAACTTCTATAATATGGACGTGGCCAAACTGGCACAATTTCTCGCCGAGGAATGTCAACATGAAGAGGATGGACTCTACTACCGGGATATTGCCCGACTTTGCGTAGGTGAGTCCCCCCTCCGCTTTGTCGATCCTGCAAAAAAAAGACCTGGTCGAATAGCCGCCCTCCTGCCGGTGCATCAGATGGGCCTGCCCTGTGAAATTGGCAGGATCGTTACCCTGGCCCGGCAATATGGCCTGCCGGTGGTTGAGGATGCCGCCTGCGCAATCGGCAGCGAAATCTCCCCGGACAATGGGGCCACCTGGGAGAAAATCGGCAAGCCTCATAGCGCAGTGGCCTGCTTCAGTTTTCACCCCCGCAAGGTGCTTACCACCGGCGACGGCGGGATGCTGACCACCAACGACCCTGCGCTGGACCGCCAATTCCGGCTCTGGCGGCAGCACGGCATGGGCCTCTCCGACCTGGCGCGACATGCGGCCAGCACGGTGATTTTTGAGGAATACCTTACCACGGGCTATAATTATCGCATGACCGATATCCAGGCAGCCATCGGCATCGAGCAGCTTAAGAAGCTGGCTGGCATGGTGGATAGGCGACGGCATATCGCGGCGCGCTATCAGGAACTGCTTTGCGATGTGCCCGGCCTTGGCCTGCCCTTTGAACCGGCCTCGGCAAAAATAAACTGGCAGAGCTACCCGGTGCGGCTGGCGGCTTCAGCCGGGCAGAGCCAGCGAAACTTCATGCAGCTCTTGCAGGACAAGGGCATCGCCTGCCGGAGAGGGATCATGAATGCCCATCAGGAACCACCTTACAGCCAAGCAGGTTGGCGATTGCCGCACAGCGAGACCAGCCGCGACCAGATTATTCTGTTGCCGCTCTTTTGCGGTCTGAATGAGGAAAATCAACTCCAGGTCGCACGGGCCGTGCGGGAGGTCTGCACCTCATGAGCAAAACCGGCTGGCTACTGGTCTTAACAAGCGCTATCCTGGCGGTGGGGGCAAACCTCCTGCTCCGAAGCGGGGTCGAGCGGGCCGGCGGGCTTGCCGCGGGGATCACCGGGCTTGTCAATCTGGCAAGGCAGCCCTATTTTGATCTCGGCCTCATCCTTTACGCCCTGGCCACCCTGGTCTGGATCAGGGTACTCTCCGTCGAGCCGCTGAGTATCGCCTACCCGGTGCTGGTCAGCATCACCTTTCTCCTGGTGACCATGGGGGCGATGCTGCTTTTCCGGGAAAGTCTGGCCTGGCACAAAATCCTCGGTCTTGTGGTCATTCTGGCCGGAATCTTTATTGTCAGCAGGAGTTGACCGCCTTGTCCAACTACAACAAACAGACACCGCCCACCATCAAAAAGCTCCTGCTTTTCCCGTTCAACGGCAACGCCAGGGAGGCGGCCTCGGTGGTGGAGGCTATCAATCGTCAGCAAGAGACCTGGCAGCTGCTCGGCTTTATTGACGATGACCCCAAAAAACAAGGGCTACGCTTCGGTGACTACTCAGTACTGGGTGGTCGTGAACATCTGGAGCGAGACAAGGATACTTTTGTCCTCGCGGTTCCCGGCAGACCGGAGACCTTCCGGCAACGGCAGGCATTGATCGCCTCTTTAAATATGGCACCGGAACGGTTTGTCTCTATTATCCATCCCACTGCCTCCATCGGCATCGACTGCACCGTGGGAGGCAATACCCTGCTCATGGCCAATGTTGTTCTCACCGCCAATGTTTCCGTGGGCCAGAGCGTGGTAATTCTTCCCAACACCGTCATCGCCCATGACAGCACCCTGGGAGATTACTGCCTGGT
Source organism: Desulfobulbaceae bacterium (assembly GCA_003517965.1). Lineage (GTDB taxonomy): Bacteria > Desulfobacterota > Desulfobulbia > Desulfobulbales > Desulfurivibrionaceae > Thiovibrio. Next base: position 18,034 of record DOZO01000038.1, read on the forward strand.
CGGTGCCAGCGTCTCCGTCTCAGGCGGGGTCACCGTCGGCAAAAACTGCTATCTTGGCTCCGGGGCGCGAATTATCCAGGAAGCGAGCATCGGCGAGAGATCGTTGATCGGCCTGGGGGCCGTAGTCATCAATAACGTCGCCGCAGGTTCAGTTATGGCCGGCAACCCGGCGAGAATTATCAGGGAGTCGCGATGAAGCTCAGCATTGTCATTCCAGCTCTCAATGAAGAGGAGAATATCCTTGAGACCATTGCTGAACTGCGGACAGCTATCAAAGAAAGTGGCGATATCGTGGAAGCACACGAAATCATCGTAGTCGATGACCACTCCACCGACAACACCTTCGGAACTGTGTCCAGCCTGAACAGCCCCAGCCTCAGGGCCATTCGCCTCAGCCGACGCAGCGGCAGTCATATGGCCATCCGCGCCGGACTGGCGGCGGCTACAGGGGATGGGGTGCTGTGCATCTCCGCGGACGGGCAGGATGACCCGCGCCTGCTGCGGCAGATGCTCGAACGCTGGCGGAACGGGGACAACATCGTCTGGGCCTTGCGTAAGGGCAGGGAGAACGAACCTTGGGCTCAACGACTTTTCGCCAAAGCATTTTATCGTCTTCTGGCCTGGTTCGGAAGCACGCCCACCGGGATTAATCTTTCCAGGGCCGATTTCTACCTGCTGGATTACAAAGTAGTAGCCGCCATCAACGCCTGCCCGGAGCGCAATACCTCTCTCTTCGGACTGGTCGCCTGGCTGGGTTTTAAGCAGGGCTGGGTCGAGTATGACCGTAAAGAACGGCGCACCGGCACCTCGGGTTGGAACTTTCGCAGCCGGTTGCGCTTGGCAACAGACTGGATCATCGCCTTTTCAGGAGTACCCCTCAAGTTGATGACAGCCTGTGGTTTCCTGATCTCGGGGATAGGCTTTTTGTATGCCCTGATAGTCATTACCCGCAGCATTCTCTTCGGTAGCCCCCTAATAGGATGGTCTTCAGTCATGACCGCTATCCTGCTCTTGGGCGGCGGCCAGATGATGATGCTCGGCATCATCGGCGAATACCTGTGGCGGACCCTCGATGAATCCCGCAACCGACCCGCCTGGTTTATCGAACAGGATTCCACCCATCCTGGACATAGTTCCCCATGTTGACCTTTTTGTACAGCCTGCTCGAACATCCCCTTGGCTATCATCTCTCCCAGCTTGTTTTCGCCCCTGGCGCCAAGAGATTACTGACTGAGCAATTGCGCAAAACCGCACAGACCTTGGGGTTTGCAGGGCTTGTTCTCGATGTCGGCTGCGGGCCGGCAAGCTGGCTGTGGAAGGTAGGCGGCCATCCCGTTGGCCTTGACCTGTCCTTTGCCTACTCGTCGGCCTTCAAGAATGCGGGGGAAATCGCGCTTACCGGCTCGGCAACAGCCTTGCCCTTTGCAAACAGCTCCTTTGCCGGGATATGGAGTATCGGCCTGCTGCATCATCTACCCAAGGAGGCCGCCAGACAGGCCATTCAGGAGATGCTCCGCGTCTGCCGAAAAGGCGGCTATGTCGCAGTTCTTGACGCAGTGCTGCCGACTTCTCCCTGGCAGCGACCCGTGGCGCATCTGGTCCGCAAACTGGACCGCGGCAGATTTATGCGCAAGCAGACAGAACTTGTCTCGCTGCTGCCAGAACGAACTGACTGGGAAATAAACCGTTTCACTTACACCCTCAACGGCCTGGAGGTCCTGTGCTGCGTGTGGCACAAGCCAATGGCTGACGATGTCAATTAGACGATCTACAAATCTTACTTACCCTCTTGCTATCCTTGTTAATTGAAAGTATAGATTGCAATATGAGAGATAAAATAGCCACCAGAAAATTAGAGGCCGAGGTCAACACCTGCCTGCGGGATTTTCCCGCCGTGGCCATTCTTGGCCCCAGACAATGCGGCAAGTCCACCCTCGCCAAAAAAATCATCGGGAATCGGACGGACAGCGTCTACCTTGATCTTGAACTTCCCTCCGATGTACAGAAACTCTCCGAACCAGAATTGTTTCTGGGCAGGCACGCCGCCAAGCTTATCTGTCTTGATGAAATCCAGCGCCTGCCGGAAATATTTCCCGTATTGCGCGGCATCATCGATGCGAACCGGAGCAACAGCCGCTTTCTCATCCTCGGTTCCGCATCCCAGGAGCTCATCAGGCAGGGCTCCGAGACCCTGGCCGGGCGTATCGCCTATCTGGAGCTAACCCCGTTTCTGGTCAACGAGATAGCATCATCCGCCACTCAGGACGACACCTTGCACACCTACTGGCTGCGAGGAGGATTCCCGGACAGCTTTCTCGCGCGAAGCGAAAAAGCCAGCCTGATCTGGCGGGAGAATTTTATCCGCACCTTTCTGGAGCGGGATATCCCTCAGCTCGGCATCAGCATCCCAGCCGCCACCCTGCGGCGGGTCTGGCAACTATGCGCCCACAACAGCGGCCAGCTGTTCAATGCCTCGCAACTTGGCGCCAGTCTCGGGGTAAGCCACACCACCATGCGAAAATACATTGACCTATTGGCGCACACCTTCATGCTTCGCGTCTTGCCCCCTTTTGAGACAAACCTGAAAAAGCGGCTGGTGAAAACCCCCAAACTCTACCTGCGGGACAGTGGTATCCTGCACAGCCTGCTGCGGATCGACAACCTTGATAACCTTTTTGGTCATCCGGCGCTGGGTGCATCATGGGAAACCGTGGTACTGGAAAATGTCATCGCCGCCATGCCTGGCTGGGACGCGTTTTTCTACCGAACCGCGGCAGGCGCGGAAATCGATCTGGTTCTGACCCGCGGCGGAAAGAAAATCGCCGTGGAATGCAAAGCCTCCGCTGCGCCACGAGTCAGCCGCGGATTCTGGCAAGCCCTTGATGACCTTGCCGTTGATGCGGCCTGGGTCATCACGCCGGGAACGGATCACTACCCAATAGCCCCCAAGGTCATGGTGTCCAGCCTGAGCGATTTTATAGAAGAGATTACGGTAAAGCCATGAGCAACGATTCTTCCCAAGCCGACCACTCTCCATCGTCCCTCTGCCCCTGGCACTGGGGCTGGTCCGCAGCGCTGGCCCTGATCGTGCTGATCACGCTCGCCTTCCGTTACGCCCTGCCGGTACGGGATGGAGATCTCTGGTTCCATATGCTCTACGGCAAGTACTTCCTGGAAAATGGGACATTGATCGCCGACCACACCATCTTCTCCTGGACACCCACCACCAACGACACCATCTATGTTACCTGGCTACCGGATATTTTTCTCTACTTGCTCCACAAGGCCGCAGGGCTGCCGGGTATCTTCGCCTTCCGTTATCTCTGCATGCTGGTGCCGGTATTAGGCTGTTTTCTCTATGCCCGCAAATTGAAGATCACCAGTCACCCACTGACCTGGTTTTTCTGCCTGCTCGCGGTAATCATGTCCTACACCGCAGCCTTTGAAAAACCGGAAATCCTCTCCTTTGTCTTCATGACCCTTGTGGCCTGGAACTGGTGGCATATCCGAAGCAGCGGCGAGGAGGCCTGGAAAAACTGCTACCTCTTCCCGGTCATCATGCTGATCTGGGTCAACACCCACGGCGGATTTGTCTTTGGCGCGGTTTTTCTGTTTCTCATCTGGCTGGGCGAATTGCTCAACACCTGGCTTAGTCCGCAAAACACCCTGTCGCCAAAAGTGCGCAAACATCTAACCATTGCCCTGTTTATTGCCGCCTTCACCCCTCTGCTCAACCCATACGGCTATCACTATCCACTCCAGCTTTTTACCGACCTGCTCCCGACAGAAGCGAATACGAATTTCAACAAAAAAATAGCAGCATACAGCGCCACCTTTCTTGGTGAGGATGTCTACAACCTCACGATTTCCGCTGATCTGGCAATTATCCTGCTACTGACTCTTTTTTGGCGTAATTTCAAGAAAATTGACTGGTCTGTACTGCTGGCAAACTTTGTCTTCGCTTACCTCTATACCAAGTTTTACCGGGCCACCTTTTTCTGGGTGCCGGTGTTTCTCTTTTCTGCCCTTAATCTCCTGGCGTCATGCCCCATAATCCCACCAAGTTGGCAGAAGAACAAACTGCTTAACCGCCTGTTGCCAATACTGCTCCTTGCTTCTACCATTTGCCTTGCCGCCAATATTTTATACAAAGCGGCATGCATTCCGGAAAAATATTTATGGATGGGATTTGGCATCAGCGAATCAAATCCAGTAGATGAGGCCCAATACATTAAAAAATACTTCCCACAAAATCGTCTCGGCAATACCTATGATCAAGGCGCCTACCTTTTGTGGGAATTATGGCCTGAGAATAAGGTCTTTTTTGACGCTCGCCACTTTCCGTATCGGAAATGGAGTGATGATTTCTTCTTATTCTCCCAAGGAATAAAGGTAGAAAAATTTGTAGAAAAATACCCCTGTGATCTGTGGTGCGTGAGCCTTGAACACACTGCAACCTATCTCTGGTTTGCTTTATCCCCGGAGTGGAAGCTGGCCTATTATGGGAAAAGCGCTGCTATCTTCCTTCGCCAGGATATCCCCCTTCCATCAAACACCCCAAGGGCCAGTCCTGCCCTGTCAACCCAAAAAAGTCCTTCCAGCGCAGTCACAACTCTGACCTTTGCCTTGAACATTCATGACTGGTCGGCAGTCGATCAAATCTTGACCCACATGCGACAAGAATTTAACTTCTTTTCCCAAAAGGAAATGGTGCGCAAAGCCACCATCTTCGCTCAAGGAATCCGCGCCTACTACCGACATGATTACGAAAAAACCGTCAAGTTGTTTGACTCGATTTATCCCGATGTGATGATCAGCAACATCACTTACGCCTACAGCCTGATCCACCTGTCAGCCATAGTATGGGAAAAAGGCGACGGTGTACAGGCAAGAAAGTTGAATAAGAGAACTTGGCTTCTCTATCCCGGCTATTACATGAACATTTATAACGCAGGGGCCATGAATTGGTTTGAGAAGATTGACCCAGATCTCTGGAAATTTCAGCTCAAAGAATTTTTAGCTCGTGCCCCAAATACCCTCAAAACGCAACTATATCGGGAGAATGCTCAGAAGATGCTTGATAATACCTTTACTGGTCGACCAGCCCTGATGACGCCAAGCCCGCCCTGAGTGACAATATTTGCATATACATGACAAATATTGTCAGAAAATAAGAATGAAATCCTCGCCAAAAATTCTGACTAAATCGCTTTATGATTGCTAACCCTCCGAAGATAGATGAATAATTTCATTATTTATATTTTTACTATTAATATGGTATTAAAGTTGCTAAACATATTATAATAATATCTCTTCTTTATAATAGAAAAGTGCAGGAGGAGTAAAAACTTAAGCCGTTTAACTTCAAAACAAGGAGGATGAAGGATGTTGATTCAAAGCAAAAACGAGAAAGGTTTCACCTTAGTAGAGTTGATGATCGTGGTTGCGATCATCGGCATTCTGGCTGCCATCGCCATACCGCAATTTGCCGCCTATCGAACCCGTGCAATGAATGCCAATGCCAAGGCCATGGTTAAAATGGCAACCAGTTCGCAGGCAGATCTGAATGCCGAACTCGGTGCTTATGGAATTACGGGAAGTGCGACTGCTACCCTGGCTGCCGCTGCTGGCGCACCGAGCGGAGGTGTAGCCATGGATTCAGCAAGTGTCAATGGCTTGGCCATTGCCGCCACTGGTGCCGCTGCTGGCGGACGCTTAGCTGGCAATAATGATGCCACCACCAAGGGCTTTTCTGTACCATTTGGCATCGGCGCCAATATGATTGCCCTGGCTAATACCCCCACAGCTGTGGCAGGAACAAATACTGCCACCACCTTTGTGGCCATGGCTAAACATCGCGGCGGTGACACCGTTTACGGAGTGGACAATGACTCCCCCAACACCGTTTACAGCGTCAGTCATCCTAACTGGGCTGGCAATACCACAGCTAACTCCATTCTGGCAACTCAGGTAGCCGCTACTGTCGGTACCAACGATTTTGATACCGACAATAATCCGGCCAATGCCGGACCTGCTGGCGGTGGTGCACCAACAACCACCTGGCAGATGGTGCAGTAACCATCTAACGACTTATTGTGTTGCGCTGAAATTCCTTTTCAGCCCTGGCCGATTTTCGGCCAGGGCTGTTCTGTTTTCAATAAAAGAGCATCTCTAATAAAAACGAGTATGACTATTCCAGCCATTGAAATCACCGGTCTCAGCAAAAGCTTTGGCTCTGATCACAAGAAAAACCAAGCGCTCACCGATCTTTCCATAGTCATCCAGCCGGGCGAGGTCTTCGGCTTCCTCGGACCCAACGGAGCTGGCAAGTCCACCACCATCAAGCTGTTGCTCCACTTTCTCAAACCGGACAGCGGCAGCCTGCGTATTTTAGGACATACCGTTGGTCAAGATGAATTCCGCCACCGGATCGGCTATCTTTCCGAGTTTCCCTTCTTCTACGACCATCTTACCGCCAGAGAAACCCTGCTGCTCTCTGGTCGGTTGAGCGGCATGACCCGGCAGGCGATTGACCAGCGCCTCCCCATGCTCCTGGAACACATGAGCCTGACCGAGGCGGCGGATCGCCGGGTGGGTGGATTTTCCAAGGGGATGAAACAACGGCTGGGCATGGCCAATGCCCTGGTGCACGACCCCGAGGTGCTGATCTTTGACGAACCCATGAGCGGGCTTGATCCAGTAGGCCGCCACCAGATCAAGGGACTCATCGCCGAGCTGAAGCAGGAAGGCAAGACCATCTTCTTCAGCTCTCATATCCTGAGCGACATCGAGACCCTGTGCAACCGCATCGGCATCATCCATAAAGGCGTTTTGCTCTATAGCGGAGGATTAAGAGATTTTCTTGTCGCGGGCGTTGGACTGGAAGAGAGTTTTGTCCGGATTATCGAGGAGGCGAACCGTGCAAGCTTTGCGTAATATCTGGTTCCTGGCCCTGTCCACCTGCACCGAGGGGATCCGCCACCGGACACTGTGGGCCGTTGTCTGTCTGGCCTCCTTACTAACCATGGCCAACCTGGGGGTAACCACCCTCTACTCCTGGGATCTGGGCAAGGTCTCCGTGGAGTTCGGCCTTTCCGCCGTCGCCTTTACCGGCCTGCTTCTGATCTTTTTCCTCGGCATGAAGATCCTGGCCGACGACCTGGAGCGGAGCCGGATCTTCATGCTGCTCTCCAGACCGGTCTCCACCTGGCAGTACCTGACCGGCAAATTTTTGGGGCTGGCCATGATCCTGCTCCTGGCCACCATCATCCTCGGCCTCTCCGCCGCCCTGTCCATGCGCTATGTGCTCTGGCTATACGCCGCCTTTGTCCCGCCCAACTTCTCCTGGCTCACCTGCATCATGGCCCTGGCCTGCCAATGGCTGAGTCTGGTGGTGGTGCTGGCGCTAAGTGTGCTCTGTTTCAGCTTTGCCAAGCAGCCATTTGTCGCCCTGCTGCTGGCGGTTTGCTCCTACCTGGTGGGACAAAACATGGAACTGCTGCGCCGGGTGGTGGTGGAAAATCCTCAGGCCGGAGCGCTGGCCGGCCAAGAACAGTTGGTAATCGCCCTTTCCTGGATATTCCCCAACCTGTCTCTCTTTGACAAGAAGTACGAAGCCGCCTACGGCATGGCCTTCAGCGGCCAAGAGTTTGTGCTGCTTTGCCTGTACGCCATCTCGTACTCCGCCTTACTGCTCTATCTCGCCACCCTGCTGTTCCGGCACAAAGAGATAGCATGAGCAAACGGCTGGCGACCCATCTCCTGGTCGGCTTCGTGTTGCTCAGCTTCTACGCAGCCAGCTACAGCGCCTTATTACAGCAACGCGCCACGGCAAACCGGGCTCGCCATCAGATCTCCGGCCTCTG
>DOZO01000036.1:0-20593 GCA_003517965.1 Desulfobulbaceae bacterium
CACTTGAAACAGCGAGGAGCCCACAACAGGCTCCCAAGCCGACCGGCCCGTCAGCATACCAAACACCTCAACCAGCAGGCGGAGGATTTTTCCGCAATATGGGGGGTGGCATACTTGGCGGTATTGCCGGAGGGTTGCTGGGGGGTATGCTCTTTCGCAGCCTTGGCATGAGTGGCGGCTTGGGTGGCGCAGGTGGCGGGGGAATTGGTCTCTTTGAAATACTGTTGATAGGCGGCATTATTTATCTGATCTACCGTTTTATAAAGAACAAACGCCAAGCCACACAAGCAAGCCAGAATATTTATCCCATGGATGATTACCGGGAACCTTCCATGTATCAATCCTCCACCCAAGAGCCAATCTCCCCAACTGAGGATATGGCGACTGGCATTTTACATATCAGACAGTTCGATCCATCCTTTGACGAGCAACGCTTCTGCGACCAGGTTCTCGACATTTTTTTCAAGATTCAAAGTGCCTGGATGAATCGGGACCTGTTACCTGCCGGGGCATTACTGACCATAGAGGTTCAGCGTACCTTTAAAGATGATATCGCCCGCTTGCTCACAGAGAAAAAGGTCAATCACCTGGAAAACATTGCGGTTCGGAAAGTTGAGATTGTGGAAGCCTGGCAGGAATCTGGACAGGACTACATAACTACCTTGATCTATGCGAACCTGCTGGATTACACCATAGACGACACTACCGGACAGGTGGTTAAAGGAAGCAAAACCGAACCGGTAAAATTTGAAGAATACTGGACATTAACCAGACCCGCTGGAAACAATCAGTGGCAGCTCTCGGCTATCAGCCAGAAATAATGGGCTCGCAAACAGAAGACCATGCTTTGCAGCTGCCCAGCATCTGGCTAAGGTCAATCAGGAGCGTCATGAAATTCAGCCTCAGCTGCAAATTCATCATCGGTTGCAGTCTTACTTTGCTGACCACGCTCGGTGCCACCTTCTACGTTTTCAACGAACGCCATGAGCAACTCATCTTAAGGCAGGCGGAAAATGAAGCCAGAGCTGTTTTCCGTCAAATCGTTCTGACTCGCCGATGGATATCCGATCATGGCGGAATTTTTGTGGAAAAACTGGCACGTTCTCAACCCTCACCCTACCTTGCCAACCCCGAAATTCTGGATCAACAGGGACGGCGCTACACCCGGAAAACCCCGGCCATGGTGACCAAGGAACTGGCCATATACTCCAAGGAAGAAGGATCGTTCTGGTTTCATATCACCAGTCTCAAGCTGACCAATCCGGAAAATGCGCCAGATCCCTTCGAACACAAGGCCCTGCTGGCCTTTGAGCGGGAAGGCCTGCGCGAATTAACCGCTATCGAAAATATTAACCACCAGGCGTTTCTCCGTTACATCTCCCCCCTCTATGTCGAGGAGGCCTGCCTGCAATGCCACCAGAAACAGGGCTACAAGCTGGGCGATATCCGCGGCGCGATCAGCGTTTCCCTGCCAATGGACAAGACCTTTTCCGAGGCGGCCCAGAACCGGCGCCGGATGTTCGCCTCCATGCTCCTGGTGGTGGGCGCCTTAAGCGGGGCAATGATTTTCATGATGCGACATCTGGTGCTAAGTCCGATGAAGCGGCTCTCTACCTCCATTCAGGAATTTTCTCGTGGCAATTATGAGACAGGGGCGATCCTGCCCACCGGTGATGAATTCGAGGACCTGTCCCTCGCCTTTGCCGAAATGGCGGCCCGGCTCTCTGGCTACCACGACGATCTCCAGAGCCGAATCCGAGAGGCGACCGAGGATCTGGCCGAAACCAACCAAAAACTAAGCGAAACCAATCGCCTGCTTTCTGCCGCCAGCGAGCGAAAATCAGATTTCGTCGCCCGCGCTTCCCACGAACTACGGACCCCTCTAACCTCGATCAAGGGCTCCATGGAGTACGTTACCGCCAGGTTGGCCTGTTTTTCTCCTGAAGAAACCAGCAACTGTCCACAGGATGAGCTTTGCGATTTTTTCCAGTTAATCAACAAAAACACCGATCGGCTGATCCGGATGGTCAACACCATACTCGACATCGAACGAATCGAGATGGGAGCAACCACTGCCTTGCACAGCACCAAATTTGATCTGATCCCGGTAATCAGCGAAACAGTCACCGGACTTGCCTTCCTTGCCAAGGAGAAGGGGCTCCAAATCACCACCCTGCTCCCAGACACCCTGCCGCTGCGGGCCGATGAGGACAGAATCAGGCAGGTGCTCACCAATCTGCTGGCCAATGCAGTCAAGTTCGCGCCCGACCAGTCAACAGTCACCATCCGGGCCTGCCGAGAAGAGAAGTTCACTGTAATCGAGGTTGAGGATCAGGGGCCTGGCATTCCAGCGGCAGAGCGGGAAAAGGTTTTTGACAAGTTCTACAAATTGGGCAATAAAGAAGGAAGCGGTCTGGGACTCGCCATCTGTAGAAGCATCATTGCGGCCCACGGTGGAACCATCGTGGTGACGGACAAGGAACCGGGAGCCTGCCTTTATTTCCGGCTACCCACCAGTCCGGAAGAAAATCGGACGTAAGCGGACATGGAGGGCATGATGAGCAAAACGACCTTGCTGGCCATCGACGACGACCAGGACATCCTCAAAGTCCTCAAGGCGAATCTGGAGCTGCACGGTTTTACCCTGTTCACCGCCGACTCTTTGGCCGCCGCCCGGACCATCCTCGCCGAGCGCCGCCCCGACCTGGTGCTTCTCGACCTGATGCTGCCCGACGGTGATGGCCTTGAATTCTGCTGCGCCCTAAAATCACTCTATCCTCATCTGCCAGTCATCATGCTCACCGCCAAGGACAAGATTTCCGACAAGGTAATCGGTTTCGAGCTGGGGGCTGACGATTATATGGTCAAGCCCTTTGAAACCCGCGAACTCCTGGCTCGCATCCGAGCCAGACTCCGACCTATGACCCTCACATCCCAACCAAGTATCCTGACCGCTGGAAACCTTTCCCTCGACCTGCGCAACCAGATCGTCACGGTTCAGGGTGCAGTTGTTTCCCTCACCCCCAAGGAGTTTCAGCTTCTATCCTGCCTGGTGGAAAACCGCAACAATCTAGTGAGCCGGGAAGATATCCGTCAACGCCTGTGGAGCGACACCAAGCTCTATGCCTGGAGTCGAGTGATCGACGTGCACATCCAACACCTCCGCCAGAAGATCGAGATCAACCAGGCCGAGCCGCGTCATATCATCACAGTGCCAGGTCGTGGCTATAGGTTTGAGGATGATGAGAACGATGCAGAAAAAAAACCTTGATAAACCTGGCCTGAGCACGATTAAACAAAGGCCGTTACAACCTTACCCTACTGTACTCATCGTTGACGATGATTCATCTCATCGGATTATGCTGCAAAGCATGCTGGGTCAGTGGGGCTGGCAAACTGAGGGAGCGGATGACGGTAGCGTTGCGGTGGAGGCGGTTCACCTGCGGCCCTTCGACGCTATCCTGATGGATGTCCGAATGGTGAGGATGAATGGCATGGAGGCCCTGCGTTATATCCATGCCCATAACCCAGCCATTCCGGTGGTAATCATGACCGCTTACTCCTCGGTAGACGATGCGGTGGAGGCGATCAAAATCGGTGCCCACGACTACCTGACCAAGCCCCTCGACTTTGAGCGTCTCAAGCGTACCCTCAACGATGCCCTCAATCACCGCCAGAGGCGAAGCAATTCCGCCAGCAGCGAAGAATCAAAATCAACGAGGCACGGGATAATCGGCAACTCAGCCGCCATCAAGGAGTTACTCGATCTCATCGACCGGGTTGCGCCGAGCACCGCGACAGTGCTGATTACCGGCGAATCCGGCACCGGCAAGGAACTGGTCGCCGCCGCCCTGCACAACTTAAGCCCACGGAGAGACCAGCCACTGATCAAGGTTAACTGCGCAGCCCTGACGGAAACTCTGCTGGAATCGGAGCTGTTCGGACACGAAAAGGGTGCCTTTACTGGAGCGGATCGCCGCCGGGAGGGGAAATTTTCTCAAGCCAACAATGGGACTATTTTCCTTGACGAAATCGGCGAAACTTCGGCAGCCATGCAGGCCAAGTTGCTTCGGGTTCTTCAAGAGCAGGAATTTCAGCGGGTCGGCGGCGGTGAGACTCTACGAGTTGATCTTCGGGTCTTGACAGCGACCAATCGTAATCTGGAAGATGAAGTTAAGAACGGCCGATTTAGAGAAGATCTCTACTACCGGCTCAACGTGCTGAGTCTGCCAGTGCCGTCACTTCGGGAGCACCCGGAAGACATCCCGCTCCTGGTTGAGTTCTTTCTTGAAAAATTCACCAAAAAGAACCGCCGCCAAGTGGCTGGCATTACCCCTGGCGCTATGGACCTGCTGATTAATCACCCTTGGCCAGGCAATGTCCGCGAGCTGGAAAATGCCATCGAGCGGGGAGTAATCCTCATGCGCGGCGACTGGCTCGATGAAGAGAGCCTGCCCCTCAGCCTGCGCCATAAGCAAACAGAAAAAACGGAGGCAAAACAGGATGCCACCCGTACAGGTTTTCTGGCAGAAGCAGAACGCCAGGTAATCCAAAATATCTTAAATGAAACTGGCGGGAACAAAAGCGAAGCGTCCAGACGGTTGAACATCACCAGAAAAACCCTGCTTAGCAAGATCCAGAAATACGGGCTTGAGCAGGATTAAATCCAACACCTGTAAATAAAAAAAGCGAACCCAGAATCGACCTGAGTTCGCCAGTTACCCAAAATGCCCTTATATCGCTTAATTATTGGCTGACTGCCTTTGGGGCCCTGCGCCCCTGCCATACCCAGCACCCTTACCATGCCTTGCGCCGCCGCCCATGGCCGCCATACCGCAACCGGCACCAGAGCCTGCCACAATACCTGCCTCCTTGGCCTTCTGCTGCATCTGCTCACGGAGATCAAAGAGATCACCTGACAGCGCCGCCGCCTTTCTTTCATCTGGATTGGTGCCAGCCATGACTGCTTCCAACTCGGCCCGTTTGGTCACCATCTTTTTGCGCAATTCGCTGGTGTCGGCAGAAAACTTTTCACGCACCTTCAAATCCTTTTCGCTGAGTTTTCCTTGGCTCATCATGGAAACATCCATCATCCCGCAGTCCATACCCCTACCACCCCCGCAACCTTTTGCCTCGGCGGGCTGATAGGTTACCAGACTGATCCCAATAATTGCCGCCAATGTCAGTAACGTCTTTTTCATGTTCTGTCTCCTCTGTTTGATGTACTCTGTTGCAGGTCGGCCAAATTAGAACCGAGCCCAATTGGATGCCACGCATCTTGCATACAGTTCTATTCAACAAACATGCCAGAGCCAAATAGTATTGCATAACACCTTGATATATAAGGATATACTAAAAAAAATTATTGCAACCCCTGTTTTCAGATAAATCCCCTGCTCGGCAAACTGGATATTTTTTATCCAGATTAACAAGCACTCTGAGTACTTTTTATCCAGAGTACTTGTCGGCAGGCCAATATCCACCCCTGGGCCGGAAAATAATGAAAAAAAATCTCCCCTCCCCCTTTCTCTACGCCTCCCCCTGGATCCTGGCGGCCGCCATCGGTATCCTGGTCGCCATTGTCTTTTTCTTTGCCGCAAACAACCTGCAGCGGGAAAAACGGATCATGAGCGAAAACCTTTTCAACAAAGCTCAGGCAATCATCCATTTTATCGGCGCCGGCAGTCGGGCCTCGCGGATAATGGGAGTTCCAGATACTCGTCAGATCCAACCTCTCATTGAACAGGCCTCGGGAGAATCTGACATTATCGCTCTTGCAATCATCAATAGCGATGGAACAATCCTGGCCCATAGCAAGCCCAATCTGATCGGCAGCCGTTTGGACCATCCCCGGCTTAATGACCCGGCCATGCCGCCGAACGGCAGCTTTCGCGTGGTCAAGAGCGAGACCGACGGAAAAACCATCTTTGAAGTGCTGGCCCCTTTTAGACCCTTTAGCCGGGGGCAGGGGCTTTTCAAAAAGCGACAGATGGAGGCTACAGCGAGGAATAATGATCCACTCTACGCACCGCCAGGAAATCCAGACAATTCGATGTTCTGCCCGTCTCCTCAGAAAAGCGGCGCCTGGACCAGCACCAGCAGGCTTTCAATTCTCGTAAGCCTCGACATGACCGAACAGGCGAAAATCATTCGCCAGGATCGTTACCAGATGCTCTCCATCTCCCTTGCCCTGCTGCTGGTGGCCATCGGGGGCTGGATCGCCCTACTTACCGCCCAGAGCCATCGCTCTTCTCAGCAGACCATCAGAAATATGCAGGCTTTTACCGACCTGCTCATTTCCAGATTACCGGTGGGAATCATCGCCACCGGGGCAGATAACCGGATACAAACCTTTAACAGTGCAGCCAGCCGCCTCACCGGCAAAGAACGGGAACAGGCCATCGGCCAGTCACCAGGCGAGGCCCTGCCAGCAATCTTCAACCAGCTCTTTCCCAAAAATCCCGGGGCCCCGGCCTTTATCGACCACGAACTCAGCCTTGACGAGCAAACCGACGAGCCAGTCCATCTCCGGGTCAGCTCCTTGCCGATCAGTAATGCACAGGGAATAAAACTCGGTCGGGTCGTTCTACTGGATGATATTTCAGGGATCAAGAACCTCGAAGAAAGAATCAGGCGGCAGGATCGCCTGGTCGCCCTCGGCAAGATGGCTGCCGGTGTCGCCCATGAGGTGCGCAATCCTTTAAGTTCAATCAAGGGCTTTGCTGCCCTGCTCGGGAGCCGTTTCAGTGAACAAAGCGAGGAGAAACAGGCGGCCAAACTGCTGGTGAACGAGGTGGAAAGGCTCAACCGCAGTATAACCGAACTGCTCACCTACGCCCGTCCCCAGCCCCTCCATCTCAACGAGTTTGCCATTGGGCCCTTCATCGACGATTCTCTCAGACTGGTGCAGAGTGATGCCATGGTCCTCGGGGTAGAGCTGTCGTCCAAAATAGAATTGCGTCAACCCACGGTCGTGCTCGACCGGGACCGGCTCAATCAGGTACTGCTTAACCTGTACCTCAACAGCCTCCAGGCCATGGAAAAGGGCGGCAGACTCACGGTTTGGGTCGGCAAAGGGGAAAAGCCGAACAGGATCGAAATCCGGGTAATGGATACCGGCTCCGGCATAAAAAAAGAGCTACTGGAACGGGTTACCGACCCATACTTCACCACCAAACCAGGAGGAAGTGGCCTGGGCCTGGCCATGGTGCACAAGTTGATTGACGAGCACGGCGGCTCACTACGAATCAGCAGCAGGGAAGGCGAAGGAACCACGGTAAACATCAGCCTGCCAGACGAAGCTTAGAAGCCGTTACAAAATCTTTTATACACTTTCGCGCATTCCTTTACGGCTCCTTATGCCGTTTTGGCCACATACACCCTTCGGGTATAAGTTTCGTTTGAGCAGACAAGCTGCTCAACTCAGCTATAAAATGACCGGATTATTTTGTGACAACGGCTTACTCGGCACGCCCGATCAAAAAAATACCGTAAGTAGCCCGCAGGTTGGGGAGAAGGCGAACGATATTACCTGTTTGCTGTTGCCGGTGAGTATTAATCGCCACCTCTTTCAAAATAGCAATGTCCTTGTCCCTGGCAAAGTTGCGGAAATCCCGCAGGGTGATCACCCTGATGTTAGGAGTGTCATACCATTCGTAGGGCAGT
The DNA here is from genome assembly GCA_003517965.1 of Desulfobulbaceae bacterium. GTDB lineage: Bacteria > Desulfobacterota > Desulfobulbia > Desulfobulbales > Desulfurivibrionaceae > Thiovibrio. Next base: position 7,666 of record DOZO01000036.1, read on the forward strand.
TCCGTGCTTCTCGGCGCATAACCCGCGAAGAGCAACTGCAGACGAATCCGCCAGTAACTGAAATTGGGAAAGCTGACAATGACCTTTTTACCCACAGTCAACAGGGTATTGATGAGGGCAACCGGTTCGTAAACCTGCTGCATGGTCTGACTGATAATAATATAGTCAAAGCTGTCCGGCGAATAATCGGCGACTTCCAGGTTAAAATCTCCTTGAAGCACGGAAAGGCCTTTGGCAATACAAATGGCCACCTCGGCCTCGTGCTTTTCAATGCCGGTGGCCTTGACTCCTTTCTGCTCCTTAAGATACTGAAGCAACTCCCCTTCTCCGCAGCCAAGATCAAGCACCCGCGAACCAGGCTCTATCCAGGAAGCAATTATCCGCAGATCAAAACGCATGGTTTTCCCCTCACTCTCCAGCCGTTTTAATGGCTATCTTTTTTTAACAGCCCCTAAATCCGGGAGAGAAATGCGGCCACCAGAGTATGCAGCCTTTCGTTGGGCAGAAGAAAGGCATCATGACCCCAGTCCGATTGAATCTCACAAAAACTCACATCAAGCCCGTTTCGCTTAAGTACCTTAACCAAAGCACGTGACTGCTCGGTTGGATAAAGCCAGTCCGAGGTAAAGGCCACCACCAGAAAACTGGTGGAAGAGCCCTTGAATGCCCCGTTCAGACCACCAACCGCATAGTCATCAAGATCAAAATAATCCGCAGCCTTGGTCAGGTAGAGAAAAGAATTGGCATCAAAACGTTCGACAAACTTGTTGCCCTGATAGCGCAGGTAGCTCTCCACCTCAAAGCCGGCATCAAAATGAAAGGAAAGGGCATCCCTGCTCCGCAGCTGTCTGCCGAATTTTTGGCGCATGGATTCGTTGGAGAGATAGGTGATATGCCCGATCATCCGAGCCACGGCCAGGCCGAGATCTGGCTTGGCCCCGTCGTAATAATCGCCGCCGCGCCAATGGGGATCTGCCATGATCGCCTGCCGCGCCACCTCATTGAAGGCAATAGCCTGAGCCGAATGTCGGGGCGTTGTGGCCAGGGGAATCGCGGCCCGTACCATCTCCGGGTAACGGGCGCACCAGGCCAGAACCTGCATGCCACCCACCGAACCTCCCAACACCGCAAGTAGCCGGGCGATGCCAAGATGATCGACCAGCGCCTTTTGTACGGTCACCATATCGCCAATGGTGACCAAAGGAAACGACACCCCATAAGGGCGGCCAGTAGCCTGGTTGATCGAGGAAGGCCCGGTGCTGCCCATACAACCCCCCAGAACGTTAGCGCAGATAACGAAATAGCGTTCCGTGTCGATGGCCTTACCGGGGCCGACCATGATCTCCCACCAGCCGGGCCTGGCATCCTCAGTGGTGTAACAGCCTGCCACATGGGAATCCCCGGTTAGCGCATGAACCACAAGAATGGCGTTGTCCTTGTCCGGCGTCAAGTTGCCAAGGGTTTCATAGGCGATGGTCACCGGGCCTAAGCGTTCTCCGCTTTCAAGGACAAGCTCGTGGGGCGGCTCAGCAAAGGTGAAGAATTGTTTCTGGACCAAGCCAGAGCAAGCGCCGTTCATAATCTAATATTCTCCAGTACCCTGTTGGCAGGGTTGATAAAGCTGAGTTGAGCAGCTTGCCTGCTCAAACGAAACTTATGCCCTCTGGGTGCAAGTCTGGCATATATTATGAGATAATTTCAAACCTTACCCCCCCGAACAAATTAGCATATTGTGGCAGACTGACGAAAGAAAAAAAGCATCTTTCACTCTTCACGTTCTCCCTTCTTGCGATAAATCTGCCAATTCCCCGATCAGTTCAGGATGGTTAGAATCTTAAAAGGCCATTTTTTATACTTTGACTTTCCATCCCCTACCACTATAGTATTCTTGCTATCTACCTCATAAAATCCTGCGTGGATTTAAAAAACCCACTTGAAATATTCTGGTAACCTGATTCGCTATACCACTAACTTGAATCTGCACATTATTAAGGAAAACCATGAACAACGACCACAGCTTACCATCCAAGGCCAACACAACCCTGATCATGGAACTCAGCGCCGTAATCCAGCCCGGGTTGCGCAAGGTAGAGGAAGCTCTTGCCTTGGCTTGCGAAACCGGGGCCGAGTCTTATTGGGATCAGCTTCTAACCGCCAAGGAGAGGCTGGCCGAGATTAACACCAACCTGGAAAAATTAATCGCCGACTACGGCAAACAAACGCCGCCCAACGATAGCAAAGAAAATCAGCTTTCTGCACCTGATGCCCTCTCGCACCCCGCCAAGGAGCGAATTCTCTACGCTCCCCACGCCCGTCAGCATCGCCGCCAATATATGAAAATCCTGCTGGTGGAGGACAGCCCCGTCTCCAACGCGATTACCAAGGCAATGCTCGAACAACAAGGCTGGCGGGTCAGCGGGGTATTGAGCGGTCAGGAAGCCCTGGAAAAATTAATGGCGAAATCTACCTACGATCTGATCATCACCGATCTGATGATGGACAACATGAATGGCCTGGATTTGGCCAGGGAAATCAGAAAATTAGAGCGGCAGGACACAAACACCTTGGCCCATATCCGGGAAGGACGACCACCGATTCCGATCATTGCCATCACCGCCAACGATAATCAGGCTACTCCCGGTGAATACCTGGAGGCCGGCATTAACGACATGGTTTTCAAATCAACCAGCCTCGAAAGTCTGATTGCCAGCATTGAGAAACAGATCGACAAGGCCAGCGCCCTGTGATCGCTTACCAATAAATCCAGAACCTCAGGCGGTTAAGTCAACTATTCTAACATTACCCAGCTGCGCCGCGGTCTCAAAACCAACCTTCAACGATTCCAGCATACTGACTCTGGCAACCCGACAAGAAAAATGAACTGACTCGTAGCCAAGCTTACCCAGCAACTCCTCAAGTTCGACAAGCTGCAGGGCCAGATATTCACGCACCTCCTCATTACTCACCACACATTCCCCCTGCAAAGTCTTGCCCTTGGCTCGGAGTTGAATCTGTATCTCCCCTAACCGGCTCATCTCCAGAAAAAAAGAAAGCGTGTATCCACGATCTTCCCCGGTTGCCGCCTGATCCTCGCCTCGATCAAGGCTGACAAGCCACTGTCCCACCCCTGCGCCCATGGCAAAAGCACAGGGAAACAGGAGAAACTGCGCCTGCCGTGCCGAGGCGGGCAGAGCATTAAAGTCGTCCTGCAATTCCAGAAGCAGACCAAGCTTCTGCAGCGAAGCAGCGTTTCCTTTCCCAAGAAGCCCGCCCCGATCTTCGCCCAGCAAAGCGACCAGTTGATGGAATTTCCCTACATCGGGCCCTCCGCCCAACATGGCCAGCAAACGGATAATCCGACCAGAATCAGCCTCCGGCCCAATAGCGGCATTGGCGAAGTTTTGCAGGGCTACGGCCTGATCGGCCAAACTTGATTCCGCGTCTGCGAGCAAGGCCAAGCCAAGCAAGATCCGTAATCCTTTGCCCATGGCGGCAGGATCAGCACAATACTGGCGAAGAAGTTCCTGAGCCGCCCCTTTTTTATCAGCCACCCGAAGCCACAGAGGTTCCGTCTCCTGCACCTCAAACCAAAGAGCGCTCCCAGGCTTAAGCGCCACCTCACTGCGTGCCGCAACAATCTGCCCGCCGATTTCAAGCAGAACCTGGCCCTCCGCAGTTAGGCCCTTCACCTCACCCCGGACTACCTGCCCTTGCCCGAACAACAATGGTGCCGACAAAGCAGACTTGTCGCTATCCTCGTTCCGTCCTGCGACAGGCAGCTGTATCCCCTTGAGCAGAAAGGGGGATTCTCCGATTTTCATGTAGTCCCCGCCTTATTTGCGTGGTACCAACAATATCTGTGAAAGTTACCTGTGAAATATCTATGGGAATTATTGTAGAGGCAACATCACCCGAACCTCCAGACCGCCGCCAGGGTGAGGCTTGAGAGAGAAACTTCCCCCATGATTGCTAACGATCCGTTCAACCAGGGTCAGTCCCATGCCGGTTCCGTAAGTTTTAGTGGTAAAAAACGGATCTTTGACCTTATCCAGATAGGATTCCGGGATACCAGGTCCGTTGTCGATAACCGAGACACTGGCCTGCCCTTCGGCCGCAGCCAGGATAATACTCAACCTGCCTCCATCGGACATGGCCTCTATCGCATTCTTGAACAAGATGATAAACATCTGGCGAATCTGATGCATGTCCCCCTGGATAATCAGCTCCGGATCTGCACCTTCCATTTCCCAGGTTACGCCATTTTTCACCATACTTGTCTGGAGCAGAAGGGCGGTTTTCTCGATCACTGCGCCAAGAGAGAGCGCTTCCTTGTGAATCTCGCCCTGCTTGACAAAATCAAAAAGATCCTCCAGGATGGCCTCCACCCGCTCTGTTTCGTGAATAATAACATTCAGGTATTTTGTCCATTCAGGATCGATATTTTTTTTGTCCAGGATGCGGGAGACCCCGCCGATGGAGGTAATGGGATTTCGGATAATGTGGACTAACTGGGCCGCCATATGGCCCAGAGCTGAATAGCGCTCCGCCTCGACCAACAGATCCTTGCTCCGGTCAAGTTCCTGATTCACCGCCTCAAGTTCGGCAATCTTGCGCTGCCGCTCGTTGTGCAGAAGACTCTGTTCAATAGCAAGACTGGCCTGACTGGCAAACAGCTCCAAGGCGCTGATGTGACTTGCCTCAATCCCCATCCTGGTCACATAATTGTCGGCAATAATTACCCCAAAGGAACGGCCAGGTGAGTACAGGGGTACAACAACAAAATAATCCTCATCCAGGATATTAATAAGATCCCGGGGCACAGCAACAGCAGGAACGACCTCCTCCGCCTTTACCCTGTGTCTATGAGTCATGGCCCAGGTCTTCAGCTTGTCGTCACTATTCCTGCCACGCCGCTCAATGAGCACAGGCACCCAGCCGTTTTCAGGCGCGACCTTGTAACTTCTCCGACGCAGCGCGGCGCAGATCAAGAGGTTTTCCTTGTCCTCGACCGAAACCACCAAGGCCCTGGCGATATTGTTGACCATGGCATCCTGGGTAGTGTTAGTTTCCTTGAGGTTGTCAACAATCTGCAAAAAGTCAAGTTTCCGTTTCTCAATCTCCTCCCAGACCCGTCCTGCTTCTTCCCGAGAACTCGGGCCAATGGCCATCCGCCCCCGTAAAAAACGGCCATCCTCATCAAACATGACCAAAAACGCCCGGTTAAAACCCAATCCCTCCTGAGAGGTAATTCCCACCAGAACAGTCCGCAGTATCTGGTCAAGCTCACCAGTACTCAGATAAACGGTATTCATCTTCACCGATAACTGATGCAGAAGCTGCATCCGAGAATGTGCCTCTTCCAGTTCTTCCTGATATTTCCTGTTCTCAAAAATCAAACGCCGCTTTTCCAAGGCCTTGCGCGCCACATAGAATATTTCTTCAAACTGCACCGGCTTGGAGAGATAGTCCGTAGCCCCCTTGCGCATACAATCCAAGGCCACCCGCAAGTCGGCTACGCCGGTGAGCATGACCACGGCAGCATCGGGATACTTCTCTACGATCTGGGGTAAAAGAGAAAGGCCATCGGTATCAGGAAGACCTATATCCAGAATAACCAGGGCCACATTACGAGAGGCCATCACCTGCATAAGCTCGGCCGCCGAGGCACATTCCGCCACGGGCAGGCCATGTTCTGCAAAATAGTACCGGAGTGGCTCACGAATGGCCGCATCATCATCAACAATGGCGACAATCTCGCCGGATTGCAGCAGCTGTCCCAAAGAAAGGGAAACGTGTTGATGCAACCCGGAAACCGAAGCAACGACCATAGAAACACCCTGCGACCCTGAAAGCCAAACCCATTAAGCTACAAAAAAATATCGCATCCCCGAAAATTATTCAAGAATGCGATATTTCTATGCAAAATAAAATTACATGAAAACCGACAATTACATTTCAACGAGGAGCTTGTTGCTGTCCTCATTCCAACGAGCCACCAGCCACCAAAGGGCCATGAGCAAAAAAACTACCGCCAGGGTGCCGCCGTAACCAAGGAAGGTGTTCGGCATATAAACAAAGGTGCCCAGCTTGCCTGCGTTGGTGATCCCTTCATTTACATAGGCATCCATCCCTTCGAAATCGCTGACGGAAAACCACTTGTTCATCAAAGAGTTTGAAATCCCAAACAAAGGCACCACAATCCACAGCTTGATCTGACCTTCGCCAACCCGCCAGAGAGTGCCGGTTCCGCAACCGCCGGCCAGAATTGCCCCGAAACCGAAAATAATGCCGCCAACTACGCCGCCCCAGCCAAAGGTGCCGCGCACATAATGTGCTACATCGAGGGTCCCGCCAGCCTTGACGATCACCCCACCGATAGTTAACAGGACGACGCTCAAAGCCACCGACTTGGCCATAGTGGCATTACCGGTCATATGCGGTTCACGAAAGCCCTGAATCATACACCAGCGGCCCCGCTGCATAGTGTAGCCAAGACCAGCCGCTAACAGCAGCACCCCACCCATCTTGGTCAACGCCTCAGTGGCCGTGTAGGTGTAGGCCCCCCAGATCATGACCAGCAGGGCTATAATACCCAGCACCACCTGGGTTGCGAAAGAAACTTCGATGGTCTTGGCCCCACCACTTCCCCAGGTGATATTTTCCATTTCCCAATAAGTATACTTCAGACCAATAATAGCACCACCAATGAGACCAGCCATCATGGCAAACCCGCCTGCAGACAGACTGCCAATCGCATTGTAGAATCCGCCCACATTACAACCACCGGCCAGGGCTGCGCCAATTCCCATCAGGGTACCGGCAACCACCCCCTTAACCATTTCCAGAACCGGCGGAAAGCGGAAGGCAAAATTATTACCAAAACAAGCGGAAAGAAAGGCGCCCCCCACAAAACCGAGACCAATTATAGAACCACCATGAGTGAAGATGGAGGCAGGGACATCACTATAAATACCGGCCCCATAAAGTATCCAATCCGCCCAGTTGCGCACCGCCCCGGTCGCACCCCATGGTCGGTACCAGGCCATAAGCATGACACTTAGAAAGGCAACGATCATCCCGGAGGTATAGGGATTCCACTCATCCTTGCACAATTTTTTGTAAAGTTCCTTGGCCGCGTCGCCAAACCCGCTGCTTCCACTCATAATCGTTCTCCTCTCCGATTTTTTTCTGAAAACTACAAGCTTCGTTTCCGACATTACCCTAAACAACACACGGAAGGCTACCCCCTCCAAATTACGTTGCAATCCTTATCCAGAATAGTCCCATTTACCCGGTGACACTCACTCTTGTCAAGCCGTGAAAAATCTTATGTCACCCCACCATAAACACAACCACAATGTGCCACACAACAAAGATAATAAGCAACTAAAAAAACGGGTTGAATCTCCCCGAACATTCCGCCAGATTATATACACAAATTCCCTTGACATGATCTGCGGATTTTTGGTAGAGACTTATTCACCCCTTCGCAGAAGGCTGCGTTCTTCTCGACGTAGAACAGGCAAAGGCATCGCCGATATAACCATAAACAATGCCACTTTTTTTAGATTTTTTTTAGGAATTAAAAACCATAATCTTTTCCAAGGAGGAAACCATGAGCGACGATTGCAAGAAAGCCCCGGATGGAATCACCCCGACCCGTACCCTGGATGCAAAGGGTTTAAGTTGCCCCATGCCTCTGCTGCGAACCAAGAAGGAAATGGACAAGCTTAACTCCGGGGATATCCTCGAAGTGCTTGGCACCGATCCTGGCTCCCGCAACGACCTGCCTGGCTGGTGTACCCGGGCCGGCCACGAGTTTTTAGGGGAGAAGGAAGACACCGGCTTCATTCGTTTCTACATGAAAAAACAGTAAGCACCTCAAACGGTATGGCGCAGGGACTCTTATTGGCCCCATGCGCCTTTTAATTTTTCACCCAGGAGGCAGGAAATGGCTAAAAGTTTAGGTATCTTTGTCACTTCTCCCCAGAACATGCGGCACATCATGGGGATAACCAGGGCCGCTAAGGCCAAAGGCTCTAAGGTAAAAGTTTTCTTTACCTGGTACGGCGTTCATTTGACCAAATGTGCAAATTTTCAAACCCTGTGCGAGCTGGCCGATGATGTTTCCATTTGCGTGGACAGCTACAAAAAGTGCGGCTATGATCCAGCCGATATACCCAAGGGACTCGAAGCCAAAGACATGGCCACCCAGGGCCAGCACGGCGCGATTATTGAAGACTACGACTGCTACCTGACCTTATAAGGAGAAACCCATGTCGAAGAAAGTAGGCTTTCTGCTGGCAAACAAGGAGTACACCCTGGACGGCACCCGCTCCGCCCTGGGACTGGCTGTAGAGAACATGTATGCGTATGCCTATGTCCTGAACAACGAACTCACCGACGTAAGCGACTACCATAAAGAGAATATCGAGTGGATCCGCGACATGGAAGGCGAGGTGTACACTACGGTGGATGCCAACGTTGAGAATTTAGGGATGCCAAAGATCACCATCGAAGAAATCGGAAAACAACTCCGCGATCTCGATTATATCATTCCCTACGGCATCATGCGCTCAGACAAGAGCTGAACCAACAAACAAGGAGTGCCTCCAATGAAACTCTTGAATGTATATCGTTCTGAACCCAATGACGACACCAAGAAACTGGCGGAGATCGTCTCCGAAGGTCGTGACGCTGAGTCCTTTGATCTCAATGTTGAAAGCCCTGATTACGACACCTTGGTAGACAAGGTTTTCGCTGCCGACCAGACTATCTGCTGGTGGTAAACAAAACTTTTTCAGTCGATACTGATTAAAAAAATCCTGGTCATATCGACCGGGATTTTTTTTGCACCAAAGATCTGGTTTTTTCCGCATGATATGTAAGATAAAGGCAAATTAAAAATTAACGGGCACCCCTATGAAACCAGCTTATTTTTTTCTGCCCGTTTTCCTTTTCATCACCTCTTGCCTGCAAAGTTCTTTGGCTACAGGCCAGGAACTTGCCTACCAAGGAACTCACGTCCTCACTTACAGTACCATGGGCCGCCTTGCCGCTGCCTATAAAGAACGTAGCGGGGTAACGGTTTCCGTTATGGGAGGCGGCTGTTCTGATGGGATTGTAGCGATCACCAAAGGTCGGGCGACCATGGGCGGTCTCTGCTGCCCTTTAAAACCGGAAGAAAAAAACCAGGGACTTGTACCCCACGCCGTGGCCCGTGATATCAAGGTGGCCATCGTCAATTTCATCAATCCGCTGTCCAATCTTACCTCCAGTCAGTTACGCGAGATCCACCAGGGGAAAATCACCAACTGGAAGGAACTGGGCTGGATTGACCGCCCTATTGCTGTGGTCTTGCGCAAGCACTGTCCTGACCGGCGTGAACCGGTGCGTAATTTTCTTGGACTGGACGCTGGGCTGAAAAAACTCGCGCCCAAGGCCATCACGGTTGATACTGACATGCAGGTGCTTAATTATGTAAAGCGTTTTCCCGCAGCCATCGGCATAACCAGTGATGTCTTTGTCAAGGATCGGGAACAGGAAATACGCCGCCTTGCGATAGACGGGATCACCCCAAGTGTGGCCGCCGTTGAATCAGGCCTGTATCCCTTTGCCGAACTAATGTACATAGTCACCAAAGGCAAGCCCGACCAGGACACCGGTAAATTCCTTGATTTTATCCGTAGCCAGGCTGGCCGGAAAATCATCAGAGAAAATCTGGCGGCTCCATGAAATCCTTCTCCTTCGCTCCCCGCACCATGTCACGCAAGATTGTGGCGGTTATTATCATCACCACTCTGACCGCAACTCTGACTCTGATTCCAGCCCTTTTTTTTATTCTCCGCGACGGCATGCGAGATCAGCGTCAGCGCCATCTGGCTGGAGTCCGGCACATGGTGGCGCAACTGATCGAGGAAAACCAGCGCACGGTCAAAAACTATGCGGTTCTTTTCGCCACCGACCGACAGCTTAAGGACAACCTGTACTATTATGCCGAACTGGCTGGAGAACGGGAACATCCAGCCAACGCTGTTCACCATCTGCGGGAGTCGTTCGGTTTGCAGCATATCGAACTTGGTGATCGCCAGGGCAGGGTCGTAGTTGATGCGACCAGACCGGCACGGCAGGATGAGGATATGTCCGCCGATCCCTTAGTAAGCAAGGCTATGGCCGGCGAGGTTGTCGTCGGCATCGAGCCGCATCAGGACGGCTTTCTGCTCAAAGGCGTAGCCCCGATTTATCACGATGAAGGGCAGCTCATCGGCACCATAACCACGGGTCTGGCCCTGAACAACGAATTTGCCGCGATGATCAAAGGGCTAAGCGGAGCGGAGATTGCCATCGCCGACCGCAATGGCCGGATTATCGCCGCCAGCCTGCCAGCACTGCTCGGCAAAACAGAACCCGTGAACATGGCAGGCTTCAGCCAGGGCGGGTATCAAGTTATGGCCCTGCCCTTTGTGGACATTCGCCAACGACCGTTGGGGCAGGTGGTCATTATGATCAAAGACCCCTTACCGGCTATCCTCCGGCAGGCAACCATGGCCATGATCTCCATTCTGTTAGGCATTTCTTTTCTCTCCATCATGGCCACAGTTTTTATCCTGCGCCGGGTTCTGGCCCCCATTGCCGAACTTCGAGCCGGTGCGGAAAAAATCGGACGCGGTCATTTTGAACACCGGCTGCCGGTTGTCGACAGCGATGAACTGGGCAGTCTGGCCGAGGCCTTCAACTCCATGGCGGCCAACCTTCAGCATAAGAGGGTAGTGGAAGAGAAATTAAAACATGCCGAACGCCTTGCTTCCATAGGTGAATTCACTGCCGCCACCGCCCATGAACTTAACAACCCCATCGCCAACATAATCGGCCTGATCAAAGTAGTGCGCAAGGATTTGCCAGTCGACAATCCCTTAGTTGAAGATCTTGACCTGCTGGTCAAGGAGGCAAGCCGCTGCGGCGCCATTGTCCGGGATCTTCTCGTCTATTCCCGCTCTTCCCGACCAAATCTGGAAGCAGTTGACCTTAACCTGCTGATTCAGGAGACGATTCTTGCCGTGTCTCCACGTTATCTGAAAAACAAGGATATTCATCTTGATTTTCTACCAATAGCGCCAGACCAGGCCAGACTGGTAGCAGACCCGGTGCAGATAGGCCAGGTGTTGAGTAATCTGCTGATCAACGCGGCCCAAGCCATTACCGGCCCTGGGGAGATCACCATCCGGGTGACAGTAGAACGGCCCGACCACCTGACAGTCAGTATCGCCGATACCGGCTGCGGCATTTTGCCAGAGCATCTCGACAAAATTTTTTATCCCTTTTTCACCACCAAGAAAACCGGCGACGGCACTGGGCTCGGCTTGGCCGTATGTTATACCATTATACAAAGCCACAACGGCTCCATTGAAGCTATCGTCAGACCTGGCGGCGGCAGCGTATTTACCATAACCTTGCCACGAGAACAACCATGACAACAGAGCCATTTACCATTCTCGCGGTAGACGATGAAGAGACCATGGTGCGGATATTGAGGAGAACCCTTAGCGGGGCTGGTTTTGCCGTGGAAACCTGCAATGAGGCCAACGCTGGCTTAACCCGGCTGCAGGAGGGAGGCATTGATCTTTTGATCACCGACCTGATGATGCCGAAGGTGGATGGCTTTGCCCTGCTTGAAGCGGCAAAGGCGGCTGACCCCGAAACCATCGTCATTGTCATTACCGCTTTTTCCTCGGTAGAATCGGCGGTAAAAGCCATGAAACTCGGGGCCTATGATTTCATCCCCAAGCCCTTTGACCCTGAACATCTGCTGCTGGTGGTGCAGCGGGCTATTGACAATCGGCTGCTGCGGCAGGAAAACCTCGGTCTAAAAAAAGTGCTGGCCGAACGAGACCACCAAAGCCGGATCATCGGGGTTAGCCGGGCAGTCAATCAAATGCGACAGTTCATTGACAAGGTCAAGGATTCCGAGGGCACGGTGCTAATAACCGGCGAGTCAGGCACAGGCAAGGAACTGGTGGCCAGGGCGATCCACAACGGCAGCCGCCGGGCAGGTGGCGCTTTCGTACCCATAAACTGCGGAGCCCTGCCAGACGAATTACTTGAATCTGAGCTGTTCGGCTACGAAAAGGGCGCCTTCTCTGGAGCAATCAACCGGAAGATCGGGCTGCTGCAGATGGCAGACCACGGCACCCTGTTTCTTGACGAAGTCGGCACTATCAGCCAGATGATGCAGGTTAAGCTGCTGCGTTTTCTCCAGGACCGAAGCTTCATGCGCTTAGGCGGCAATGATTTGCTCAGGGTCGAGGTAAGGGTGCTGGCGGCGACCAATGAAAACCTGGTTGCCGCGATCAAGGCCGGCAGTTTTCGTCGCGACCTTTATTACCGCCTTAATGTCATAACCGTCGACGTGGCGCCTCTGCGGGATCGTCGGGAAGATATCCCCCTTCTTTGTCGACATTTTCTTGAGATGCATGTCCGCCGCGCAGGTAAAAAAATCAACGGTCTGGCCGACGAGGCCATGAAGATGCTGATGTCGCAAACATGGGAAGGAAATGTTCGCGAACTGGAAAACTGCCTCGAATATGCTGTTGCCATGTGCGAAGGAGAGCAAATCAATGTCCGCGACCTGCCTCCAGGCATATTCAATGCCCCTTTTGAAAGTCCTGATTCAAGCCAAACCTCGAACCAGGCATGTCTTTCCCTGACAGAGCTTGAGGCCATGCACATCAGGCGGGTGATGGACAGCGTCGGCGGGAACAAGAGCCAGGCCGCGAAAATACTGGGCATTGACTATACCACCATGCTGCGCAAGCTAAAACGGGCCGGTGTCTGAAATGTAAGCGTTCAGCAGAAACAAAAAATACCGCTCATATGAAAGGTAAACGTTCAGCAGTGCCGCAGATGCGAGAAAGAGGTCTGCGAAGTGTGC
>DOZO01000036.1:20759-33875 GCA_003517965.1 Desulfobulbaceae bacterium
TGCCGATAACGCAGATGTGGTGCCGCTGAACGTTTACCTGAAATCAGGCAACAGCCAGTCTGCCACCGGTCATGCGGAAGGTGCGGTTAGTTGTGGCTGCCAGGGCGGTGTTGTGGGTGACAATCACAAAAGTGACTCCCCGCTCCCGGTTCATATGACGAAAAAATCCCATAATTTCTGCCTCGGTGTCTTCGTCAAGGTCGCCGGTAGGTTCATCGGCCAGAATGATCTGCGGCTCGTTGATAAAGGCCCGGGCGATAGCTATCCGCCGTTGCTGGCCGCCTGACAGTTCCGCCGGATAGGCTCCGGCCTTATCCGCCAGACCAACTTCTTCAAGAAGCTGTACCGCATCTTTTCTGCCCCTGCCACCTTTGCTGTACATGGTGGGTAGCAGCACGTTTTCCAGGGCGGTCAGGGTCGGCATCAGACTGGCAAACTGATAGATGAAGCCCAGCGTGCTGTTGCGCAAGGCGGCAAGCCGGTCGTCGCTGATTTCTTGCAGATCTTCACCAGCCACGGTTATGGAGCCAGCCTCAGGTGCGGTCAACCCACCCATGAGACTCAAAAGGGTGGTTTTGCCGCTGCCGGAGTGGCCAACGATGGAAACGAATTCTCCGCCTTTAATCGCAAGGCTGACATTGTCCACCGCCTTAAAAAGCTCTTTTCCTGCCCGATAGGTTTTACTCAAGTCTTTGATTTTGATCACTTCATTCACCCTTACGAATAGCCAGGTACGGCTCCATCCGGCTGCTACGAAAGGCGGGCCAGGCTGCGGCAGCTACCCCGCTGATCAGGGCCACAGCCAAGGCGCCCAGGGCTGCCAGTAAAATGTATCCTGTGTCCGGCCAGAGATATGGGAGCTTGAAAGCGATCCGGATGGGCTCCCGGCAGACAAGGAGGAGGCCGCCGCCGGCAGCAAGGCCAATGAGACCTCCAGCCAGGGAGAGCAGGGCCGCCTCAATAGTAATCAAACTGAAGATGTCGCACCGCCTGGCACCCATGGCCCGGAGAAGGCCGATTTCCCGCTGGCGCTCGTTAACGGCCATGGAGAAGACAATACCGATCAGGATCACGGTGATCAGCCACAACACCAGGCCGATGCCGCCGATGGTTTGAATCAACACCTGCAACTGCCGCTTGACCGCCCCGATAACATCCTGCGAGGTCAGGGCCTTGACCCCTTCAACCTCATATTCCACAAACACCTTGGCCCGTTCCGGAGTAATAGCCGGGTCAAGTTGCACCAAAACGGTGGAGATTACATCCTCACCTATTTTCAGGGCCTGATCCGGGGTTTTCTTGGAATTGCGGATCATCTGCCGAGCGGTACCCATAGTCATGAAAGCGGCATGGTCGATGTATTCCAGGCCAGTGGTTTCCAGATCGCCCACCACGGTGAGCGGGGTGTCAAAATACTTCATGGTCACGCCTGTGGCCACAGGAATGGAACGACCGATGATAGTTTCGTTGTCGGCCAGCGGACGCTTGATCGCATCCTTAAGCCAGGAGCCGATGGTGAAGTCGGTTTGCTGGTCAAAGGCGATGAGCAGGACATCCACAAAGGTGCAACACTCAAAGTCTGAGGATTTAAGAAAAAGCTGCGGGGTTGCCTGCAGCACCCCCTTGACCCGCCGCACCTTGGCAAGAACCGCTTCCGGCATGTAAAAGACCGAAGGCTTGCCAGCGATGAGCGTCGAGCGGGCGCTGTCTTCATAACCTTCGGGCACGATCATCAGATCGGCACCCAATCGTTGCGCACCGAGGGTAATACTGGTGGAGATGCTTTTCATGGCTATGGCGCCGGCAAAAATCAGGCCAACCACCAGAGCAAGGGACAGAGCCAAGGCCACACTTCTAAAACTTTTGCGAGAAAGATTCCTGATAGCCAGGGAAAGCTGGTGCATGGGCGAATAATCCTGTGCTTAAGCGGGAGGCCTGCCAGGGGCAGGAGATAAAAAAAACGCGGCAGCGTCCACCCTGTAAGGAGGAAAAAGGTGAAATATGGACGCCCCCGCGTTTAGAGGTAAGATCAGCTCTATTTTACTTTTTTTTGTCCCAGGCCACCTGGATGCCGCAAATGAAGACCTCGCGTTCCTTGCCGATCGCCGGGTCAACGCCGCTGGCGCCATGACAGCCGGCGCACATCGAAACGGTGCCGATGGTCTTCTTGGTTTCCAGGTTGATGACCACATACTCGGAATCCTTGAATTCCTTGGCCGGAGTCCGACGAGCCGCGACAATCAGATACTTGTTGTCCGGGGTGGCAACGGCATCGTGGGCATCATAGTTGGCACCGATAACATAGGTCTCTTTCACCTTAAGGGTTTTAGCGTCAACCGCATAGACCCGGCCACTGTGCACCCCGCTGCCGAGTGAGCCGGTGGAGGACTGGTAGATGGTCTTGCCGTCCGGGCTGAACTCGCCGCGGTGGAGGAATTCGTCGCCGCCTGGTTTCAGTTCGTTGAGCTTTTTGCCGGTTTTCACATCGTAAGTATACATCTTGTGATCTTTCATATCGGTGGTGATCACCGTGTTGCCATCAGCAGGAACCTTGACGTTGCAGAGGTAGGTCGCCTTGTAGTTGCGGTCCATGAGTTTCGGCTTAAGCGGGTTGGAGATGTCGAATTTCTGAATATCCCCCTGCCCCATCGAACTGAAATAGAGCTTGCCGTCAGCGGCAATCTGAGAGCCGCAATAGCGGGTCGCATCGGCGGAGACCTTGGTTTCGGCGACCACCTTGGGGTTGAGCCGGTTCTGGATGTCGATGGTGTAGAGCATGCTCTGATCCCAGGTGGGATAAAAAATGTACTTGTTGTCAGCGGACATCTGAATTGCGTCAGCCTGCTCGTTGTTAGGCATGGGCAGCCGGCCGACCGTTGCTCCGGAAACCATCTCGCGATTAGGATCGATGGTTAGATTGGTGAAAACCATGTGGCCGCCACGGCCTGCAGAATAAAAGGTGCCTTTGTAAAGCGGCTTGAGACCGTCGGCTGCCGGAAGATTTTTCGGCAGGCTGACAACAGCCCCAACAGTAATTGCCGCAAAAACAGCGGCAGCAAGGCACGAGGTAATCATCTTGCGGTTAAGTGTCTTTTTCATCTTTCTCTTCCCTCCGTTGTTGTTGGTAAATACCTGGTTAGTTTACTTAGTCCTGAACAGGTTATTGTTTACCGGCCCATTTCATGCCCAACCCATTGCAGATATTGTACCAGTCGGATATTTACTCGAAGAATAAAACCACAATGTAGTGTTGGCGCGAGATGGCGAGGAGGATTAGCTAAGGGCAGGCAAACTATCCTGCTTGACGCTCTATGGCATATTGCCATAGATGAGACAATTCGCCATATGGCATTATGCCATAAAGCGAATAAAAGAAGGAGTAACGACGATCAACATTTTCACCCATAATATCGCCAGATACTCATGCAAACTGCACTACGCCTTGATCTGTTCATCCGCGAGCATCCGGTCAAGAAAATCAAGAAGGAACTGACGCTGGGCCGGGGTGGAATAGCTGATGCATGTGCAATGCAGATTACTCTGACTCCGGACGAGAAATTCGGCGATCAACCTGTTGCGCCCCAACTCGATCCCGAAAAAAAATGGCCCGCATTGCTCATGTCCCTGCTGAGCTTCGGCCAGCAGATCATCGGGCACCGGCAGCCAGAACATCCCCTCCATAGGGGCTGACTGCACGGTCCGCTGCAAATAGGATTCCAGATTATCCTGTTCCTCTTGACTCAATTCATCAACAACAAACTGACGCATAATCTTGCTCCCTGGTAAACGATTACGTGTTCCGCTGCATTCGTGATTATTTGCTCGATCTTCTACCTGACAACCCTCATGCAACTGAGACTACGCTAACAGTACCAGAACTGCCCCCGACTGTCATCAGAGAGACTGAGCAGCTACCTTTATATTTGACAAACTCCATGCCTAACGGTATCTTTTGCGCCAAGTTAATTCCCTTATAAAAAAAGGAGCAGCGGATGAGCAGCCCCTGTCTTTTCTGCAAGATCATTGCCGGGGAAATCCCGGCAAAAAAACTGTTCGAAGATGAGGATGTCTTCGCCTTCTGGGACATCTCTCCTCAGGCCCCCACGCATTTCCTGGTGATCCCCAAAAAACATCTCAGCGGCCCAGGCGCGATATTAAATGAAGACGAAGCGCTCATCGGCAAGGTAGTCCGGATCGGCGCACAACTGGCCAGAGAAAACGGCGCGGAACAATGCCGTCTGGTCATGAATAACGGGGCCGAGGCGGGACAAACCGTCTTTCATCTGCATCTCCACGTTCTCGGCGGCCGGCCCATGTCCTGGCCGCCGGGCTGAAATTACAACCCTAAAGGCCTGCATATCCCATGCCCCCTGTCATCGCATTCATCGGCAAACCAGACTCCGGCAAGACCACGCTTCTTGAAAAGCTTATCCCGGAATTAAGTCGGCGCGGCTACCGCATCGGCACCATCAAGCACCATGTCCACACCTTTGAAATGGACAAGCCCGGCAAGGACACCTGGCGTCACAAGCAAGCCGGGGCCAGAACCGTAGCCCTGTCTTCCCCGACCGGTCTGGGCATTATCCGCGATGTGCCGGAGGATTTGAGCATTGAAGAGCTGGTGGGCCGCTATTACGGCGATATTGATCTGGTGATCACCGAAGGCTACAAACGACTGGGGCTGCCCAAGATCGAGGTCTTTCGCCAGACCTTGCACGCCGAACCCCTGCCTGATCGCGATGAAACCTGGGTCGCCATGGTCAGCGACACTGCTGGGCCCAAAGATCTTCCCTGCTTTGCCCTGGACGATATCATCAGTCTGGCTGATTTCCTCGAGGAACAATTCATCAAGCCCTTTCCCAGGCAAAAAACCAGCCTGCTGGTAAATGGTCAACCGGTCTATCTCAACTCCTTTGTAGAGAGCTTTCTTCGCCAGGCGATCACCGGCATGACCTGTTCGCTCAAAGGATGCCAGAACCCGGAAGAAATTATTATCACTATTCGTCAGGCTCCAGAGAAATGATTTCCCAGGTTGCCGGGGTAATTCTCGCAGGCGGCAAAAGCTCGCGCTTCGGGAGCAACAAGGCCCTGGCCATCCACCAGGGCACCGCTCTGATCCAGGGCATCACCCACAGGCTGGCCAGGCTTTTCCCGGAAACGCTGATCATCACTAATACCCCTGAAGAATACGCCTTTCTTGACTGGCCCATGGCAGCCGATCATTACCAAGATTGCGGGCCCCTGGCCGGAATCCATGCCGCCCTGCGGGCAGTCTCCCAGCCCCGCGCCTTTGTCTGCGGCTGCGACATGCCGTTGCTCAACCAGGAGCTTATCCGCTTCCTTTGCGCATTACCCGGAGAGCATGATGTAGCGCTGCCCTGGCTGCCCGAAGGACCGGAACCCCTGTATGCGGTCTACAGCAAAAAGGCCCTGCCGGTCATTGAGGAAAACCTGGCCTTAAACCATTGCAAGATCAGCACCTTGTATGAAAAGCTAAGCCTCCGCAAAGTCAGCGCCGAAGAAATCCTGCAGATCCTCCCGGATTTTACCACCTTTCAGAATATCAACCACCAGCACGACCTTGCCCGTCTTGCCAGCATGGGGTCGTAATCTATGCCGATTTTCTCCCTCAAGGAGGCCCAACGGCTGATTGTCAGCCATTGCTCTGTCCTGGCGACGGAGGCCATCCCATTATCGGAAGCCGGGAATCGCATCGCAGCCCAAGTCATCAGGGCCACCCATGCCGTGCCTGACTTTGCCCGCTCTGCCATGGACGGCTATGCTGTCAACAGCCATGACCTGACCAGCAACCCAAAAGAGCCGGTAACCTTAAAGGTGACAGGTGAGATTGCCGCAGGCACCACCGATCTGCCAAGGCTTGCCAAAAAAACCGCCATCGCCATCATGACCGGCGGAGCCTTGCCGCCAGGAGCGAATCAGGTTGTCCCCTTTGAAAGCTGCCAGCGCCAAGAAGGCCTGGTGCTGGTTAACAGCCCGCCTCGTCCCGGTGCCTTCATCCGCGCCCGAGGCACAGACCTCGCCGCCAGACAAATCATTGTCCGGGCCGGTGCCAGGATCGAGGCCCAGCATCTCCCCCTCCTTGCCGAAAGCGGTCTGGCCCAGGTTCCCATTGTTGCCCGTCCGGAACTGGCTATCATCTGTACAGGCAGCGAATTGCTCGACACAGCTGACACCCCGGAAACCGGGCAGATCATTAGCGGCAACCGTTTTCTGCTTGCCGCTCTCATCAAGGATGCAGGGGCAACCTCTCTGAATCTTGGCCTGGTGGCCGATGACTGCGAGCAGATTGTCGCCACCCTGCACGATGCCCTACATGGCCCGGCCCAAGCGGTACTCACCACCGGCGGCATGGGGCCAGGCAACTACGATCTCCTGCCCCAGGCTTTTGCCAAACTCGGGATTCACCCCTTGTACACCTCACTGGCAGTCCGGCCTGGGCGCTCGACCATGTTCGGCCTTTACAAAGGCAAACCAGTCTTTGCCCTGCCCGGCCCGCCGCCTGCGGTCTTCCTGCTCTTTCACGAACTTGTCCTACCAGCCTTGCGCAAGATGCAGGGTCAACAGCATCCCTTGCGCCCACTTCTGCGCGCCACCCTCACCACCTCTATCCTGCTGAAAAAAACCGGGCTACTTAACCTGAAAGGCGCGGTGGCCCAAATAAACGGCAAGACCCTCACCGCCCGACCAACCCATAAAAACGAGGCGGCCAACGCCATCATTCATCTGCCCTCAAACCGGAGGCATTTGCTGGCCGGGGAAGATGTCTCCCTGCGTCTCTGCACCCCTGACTTTTAACCAGGCCCAAGTTTTAAAGAGGATATCCATGCTCGAATTACGCTTTATCAGAGAAAACCTGAACCTCGTCAAAGAGAAACTCACCTTCCGGGGGATCACCGATTCCCGCATTGACGATTTTGCCGCCATCGACCTTCAGCGCCGCACCCTGCTTTCTGAGGTGGAATCGCTGCGCAACAAACGCAAGACCGCTTCCCAGGAAATTGGCGAACTTAAAAAAGCGGGGGTTGACGCCGAAGGCCCCATGGCCGCAATGCGTCAGGTGGGAGAGAAGATCAAGGAGATCGAAAACGATCTGGTCAGCCTGGAGGAAGATCTGCAGAGCATCGTTCTGACCCTGCCCAACCTCTGCGACGATTCCGTACCCCGTGGCGCAGCCGACACCGACAACCTGGAAATCAAGCGTTGGGGCACGCCGCCGCAATTCACCTTTACAGCCAAGGCCCACCATGAGCTGGGTGAAGCAGCCGGGATCATCGATTTTGAACGGGCGGCCAAACTCTCCGGGGCCCGCTTTGCCGTGCTGAAAGGCTTTGCCTCCCGTCTGGAGCGAGCCCTGATCAACTTTATGCTCGATCTCCACACCCAGAGGCATGGCTACACAGAGATCCTCCCCCCATTTCTGGTAAATTCCCAGACTATGACCGCCACCGGCCAGCTGCCGAAATTCGAGGCAGATCTCTTCCGCATCAAGGATTGGGATCTTTGGCTGATCCCCACGGCCGAGGTGCCGGTGACCAATCTGCACCGGGACGAAACCCTGGCCGAGCACGAACTCCCAATCAAGTACACGGCCTACACCCCCTGCTTCCGTTCCGAGGCCGGAGCCTATGGCCGCGATACCAGGGGGCTGATCCGCCAGCATCAGTTCGATAAAGTTGAGCTGGTGAAATTCACTACCCCGGAGACCTCAGGCGCTGAACTGGAACGCCTGCTGGCAGACGCGGAAGAGGTGTTACAATTACTTGAGCTGCCTTACCGAGTGGTGCTGCTCTGCAGCGGGGATCTTGGTTTTTCCGCCAACAAGACTTACGACATCGAGGTATGGATACCAGCCCAGGAGACCTATCGAGAGATTTCCTCATGCAGTAATTTTGGGGATTTTCAGGCCAGACGGGGGGGAATCAGGTATCGGCCCAAGGGTCAGAACAAAAGCGCCCTGGTCCATACCTTAAACGGCAGCGGCCTGGCGGTCGGACGAACCCTGGCTGCTATTTTTGAAAACTATCAACAGTCCGATGGCAGCATCGCTATTCCCAAGGTGCTTGCACCCTATTTTGAAAACAGATTTGCGTAGGGGCACGGCATGACGTGCCCCTACCGCAAGACAAACCGGTTCTTGCCGCTCTGCTTGGCCTCATACATGTTCTGGTCAGCCCGCTCCAGCAGCTTCAGACCGCTTTCGTCCTCACGGTATTGGGTTACGCCAATACTCACAGTTTTTTGCACTGTTTCCTGAGGGTTCGGCTGAAAAACCACCCCGGCAAAACCGGCCCTGATTCGCTCCGCCACCACGGTCGCCTGTTCACCGCTGGTAGCCGGTAAAATGATGGTAAATTCCTCTCCGCCGTACCGACAGGGAATATCACTGACCCGAACCGCCTCGGCAATCACCTGACCCAACCGGGCCAAAACCAAGTCTCCATCAGCATGCCCGTATGTGTCATTATGGTGCTTGAAATTGTCTATATCCAGCAGCAACAGCGAAAGCGGCTGGTCATGCCGGATAGCCCGCTCCACCTCAAGCTTAAGGTGGGTATTGAAATAACGTTTATTAAAAAGCTTGGTCAGCTCATCAATCAGACTAAGCTCTTTATAGCGGCTTTCGCTTGCAGCCAAGGCCTTTTCGGCCTTGACCCGTTCGGTGATATCGGTGATATGCTCAACAATTCCGATAAGATCACCTGCCGGCCCCTTGAAGGGCGTGGAGATGATACTGTAATATGCCACAGTCCCATCAATCCCTTCCTTTTCTATCTCGCTTTCAATACGTTGTTCCCCGTTACTAATGCGCTGCAAAGTACATTCTTTAGTATTGCATAAGCAGGAAGGAAAAATCTCATAACATTTATGATCCTGTGACGCCTTTCTATCCACCCCGGCCATCTTGAGAAAAGAATCATTGCAACGCAGGATATTGTAATGCTTGTCCACCAGGATAATACCGCCAGCAACGGTTTTAAATATCTGGTTTATCTCGATGTAGGCCTGCTCCGCCTCCATGGCCATGGCATTAGCCCGGCCTATCGCCTCTTCCAGTTGCAGATTGTTGTCTGCCAGCTCTTCCCGGATTTTACTCAGGGCCAAATCAGCCTTTTTCCGTTGCAGGCAATCCTGTACATGCATGAAAGCAGCGTTCAGCCAGATATCCATAATCTGCTTCTCAACCGGCTTGGCTATGAAAAAATTAACCCCGGCAGCAATGGCCGTAGCAATATCCTCCGGGCTATCCTTGCCAGAAATCATCAGAATGGTGAGATATTTCCCCAGCTCGGAGACGCGGAATGTTTTGACAAGCTCCAATCCGTCCATATCCGGCAACAGCCAATCCATGAGAACAAGGTGCGGGACACTGGCGGCAAAAGCCTCCTTGGCCGAGGCGGCAGTGGTACAGGAAACAGTGCTGTATCCATGGCTTTCCACGATTTTTTGCCAAAGATCACAGACAATTTGATCATCTTCAACAATCAGAGCGGTGAGCTCTCCTTCTCTTGGCGCACATTCTTTCAAGATAAAACCTCCAGCTGATTATCCGTCAATACCCGATAATACTCTTTGTAACTCTCTAATCTTGGATTACGAACCGGTGATCTTTCGTTATTTCTGTTGGTTCATCATTTCTCGACCAAGGCCAGTTCAATCAACCGGTCAAGCAGGGCCGCAAAAGGCAGACCATGAACAGCCGCCGCCTGGGGCAGCAGGCTGGTCGGAGTCATCCCGGGGATAGTGTTGGTCTCCAGCACATAGATGCCATCAGCAGCGACAATCATGTCTGTCCGACTGTATCCTTTAAGCTGCAAGGCCCGATGCGCGGCAAGCGCGATTTCCTGTGCCCTGGCGGTTAACTCAGCAGACAACTCAGCCGGGCAAACTTCTTTGGAGGCTCCTTTTTTATACTTGGCATCATAGTCGAAGAATGCATATTCCTCGCCGGGGATAATCTCAACGATGGGCAGGGCGATAAGCTCATTGTTGCCAAGCACCCCGCCGGTAATCTCCCGACCTTGTACATACTGCTCAACCATGACCTCGCTGTCATAGGCAAAGGCCTTGACCAGCCCTTGGGCCAGTTCCTCTTCGCTCCGAGCCAGGCTCATCCCCAGGCTTGAGCCCTGGCGAATTGGTTTGATAACCACCGGCAAGGAAAGCCTCTCCAGCAGGCGGCGAGGATTTGTCTGATCTGTCAGCCGCGCCATCTCCCAAGCCGCCACAGTAAGTCCCACCTGGCGATAGATAATTTTGGCCAGATTCTTGTCCATGGCCAGGGCGCTGCCCAGCACTCCGGCACCCTGATATGGAATCTCCAGCAGATCGAGAAAGCCCTGCATGGTGCCATCCTCCCCCAGAGGCCCGTGCAACAGGATAAAGGCCATATCTATCTGTGCGGCATCCATGACCAGCTGGGCCAGATCGGTGGCCGGATCATAGCGGCGCACCTCATATTTTTCCCGGCTGAGTGCCTTTTCTACCTCTTGAGCTCCAGCCAGCGAGACCTCACGCTCACCGGATTTGCCCCCGGCAATAAGGGCCAGACGAATCTTACCGCCACTAGGCATAAGTTTCGTATGAGCAGACAAGCTGCTCAACTCAGCTTTGCACCCACAGGGTATAAGTTTCGTATGAGCAGACAAGCTGCTCAACTCAGCTTTATTTTCCATAGCTTTTTTCCGAATAGTTGCGTACTGATTGCAAGATGGTTATCAAATCATCATTATTATCAAAATATATCTTTATAATAGGTTCCCGATATATTTTGTAGATTTTTTTGAAATCAGCAGAAAAAATCCCTGCCTTGCGGAAACAGCTCGCGATGAATAAAAAAACTCTCCAGGAACTGCGAAAAATTGTCGGCCAGGATCAAGTGACCACGGTCCCGGAAGAGCTGGCCTGTTACTCCTATGACGGCACCGGTCAGGAATATCTTCCTGCCGCCGTAGTCTTTCCCGGCTCCACCGAGGAAATTTGCCGCATCATGCAACTGGCATCAGCTACCCCTTTTACCGTAGTGCCCCGAGGAGCAGGTACCGGCATGACCGGCGGCGCCTTGCCGGTGGCAGGCGGTCTGGTCATGGTCATGAGTCGCCTGAATCGCATCCTGGAAATCGACCGCGACAACCAGATCGCCATACTCCAACCAGGGGTCATCACCGGCGATCTGCGTAAAGCAGCGGGGCGGCACGGCCTCTATTACCCGCCGGACCCGGCCAGCCTTAAGTTCTGCACCATGGGCGGCAATGTCGCTGAATGCGCCGGCGGACCAAGCGCGGTTAAGTATGGGGTGACCCGCGACTATGTCCTGGGTCTGGAAGCGGTACTACCCGATGGCCGCCTCATCCATACCGGGGTCAGAACCGCCAAGGGGGTGGTAGGCTACGATCTTACCCGGTTGCTGGTGGGCTCGGAAGGAACCCTGGCCATCATCACCCAGATTACGGTAAGGCTCCTTCCTGCCCCGGAGGCTCGCAGTATTCTGCTGGTTCTCTGTCGCGGCATGGTCGAGGCCACCAGTCTGGTGGCGGGCATTCTCGCCCACCATACCCCGTGTACCCTGGAATACATGGACCGAACTGCCCTGGCCATTGTCCAAAATAAACTGCCGTTTCCCCTTCCAGAAGAGGTCGGTGCCCTTCTCCTGATTGAGCTTGACGGTCAGAAAGATTCCGTTGCCCTGGCCACCAGTCAACTGACGAAGTTTTTGCAGGCCCAACCGGGGATCATCCAGAGCCGCACCGCCGAAAGTGCAGACGAAGCAGAGCAACTCTGGGCAGCACGGCGCGCTATCTCCCCTGCCGCCTTCAGCCTCAAGCCCCATAAAATGAGCGAAGACGTGGTGGTTCCCCGCAGCCACCTACCGCAACTGGTCTCCTGCACCGAGGCCTTGCACCGGGAACTCGGGGTCGTCATCTTCACCTTCGGCCATGCCGGAGACGGCAATATCCATGTCAATATCATGCTCGACCGGAGTATCCCGCAAGAGGTGCGCCAGGCCAATACCGCCAAACAGCTTCTTTTTGAGGAAGTGCTGCGCCTGGGCGGCACCCTGTCCGGCGAGCATGGCATTGGCCTGACCAAAGCAGCGTATCTGGCCATGGAGCTTGACCAATCGACCATAACGCTCATGCAGGAGATAAAAAGGCTTTTTGACCCACTAAACATTTTAAATCCAGGAAAAATCTTCCCCCCCCCAATTGATTCAGAAAAACATTGACAATAAAAGCCATGATCGGCTATAAAAACTGATTATTTTAAAAAGTAATGTTGCAAACCCACATACTGGAGAAATCATGATCGAAATAGAGGTAAGAGGGGATATCGAACAGGCAATTCGGCTGCTCAAGAAAAAAATGCAGCTTGACGGGATGAAGAAAGAACTCAAACGTCGCGAATACTACGAAAAACCCAGCGACAAACGCCGTCGCAAGCAAGCCGAGTCCAAACGAAAAATCCGCAAACTCATGATGCGCGGCGAGCGAGACTAAGCCGTTGTAAAAAGTGTTGGACGTTTCGTGTGGTCAAAACGGCATAAGGAGCCGTACAATTAACGGCCAGCATTATACAGGTTATTTCTTAACGGCTCCTAACCTTGCCATTCTTCCTCGTTTGCCCCATCGGCTTAATCAGCCTAATCGGATAAATGAACAGCACACGAAAAAAACCCGCTAATAACTGCCCACGCTCCGACCGGGTTTGGCCCCAGTCGCCCTCTCCTTCTCCACCCGGCGGAGCGTCTCGTTTTTCCGAACCTTTTCTCGATCAGTTCCTCCAGTATCTCAGCCTTGAGCGCCGTCTGGCTAACAACACTATCTTGGCCTATCAGGCGGACCTTGCCTCCTTTCTTGATTTTATTCGTCCAAATCGTCTCAGCCAATTAAGCGAAATTGAGGTCAGCCATCTCCGCGCCTATCTGACCTATTGCCATACCAAAGGCATCTCGAACCGCAGCAATGCCCGCCGGATCTCCTCGTTACGCGCTTTTTTCAAGTTTCTCCTGGCGGAAAAATGCATCGCCCTTGATCCCTGCGCCATCTTGGATCTGCCCAAGCCTGGCCGGCCGCTACCCAAGGTGCTCACCATCCCCGA
>DOZO01000036.1:33886-41190 GCA_003517965.1 Desulfobulbaceae bacterium
GCTTTTTTCAAGTTTCTCCTGGCAGAAAAACTCATCGACACCGATCCCTGCGCTGTGCTTGATCTTCCCAAACCTGGCCGACCGCTGCCCAGAGTGCTCACCATTCCCGAAGTGAACCGGCTCCTTGCCTCCCCGGTAAATGGCAATGTCCTGTCCCTGCGCAATCACGCCATGCTGCATCTGCTCTACGCCACCGGGATGCGGGTCTCAGAGTTGGTCAATCTCCCACTGGCCGGGGTCAATCTCATGGGCGGCTATGTCCGGGTGTTCGGCAAAGGCGCCAAGGAACGGCTCATCCCCTTTGGCGAGGCGGCCCGTGAATATCTCAAGCTCTACACGCGTGATGCCCGCCCCCTGATCCTTAAAAAAAGAGTCAGCGATCTGCTCTTTGTCACCGGACACAGCAAGGCCATGACCAGACTACGTTTCTGGCAGATCGTTCAGCAGACTGCGCGCCTGGCCGAAATTTCAAAAAAAATAAGCCCCCACATGCTTCGCCACTCCTTTGCCACCCACCTGCTGGAACATGGCGCGGATCTCCGCTCCGTGCAGATGATGCTGGGCCACTCCGACATCGCCACCACCCAGATTTACACCCATGTGGACAGCAACCGGCTCAAGAGTGCCCATCAGAAATTCCACCCCAGGGGCTGAAGAATATGGAAGTTATCACCACCCATGTAAACGCCGATTTTGACGGGCTGGCCTCCATGGTCGCCGCGCGCAAGCTCTATCCCGAGGCAGCGTTGGCCTTTTCCGGCTCTCAGGAAAAAAACCTGCGGGATTTTCTCGCCCAGTCAGTACAATACCACTACACCTTTCAGCGCCTTAAAAACATCCCCCAGGAACAGATCCGGCGGCTCATCGTGGTAGACACCCGCCAGGCCTCCCGCATTGGCGACTTCGCCCAATGCCTGAATAATCCTGACCTTGAGATCCACCTGTACGACCACCATCCCGATACCCCTGATGATCTGCACGGGGCGGTAGAGCATGTCCGGTCAGTGGGATCAACCACCACCATTTTTGTCCGGCTGCTCCAGGAAAAAAGCCTCACACTTACACCTGAGGAAGCCACCCTCATGGCCATGGCTATCTATGAGGACACCGGTTCCTTTACCTTTGACACCACCACTCCTGAAGACCTGGAGGCCGCCGCCTGGCTGCTTGCCCAGGGTGCCAATCTCAACGCCATCAGCCAGTTCATCGCCCAGGAACTCACCAGCCAGGAAGTCACCCTGCTCCATACCCTGATCAAATCAGCCACCACCTACACTATCCACGGACTGGATCTGGTGGTGGCCAAGATAGAACTACCTGAATATATGGATGAATTATCTCATCTCGTGCGACGATTCATGGTGATGGAAAATCTGGATACTCTCTTCGCCCTGGCCCAGATGAGGGGGCGCACCCATCTCATTGCCCGCAGCCGAATCCCGGAGGTGAACGTCGGGATCATTGCCCGTGATTTCGGAGGCGGGGGCCATGCCTCAGCCGCCTCGGCCACCATCAAGGATCTAACCCTGATCGAGGCGGAAGAAAAGCTGATCCAACTTTTACACAGACATGTCCGTCCCCAGCGCCTGGCCCAGGAACTCATGTCCTCACCAGTAATCTCCGGCCCGTCCACCCTTACAATCAACGAGGCGGACGAGCTACTCAACCGCTACAACATCACGGTGCTACTGATCGTCAATGTCCAGCACGAAGCAATCGGTCTGATCTCCCGTCTGGTGGTCGGCAAATCCATCCACCTCGGCCTTGGGGACTCGCCAGTTAGCGACTACATGACCACCGATTTCGCTACCCTGCCTCCTACCGCCACTCTGGCCGATATCCAGGAACTCATCATCGAACACCGCCAGCGCTTTATCCCGGTGGTGGAAGAAAGCGTGGTCAAAGGGGTCATTACCCGCACCGACCTTCTTCACCTGCTGGTCAACGATCCAGCCCACATTCCACGCCGCCTGCTGGCCGATACCGACCAACCTTCCACCGCCCGTAACCGAAACCTGGGCAGTTTAATGGTAGAAGTCTTGAGCCGCGAAATCATTCTTCTCCTGCAAACCATCGGCGAGGTGGCGCAGGAGACCGGCGTCCACGCCTATGCCGTGGGCGGCTTTGTCCGCGACCTGCTGCTGCACCTCAAAAACCTGGATCTCGATGTAGTTATCGAAGGCGACGGCCTGGCCTATGCTAAAAGGCTAAGTAAAAAACTGGGCGGCAAGGTACGCACCCATGAGAAATTCGGCACCGCCGTGATCAAACTGCCCGATGGCCTCAAGATAGATATTGCCACCGCCCGTCTGGAATACTACGAATATCCGGCCGCCATGCCCACCGTAGAACTAAGTTCGATCAAACTTGATCTCTATCGCCGCGATTTCACCATCAATGCCATGGCTATCCACCTCAATCCAGACACCTTCGGCACCCTGGTGGATTTCTTTAACTGCCAGAACGACCTGAAGGATCGACAAATTCGCATTCTGCACAATTTAAGCTTTGTGGAAGACCCGACCAGAATATTCCGGGCCATCCGCTTTGAGCAACGCATGGACTTCAAGATCGGCAAGCACACGGAAAAACTCATTAAAAATGCGGTAAAGATGGAGCTTTTTGATCGCTTCTTCGGCCAACGTTTTTTCAACGAACTCGCCTTCATCCTCTCAGAGGATAATCCCCTTCCGGCCATAAACCGCATGGCAGACCTCGGCCTGCTCAGATTTCTCCACCCCACTCTCCGCATCGACCCTAAGCTTAGCAAGGTTCTGGAAGAAACCAGGCAAGCTCTTACCTGGCATCGTCTCCTCTACCTTGAGCAGCCATGCCGGCAATGGCTAGTTTATCTGCTGGCTCTCATGACCAGCCTTTCCGCCCGGGAAGTAATGTCGTTTTGTGAACGCTTAGAGGTACCGCTCCGTCACCGGCAATTTCTTATTCGAGAAAAGGTCGCCGTTACCAGGATTGCCGGAATCATGAAACGGTCTCTGCCGGAAAACCCCAGCGGGCTGTATCATCTACTCAAGGAGCTTTCTCCAGAAGGGCTCCTGCATCTCATGGGGCTTACGAAGAAGAGTGCCAGCAAAAAAGCCATTTCCCTGTATGTTACAGACTGGAGTCAGCTAAAGCCGGAGACCGATGGCTTTGACCTGGCAAAAATGGGCTACCTTCCGGGGCCGCTCTATGGTATCATCCTGCATCGCCTGCTTGATGCACGACTGGATGGTCTGACACATGACCGGGCCACGGAACTCGCCTTCCTCAAGAAACACTATCCTCTTCCGGATCAATACGCCGCCCATGGACATCCCTAAGCTCATTCAGGAAATTGCCATCCTTGCCCCCCCGTTTCTGCTGGCCCTCACAGTCCACGAATTTGCCCATGCCTTCGTTGCCTTTACGCTTGGCGACCCGACCGCGCAACGCCTGGGCAGACTCAGCCTGAATCCGCTGAGGCATCTCGACCCCCTTGGAGTACTGGCCTTCCTGATCATGAAGATCGGCTGGGCCAAGCCGGTGCCAGTGGATGCCCGTTATTTTAAAAATCCCCGGCAGGGCATGATCTGGGTCTCGCTGGCCGGAGTCTCCGCCAATCTGGCGCTGGCGGTGGCCTGCGGCCTTGCAGCCCGACTGTTGCTGCCCATCGGCAACTTGCTGCCCATGACGATCTTCTGGCCGCTCATCCAGATGATCGCCGCCAGCGTCTGGATAAACGTGATGCTGGCCATCTTCAATCTGATCCCCATCCCACCCTTGGACGGCAGTCAGGTGCTCAGCAACCTTCTCCCCCCTGAGTTGGCCAGAATTTATAACAAGCTGGAGCCACTCGGCTTTTTCATTCTGCTGACCTTGTTTTATACCGGGGTCATCCCAAAGGTCATGCGGCCACTAATCTCCTTTGCCCAAGGTCTGATCCTGGGCTGAAGCAAAGACATCAAATGAGCCCTGACAATCCGAATATCAGCGAAGTCCTTGTCTATGAAATAAAAAAAGAAATAGCAGACCGCTATTTCGGCTTCAGAAAACTCATCGAGGATGACAAGCTTGATTTTGCCGAAAAAACAAAGCAATACTCCTTCATCCTGGAAAAACGAATCAGTTTTGACCTGATTCGTATCTACATTGCCCTCAAGGACGAAGAACTGATTCAACGTTTTTTGGCACTAACCGGCCTGCCGCCAGATCTTTTTTACGACCCCTACCTGACCCTGTCCAACACCATCCGGCAAAGGGTATTTTCCGGAACGCACATCCACGGACTATTCCATGCCGGCCGCTTTAAAAATCTGGTATTCGACTGCTACAAGCGCCTTGAAACGCATACGCTCGAATACCGGACAAGGTTTGACGAACTAAAAAAATATCAGAACGAAATCAACCAGGAAATTGAGACCTTCTACCGAAAAAACGATCTGGGCTCAATCATGGGTTTTCTTAAAACATTGGGTGACGCCAACAGGATCGGGCACATGGAAGGCGGCATGGAGGTGGGGATGGCCCAAAGTCTGGAGGCCAAGATGCGTATCGAGCCGCAACTGCCGCCGGAACACTACCTGCCTGTTATTCAACCCTTACCCAGCCTGGCAAGTATTCGTCCAGCACTCAAAGAGCTCATTCACACGGCATACAAGAAGCACGGCACGGAACTGCTTGGCCTTTTAGCTCGGGCAGACAGGAAAGCAATCCGATAAGTTGGCACAAAATCAGTGTTGTCCGGTTAAGAAATTGCAAAGCTGGTTTTACCTTCACCCCAACCCTCGCTCTCTGGGCAGGACGGATACGCTGGCATAGGCTTTGTATTCAGGAATAATCTTGCCAAGCTCGGCCTTGATCCCCTCGGCATCATGAGTTGAGGCCAGATATTTAAGAGTTCCCAGAGCTCCATGCAAGTCTTCCAGACAAACACCATTCCCACGCAACACCATGATCTTCTCATGACCGGTAACCACAATCCCCTCACCCTCGGTGATCAATTCCTCATACATCTTTTCGCCGGGCCGAAGTCCGATGTATTTAATCTCGATCTCCGTATCCGGTTCTTTGCCACAAAGCCTGATCAAATCACGAGCCATCTGGCCAATCCGCACCGGAGTTCCCATCTCCAGAATAAAAATCTCTCCGCCCTCGCCCATGGTCGCTGCCTGGAGAATAAGCTGGCTCGCCTCTTCGATAGCCATAAAGTAACGGGTCATATCCGGATGGGTAACGGTTACCGGACCGCCCATCTCAATCTGCCGCCTTAACAGAGGGATAACCGAACCCGAAGAACCAAGGACATTGCCAAAACGCACCGCCATAAACTTGGTTCCTGCCCCGGAATCCCGAATCTGCTTACAAAAACCCTGCATGATAATTTCAGTCATCCGCTTGGTAGCGCCCATGACATTGGTGGGTCGCACCGCCTTGTCGGTAGAAATCAGAATGAACCGCTCAACCCCATACCGCGCCGAAACCTCCATCACCCTCTTAGAAGCAAAGATATTATTGTACACCCCCTCCCAGGGATTACCCTCGACCATGGGCACATGCTTGTAGGCTGCGGCATGAAACACCACCGTTGGCCGATAGTGCGCAAACAACGCCTCCAACAAAGCCTTGTCCTGAACCTTGCCGAGCACGGCCACATAGTTGCTGAAGCCATATTCGTGACATAGCTCCATCTCGATCCGGTACAGATTCTCTTCGCTGGCATCCATCAGGATGAGAGAAGAGGGCTTAAAACGAATAATCTGGCGGCAGAGCTCCGAACCGATTGACCCCCCTGCCCCGGTAACCAGAACCATTTTCCCTGCCAGGATCTCGCCGATCTGTGCCAGTTCAAGGCGCACCGATGGCCGGCCCAAAAGATCTTTGTAAGAAACATCACGGATGGTTTTGATGGAAACCTTATCGCTGATCAGCTCCCCCAATCCAGGCAGGGTCTTGAAGGGAATTTCACAAGTCCGGCACAACTCGACAATCCTCTGCATCTGGTCACGGCTGGCCGAGGGAATGGCAATAAGTACCTCCTGGGCCTTGGTTTTAAAAACATACTCTGAAAGATCGGCAATAGGGCCAAGCACCGGAATACCGTGAATCTGCTGACCAATTTTGGCGGCACGATCATCAAGAAATCCCGCCACCATATAAGGCAGCACCTTGTTATCGTTTATTTCCCGCATCACCTTTTCCGCCGCGTCTCCGGCCCCGATAATGAGCAACCGCTTACGGTACTGTCGCACGCCTGACTCCTTCTGCAAAAAAGGCAACCCAAAGGCATGCTGATAAGAGAGTCTGAGACTAATGCGAAAACCAGCAATAAACAGAAAGGTCAGCAGAGCATCGAGCACGAAAACCGCCCGAGAAAATCCCTCAAAGCGGTTCACCAACAAAATGCCGCCCATAGTGATGCAACCTGCAATCGCACAAGCCTTGAGGATATTCAGCAGATCCGCCAAAGAGGTGTAACGCCACATCCCGCGATACAAGCCACAAAGATGAAACAGCGCCAACTTGGCGGGGATGAGAAAGCTAAGAACAGCGAAGAAGTTGGCCCACTGTTCCTGAGGCATCGCGCCCTCAAAACGGATGACGTAAGCCAACAGATGCGCCGCGATCAGCAGCAACAGATCAAAGCCAAGTACCACCCAAAAATTCAATTTACGAATCTGGTGTTTCATGCGATTTCCTGTGTTGTTTAAAACAAAACATATTTATCCTTGCCCCTCAATGCGACACTCCATCCCTCTCCAGTGTCTTACTAAGAGTACGCCAGAGAATCAACATATCAAACCCCAACGAGCGCTTATGCAGGTACTCAGCATCCAGCTTTACCTTCTCAGGAATCGGCAAATCATCCCGCCCGTTGATCTGGGCCCAGCCAGTCAACCCCGGCACCAGCACATGCACCCCATACCGGGTACGCAGCAGAATCAGATCTTCCTGATTAAAAAGCGCCGGGCGAGGGCCGACAAAGCTCATGTCGCCTTTAAGAATACTCCATAACTGGGGCAATTCGTCCAGACTTGATTTGCGCAGAAAAGAGCCAATCGGGATAAGGCAGGCAGTCGGATTAACTAGTAGATGAGTTGCCACTGCTGGCGTATTCACCAGCATAGTGCGAAACTTGGGCATCCTGAAAATTCGGTTATTACACCCTACCCTGTCGGACCAATACAAAATTGACCCTTCAGAAGTAAGCTTGACCAGCAACGCCACCAACACAAGCGGCAGACCCAGAACAACCGCCACACAGACGGCCAGCAACAAATCAAAAAGTCGTTTCATGCAAAAATCCTGGTTCATTCGTAAAAAAGTTG
>DOZO01000006.1:0-28653 GCA_003517965.1 Desulfobulbaceae bacterium
CCACTTGAAACAGCGAGGAGCCAGGGAAACCTTTCTTGAGGAGATTGTGTTTTGCGATCAACGCGGCAAGGTCGGCCAGCAGGTCAAGCGTGACCTCACATTCTCCTTTTTTGGCTTTTTCGGTTATGAGGAGGAGGCCGGGGTTTTTCTTGAGGTGGTTGTCCCAGTCTGCTACTCGTTCGTGAGTTGGACGCTCGTCTTTTTTTCTTGTCCCGATTGTGCTGGTCAGTGAAAACATCCGCTTTTGTACTGTACAAATACCCAGTTTGCCACAGTCCATGGAAACCCAGCGGCGGCCTAATTTCTCTGCGGTTGCGGGCGTTGTTCCGCTGCCCACAAAGCAGTCAAGAACGATGTCGCCTTCGTTTGATGATGCCTTGATGACACGTTCGAGAAGTTGCTCCGGTTTCTGGGTTGGATAACTAAGCCGTTCATCTGACTGATTATGGATGAGCTTTATATCCGTCCATACGTCTTGGAGTGAAACACCCGATACTTCATCAGCATATCTTTTGAGCCTTGGCACACCTTTCGCGGGCCAATGGATTGCTCCTGCAAGATCAAGCGCATCAAGTTTTTCTTGTATCGACAAGTTGGGGTTAATATTCAGGCGGCTTATAATCTCTTCTGGCATCGCCCAATGACGTCCCTTGGAAGATACATCTATACTTCGCCAAGGTTTGCCACTGTCACCTCCACGCGTAATCCCCGCAGCCGTGAGATCACCACGAGCATATCGGCGTCCAGATTTTGAATCAACTTGATCGAAAAACTGCTTTACATATTCGTCACTAACAGGCATTCGTACATCATTCCAAATCCAAGAATCCCCTTTTGAATAGAAGAACAAGCTGTCGTGAATTGCTCCGCATTTCCCAGAGTCATTATGTGCACTTTGGCGTTTCCATATGATTTCGTTTCGGAAGTTTTCTTCTCCAAAAACCTCATCCAGAGCGGATTTGATGTAATGACCTTTTTTCGTATCAAGGTGAACGTAGATACTTCCATCATCGGCCAGTATTTCACGGAGAAGAATCAAGCGCCTCCGCAAAAACTCAATAAACTGCGCCCCAATTACCTTGTCCCGATACGCCTTCTCCTTATCCTTCATGAAATCAGACTTGGTGGCAAAGGGGGGATCGATGTAGATCAGCTTGATCTTGCCTTTGGTGCCGTAACGGTTCGCCCCCTGCTGGTCGGCGAGGAGTTCGCGCAGCGCCAGGAGGTTATCACCCCAGACAAGCAGGTTACGCCAACCATCGCCATGGGGGCGTTCCTCGGCAAAGCGACGCACCAGCTGCCACGGTGCTGCTGGAGTTTCTGCCAGCACCTGTTCCCGCTTCATCTTCCCGGCATATTCCAGCCGGTATTCCTTGCCGATCTCCACACTCTGGGCACTGCCTGGAAACAGCTTCCCGCGCCACTGCGCCGGTATCTGCTCGTCATTTTGGAGGAGGCGGATCAGTTCGTTACGTTCTTGTTCGTTAAGTTGTGTCATGGATTCCCATTAAATTTTTATACTGTTGCCTGCTCCGGGGTTATATTCAGGCGTAAGCCTACCCCATGCAATAGATTGAACAGAGTACGGATTTCCGGGTTTCCTCGACGAGACAGGGTTCGGTACAGGCTTTCACGATTAAGATGGGCTTTATCCGCTACCGCGGCCATTCCGCCATTTGCCTCGGCTACGTTGCGTAACGCCAGAAGGAAGGTTTCTCTGTCCCCCTCTTCAAGTGCCGCATTCAGATATGCCGCCGCTTCCGCCGGTTCTTTTAATGCCACTATCAGATCCTTTTGGTATTCGGTTGTGTGTGCCATGCTAACGCCTCCTTCTGTAGTCTTGCAGGTAGTCTGTGGCTTGTGCGATGTCTCGTTTCTGCGTGTCTTTGTCACCGCCAAGAAGAAGCAAAATAAGCCGGTTCTCTTCTTTGGCAAAATAGACACGATATCCCGGCCCGTAGTCGAGCCGCAGCTCCCAGACACCGTCAGCAAGATGTTTGTGGTTGCCAAGATTGCCCAAGCGGGCACGGTCGATCCTGACACGAATTTTTGCCCGGCCGTTAATGTCCCGTAAGGCTTCGAGCCATTCCCGGAACGGCACTGTGCCGTCTTCTGTTTTGTAATAGTCAACTTCACATGGAAATGCCTGTATAGTCATATATTAGCCTATAAGCTACAAATTAACAATGAATTTTTATGCTGTCCACTCGTTGCCCCCGCAAGTTAATGACATTCACTCTGCTCCCACAAACTCCAAATAATTATTCTGGTTCACCAGAGCAAAGTCCGCCTCCTGATAGGCGGCCCGCCATTCGGTGGGCGGCTTGACTTTTGATTTGCCCCACTTCATCTCATAACCGAACAGCCGCCCTTCCCGCTCCTCAACCAAGTCCAACTCCTGCTGCCGGTAGGTGCGCCAGAAGTAGTTGTTGGCGCTCTGGCCCAGGTACTCCTGCCACTTCAGCCTCTCCAGCACCAGGTAGTTCTCCCAGAGTTCGCCCACATCGTTACGCAGTTGCATGGGGTTGAAGTTGTTGATCAGGGCGTTTCTGATGCCGTTGTCGAGAAAATAGTAACGGCAATTCTTGGTGATCTCGCTGCGCAGGTTACGGCTGAAACCCGATAGTTTTTGCAGGACAAAGGCCTTTTCCAGCAAGTCGAGATAACGTTCGGCGGTGTTCTTGCTCATACCAAGTGAGCTTGCCAGTTCGGTATAAGAAACCTCCTTGCCGATCTGAAAGGCGATGAGCTGCAACAAGCGGATGATCTTGCCGGAATGGCGGATACCGTCCATTTCCAGGACATCCTTGTAGAGGTAGGAGGCGACAATCTCTTTCAGATATTGCTCCCTGGCCCGGTTGTCAGGGGTAAGCACTACCTCGGGATACGAACCGTAAATAAGACGACTTTCCAGGTTGGCATCGGTCTGGTGGCGTTGCTCGGTTTGGCCGATTTCCAGCTGGGCCAGAGGAAACAGTTTTAGAGTGGTCTTTCTGCCGGTCAGGGGCTCGCCGATGCTGCGAGCCAGATCAAACGACGAGGAACCGGTGGCAATAATCCTGACGCCGGGGAGATGATCGACGATCAACTTGAGATTAAGCCCAATCTGCGGCACTTTCTGGGCCTCATCCACCACCAGAAGGCGGTTCTGGCCGATAAAGGAGGTGAGTTTCTCCACCGACTGACTGGAGAGGTAGCCCTGCACAGCAAGGTCTTCGCCGCTGACCAGCAGATAGGGGTCTTCTTCCCCTTTTAAAAATTCATGCAGCAAGGTGGTTTTGCCGGTTCGCCGGGCGCCGTAAAGAACCGCAACCTTGCCCGGTTGGGTGGCCTTGCGCAGATTTTCAAGCTGTTTTTGTGCGATATACATGTTAATCTCCGCCTCTAAGTTGACGGAATTATATATGTTACAGTCACAAAAGGAAAGCGGATTAAATTTAATCTTGCCAGTGCGGATATCGTCGGCATTAATTTGTCGGTGGCTGTTGGCGCAGTTGACAGCATTAAAATTCCTCTCGCTTCACTTCCAGCATGGATCAATTCATTCGCCATAGCATGTTACCCCAATCGTCCTGGGTAAAGACAGACACATTCATCTTTTGGCATACCCTAATGGTGTGGCCAGTGCCACCAGAAAGCGGCTTCTCGGGATTGACAAAGAAAAAACCGAAATCGGCTGGAGGAAGATGGAGGGACGGCGCACCGATGACTTTCAGTGTATCCCGAAGCAAGTACATCGCCTTCACGGTGACCCTGTTGCGGCCACGGGCCAAAAACATTTGGACCAACCCCTCAAGGTCTGGGGATGCGGACAGAGTTTTTTTGACAACAGCAGCGGTTTCTTCCTGGTTCAGATCTTCCAGAGAAAAGACTTGCGCCAGAGGAGGAATTCTTTTTTTGCCCGAATCCGGGTACGGAAGGATATATTCGAGCCGCTCCGGGTTTTCAGCGGCCAGCGCATGGAAAAAATACGAATCAGATCCTTGCGCGTTTCCACTGCGAAATACGGCGGTGGGGAGTGAGGAGGAAAGAAAAGTCGCCAGATCATGTAGACCCTTGACTTCTTCATCCGGAACCTTGCGGGTGCCCTCAAGGAGAATAATCGGTCGCTCACGCTTCCGCGCCTCTTGCAAGAAGGATGGAATGGTCATCCTTTCACCACGGCCAAAGGCCGCAATTTCACGACAATTTCAACCAGATCGCACTGGTTTTCCATCACCTGATCTATATCCTTGTATGCGCCCGGAGCC
The DNA here is from genome assembly GCA_003517965.1 of Desulfobulbaceae bacterium. Taxonomy (GTDB): domain Bacteria; phylum Desulfobacterota; class Desulfobulbia; order Desulfobulbales; family Desulfurivibrionaceae; genus Thiovibrio. The sequence continues at coordinate 4,251 of DOZO01000006.1, forward strand.
TCTTCCAAATCGTTTCTGCCTCGTATGGCATGAATCACCCCAAGTGCATCCAGCCGCGCCTTTTCAGTATCAAAGTCAAGCTCGCGAATGGCTTGCTTGCGGCCCATGCGGCGGCCAGCCCCGTGGGAACAGGAATCAAACGATTCGGCATTACCAAGCCCCCGAACGATATAGCTGGCAGTGCCCTGACTGCCGGGGATCAACCCCTGCTCATCCTTGCGAACCCTGGTGGCGCCCTTGCGGTGGACAAGCACATCCTGGGTTCCATGATATTCCCACGCTGCAAAATTGTGCGATTTATTCACCATCTCTCCATATTCCACCTGCCCGACCACGTCGGCCAGCGCCTCCTGCACCCGTTCCATCATCAGAGTACGGTTTGCCAGGGCAAATTCAATGCAAAAACTCATTTCCGCCATGTACTCCTTGGCCTCCCTGGTAATAATCGGCAGAAATGCAAGCTGCCACTCCCTTGGTACTTGGACATGCCAGGCTTCGTTGAGCCGCTCGGCCACCTTGTTGTAATGATTCGCCACAGTATGCCCGAGATTCCTGGAACCTGAATGGATCATGATCCAGACATGGCCGTCATCGCCCTGCTGGATTTCGATGAAATGATTACCACCACCCAGGGTTCCAATCTGATGCAACGCCTTGTTGTACTGCTGGACAACGATGGGCATGGTTCTCTCAACCAGATCCGGCATCAACTCCTTGTCCTGCGGCGTCTTATGATGGTCAAATCCAAGCGGAACAGCCTTGCGGATCATGCCCATAACCTCTTTCAGCGCATCGGGGCTGATTTCCCGAAGAGAGGTCCGCACCGCGCACATCCCGCAGCCAATATCCACCCCGACCGCATTGGGAATGATTACATCCTTGGCGCAAAGTACTGCGCCGATGGGCATGCCATAGCCCACATGCGAATCAGGCATGATGGCAATGTGCTGACAAGCAAACGGCAGATTTGCAATATTCTCCGCTTGAGCCAGTGCCAAATGGTCAATATCCTCAAGCCACAGTTTGATGGGGATTCTGTTGGTTGTGATTATTTTTTTCATTTTACAAAATACCGGATCGGTTGTTTGCCAGTGGTGGCAGTTCATAGTCAAAGGGGAAAGGCTCTTCCGGCACTCCTGCTTCTGCTAATAGCTCCACCGGAGCAAGTTTTGAGGCATACACTGTATCCATTGGGATAGAGGGGATTGTTTCGCGTGTCCAGTGGATGCCAGTCCAGGCTTCAACCCACATATGTGATGACCCGCGCCCGGCAATCTCTTCTTTCACCACCCGGGCAATATAGCGGTTTTCAACGAACACGGGGCCGTGACAGACATGCGCGTGCCGTGGTTGAGGCCTTCTGTCTATGACAGCATCCGGTTCAATGGTTGTCAGTTGCAGCAACTGCCCCGCTGTAAATCCGTAAGGGCCAACTCTGCATGATCCACCATGCTGGAGGATCATGCTTTTTGCTTCATCGAGTCCGTCATGAATTGCCTGGCGGTACTGTTGCCTGTCAAAAACAAAATGGTCATAGGTTGAGCCTTCTATGAAAGTTATGAGAGGATTGGGCACGTTCCACAGGACATTGTCTCCAACCTGGTCAACGGTGATGTCCTCCCAAATTCCGGCACACTGCGCAGTGCCACAGCCACAGGTGTAGATTTCAAAAGGGCCATAACCGTAAATACTCCCCACCAACTCATCAAGGTGCAGCATGTCAAATTCTTCCTTATCGCTCAGGCGTTGACTATCTACGGTGAGCAACATGGAGAGAACAAGGGTATTGGCCTTGCCCATATCGTGGTCGGGTATTGAACAAAATGTGAGTTTAAGAATGTTCATGATCAACCTCAACCTCCTACTGGTCGTCATCTTTCAGAGGATATTGTGCTCCCCAATCATCCTTGCTGATACCATCCTCGGCCTATGGTAACCTTCATTAGTTCACCACCGATAGGGATTCTTGTCTTGCCGCCCTTGATTGCGCTCCGGCGGGTTACTCCATTCGTTGTGCTCGGAGCCGCGCTCCCCGGTGTACGGGTTGGTGTTTCCTTGGCTGGAGAAGTTGTCGTAGCGGCGCTGGTTCGGATCGCTCCGCATGTGCGGTTGAACATAGGTGCCGTCGCGCCGGGTGTAACCCCGGACGGAATCGGCGGCGAAGGTTGTTGTGGCGGTGATGAGCACAGCTGCGATGATGATTGCTGTTTTCATGGTTTGCTCCTCCGATTGTGTTTTACTTGGAAGCAATTATGGATTTGCCTCTTCTTTGATTGGCACCCAGAATCGACGAACTCCGTCTTTGTTTGAGACTATCTCGAAAAATATCCATGTGTCGCCTGATTCAGTGTCAATCTTAAACAAGGAGTCCTCTTTCACGCTGGAAGTCTCGCCTGCTTTGTTTGCAAAAATAGTCTCATGTTTCCCCTGAAATAACTGGTAACGACCATTATGTTCTTTGCTTTCTTTGGCCGGTGGCGCAGCATAGCCGGTGGCGGACACGATAAAGAGCATGGTCGCCGCAATCAAAATTATTTTTTTCATGGCTTATTTCTCTTCTGGTTATCTATCCATAGCTGACCCACAATATTGTCGGCGGCCACCTGAATGGTCTCTGATGGGTTTCCCCTGCAATATTTATCCAGGGAATAGGTGATTTCGTTCGAGCTTGTTTTGTCCATCGGCTCTATCCATCCGCTCATGGCGGAAACATACCCTTGCACCCACGATAAAACTATAAGGTTCAACTCTGGACCAGGAACGCCCGTGTCCACGCTTTGTATCAATTTTTCGCAGGAAATAGTCCCGATGCCATATACCCACATTTCTGCGCGGCACTGTCCTGACAAGGGCAAGAAAGGGAGCAAGAATGCGATTGTCAGCAGAAAGGTGCGTTTCATGGGGTCTTTCCCTTAACGACTTTATCAAAAAATTGATCTGCCGTTTTTGGAGCGAGAGTCTTGAGGCGGCTGTAAACCTCCATTACTTGGTCGGTCTGACCAGATTGTCGGTAAACAATTCCCAAATGGAGCCACGCCATGACGTCTTGCGGGTCAAGACGAACAGCCTGCTGAAATGCATTGATGGCCTTGATATTCTGGTCAGAGACGAAGTAACAAAGTCCTAAATTGTGCCACGCGGCTGCAAATTCCTGGTTAAACTGCACTGCCTGTTGATAGGCCTCGATAGCTTTGGCGACCTGGCCAGATTTTCCGTAGGCACTTCCCAAGTTGTACCACGCCCCGACATCTTCGGGGTTGATACGCACCGCCTGCTGATAGGCCTCGATGGCCTTGTCGTTTTGGTCTAATTTTCGGTAGGCAACTCCCAAATTAAACCACGCATCGGCTTTCTCTGGGTTGACTCGCACTGTCTGTTGGTATGCCTTGATTTCCTCGTCAGTCTGTCCGGTTTTCCCGTATGTATGGCCCAAGTTGTACCATGCCCCAGCAAATTTCGGACTGACTCGCACCGCCTGTTGATATGCCTCGATAGCCTTGGCGAGCTGGCCAAGTTTGCCGTAGGCAAAGCCCATGTTGTCCCACGCTTTTGCATCTTCTGGATTGATATGCACCGCCTGCTGATAGGCCTCAATGGCTTTGTCGAACTGACCCAGTTCCACATAGGTAACGCCCATATTTCCCCATGCAGCGGCCAATTTCAGGTTAACTTGCACTGCTTGCTGGTAGGCCTCAATGGCTTTGGTGAATTGACCAAGTTTAGAGTAAGTAACGCCTATGTTGTTCCATGCCTCGGCAAATTTCGGACTGACTCGCACCGCCTGTTGATATGCCTCGATAGCCTTGGCGAGCTGGTTGGATTGTTCATATGCAAGGCCTAAGTAAAACCAAGCCGTTGCGTTGCCAGGCTCAGCTTTAGCCCAGCGAAGCACGTGATCCTCCAGGCCCGCCCAATCTCTTTTTTCAAACAACGCGAACGCCTTGTTGATCCAGTCGGTGGTGGTGGGCGGGCTGGCCTTCGGAGCGGAGATTCCCCGCGCGGTCTTTTTTGAGTTGGAGGCAACCTGATGTCGTTTAGGCAGCTCCTTGATCCATTCCACCGGAACCGCGAAGTTGAGTTGCTGGCCCTCGGTCAGGTAAAAGGTGGGCAGCCCGATCAGTCGGCCTTCGTCGTCAAAGAGGCCGCCGCCGCTGGAACCGGGGGAGATGGGAGCCGTGATCTGTAGGTACTGGCCGCCATCTACTGGTCGCAGACTGGAGACAATTCCATTGGACAAGGTCAAAGCCAGCCCCTGAGGTGTTCCCACCGCGTAGACCTGCTGGCCTACCTTGAGCCGGTTGGTGGTCCCCAGCACGGCGGACGGGGCATGAAGTCCGTTCACCGTCAGGGTACAAATATCCCGGTCCCAGTCGGTCTGGTGCGGGCTTGCAGGGTATTCTTTTTTCCGATACTCCACCTTCATGGAGGTGGCACCTTTGATCACATGGCAGTTGGTGACAATCAGGCCATCGGCCAGAGCAACCCCGCTGCCTATCCCCATATCCTTGCCTTTGGCATCGTAAGTTTTTACCACGACGATACTGGGGGAGACCGATTCAAACACCTCGCTGGCGGTCTTTGCCTGCACCTGCATCGCGCAAGACAACCCCAGGGCCAACAAAATACCCGCTCTTTTTTTCATCTTCACTCCCATATCATTTCTTGCCAAAATCAACTTCAATGGCATTGCTGGATGTGACACAATCGGCACGGGTCTGGTCAGGAAGAACCACATCGGCTTGTCCGCCGAGCTCCCTGCACCATGCCCCCTGGTAGTGCTTTTCAGGGAAGGGAAAGGCGGTGGTTGGGAGAAGGAATAATGTTAGGGGAATAACTATTCGCTTAATCCAGACTGTTTGGCACAATTCGACCATCCTTTATTTCCTCATATCCCTCGCCAAACATGCACGATTTAAAAAGCCTATTTTTGTCGGCCGCAGCACGCATCCCGCTACCCATGTTCCATCCTTTGGCGAATGATGCCATTGGGTCGTAGCTACTTGGCTGCGCTGATGGGTATGCTGGCATTATTTGTTGTTGCCCGGACGATGAGCTGGCCATTGCCCAACATCGAGCTTGATCCCGATAATAATCTTGTTCAGTTTTGGTGTCGTGGAACCAAACTGTTTTCTGTGTCGCGCATCCTGAGCAGGACAAGAGAACAGCCAGCGATAAAACGATTTTATTCATCACCTTTCCCCTTTACCATAAGACTGATTATAGGCCGGAGGGTTGGTGTTGGCTGGAATAGTTGTCGTTGCGGTATTGGTTCGACTCACTCCGATAGTGTGGCTGGCGTAGGTGCCGTCGCGCCGGGTGTAGCCCCGGACGTAATCGGCGGCGAAGGCTGCGGTGGCGGTGAGCGCGGTTGCTACTGTGAGTAAAACGGCTGCTCTTTTCATGGCTTGTTTCTCCTTTATTCTGGTTGCCTACTGGCTGCCTTTTCCCACCCCTGGCCCATCATGCACTCATCAAAGATGAGTTGTCGGTCGGTAGCCGCCCCCATTGCGCTACCCATATTCCACCCCCGCGCAAAAGACCCGAATACATCCCCGGATGCCGGGGTATATCCTATCTGCGCCTGCTGACTCCCCGCGCTCCCGGCCATAGCCCTACACTTGGAAGAGTCGGCGTAGTAATCTTCTGCTCGGTTTTTTGCGGGGTGCCCCCACCGGGTAATTGGCTTGGCGCACCCAGAGAGAACGATGGCTACTCCGATTAACAGCATGGTTGTTTTTTGCACAATCTGAGCTCCTTTTTTTGGAATGCTTCCGCGCGACCGTGTGCCACCAGTAATAATGCAAATTAAACAAATGGTTCTTTTGCCCAAATTGCCCTCCCCCTCATTGAACATTCCTTGCCATCTGCCGGACCACCCCGCAGATCGTTACGTCCTGCACGGTAATGTTGCCACCCCCTCTGCGAAAGACGAATTCTTTTTAAGGCTGTAAAATCAGAACACGATATACACCCCTGAAATGGCCCCTATATGCCTACCTGTATTTTACCCTTTACCCCTCAAGCATTATCGGCCACCCGCCGATCTTCGCGGATGCTCCACGGATTACGCCACAATTGCGGTTCTGGTACCATCTCACAAAACTTCCTCTTCCTGTAGCATTTTTTCAAAGAGATAGACGCGCCACGGATGCCGGTTGCCGGGCGCGGTTCTTACCTTGGCGGTGCGGACATTGTGATCCGGTCTTAAATACTGAAAAACGATCTCCCAGGACGGGTCATAATCGGCAAGCAACCTGGCTGAATCAGGGTCGGGGCAGCCAGTCTCATAAACCACATAGCGCAGATCAACATGGTCGGCGAGGATGTCGCCGGTGTTTTCAAGCCGCTCCAGGCATACCGCCCCCCGACCATTGTTCTTGTGGTTCTCGAAAGCAAAGAGGGCGATCTGTTCCCAGCCGGTCGCAAGGATGCTGTCGAAATCCTTGTCAGATATGGTCGTGTCCATTTCCTCTGTCCTCCGTGACTGTCCGTTCCGGTGTTTACGGTGCCTGTGCGAATCAGGAAACACCGGCTATCATCACACATTATAGGTGTGTTTTCAAGAGACAATTAATACTCGGTTCATGTTGTGGTTTACCCGTGCGCTGGTCTGTATATTGGCTGCATGTCGAAGAATATTATTACAAGCACCGAAATCGGCGCCGTTATCCGCAGTCACCGGCAAGCCCTTGGTCTTTCCCAGGAACAACTGGCGGAGAAGGTGGGCGTTTCCTATCAGCAGGTGCAGCGTTACGAAAACGGAATGACCACCCTCAATGTGGAAAACATGCAGCGGATCGCTCGCGCCCTGGATGTTTCGCCCGCCTCTTTTTTTACTGCCCAGGAAGTTCACGCCGCGCCTACCCCAGACGATCCCAACCGTAATGCCGACGAAAAGACCGTCCTACGGCTCTTCAAAAAACTGCCCACTGCCGCTGACAAAAAGTTGGTCATCAGCGTCATTCGCCGATTCAGCAAAAAGTTCCCAACCAAGTAACAGGAACTGGCGACTTCGGTCCGCCAATTCTTTCCGAACCATCCGCACTGGATCGCTTGCCAGCCTCAGGATTGCGCCCATATCAAAAGACTATGCCCGCGTGCCGAACAGTGGATTTTTCTTACGGCCTGTTGTAGGCTATACCCCCTGAAACCTACCGACTCAATTCAATAAATAGGGGAATTTTTGATGTGGCCATTCACCCGCAAGCTCAGACAACGATCAGCGGCTGTCAGCCAGCAACCCCCAGTTGTGGGAATTATCGCCGCCCGGGGGCTGCACGACTTGTCAAAAAATGACGCCGAACTTCGCGTCTGGCTGCCGGAAGAGGGGAGGGCCGCCCTTGACGCCATTGCTGATCGTCTGGATGTGGTGCGAGCCAAATATCTGCGGGAGTTTCTGGTGACTTACCTTTACGGCCTCCACGAATTGCTGAAAATGCAGACCGAACAGACCGGCTTGTATTATGTGCCGCCGCCATCGAACGAGCCACCGCTGCCACTTTACTCAAGGGCACGCACTGAGGAGTGCATTCCCGGCCTCGGCAAAAATATCGTCCCGCTCAAGCTGTATCTGCCGCAACGCATGAAAGATGACCTGCAAACCTTGGGAGACCGGGCCGGTGTCCCGCTATCCCAATTCGTGCGGGAGGTGCTGGTCGCCCATTTTTTTGGGCAAGCCTTCTGGCCGGACCGGCTGCGTAACTGGTTTGAGGATCAGGAGCGGGTTGTCGTCGAATTGGAGCAGGGTGTACGAGAGGCAGAAATTTTCCATCCGGAAAAGGAAAGCTGTCCAGACGAAAGTGACCGAGTAATAGTAGAAAGGTGGTAATCTGCGTAATCTGCCTGCCACAGCAGCAAACTACAGAACCTCTATATCATTTTCAGTGAAGAAGCCCCCCGCCCCCTGGTAATCATCCAAGCCAGCGCAGGACATTGTAGGTATGGTCGAATTGGAACTGGCGTCTTGTAGACCTGTTCGCCGTACCGGATAAGGGCATTTCTGAAACTGTGCAGGTTAAAGTACGGCAGGCCAGCGACGGCAAGGCATTACGGAATATGGTGCGGTGCGGATATGGGTGGCGATATTTCAATGATTTCGGCGCATTAATAGTCGGCTCGCTGTGACGTTTTACTCCCTTTAAAAAAGCAAAATATTTACGCTTGATCCTTTCATTGGGCGGGTTGTGTTTCCTCTTGCCTGTTTGACAGGCAGCAATGTAATATTAATCCAGCAACAAACTATCACTCAGCTTGCCGGGAGGTTTGGCCGTGAAAAACTTGAAACCTTCCTCTACGAGTTTAACCCCGCCGGAAGAATCGAAGCCCTTACCGAAAAAGAAGGCTGGTTCATCCTCCGACAATCTTCGCTTGACTCCCTCCGAGATCGAATCCTTGCGGACGCACGGGAAGCAGGTATCAGCCCAAGCGCGTGGCAAGTTCAAACATCTTTTTCAAGATTAGCTGATCAAGAAGAAGCTACGAAAAGCCCCTATAGTGGGGACGCGTTTACCGATGGAGAAACCCTTGGCCTAATAAAGGTGCACTATGGACAGGCTGACCTTGCGGGAGAGATGGCAGAAAGGATTGGCGGTGAGATCGCAGTCGTCCCATGGCATATGCCTGACTCCCTGGTTAGACATGATCGAAAATGGAGAGTTGTCAAAGGAGGAAAGCCAAAAAGCCATTTCGAGCTTGCTGAAAGGATCGCAACTCCTCTTTGGCAAAAAAATAGACTCCACCCCTTAATAAACCACAAGGCTTATATGTTAGTATCGTTGCGGTATCAGGACAAACAAAAAAAGCCGCCGATGGTTCCAGTCCAGAGGGCTCCAATTGCCCAAGGAGGGAAGCAGCAACGACTTTAAGCCGATGGGGGATGCTTTGGCCCCTGCTGCGCAATCACAGACCGTTGACCACGGCGGTCAACCTGCCTTCGCTGGTGAATCTGTTACAAAGTCCGTCCAGACCACCCTCAACGCCGAGCAGAAAGCAATAACTGTAATTTTTGGGAAGGGGCACCGACCCTTCATTCCTCGCAAGGAACCCCTAATGCAATCTCGGGCCAAGGCACTTCTTCAGGGCTTTTTGAGACGTTCGCAGGGCATCTTCTGTTTCCGGGGAACAGAACCATTTCGCGGGTAAGTCCCAAAATGAATTTGGAGAGACTGCCCCAACCGCACATGCCAAAGCAGCTTTTAACCAGTACTGTAATTACCCTCTATTCAAACAGGAAAAAGCGGTGCACGGTTAGGTAGCGGTCACAATGCCGCTCTGGGAACTTCCCCCATCCAAACCCGTAACACCGCAAATTGACAAGAAAAACCGTCCACTAACGTATGACGGCTTAGACATGATGCCAAAGGTGTGTGAGAGGCATAGAAAAAGCCACCGGGATTCTTGGGGAGCGCCTACTCTCATCGGAGCAGAAAGGTCGTACCAAGCCAGAAGTAGTTTCTTATGATAAATTATCACCGGATGGCGGCAATGTCAAGAATGATGGCCTTGGATGACTTGCTTTTTCTAAGAGATGCTGTACACTTTCATTATAGGAGTGCGGCGGACTGAGAACAGCTTCGGACGTATGGCAGGGGGAAACTGCATCGGTCTTTTCAGATGGTCGCTTCCATGCTGTTTTGAACTGCATGGAACCTCCTCCCGACGGGACGATCTCGGCAATGACGAGCGTCCCGTTTATTTTTTTCTCGAACAACACCGATTGCTTTCCCGCCTGTGTCGTCCCCACCATAATCCGCGTTGGTTCGCCAAGAACTATCAGGAGCAACTTCAGGTCGTTCGTTGTAATCTCTTCTTGCGGCGGGGTTCTCCGGGCTTCGGCTGCTTGATCCCCATGATCTTTTAAGCTATGGGCAATATCATTCGCCACCAGTTCAAAGCTCGCGTCATTAACCTTCACACCTGTCAGTGCCCTGATCCTGGCAGCCACCTTCCCACGCCAATTCAGGGCGTAACCGTTATTGTCGCCATCGGTTTTTCAGTTGCCTTTGTCGCCATCTTCATGGTGTCTTGATGTTTTTCATCTCCAGCTTTTGTTCTCGTAAGGCTTGGCGAAGCTCTCGCAGCATTGCCCTGAATCCCCCCTTATCACCTCGCCTTGCACTGGCTTGTTTTCCGCTCTCTGTTCGAGGGCCGGTTGATTTTTCCCACGGTCGCCATTGTCTGATCATTTCCGCCTGCCGCTTCCTTCGTTCCAAAGTCCAGCCGTTCATTTGGTGCGTTCTCCAATAGTTGGGTCTGCTCAATTTTATTTTCCCGTGCGCGTGGGGCTTCATTGCCATTGTTTACCTGTTGCGGGCCGTTGGCAAAATTGGCCTGGCGGGCGAAGACTACAGGCGGGTTCTTGATGGTAGCCAAGGTTTCCAACGTTGCTCGGCATTGGTTTTGAGCCCGCAAGGCAAGTTTCATAAAGACTTCTATGTTCGTTATTAAGGTTTGGCACATCCCACGTTCCACCAGCCGGACAAAAAGGCTTTGCAATGCCGTTGCCTGATTGGTAAGCATGGCCTCTGCTTGCGACATATTCCCGCCTTGAACCGCTACAGCCTGCTCCCGCAAATATACCGCCAAACCTGGGACATCTACATCCTTGAAAAACGTCTGCTCCCCGTCTGCTGCTCTAATCACACGACACGCCGCTACATAAGGCTTACAAATTAATTCCGCAAAATTTAGCTGAGTTTTGGTTGCCGTCACCCCCTTTATGTTTTCGACTCTCTTTCTTGGCAGTTTTTCTTCTGTCTTCAGGTTTTTGCCTATTTTTGCACTCATCGTTTATACCTCAATGTATTGTCAAAAGAGCACAGCCAGAGCAGTAAGGCCCTTGCCATTCCCGGCAATGCTCCAGGCTTGTGGATGCCATTACGCCGGTTTGCTCGTAGGCTTGGCAGTTGACTTGCTTCCGGTGTAGCTTGGTGATCTTGACGAATGCCTTTACAGCGGTGTTTCCCGCCACGATCCGCAAGGGCTTGGCTTCCTCCGGCAAGGTCTGACACTCGCAGCAGAAATACCCGCCACGATCTGATTCTGTGAACAGGTGCCCGGAACAGATAGGGCAGGGCTTCAGCCAGTCAACTTTTTCGGGGGTCTGATCTGCGCAACTCGCCTTTTCATTGTGCAACTTTTGGGGGTCTGTTTCGGGCAAAAAGTTGCACGTGTTTTCCCCCTTGGTTGCATTGTAGTTGCACATCTGGTTGCGCATGAAAACCGCTTCTGCTAAGGCTTTCAGGGTAGGTGGTTGCACAGGAGTTGCAGTGGTAGTTGCACATATTGGGTCGAAAGTTGCACAGTTGCAGTCCATAGGGAACGCAACTATGCAACTTTTTAAGGATGCGGTCATGCTCCCCCTCCTTTCTTGGTCTCAATCAACCCGGCGGCCTTGGCTTTTTTCGCGTGGCGTGAGACGCTCGACTTGTTGATATTCAGCTCTGTGGCAACATCGCCTTGCGTCATGCCCTCATTGAGCAACGCAACCACTCTGTCAAAGGTGCTATTCTCAACTGTCCGGGTACGCCAGGTCATGCGCCCGTGGTCATCGGTGGTCAAGGTTGCCTCGATTGACTTTACATCCTCGCCATGAATACCCCTGGCCTTCTCGAAGTGAATCTCGAAAACCGCCCCCTGATCCGGCTCGTAGTCCACTGGTCGGCGGAGAGCAATCGAAGTATCAAGAACATCTTCCCGGCGACTGGTACCCCTCTGCGCGCCACCCTTGCCGGAATGGTGAACAAATAGCACGGAACGTCCAGCGGCACGTTGCTTAAGAGCCCAGCCTTGAGTTGGCCCCCACCCGTCGCCGTCATTCTCTTTCGCCCCAGAAAGGGTGCTGATATTGTCCACCACTATCAATTTGATTTCATCGCTCAGAATACTTTCAATAGCGGCCTGCCCTTCCTCTGTGTCGATGCGGGGCATACCTTCAGGCTGCAAGTCAGGGGTCAGCAGGATAAACGGCGCGGCGGGCTCCTTGTCGTTGCTGATGATGATTGCGATTAACCGCTCCTGCATAACCGGGCCTGGCATTTCTCCATCAATGTAGAGGACGCCAACCGGCTTCGGTGCCTGCCAGCCAAGAAAGCTGCCGCCGGAAGCCACGGCATAGGCCACCCCAAGGGCGAAATGGGTTTTGCCGATGCCCCGGTAGGCATAGACCATTGCCAGCCCTTGAGACGGGAGCCAGGGGGAAAGGAGGTTTGCCCGTGGCGGAAATTCACGGGCCAGGAACGCGGCAATATCTACGGCAACCACCTTATTGTGTGACTTGACGGGCTCCACTGTAGTGGGCTCCGCCCCTACCTGCTCCACGGGCCGCTTGTGTCCCTTGATCCATCCTGCAACCTGTTCCGGTGTCCAGCCCTCGGCCTCTGCGTCTGCCAAGTCCCAGCCCTCGGCTTTGCCTGGTGGTGGCTCTATCAAGGAAACCTCAACCGCTCCAGCTTCCAGGGCAGCACGGGCCACGGCTTCCCCAGCCTTGCGCCCTGGTTCATCGTGGTCCGGCCAGATTGCCACCCGCCGCCCTTGCAGAGCTAAAAAATCAGCCATGGCCACAGCATTACAACCACCCGGCCAGGTGATAGCCACAACGGCGGGTAGAAGCCTTTGCGCTGCATCGGCGGACTTCTCGCCCTCCACCACAAGCACGGGGGCTTTTGGCCGTTGTGCTAACCGATCCAACCCAAACAGCGTGCGGGGTGCTGGAAATGCCTTCCACTTCCACGCGGTTTCCCCAGTAGCGGTGTCCATGCCGTAGGTGTAGGGGAGAACCTGTTTTTTCTCTCCAACATGATCAAACCGGCAAGCATATCCCAACAGTTCACCCGCTGGGCCTCTATATTCCCACTTGGCCGATGGTCTGCCGTGCTTATCGTGGTTGATTGATTTTGGCGGGGTGTCGGCGGGTATGCTTTTCCAGGTGTCCAGTGTGCGCTTGGGTTTCGGTCTGGTGGTTGTCTTGGTGGTGTCACCCACTCCCAACCATCGCGCTGCCTCAACCTGAGAAACATCACGAACCGCAGCCACAAATGAAACCGGATCGCCACCTTTGTCTCTGGTTGCGAAATCAGCCCATACACCGGTATCAATGTTGATGGAAAGGGATTGCCCCGCGTTCCCGCTCAAATCGCCGCAACGAAATTCCCGGCCATGAAAGCGGCCTTCTGGTACCAGTTCCGTTAATAAGTTGGGTAGGCGGTCAAGTGCGGCCTGGTTGACCGCATCAAAGTTAATCATGAGCCAACCCCATCTTACCGATGATCCAAGTCGCCCAACTAACCGGGAGAAGCTCCCGGCAAGCCAAGGAGACAACAAACTGCTTTATCTGTTGACGGGATATTGCCGCAACCCAAATCATTGAAGGGGTTTTGTCCAAAGTGGTCTGCTTGGTGGGGGACGACGTATAGCCCGCCAAACTGAGGAATACGGGACGACCACAGGGAGGATGCGGGGAGGTTTCCATTATCGGTCCTCCGAAATAGGTTCCATTCGGCCTTCAAGCCAAGCAATGAGGTCGATCACCCTGTACGCCACGAGCCTGCCTACTTTGACTCGTGATGGCCCGAGGCCAAGACTATCCAGATTGGCAAGATACTTTTCCGACATAAGCCCGCCGGTGAAATCCGAAACCAATCGGCGGGCAACGAGAGAGGATGGCCATTTTTCGGCAAGATGGGCCAAGCCGGAAGACTTTTGCTTATTCGCTACTGCTTCCCATTTTTTCAGGCAACTACCTTGTGCCTTACCCTCTAATGCCATGTTTTTGCGCGACTTTTTCATTTTTTTGCTCCTTTTGGTTTGGGCAAAAAAAAAGACCCAAACACCGTTTTTATGGTGAATGGGCCTCAAAGTATCCTTGCGGACTTCTTGGTAACCGCTTACTGCCTATGTATTGGAAGCCCGCTGATAAAGACCAGCAAACTTGTATCTATGACTAATTTATCCTAAAGGAAAAAGCAAATAAAATTTTATTCGACATTCGGCTTTACCTTGCGGATCTACAATTCCCAGCTGAATCTAAATCTTTGATGGCCACCAGCTCACAGAAACACCTTGTACTCGGCCTTCAATGCCCTGGCCATCCGCTTGACCCTGGCTACGCCAATGGGTATCTTGCCGCGCTCCATCAAAAAGATATGCGATTAAGGGATTTCGGCAATGGCAGCCAGTTCCGTTTGGGTCAGATCTTCCCGGTACCGGGATCCCCGTAGACAGATCGCAGGGTATTCTTCTTCTGCGTACTCAGGAAAAATTTCATGCCAGGGTATGGTCTGGCTCATAAAAAATTCCGGTAATCCGCATGCAATGTCTTGGCCAGTACCTTGGCCCGCTCCTTGCCGATAACCCGCTTGCCGTTCTCCATTTCGGATATGTGCCGTTGCGGAATGTCGGTAAGCGCGGCAAGCTGCCGCTGGGTGAGGTTTTCCCGGTGGCGGTAAGCGCGGATTGCGGTCTGCTGCTCCTTTCCCTGATACTCCGGAAACACCTCGGCGACGGAATAGGTACGCTCGTCACCGGCCTCGATAGTCTCGGCATATTCCTTGATCCGTGGCGCATTGTTCCGATGAACCCGCAGGCGCAGAGTTATCATCTCTTCTTCAATACGGGGCTTTTTCGTGGCTGCCTGCATAAATAACCTCTATCAAGCGAATCTGTCCTTTGTTTTCCCGCCAAACCACCACATAGGTGGGATGGCCCTTTTTTAGATGGCAATGGTGGTTGCCGTCTGACAGCCTGGAGTAATTTGGCCAGTCTCCCCGTACTGGTCCGGTGGCCTCAATATCCCGCACCAGCTGAAAGAGGGCTTCCCGCACTCTGGCGGGCAGCTTTTCTTTCTGCTTTCGCACTCGGCCTGTAAACTTAACGGCCCATTTCATAATATACCCATCATTAGTATCAAGCAAGCATTACTTGTCTGGCCGGGTTCATCCTGCCGCCTCCATCCGTTGCACTGCCGTCTTCAATGAGTTTTCACCAAGGTGAGCATAGCGCATCGTAAGCTTTATATCAGAGTGTCCCAGCAATTTCATAACATAGTAAATATCGGTGCCGCTTTCCACCAGCCAGGAAGCGAAAGTGTGACGCAGTGTGTGGAATGTGACGCGCTGTCGCTTCTCAGTAATGCCCTCGTTCAGCCCTATCTTGTCAACGGCCCGGTTGAAGGTGTCAGACGCTTGTTTGATCTTTGCGCCGTTGCGGTCAGGGAATACCAGCCCAGCCGGTGCGCTCTTTGTTCTGGCTTGCAGCATGGCCTTGACGGCCTCTGTCATAAACGCAGGCCTGCCCTTGGGGTTTTTGGTGTCGCGTAAAGTTATGATCCCGGTGGAAATGCAAACGTCTGCCCAAGTTAGGGAAAACACTTCGTCCGCTCTCATCCCGGTATGAATTGAGAGCAGGGCCATGTCGTGAACATTCTGGCTCATTACAGCCAACTGGGCCAGCAGGGTAGTGGCCTCTTCCCGTGAGAGGTAGCGTGTTCGCTTGTTGTCGAACTTTGGCCTATTCACCTTCCCCGCTGGGCCTGCCTGGTTTTTCCCCGTATAAAGATCGTTGGTAAGGGCATAGTTGAACACTTGACGAACCACGGCCAAGGCATAGACGATGGAGCTGCCAGCACGTCCAGCCGTGGCCATAGCTTTCTTAATCTTCTCAAGATCAATGGGGGCAATGTCGCCCAAAGGCTTGTTACCGATTACCGGGCCGATCCAGATACGGAAAAGGCTTTCTTCACTTTTCCATGACCTGGGATTTCTTCTGTTGGCTTGTGTGTGGAGAAGGTATTTGGTGTGGAAGATGTCAGAGAAGGTCAGTGTCTCAATAGCGGTCTGCTTGTCCTGCTCTTCCTGCTCCTGGCGTTCAGCAGCGGCTATCCCCCTTTTTTCTTTCAGGGTTCGGGGTCCGGTGCCTTGGCGGCGGTTCTCTTGCAGTTCGGCCAAGATTGCCGACGCTCTCTTTTCAGTCATGCCCTGGCTTGCCCAGCCCACGGCCTCTTCTGCCATCTTTCCATCCAGCTTGTAAAAAATGGTGTAGTAGCGGTCTGGCTTATTTCCAACGCCATGACGGCGGGTGTCGTGCTCCCTGTATCTTATCCCGGGATGTTTTGACTTGATCCACCTTGCCATGCTGTTTCCCTCCTGGCTCTCTTGTATATCAAGCCCTCGCAAAAGTTGTCCAACTCCTGTCCAACTTTTTAGGGGATTTTGTGGGCAGTCTTAGGAAACAGAATAAGAAATAAACCCTTTGGTGTCAAGCAATTATGTGATTATGGGAAAAATCGGGAAAGTGTAAAGAACTGATTCGTAATCAGTAGGTCTGGAGTTCGACTCTCCCCGTTGGCTCCAGTAATAGCAAGGGTTTCCGGGTTTTCCTGGAAGCCCTTTTTTTGCGTCAAGTGTCCACACGAAGTCCATTGATCCAATACCTCGGGGTGGTAATGCCGCCACAGAAACACCTTGTACTTTAGCCTTACACGCCCTGTCCAGCAGTTTGCTCATGGTCACGCTGCCGGCCCCCAGAAACAAAATCCCATAGTGTCAACAGAATGCTTTTTCGTAGGTTACAACATATGTTATCTGGCTGCAGATTTTTTTAAATATTTCTCAGGTGGGACACTATATGTCCTACCTGAGAGGTTACAGTGATAGCCAGAAGAGAACAGGCGGATTTTTTCAACCAGGAGGATATGATTATGGGTTGTCTGGAAAACAGTAGGGAAGCAGGGCGTTTAGGACGGGGCGCTGGGGACAGGGCGCATAACTTGAAAGGTCATGGCAGGAGAGGGAGGAAGATGGATGTCGTGTCGGGAACGGATCATCGGCTGCTGGTATGGCCCGCGTATGAGGATTATTTACAGATCCCGACATACCTGCGTTGGGGGATCAGTCTGCCCGCGGAAAATGAATATGAGTAAATAGTTCAGGCAGGTTGCCCGCACTTTTCTAAAAAAACATACCATCGTTGATGTCTGTCGGTTATTATTATTCCTTTTGTCTGGGGGCGTTAGGAGATCTTGAGGGTCTGGCAGATGAAAATGAGGTTGGCTGGATGAAGATTATCTGTAACGGTGCCGCACGGGAAATCGCCTCCGGGACTTGGCTTGTGGATTATATCAGCCAGCTTGGTCTGGATGTCTCTTCGGTGGCGGTCGAGTGTGACGGGAAGATTCTTACCCGGGAAGAATATGCAAGCCATGCCTTGCGGGATGGATCGGTGCTTGAATTGATACGGTTTGTGGGGGGAGGTTGAGATGTTGATTATTGCGGGGAGAAAATTTCGCTCACGGCTCTTTGGCGGCACCGGTAAGTTCTCCTCGCCCGAGGTCATGAAGGAGGCGCTTGCTGCCTCGGGTTGTGAGATGGTTACCGTGGCCCTGCGTCGCATTGATCTTAATAATCCGGCTGATGATATCATGCGTGTGCTGGATCGTGAGCGTTACCTGTTTTTGCCCAATACTTCCGGGGCTCGGGATGCGGGAGAAGCTGTCCGGCTGGCCCGACTGGCCAGGGCGTCAGGCGGCGGAGAGTGGCTCAAGCTTGAGGTTACCCCTGATCCGAGAACACTGCTTCCTGATCCCATCGAAACCCTGAAGGCCACCGAAGAATTGGTCAGGGAGGGGTTTAAGGTGTTGCCCTATATCAACGCTGATCCGATTCTGGCGCTGCGCCTTCAGGATGCGGGCGCGGTTGCTGTCATGCCTCTTGGTTCGCCCATCGGCACCAATCAGGGGATATTGACCAGATTCCAGATTGAGATTATTATTGCCCAGGCCCAGGTGCCGGTTATTGTTGATGCCGGGCTTGGCGCGCCCTCGCATGTGGCAGAAGCCATGGAGATGGGGGCCGATGCGGTGCTGGTCAATACGGCCATTGCCGTGGCCGGAGATCCGGTGCGGATGGCCCGTGCCTTTGCCCTGGCGGTGGAAGCGGGACGGCTCGCCTATGAAGCAGGCCTTGGCGCGGTGAGTAAGGACGCGGCCCCATCTTCGCCCGAGGATGGCTTGGGATTCTTGCGGTAGCCCATGTTCGTTATTCCTGAATTCTCAATATTGCAGGAGGCGATTAACCGCGCCAACGAGGCCGAGGTTCTGCAGGCCTTGCACTCAGATCATCCTGGGCTGACAGGTCTTGCCGCCTTGTTATCGCCTGCGGCTGAACCGCATCTTGGGGCCATGGCAGCGCGCTCTACCGCTATCACTATCCAGCGTTTTGGTCGCACCATTCAGGTGTATGCGCCTCTTTATCTTTCGAGTTTCTGCGCCAATCGTTGTGCTTATTGTGGTTTTTCGGCGGACAATGCCATTGCCAGACGGCTCCTGAGCCTTGAGGAAGCAGAAAAAGAGGCCATGATCCTGCACCAGCGGGGGTTTAATCATCTTCTTCTTGTTTCCGGGGAGGCTCCTGGCAAGCTTGGCGTGGACTACCTCGAAAAGCTGGCCTTGCGTCTGCGGGATCGGTTTGCCGCCCTGTCCATTGAGGTGCAGCCTCTGGCCACGGAAGAGTACGCGCGCCTTTTTCGGGCCGGGATAACTGCGGTGGCCGTGTATCAGGAAACCTATGATCGTGAGGTTTATAAACAGGTGCATCTGGCCGGGCGAAAGGCTGATTTTGCCTATCGTCTGGAAAGTCCGGCCAGGGTCGCGGCCGCTGGGATGCGGGAGGTCGGGATCGGCGCTTTGCTTGGCCTGGCGGACTGGCGGGCGGAGGGACTTGCCCTGGGCTATCATCTTGCCTGGCTGAGACGGCATTACTGGCGCACCGGGTTTACTGTTTCTTTTCCTCGTCTGCGTCCGGCGCAAGGGGAGTTCAAGCCATTGCTGCCGGTAAGCGAGCGAGATCTCAGCCAGATGATCTTTGCCCTGCGGATTTTTGACCCGGATGTCGGCCTGTATCTTTCGACCAGGGAAGAGGCCCGTTTTCGTGACGGCATGATCGGCCTTGGCCCGACCCGTTATTCAGCAGGTTCATGCACCGCGCCGGGCGGATACGGCCAGACCAACGCAGGCGTGGAACAGTTTGAGGTGGGGGACAGCCGCAGCCTTGCCGAGGTAAGCGTCGCCATCCAGCAAAAGGGCTTTGATCCGGTCCGCAAGGATTGGGATGCCGGTTTTCAATTATAATGAGGGAGGAGTAAATCCAATGGCAGACTTGAAGAAAATGTACACCACCATTCTTGGTGATCACTTCCCTATGGAGATGAAAATCACCTTTGGCGACCAGGAATTGAGGTATCGGAAGAGGACCTGGAAGATCGTGGCCGAAGACGGAAGCATCGACGAGCGGGGGGTGCGTTATGGTGAGAATCCCGATCAGGAAGCGGCCCTCTATGAATTGACCAACGGCAATCTGGTTTTGGGAGACTGCCGGTTCATCGAGCCGGGCAAGGGGCTGGTGAGCGGGATCAAGGTAGAGGACATGCTCCAGGTGGGCAAGCATCCCGGTAAGATCAATCTTACCGACATCGACAACGGCTTGAACATCGTCAAGTATCTCATGGACCGTCCGGCCGCGGTGATTCTCAAGCACAACAACCCCTGCGGCGCGGCCTGCGGGGAAACCCTGGCCCGCGCCTATGATCGGGCCAACCGGGCCGACCGCATTGCTGCTTTTGGCGGGGCGGTGATTCTCAACCGGCCCTGCGACAAGGAAACAGCTGAGCTCTTGAGCCAAAACTATCTGGAAGTGGTCTGCGCCCCTGAATTTGAGGCAGGAAGTCTGGAGATTCTCGCGGCCCGAAAAAATTTGCGGGTGGTGCGAATCAGTCGGATAGACCGACTTGCCGACTATGAAAAATACCGCTATGTCGATTTCAAGAGCCTGATCGATGGCGGGCTCATCGTCCAACAGTCGGCGGTTAATTCCATTCGTTCGCTGACTGATCTGAAGCCGGCGGTAAGTACCTCGAAGGGCCAGGAATACAAGGTTGAGCGTGAGCCTACTCAGCGGGAGATCGACGACATGCTCTTCGGCTGGGCCGTGGAACACGGGGTGACCTCCAATTCGGTTATCTATGTTAAGGATGGCTGTACGGTGGGCATCGGTACCGGCGAGCAGGACCGGGTCGGAGTGGCCGACATCGCAGTGTACAAGGCCTATACCAAGTATGCCGACATGCTTTGTTTTGACACCTTTGGCCTGCCCTATGCTGATATGGCGCTGGAGATTGAGCAGGGCAAACGGGACAAGGCGGATCAGGAGAGGATCGACGGTCAGACCAAGGCGGACAAGGCCGGGCTGCCGGGCTCGGTGATGATCTCTGATGCTTTTTTCCCGTATCGTGATGGCGCCGATGTGGGCATCAGGCAGGGAGTATCGGCCATCCTTCAGGCAGGTGGCTCCATGCGTGATTTTGAGACCATCCAGGCCTGCAACGAGGCCAGCCCGCAGGTAGCCATGAAGTTTACCGGACAGCGGTCTTTTA
Organism: Desulfobulbaceae bacterium; assembly: GCA_003517965.1. Taxonomy (GTDB): domain Bacteria; phylum Desulfobacterota; class Desulfobulbia; order Desulfobulbales; family Desulfurivibrionaceae; genus Thiovibrio. The sequence continues at coordinate 24,672 of DOZO01000006.1, forward strand.
AACATTAAACCGGAATAACCTTATCTATTGACCATCAAACTTCAGAGGAGATCATGAGCAAAACTGCCCGACGCCCACCAATGCCCGCCCCCATCACCTACGGGGATTGCCTGAAAAAATATACCTACGATCAGGACAAGGTCTGTACCCCCGAGGAGACTATCGTCAAGCTTAAGCAGAAACTGGCCGAGGTCAAACTTGATATTTTGAACGATGTGCGGCGGGTTGACACCGGCAGGTTGGATATTCCGGTTTACTTCAGCGTTTGCGGCCGGGAGGCCTTTGAAGTTATCCGCAACAAGAAGCAGCTGGGTAAGGGCTGTACTCCGGCTCAGTCTCAGGCCAGCGCCTGTATGGAGCTGATTGAGCGCTTCAGTTTTTTCAGCTTCAAGCAAAACCCGGCCAATTTTATTCGGGCTACCTACGCCAAACTAAAGGCCGAGGGGTTGCCCCTGTTGCCTCTCAAATATCTGCTCCAGTCGGTACACGATGAAAATACCTCAGAAGAAACCTTAGCCGAGCTGATTGCCGATATCCCCATTCGCTGGGCCTGGGCTACCAACCTCAACCGAGGGGAGATGGTACTGATTCCCTTTTCCTGGTTCTATGCGATCAATGAATTTAACGGTCCTGCCGCTGGCAACAGTTATGAAGAGGCGATCTTACAGGGGCTTTGCGAGATCGTCGAGCGTCACGTCTGCGCGGTGATCACCCGTGAACGAATCAAGGCCCCGCTGATTGATCCAAATTCCATCACCGATCCAGTAGCCGTTGAGTTATTACGAAAATTCACCCGTCACGGGATTAAGGTTTATCTTAACGACTTTTCTCTGGACACCGGCATCCCCACGGTGGGGGCCCTGGCTATCGATCCATCCACCTTTCCAGAGACCAGCGAAATCGTTTATACTGCCGGCACCACTCCTGAACCTAACAAGGCCCTGATCCGGGCACTCACCGAAGTGGCCCAGCTGTCCGGGGATTTTCACACCAAATCAAACTATGTGGCCAGCGGCCTGCCTAAACCCCTGTCTCTTGATGAGGTGGACTATATTATCCATCCCGACCGGATCGTGCAGCTCAGCGATCTGCCCGATCTTGGCGACAATAACATGAGGGTGGAGATCGACCGCTGCCTTGCGGCCCTTGCCAAGCTGGATATGGAGGTGTTTCTGGTTGACGTGCACCACAAGGACTTGCAGATTCCGGCGATCTACACCATTGTGCCAGGGGCCCATTTCCGGGAACGCTCCATCAGCAAGAGCGTTGGGTTGTTTGCCGCCAAGCTGGCTCATGAGCAGATCAGTGACCCAGCTGCCCAGATTGAGCAGCTTAAAAAAATGAGCGCCATCCTGCCCGGAGCCTATTTTATTGAGTTTTTTCTGGGCAAGAAGAAGGCGGCTTTACAGAGCTTTCAGGAGGCCATGGATCATTTCAACCGGGCCTTGGCGCTGAACCCCGAGGCTGAGGATCTTCCCTATATCTACTCCTTCATGGGGGAGTGTCTGAAAGACATGGGCCAGTATCAGGAGGCTATTGTGGTTCTGCAGCTTGGTATCGAACAGGATGAGGAACGGCCGGATATTCACAATCTGCTGGGATTTTGCCATTACAAGCGGGATGATTTTGAGACCGCGGTTATCCACTTTTCTCGCAGTATTGAGTTGGAGCCAGGCTCGGCTATTGATTTTGCCAATCTCGGAGTCAACCTGCGCAAGCTAAATCGCCTGGACGAGGCGATTCACAACTTCAAGATTGCCATGACTATGGACCCTTATCTGGAGCTTGCCCGTACTCATCTCGATGAACTGTATGCCATGCAAAAACAATCCGTTGAACAAACGTCTATCGATTAAGGAATTTTAACGATGATTCTACAAATTGAGGAAAAAATTCTGACGGCCATGCTGGAGCATGGTCGTCGGGAGGAGCCAAACGAGGCCTGCGGTTATCTGGCCGCCAAGGACGGGGTAGTTGATCGTCTGTTCGAGTTGACTAACATAGATGCCGCCCCAGATCATTATACTATGGATCCGGCGGAACAATTTGCCGTTATCCGGCAGATCAGGGAAGAGGGCTTGCAACTGGCGGCGGCGTATCACAGTCATCCGGAAACCCCGGCCCGGCCTTCGGTGGAGGACATTCGCCTGGCCAACGATCCCGGCATGGTTTATGTCATCGTCAGCCTGATGGCGGGAGTGGAGCCGGTTCGGGCCTTTAAGATCAGAGGAGATGAGGTGGTCGATATACCCCTGCAAGTGCGGCAGGGGAGAGTATAAGGCTGTTAGAGAATATTTTTGCGGAGTCTGGTGTGCAGGTAGAGGCTCTCCAGTTTCTCCCTGGCCCAGGGGGTCTGGCGCAGGAATTTCAGGCTCGATTTGATTCCTGGGTCCTTGGTAAAGCAGTTGATCGAGATTTTCTCCCCCAGCTTTTCCCAGCCGTAGTGTTCTACCAGTCGGGTGAGGATAACCTCCAGAGTGATGCCGTGCAGCGGATTGCTTTTTTGAGTTATGCTCATGGCGCTTCCTTTGTTTGTTAGTCTTAGAGATGCGGGTCATAATACGCCGGTTTGCTTTTTTTTGCCACTGAGGAGAGGGAGACACTGTTTCGTAGCGATATTGGTATTGTGGTGGATGCCCCTCGATAAATCCAGATCATGATTTTCCTCTGGAAGACAACGATGAAAATGTGATATTGTGATCAGTAGTCGGGATGTCACAGAGAAGATGCCCAGGGAATCCCTTTTAGCACAGATATATGTTCAGCAACTACAAACAGGTGTGGATATGAACTCAAAAGAGAATGAACAGCCAGCGGATGTGATTGGCGATATTCTTAATATTGTTCACAATTCCGTTATTCTTGTAGATCCTGCGGAACGGATTTTTTTTGCCAACAACAGGACGGCTGAGATGTTCAGGGCCCACCCAGATCAGTTGAAAAATCTTGATTTTTCAGAGCTTTTTATGCCGGAAGACCGAGAGTTTATGCTCCCTAATATTCTGCTACTGACCAGAAGAAAACAGGAGTTTGAGACCGAGATTATGTTGCGTTGCCTGGACGGCGGCTCTTTTTTGGGGATTCTTTTCTGCTCCGTTTTTAGTTGGGACAATGACGAATGCATAGCCATAACCATCCATGACAGCTCCAAGATGAAGGCCATTGAGCGTACACTCAGGCATTCTGAACGTGTTGCCTTCCTGGGTCATATGCTTGATGAGATCAGCCATCAGGTCCGGAATCCCATTCAGGTTATTGGCGGCTTGGCCAGACGAATGAAGGGAACGGTTGGGACCAATGAACGGTATATGGATACCATTGTGCGGGAGTCTGGGCGTCTGGAGAAATTGCTGGACACCCTGAATGCCTTTATCAGGTTGTCTCGACCGAGGACCAGCATAGTTTTTATGGCGGAACTATTTCGTGTCGTGCAGCCAAGACTGGAAAAAATCGCTGTTCAACATGGAATCAGTATTAAGTACCATTATGACGAGATAATTCTGAGCAAGGCAATCCTGGCCGACCTTGTTCTGATTGTAGAGGCGCTGGAGGTGGTGGTGACCAATGCCTGTGAATCATACGGTGAAAAATACCCCGGCGATTCGATTGAATTATGGCTTTTTGACCCAGGTCAGCCTGACTGTCCCGGCGCCATCAGGATAATAGACCATGGTTGCGGTATCAAAGCGGAGAGTCTGCCGCAAGTCACCACCCATTTTTTCACCAACAAGACTGGGCATATCGGCATGGGCCTTACTTTTGCGCAGCGGATAGCAGAAGAACAGAACTGCCAGATGGAAATTGTTTCTGTTGAAGGACAGGGTACCAATGTTACCTTTTTTCTGAAAAAAGAAAGAAGAAGGCCGTTGCGCACCGAAAGGCTGGAATAAAGGTAAGCGTTCAGCAGCACCACATCTGCTTTATCGGCACTGCTGCCGATGATTGACAGTCATCGGCCTACTCATGTGCAATAGCACACTTC
>DOZO01000006.1:28814-33772 GCA_003517965.1 Desulfobulbaceae bacterium
TGCCCCTGGTGAACGATTACGAATAAAGGAGCAAGTCGAACTGATATAAGCAAGGGCTGAATTGCAGTTTGCATTAAAAAAGGCGGAACGCTGATAGCGCTTCGCCTTTTTTTGTTAGTGAAGCAAAAACAGCTTAAACTGTCAGATCGTCACGGACAGTTTTGCGCGGGCCTCCGTGCCCGGCCGTGCTCCAGTCCCGGATCGGAGCGATTGCTGTAAGGTCTGCAGCCTTGTCAATGCGAACCAGTTTATCGTGGATTGATTGCCAGATGCAGGGCACGTCCTTGTGGATCTCGCAGCGGCCACCCACTGAACCACCGCAGGGGCCATTCATCAGACTCTTGGCGCAGCGGGCCACCGGGCAGAGACCGCCGGTGAGGTGGAGGATGCAGTTGCCGCATCCGGCGCATTGCTCGCTCCACACCCCTTGCTCAGCGGAGCCGCCAAAGGAGGAGGTGTTAACCCCGGGGTACACCTTGGCCATGGGCCGCAGATTGGCAATGAAATTAACTCCCACTCCGCAGGCCATGGAAACAATGACATCGTACTGGCCATCCCACTGGTCGATGCTGTCGATATATTCCTTGTCGCACTGGCGGACCAGAGTGGCCTCGATGGTTTCCACCGGTTGACCAGCCTTCTGTTTGCCCAGGCGGATCAGGGAGGCAAGAATCTCCACCTCGCGCTCGCCCCCGGCAGAACAGATCGTGACGCAACCGCGGCAACCAAGGACCAGGATACGCTTGGCGTCCTGTACCATGTCCATGATCTCAGCAAGTGGTTTTCTTTCGGCAATAATCATTTTGCACCTCCCATAAAAGGGCTGGGTCCCAAGGTCGTAATCCGTGTCTCCATCTCCTGGGCCGCCTTGATAAAGGCTGGGTGAAAGCCGCGCTCCAAGTGATACATCTCAATGCGTTCCGGCTCAACCCCGAGTTCGGCCAGGGCCTTTTTGGTGGCGGCTACCCGTTTTGCGGCTCGTTGGCTGCCCATGAGGTTGTGACATTTGTCCAGCGGGCAGCCGGTCACATAGATGCCGTCCGCGCCATCTTCAAAGGCCTTGAGCAGAGTGCTGACCTCGAGTTTACCTGTGCAGACCAAGCGGTTGATGGTCACGCTTTTGGGAAAGCCATCGGCCTGCAAACCTTCCGGCCCTTCGGCCAGGGTCTGCTGGGAGGTGTAATGGCAACAGAAGGCTTGGATATTCGGGGTAAAGGGCATGAGATTCACCATACTACTGGTTTGTGCCGCAGGCGGCGATCAAGCGCTCATCCTCGGACTCGTTTAAGCGGATGGCCTGGGCCGGACACTCAGCGGGGCAGATGCCGCAACCGCGACATTCTTGTGGATCAATGGCAGCCTTGCCCCGCTCGTCGATCTTGGGAATCCTCCAGGGGCAGACGCGGACACAGGTAAGGCAGGACACACAGAGATCGCGCTCAACCCAGGCGGCCTTGCCCTTGTCCAACAGATCCTGGATGGTGATATAGCCAGCCTTTATGGCTAACTGGCGCAGGGCAACCATGATCTCGGCAAAACGGACGTCCTGGGGGCAGACAAAGATACAGCTTCGGCATCTGGAACAGAACCAGAGCAAGTCGGATTTGAGCAGCTTGTCTTTCAATCCCATCCGGATCATGTGGATGATCTTGCGGGGGTCGAAGTCTGGGATCGCCTGACTGACCGGGCAGATGCCGCTACAGGCGCCGCAGGAAAAACAGCGGTTCAGGAATTCGCCTCCCGGAATCGCGGTAACCTCGGCGCTAAAGGCTGAATTGATATCTTTGCTGGAGATTGCCATAACAAAGCCTCATTGTAAGGTGTAAAACCCGGCAATGGGTGCCGGTTAATTTTTTTTTAATGTCGGACACTTTAGCATAAAAAACAGCCCTGCCCAATAGGTATATTTACCGGAATAAGCGGTTTTTGGGGAGGTGTTTGGTGTTCCGGAGCTTGATACTATACCAAAAACCGGAACTCGCCCTTGCCCAACAAATCCTGAAGATGGAGAACGCCCGCCAGCTTGCCGTGGTGATCGGTTACGGCCAGAAAGGTGATTTCGTGGCGCTGCATGATGCTGAGGGCGTCGGCGGCCAGAAGATCCGTGGTGATGACCTTGGGTTCCTTGGTTATAGTGTCCGCCAGGGTCAGGCCGCGCAGGTCGCCGCCTTTCTGGTTGATAAAACGGCGAAGATCGCCATCGGTCAAAATGCCGATAATTTTTTCATCCTGCATGACCAGGACAGCGCCAAGATTCTTGAGGTTCAGTTCGGCAATGGCTTTTGTCAAGGGGGCGGTTTTGGTAACCCGGGGGATCGCCGCGCCTGTGAGCATGACCTCGGCCACGTTTACCTTCAGACGTTCCCCAAGGCTGCCGGCGGGATGGTTACGGCGAAAATCACTTTCTTTGAATTGCTTGAGGTTCAGCAGGACCACGGCCAGGGCATCGCCCATGGCCAGAGCGGCGGTGGTGCTGGTTGTGGGTGCCAGCCCCAGGGGGCAGGCCTCGCGCGGCACCGCGACCTTGAGCACCGCATCGGCGCCCAGAGCCAGACTGGATAACGGGTTGCCGGTCATGGCAATGATTTTGGCGCCGCGTTTTTTGAGATTAGGAAGCAGGAGGCTGAGTTCCGCAGTTTCTCCGCTGTAGGAGATGGCCAGGATGATGTCCTGAGCATCCACCATGCCGAGGTCGCCGTGCATGGCTTCCACCGGGTGGAGAAACATGGCAGGGGTGCCGGTGCTGTTCATGGTGGCGGCGATCTTCTGGCCGATGATTCCTGATTTGCCGATGCCGGTGATTATTACTCTGGTCGAGCAGGTCATAATCATGGTCACAGCTTTTTCAAAATCAGCGTCGAGCTGGTCGAGCAGGGAGATGATCCCTTCGGCTTCGATCTTTAGCACTTCCTTTGCTTGTTCAATGCTCATTGGTTTTCCGGCTTAACTGCTGTAGAGATTCCTATTTTTTGTCTGTGGCTCGGCAGGCGTCCCTGGTGCCAAGGAGAAGCTTGCAGAATTCCTGGTCCGGCGGCACCGGATAATCTCCGTCAAAACAGGCCTTGCAATAGTCTGCCGGTGGGCCGCCACAGGCTTCCAGCAATCCCTCAAGGCTTAAGTAGTAGAGGGAATCAAGCCCCAGGTGATCGCGAATCTCCTCAACGCTTTTCTTGTTGGCGATGAGCTCGCCGCCCGAGGGAAAGTCGATCCCGTAATAGCAGGGGTTGCGGGTGGGCGGGCAGCTGATCAGCATGTGGATCTCTTTGACCCCGGCTTCGCGCAGGAATTTGACCCTGGAGCGGCCGGTGGTGCCGCGGATGATGGAGTCGTCCAGGATGATGACCCGTTTGCCCTTGAGAAAGGAGCGGATGGGGTTCAGCTTGACCCGAACCGAAAAATCGCGCATGGACTGGGTGGGCTGGATAAAGGTGCGGCCCACGTAATGATTGCGGATCACCGCCATTTCGAGAGGAATGCCAGAGGCCTGGGAAAAGCCGATGGCCGCGTAGTTGCCGGAGTCTGGAAAGGGCATGACGAAATCCGCCTCGATCTTGCATTCGCGGGCCAGGATCTCGCCCATACGCTTGCGGCTCAGGTAGACGTTTTTGCCGAAAATATCGCTGTCTGGTCGGGCAAAATAGACCTGCTCGAAGATGCAGAAGCTGCGACGCTGACTGGTGTCAAGGCTGAGGGAACGCTGGCCCTCGTGGTCGATGATCAGGATTTCGCCGGGCTCGATGTCGCGGACATACTGGGCTTCGACCAGGTCGAGGGCGCAGGTTTCCGAGGCGACGATGAAGCCGCCGTTGTTAAGTTTGCCGAGACAGAGCGGCCGGAAGCCGCCGGCATCGCGCACGGCGATAAGCTTGTCCTCGGTCATCAGCAAAATGGAATAGGCGCCTTTGATGCTCTCGAAGGTGTCGATGAGCGCCTGATCAAGGCCAAGGTGGGAGCAGCGGGCGAGCAGATGGACCACCACCTCGCTGTCCATGGTGGACTGGAAGATGGAGCCTTTTTTTTCCAGCTCGTCTCGCAGGCTGCGGATATTGACCAGGTTGCCGTTGTGGGCCACCGCCACGGTGCAGCCCTGGTGGGTGGCGGTGAAGGGCTGGGCGTTGACGATGTTGGAGGCGCCGGTGGTGGAGTAGCGGACATGGCCTACGGAGAGGTGGCCTGGCAGGCCTTGCAGGTCGGCCTCGTTGAAAACATCGTGCACCAGGCCCATGCCCTTGTGCTGGTAAATCTGGCTGCCGTCGCTGGTCACGATCCCGGCACTCTCCTGGCCCCGGTGCTGGAGGGCGTAGAGGCCAAAATAGGTGAGTTTGGCTGCGTCCTCATGGCCGAAAATTCCGCAAACGCCGCATTCGTCCTTAGGGCGGGATGCGTCTGAATATTTCATGGTGTTTTGTTCCTTATGAAGTGCTTTCCTGCCACCCGGAAAAAAGAAGAAAATATACATCCTTTTATATGGATGGGAAATGTTTTTTTGCTTCGTAACGATTCAGCAGCACCACATCTACTTTGTCATCTGTCTGCTCATGTGCCATAGCACACTTCGCAGGCCTCTTCCGCGTATCTGCGGCACTGCTGAATCGTTACTTTATTTTGGGTTTGTTTTCTTTTTCTCTTCGGTTCCGTTTTCGGAGGTCCGGCCTTCTCCGGCGTGATCCAACCCCCGAAAAAAATTGAGCCAGGAGGAAGTATTGTTGAGGGCCCAGTTGCGTGGGGGAACAAAGCCTTTTCGCATGGATTCCGGCAGGTCGCAGGCGACAAGGCGTTCGTAAATCCGCACATAGAGGCAGCGTTTTTTGCCGGGATACACCTCGCACCAGCCGTCGCGGCTACCGCCGCAGGGGCCGTTCAGCAGGTATTTGGCACAGCCGGATTGCGGGCAGACAAAGGCGAGCTCGCTTAGGGTGCAATCCCCGCAGTTCTGGCAGCCGAAGAGGAGAAATTTG
>DOZO01000006.1:33951-36570 GCA_003517965.1 Desulfobulbaceae bacterium
GGGTAAAAGCCAGGTTATGAACAAGCCGGGCCAGGCGGTAGTTGGTCTGCAAGCATGTTGATCTTTTTGCACAGACTGAAGTTTCGCTGGTGTTGAGTCCGGTTGCCTGGTCTTTTTTGTAGAGATAAAAACCGTCCTGGTGCCAGTAGTTCATTTTCGGGATCAGTTCTCTCCATTTGTCAGCAAAGGAATCGGCGGTGTTGAGAATGAAGTCTATGTTGTCATAGGTGAGCCCAGGTCCACCGAGATGGGCTCCTGCGTAACCCAAACCCTTGAGGATGGCCAGCAGCTTCGCGGCTCGCAGTAGTCTGGCCTGTTTGCCCTTGTCCAGACTGGTCGCCTCGCGGCGGATTTCGGCGTACAGCGCCTCGGTGATGATGCAGCCGGGGATTTTTCCGGTGCGCATGAGGGCGGCCACCGTGAGGTTGGGCACAAAAACATTGCCCAACACCGGCAGGTTCAGGTTGTTTAGTTTGATATACTGGAGCACCTCGTGGAATTTGCGGGCATCGTAACCGACCTGGGTAATGATATAGTCCGCGCCCTGCTCAGCCTTGCGGTGGAGCTTGGCATATTGCATCAGCAGTTCTGCCTCAAGCCGTTTGAAGGGCGAGAGGGCCACGCCCATAAGAAACGAGGTGGGGCTGATAGCGCCCCGGCCCTGATTCGGGCCGTAATTACCCCTGTTCATCCGGGAGATAAGGTCCAATACATGCACTGAGCCAAGATCAAAAACCGGTTTGGCAAAGCCTTGGTAACCTTCCTGAGGATAATCGCCGGTAATTACCAGCAGATCGCGAATACCACGCCGATCCCAGGCAAAGAGCAGGCTTTCCATCTGGTTGCGGTTCTTGTCCTTGCTGGAAAAATGGACAATGACATCAAGCCCCAGTTTCTGAATCTCGCGTCCTAGTACCTCCGGGGATAAGGCGGCATGACCACCAGCGTTTTCGGTGATGCTTACCGCCTGGATACGCGGGTCGTGCGCCAGTTTTTCAGCCAGTGCCAAGGTATGCTCGTGTTCTCGGTTGTGCCCGCCCCGGCTTGGTACCAACTCGAGAGTGATGGTGAATTGCTCTGGGTTGTAGAGCGATTGCTGAAAAGGGGATTTTATCTCAGGTTGCATGGGAAGGGGGATCCGGGATACGTGGTTGGATGATTTTCTTTTTGGTAATCAGCAAAATTTAAGTTAGCATAACCATTATTTTGTAAAAAGGAAACAGGGAGATATGGGGCCATGGGATATGTATTTAAAGGGAGAAAATTTTCCTTGTCAGCGCAGGGTTCCCTTTGTAAGATGAAGTGAATATGTCTTGAGTGCAATTATCCACACGAAATACAAGGAGAAAATTATGGCAAGTGATAAAGTTATCCAGATTTCCGATGATAATTTCGGCGCTCAGGCATTACAGTCCGAGGTTCCTTTTCTTTTGGATTTTTGGGCACCCTGGTGCGGGCCATGCAAAGCGATTGGCCCGGTTATCGACGAATTGGCTGCCGAATTTGCCGGCCAGGTTAAGTTTGGCAAGATGAATGTTGATGATAACCCCGTCACCCCTGGTAAATACGGGATCAGGTCTATCCCCACGTTGATTCTTTTCAAGGGTGGGGAGGTTGTTGATCAGGCGACCGGCGCGTTGGGTAAACAGCAGCTTAAGGCCATGATCGAAAAGGCTCTGTAGGCTTTGGTTTTTTTCTCTTTTGCTTGACATGGATGAGTGGGACATGACTTTTTTGCAATATAATTGTCGGCTTTTTCGAACCTGTGTCCTGACTCTGGTCATGATGACCGCCGCCACCGGGCTTAGTGGGTGTGCGACTCTCGATACCATGCTGGATTGGGTTGGTTTTGGTAAAGGTTCTGGGTCGGAAACGCCAGAAGCTCTGGCCATGAAGGGAATGGACGACTTTAACCGTGGTAAATACAGTGCTTCCCTGAAGAGTTTTGCGGAGATAAAAGACCGATTCCCTTTTAGTGAGGTGTCGTTGCTGGCCGAGTTGAAAGCAGCTGATGCCAATTATTATATGGATAAATTTGGTGAAGCCAGAACTTTGTATGAAGAATTTGAGGTAAATCATCCAACCAATGAGGCTGTCCCCTACGTTTTGTTCCAGATCGCCATGTGTTATTATCGGCAGATCGGCACTCATGACCGTGATCCTGGCAGCGCCCAGAATGCAGTCCATGCGTTTGAGAGATTGAACCGCGCTTATCCAAGATCGCCCTATTTTGTTGAGGCCTCGGCTCGGTGGGAAGCGGCTCGGGATTTCCTGGCCCAACACGAGTTTTTCGTCGCTACCTTTTATCTGCGCACCGATGAGGATAAACAGGCGCAGAGGCGGCTTGAGTATCTGCTTGCTACCTACCCCACGGCCAGTGTCAAGCCTCAGGCTACGGATTTGTTGTCCAAGTTGCAGTCCGGCCAGGGAATTGAAAAAACCTGGCGGCGGTTTGTGCCTACTGTCTCCCTGCCTGATTGGGATTCCTTTGTCTCCGCCTTTGGCATCATGTCAGACCGACCGGCCGGGTCTGCTGGGCCTCCTAATTAGGAGCCGTTACGAATCCTCTCTGTCTACGCGACCGTTTTGTTTACGGCTCTTTGCACCCAGAGGGTATAA
>DOZO01000006.1:36712-57607 GCA_003517965.1 Desulfobulbaceae bacterium
AAGCTGCTCAACTCAGCTGTATGCCGTTGAGGTTATCTGTGTGGCGACCTTATTTTGTTACAACGGCTTAGCAGGCGCCTGGCGCACAGTTTTTGTCCTGATGGGCCTTCCCGCTTTGCGAGAAAGGCCCATCGTTGTTTATGGTCTTAGCTTTTTGCCCTGCCGAATTTTTTTGTCGTAACGTTCCTGTTCGCTATAAATGCAACCGCAGTAAGGCTGCCGATAGAGCTCCATCTCACGGCTTGCCTCGATCCCTTCCTGCCAGCCTACCCGAAAATCCTCGTAGTGAAACGGTACCCCGAATTGTGTCGCCAGCTCTTCGCCCAAGGCCCGAATGGTTTCGTGGCCTTGGTAACGACTGTAGAGCAGGGTGGTGCTGAAGGCCTCCGCCCCGATCTCCAAAGCCTTTTTTGCTGTCGCCTCAAGGCGCATCCGATAGCAGAGGGGGCAGCGTTTATCCTCGTGGAATACCACCTGGCGCAGGTATTCCTTGAGTCCATATTCTCGTTCATATTCCACGGTCAGGGCCATCCGCTGTGCCAGATCTTCTACCGTGGCGAGGCGTTGACGAAACTCCCGGAAGGGATGGATGTTGGGATTATGGAAATAGCCCCGCACGGTAAGTCCTTGGGCGCGCAAGGCCGTGAGCGGCATGATGGCGCAGGGGCCGCAGCAGAGATGCAGGAGAACGGTCATCTTTTTGCCTAAGACTTGCTGAGTTTGAATTGGCGTGAGCTGATGTTGAGCTTGGCGATCTTGTAGTTAATGATCCTGAGGCTGGTGTCCAGGAGCTGCGCGGCTTTGGTTTGATTGCCCTGGCTCTTTTTCAAGCTGTCGATGATCAGTTCTCGCTCGAAATTATCCACCGCTGCGGCAAAGGACAAGGGATTGCGTTCGCTCACCGATTCCGAAGTTTGCAACGATGGCGGCAGGTGATAGCTTTTGATCGAATCCTCGTCGCAGATCAGTACTGCCCTCTCGATGCAGTTTTGCAGTTCTCGTACATTGCCCGGCCAGTGATACTGGACCAGCAGGTCGATGGCAGGGGTAGAGATGCGGCGGATCTGCTTGCTGTTTTCTTCGTTGTATTTCTGGAGGAAGAAATCGGCCAGAAGCATGATGTCGGTCCGCCGTTCCCGCAGGGGGGGGAGGTAGATGGGGAAGACGTTGAGACGGTAGTAGAGGTCTTCCCGGAAAGAGCCATCTTCGACCGCCTTTTCCAGGTCCTTGTTGGTGGCGGTGATCAGGCGGACGTTGCATTTAAGGGGGGCGATGCCGCCCAGACGCTGGAATTCGCGGTCTTGAACCACGTTGAGCAGTTTGATCTGCACGGCCTGGCTCAACTCGCCGATTTCGTCAAGGAACAGGGTGCCGCCCTCGGCCAACTCGAAGCGGCCCTTCTTGGCATTCTGCGCTCCGGTGAAGGCCCCTTTTTCGTGGCCGAACAGCTCGCTTTCCAACAGGGTTTCCGGCAGGGCCGAGCAGTTGACCACCACGAACGGCGCCTTGGCGCGCTTGCTGTTGTGGTGGACAGCCTTTGCGACCATGGTCTTGCCGGTGCCTGATTCCCCGCGCAACAGGATGGTGGCGTTGGAGTCCGCCACCCGGTGGATCATCTCGAACACCTCCTGCATCCGGTTTGAATTGCTGACGATGCTGGCTACCCGGTATTTTTCCGAAAGCTCGCGGCGCAACTGGGTGTTTTCCTGTTCCAGGCGCTCCCGTTCCTGATTTACTGCTTGGATGCGGACCACGGTCTGGGCGATGAGGCCGGAGAGAACGGTGAGAAACTGGAGGTCTTTTTCAAAGTCGAGACCTTGATGATAGTTGCGGTCCACGCTCAGGGCGCCGATGGTGGTGGCCCCGTGTTTGATGGGCACGCAGAGAAAGGAGAGGGTTTCCTGATTTTTTTCGGCTCTGGCCTTGGTCTTGTTCAGGAAAAGCGGTTCCTGGCTGATCTGGGGCACGACTATAGGAGAGCCGCTGGCTACTACTCGGCCAGTGATGCCTTCGCCGAATTTGTAGATCCCACGTTTCCTGGCTTCGGCAGTCATTCCGGGAGCTACCTCGGTTTCGATCTGGCCGGTGAGCGGGTTGGCGATGGTCACTGCCCCGTTGCCCAGGTTGGTTCGTTCGGCCAGCACGGTGAGACTTTCTTCCAGGCATTTGCGCAGGTCATCAGATGAGGCCAGGGCCCGGGTTATTTCGTATAGTGTGGCCAGATCTATGAGTTCTCGATTGGTTTCAGACATGGACTCTCCCAGAGGTTTCTTACGGTTTGGTGTGTGTTGTTTGGTAATACGCGGGACATTGTAACAAATTTGTCTGGTATTGCATCTGAAAATGTGCATGAACAAGTGGGGCGTTGAAGGTTGCCTGTGAATTTTTTTTCAAGTAGGACGCTATTTGTCCCAGTGGAGGTGGTATGTTCTGCACATGGTGGGAGAAATCTCTGGCCTGACAGATACTGAAAAACAACGGGCAAGCCCTTTGTTGCTTGCTGAAATCTGCCTGGCGCAATACGGTTGTTCTGGAATTTCTTGAAAATATCAATAAGGAAAACAAGCCCATGCCTTCTTCTGACTTTATCCAGTCTATGAACGAAAAAGAACATCCTGTCATTCTGGTAGAAGGCATTCGCGCCCTGCCGGAAGCGGATCGGCCCATGGTCGTTGCCTGTGGCGTCTGGCTGGCCAAGACCTTCCCGCAGGCTGTTTTCAGAACCGGCAACGCCGATGGCACAGATGCTGCCTTTGCCGAAGGAATCGCCCAAGTTGAGCCGACGCGACTCCAGTATGTGCTACCCTATGCTGGACACAAAAAGAAAAATATCGCCCCAGGAGCATTCTTCTGTGCCATGAGCGAAATGTCGGAAGCGGTTGAAGAGCAGGCAGTCCAGGCAGCCATTTCAGCCTCCCCTGGTTGTACGGCGATGATGAACAACCGGAGGCGGATACCGTCCTTGGCGGCGAAGGCCCGTTACCTTATGCGTGATACCGTCAAAGTGCTCGGCTCACCTGACCAGGGGCTAGCTCCGGCCGATGCGGGGCTGTTTTTTGTCAATGCCGTTGAGCCCATGAAGGGCGGCACCGGCCACACGATGCGGGTTTGTGGTCTCTTTGGGATAACAGTTGTGAGCCAAAGCCAGTGGCGGCATTGGTTGGAGTGACATGCGAGATGGGCTTGTGAGATAAAAGTCAGACGGATCCTATACAATACATGCGGACTATAGTCAGAAGAAATCTTTTAATCCGGGATGTCTTAGGTTTTCTTGACTCAAGGGAAGGCATTTTTTGCAATGCTGTCATTAAAACGATATATCGTATGTGATGTGGAGACCTCCGGTCTGTCGCCAAGGCACGGTGGCAGGGTGATCGAAATCGGAGCTGTTGCCTGTGAAGATGGGCAGATAGTGGAAGAATTTGGCACACTCATTAACGTTGATTGTTCCATTCACTGGGCGGCGGAACGTGTGCATGGCATCAGCCGCCGGATGCTGGCAGGTATGCCGGAGCCAGAAGAGGTTTGGCGTGCTTTTCAGTCATTCATCGGTGGGTGCCCAGTGGTGGCCCACAATGCCACTTTTGATGCCGCGTTTTTGCGCCACGAAATGACCATGCTCGGGATGCACATGAATAATCGATTTTTTTGCAGTTTGGCTTTGAGTAGAAAATGCCTGCCGCATCTTCCCAACCACCGCCTTGCCACCGTGGCGCAGCATCTTCTGGGTGCCCTGCCACCAACCATTAGGCTTCATAGAGCCTTGTATGATGCCCGGCTGGCGGCAAAAATATGGATGGCCTTGGATAGGTGATGAAAGATTTCATGCACTAACTATTTGCCGAGCAATAGAGGGACAATAATGTATTTTTGGGCAAAAACATCCCCCGATGGGCAGCCTGGACTTTCTGTGTTCGACCATATGCTCAATGTCGGTTGTGTGGCGCGTTGTATTGCTGAAGCATCGCCGGGACTTCTTGAGCGATTCCATTTACAGCTACCAGAGGTCGGTACCCTTGCCGCTCTCCATGACCTTGGGAAAATTTCTCCAGGGTTTCAGCGTAAATGCGAAGCCTGGCTGGAAGCGAACGATCTGATCAAAATTGCCCGCAATGGTTGTTGGGATACGGCAATGGAATCGGACCATGGCAAGGTGTCCCACGCGGCAATTCAGGATTTCCTCAATCAAACCGGCATACCCAGGAAGACCGCCAAGTTTGTCTCAGCCGTTCTTGGCGCCCATCATGGCCGCTTGAATCCGCCCAATGATCGTGGCTACCGACCATCGAAGTTGATTTCTGATTCTGCCAGCCAAATTGATTGGACTGCCGAGCGGATGTCAGCCGCCCAAACGATCTGGGATCGTCTTGGTGGCTGCAATAATTCCACGCTTTCACTATCCGATGATTCACCTTCATTGTGGTGGCTTGCTGGATTAACTTCCGTTGCAGACTGGATAGGTTCCGATGAACGTTTCTTTTCTTCAGAGCGCAGAACGGGGGAGGACAATGTTGCCACCTTGGCGCAAACCGCGCTTGCTGCCATAGGGTTTCAGCTCCCGACGATAGAGAAAGGCCTCTCATTTGAACCACTCTTTGGCTTTCCGCCCAACGAGATGCAGGAAAGAACACTTTCCACCATTACCGGCCCCGGCGTCTATGTCATCGAAGCGCCGATGGGCATGGGCAAGACCGAGGCTGCGCTTGGGGCCGCTTACCAACTAATGGCAACCGGCAAGGCAAACGGCATCTACTTCGCTCTTCCCACCCAGGCAACAAGCAACCGAATGCATCTGCGGATGAATGATTTTTTAAGGCGTATTGCCCCGGAGAGCATGGAGAGCCGTCTTGTGCACGCCAATTCCTGGCTCAAGGACAAAGATGAGGTTGTTTCCCCTGCCTCGACCGCAACGAAGATGTCGGCAACCGAAGATGCGCGTGCAGGCCGGGATTGGTTCGCTTCTACCAAGCGGGCGCTACTTGCCCCTTTCGGTGTTGGCACGGTGGATCAGGCCTTGCTCGGGGTGGTGGCGGCGAAACACTTCTTTGTTCGGCATTTTGCCCTTGCCGGCAAGGTAGTCATTCTCGATGAAGTTCATTCCTATGACCTCTATACCGGGACACTTATCGACAAACTGATTGAAACTCTCGAAGGCGTGGGCTGCACGGTCATCATCCTGTCCGCTACCCTCACTGGGCAACGACGGGAACAGATGGTTCCTCTTCCAGATGACACACCCGCCGAAGCAGTCCTGCCATATCCCCTGATCACTGGCAGAATGGAAGGGAATCCTATTGAACCGGTGGCGGCAGCACCGCCTGCCTCCCGAACTGTAAAAGTCGATTTTGTTGCAGCGGAGCAAGCCACCGAGGAGGCGATCAAACTTGCCAAAAATGGCGGCGCCGTGCTCTGGATATGCAACACCGTGGATTCGGCCCAGCAGCAATACCGCCGTTTCGTGGAACTGTCAGCCGAGGCATTTCCCGTCGGCCTTCTCCATTCCAGGTTCCCTTTCTGGCGGCGCGAGCAACTCGAAACCGAGTGGATGGAGCGCTTCGGCAAGGAAGGCAAAACGCGGTGTGGTTCCATTCTTGTCTCCACCCAAGTCGTTGAACAGAGCGTGGATCTTGACGCTGATCTATTGATCACGGAGCTTGCCCCTACGGACATGCTTTTGCAGCGTCTTGGGCGGCTCTGGCGGCATGAACGCGGGCCGCGACCGGCTGACAATGCGCGCCTTTGTATTGTTGCGGAGTCGAAGAGCCTTGATGAGTTTCTGGTCTTGTCACCCCAAGAGATCAAGAAGGAATTAGGGAGCAAGGCCTTGGTCTATGACCCATTCGTACTGTTACGATCGCTGGAAGTTTGGCAGGTGCACAAATGGATCCTGATTCCAGATCAAATCCGTACCCTCATTGAGGCCACCTATGAGGATAGGGATGAGGAGCCGGAGGCATGGAGTAACCTTTTCTATGAGTGCGAAGGTGAGGCCATGGCGCATCGCCAAAAGGCATTTATGAGCAGCAATGTCTGGAATGTACCTTTGCCGGACGAAGAAGGCATTCAAACCCGTCTCAACGAAATGCCGACTGTTGCCCTGGTTCTTTGCCAACAGATAACCAAGCAGGCGGCGGTCTTTATCGATCAATCAGAAGGCCGCTTTGGTGATGATCAATACCGGCTTGCCACTGCTCAGGCGATCCACAAAAATCTGGTCAAGGTGCCCAAGTACTGCTTTGACCGCATTGATGCCTGCGCCGCTTTTGCCGACTATCTTCATGGCGAGCAATGCGTGGGAACCGTCGCCGAGGATGGGGCGGTTACGGTGCAAGGATTAAAAAACGGAATCCGGTTTATCTATTCTAACGAATGCGGTCTTGTGATCGAAAAATGAACGCAAAGGAGGGAATATGAACGTTGCTTTTGACCCGTGGATACCGGTGGTAACCACTGCGGGAGAACGAAAACTGGCGAGCCTGTACTCAGTGCTTGCCGAAGGGGAGCAATTTGCCGATCTGGCGGTTCGCCCCCATGAACGGGTGTCACTGATGCGGCTTTTTCTCTGTGTTGCCCACGCTGCCCTACAAGGGCCGGAGGATTATGACGAGTGGTGTGTGGTGCCGAAACGATTGCCCGGAGCTGCGAAGGAGTATCTGGCGGTTTGGAAGGATTCGTTCGAGTTGTTTCATAAGACGAAGCCGTGGTTGCAGGTGGCAGAATTGAAAGGCGCCGAAAAAGCCACTGGTGAGCCTGGGAAAACCTCACCGGTGGCCCTTCTTGATTTTGAGTTGGCAACTGGGAACAACTCAACTCTTAACGACCATGGCGGCCAAAAGACTTTTCGGGAATTTGAGCCAGAACGAATTGCCCTTAATCTATTGACGTTTATGAATTTTTCCTCTGGCGGCGGCGCACCTGTGGCGCGGTGGAAAACTGTCAAGACGTCTCAGGTCGGTAATCCAGATGCTCCATGCTTGTCACAATCCATGGCTCATTGTCTTTTGCGAGGAAGATCGCTGGCCGAAACTATTCATCTAAACTTGCCGACATTTGAAACAATTCGGCAGGCATATAAATCCTTTTCAGCTGACAAGAAAAAAGACGTCATTTATTCGGGCATTGCTTTGGGGAAACCGGTTTGGGAATTGTTTCCTGATTCACCGGAGAATGATTCGAATAGGGTAATCAACGCAACAAAGACTTATATTGGGAGATTGGTGCCTATATCGCGCTGGATACTTCTGAGCCAAAGTTCACAACGGATGTTCTGCTGTAACGGTTTCAAGTATGACACATACAAAGAGAGCTTTGCCTCGGAGCCAACAGCTGTTGTTAAATTGGTTACGAAGAAGGACAAAAAAGGTGCGGAAATAATTGAGCGTAGGGTCGTGAAGATTGAACCACAAAAAGCAATGTGGCGAGAGTTGGCTTCTTTACTGGTAAGGCGTTCTGCCGATGGACTAGGAGGGGCTTTGGCAATGGTCAATGCTCCTTTCGACACAGCGTTCGATTTTCATGTTTGTGCGATGACCCGTGACCAAGCTTCCATGGATATCGCAGTGGAATCTGTTTTCCACATCACTCCAGAATTTCAAAACTATTTACCTTCTTATCAGGCTGAGATCATCGGTGCGAAGAATGTTGTGGGGGCAGAGGGATATTCCAGAAAACTTCGTTGGGCAATTGAGGTATATCGCCAAACAATTGATAGCGACTGGAAGCCTCGCGTCAAGCGAACACAGGCAAAAGAGCAAAATGCTTTGAAAGACCGGCTGGCGCAGACAGCATTCCTATCCTACTGGACCACGGTGGAAAAGAATCTCCCCCTCCTCATCGGCCACATCGAAGCGATTGGCACTGATGCGTCCATCTCCACCCGTGAGGCGTGGCGGGGAATGCTCTTTTCCGCAGCCAGTGAGGCTTACCGTAGCGCCTGCGGTCAAGAGACAGCCCGACAGATGCGTGCTTTTGTCAAAGGACGGCAGAAATTGGCAACAAACCAAGATGAACATGAACCGGAAACCAATGAAGTTAAGGAGGGGAACTAATGAGCTGGCTTATTGAAAGACTCCGCAAGCACAAAGACGACCGGGGGATGATGGCCAATCTTCGGTGCATACTTGTGGACACCAAAAAACATCGGGCCTGGCCAGCTTTGAACCGGCTGGGGGTTGAGATAAACAACGAGGTTGCAGCCCATGTCGCTGGTCTCTATGCCACCCATCCCGAAGAGACCTCTGCCGGGAATTTCGGGAGCACTTGCAAGGCCATCGAGCAAAAGCGGGGAGATAAGCGTAGCGATGACAGCAAGCTCACCTCGACCGAACGGAGATTTCAACAGTTGCTTACGGCCGAAAGGGGTGGCGAGTTGAATGACCGAGTTTTGCGCATGGTTCTCATGGCAAAATCCCAGGGAGTCCCGGTCAATTATGTTCAACTCGAAACCGACCTGAAATTTTGGAGTGACCGTACCAAAACCGAATGGGCGACCACCTTCTGGACGCAAGGCGCTGCTTCCACGCCAGAGGAGGAAGCATGAGCTGGCTTACCCGGATTGAAATTGACGCGAAAACCGCACGTGTCGAAGGTCTCCTGGACAACTACGCCTGGCATAAACGCCTATGGGAATGTTTCCCCAAGAGCCCGGACAGTAAACGCGATTTTCTGACACGTATCGACCAACTCGAAGGGGCTTTTCGTGCCTGGATTCTTGCCTCGGAAAAACCTGTTTCCCCGCAATGGTGCCAGCCAGGCGGTTTTTCCCTCAAAGAAATTGCCCCGTCGTTTCTGTCCCACCGTTATTACGCCTTTGACTTGCGGGCAAATCCGGTGAAGACCACTGTGCAGCGAGGTCCAAAGGGAGAGACTTTGTTTCGAGCCAACGGCAAGCGGAAACAGGGAAAACGGGTGCCACTGGTAAAGTCGGAAGAGTTGCGCACTTGGCTCATACACAAAGGTGACGTCAGGTGCCGGGATAACGCAACGGGGCTTGATGTGCCTGGGGGCTTCCGCATCCTGGAAGAAAAGCCGCTCGAAATTAGCCCCATGGTGGAAAGTTATTTTCGTAAGAAGGGGCAGAGCGGTTACCACGGCGGCGTCCAGTTTCGCGGCACCCTGGAGGTAACCGATTCAGCAAAGTTTATCGATACCTACCATTCCGGAGTCGGCAGCGCCAAGGGCTTTGGCTTCGGCCTGCTGCTGCTTGCACCACTGAACCTATAACAATAACAACCCAATAAGGAGAAAACCATGAAGCACCTCGAACTGCACATCATTCAATCCGTCCCCGTGGCCTGCCTCAACCGTGATGATCTTAATTCTCCCAAGACGGCGGTTTTTGGCGGCGTCCAGCGGGCACGAGTCTCAAGCCAATCATGGAAACGGGCGATTAGGGAAATGGCCGAAAATGAAATCGATAAATCCGGTAGGTTCAAAGGCAAACGTAGCCGTTTGTTTATTGAAAAAATTTCTTTGGAACTGAAAAAACTTGGAGAAGTTGAAGAGATTGCGAAAGCTCTTTCTCTCTGTGCTGGCCATTATCTCGCCAAGCTGGATCCGAAGCAGGAGGGGAAAGTTAAAACTCTCGTATTCCTCTCGCCTCTGGAATATGAAATCTTCGCCAAACTTCTTTATTCCCTTGAGAACGCAGACAAACAGAAGCTTGTCGAAGCGGTCTCGTCGGTTGATACGGCAAAGCTGGCGACTGATGAAAGCAACGACGACGAGGCAGAAGAAGAAGTTGAAAAATCAAAGAAGGGCGATAAAAAGCTGTCCGCAAAAGCATTTACCAAGCTTGTAGCCAAAATTCTTAAGTCGCCTGTAGAAAAGGCGTTTAGGGGTGAGAAAAAGGAGCCAAAAAGCCTACCGAAAGATGCTGCCGATATTGCGCTGTTCGGTCGTATGGTCGCTAACGACCACTCCCTCACCGTTGAAGCTTGCTCTATGTTCTCTCATGCCCTTTCCACTCACAAGGTTGATAATGAAATTGATTTCTTTGCAGCCGTGGATGACCTCCAACCCAAAGAAGAATCCGGCGCCGGCATGACAAGTACGCTGGAGTTTAATTCTGCCACCTACTACCGCTTCGCCGCTCTCAATCTGGATATGCTCGCTGATCAAGATCACCTCGGAAGCATGACAAAAGAAGAACGGCAGGATGTGGTGCGGACTTTTATTGAGGCAACCATCAAGGCCATACCAGGTGCGCGCAAAAACACCATGAACGGCAACACTCTTCCGGTTCATGTACTCGGTGTTGTTCGGGAGAAGGGGCATCCGATCCAATTGGTCAATGCCTTTGAGAATCCGGTTCGATCTGCGCAGGGTTACGCCGTCAAGTCAGTTGAACTACTCAAGGCCGAGTACGCAAAACTTGATGGGACTTGGGGGATCAAGGCTATTTTCGCGGAAGCAATTCCTGATGTTGGTATGGTTAGCTTCTTGAAAGGGGTGGTCGATCATGTCATCTGAAAAAACCTTTCTGGCCCTTCGGCTGGAAGGGCCACTCCAATCTTGGGGGTTCGACAGCCAGTACAACCGACGCAATACCGGCCTGATGCCGACCAAGAGCGCCATCGCCGGGATATGCTGTGCCTCGCTCGGCTTTTCACGCGGCAGCGACGAGGAGCAAGAATTTTTGACATCATTCGGAGCGGTGCGGATGACATCCATCGCCATTCCCCGCAAGGGAGTCAAAAAGGGACTACCGGTTCGGCGATTGCAGGACTACCATACTGTACAAAATACCAAGACGGCGGACGGCAAAAACAAAGACTGCCATATCACCCATCGGCAGTATCTCACGGATGCCTCTTTCGGTGTGCTCCTTGAGGGACCACCCCCACTGTTGACGCGGATTGCCGATGCCCTGGAAAATCCTGTCTGGGGTATTTGGCTCGGTCGCAAAACCTGCATCCCCTCTGCCCCGGTTTTTGCCGGGTTAGAGGAGAATCGGGACGATGCGCTACGCCTTCTTATTGGTGAAAAGTCGCTTGAATCATTCACCCGGCAGGAGGAGGTGGAAAATTTCGCTGAAGGGCGCGATTCTCTCCCCGACATGCCGGTATCATTTGCCACAGAGCGGAGATTGTTTGCACCAAGAAGAGTAAGAACGTGGCAAGAAGCTGAGGGGATTTGATTATGGAAAGCAAACTTATCGTCTTTAAGAACAAAGCAATCAGGCGTAACTTGCATAACAACGAGTGGTGGTTTTCGGTTGCTGATGTGGTGGAAGCCTTGACCGATAGTGCCGATCCCCGTCAGTACATCAAGAAGATGCGCCAGCGTGATCCTGAGCTTGAGGCCTACTGGGGTACAAATTGTACCCCCCTTGAAATGGTGGCTCCAGACGGGAAAAAACGGGCAACGAACTGCGCCAACACCGAAGGCATCTTCCGTATCATTCAGTCTATCCCCTCGCCCAAGGCCGAACCGTTCAAACGTTGGTTGGCCAAGGTCGGCTACGAGCGGGTGCAAGAGATCGAAGACCCGGAGCTGGCCACCAAACGGACCAAGGCGCTGTATCGGGCTAAGGGCTATTCCGATGCCTGGATTGAGAAACGGATGCGCGGTATTGCTGTCCGAGCTGAATTGACTGATGAGTGGAAGAATCGCGGAATCAATAGAGAACCGGAATATGCCATTTTGACCTCGGAGATTTCCAAGGCAGCTTTTGGCCTCACGCCAACGGAGTACAAGAATCTGAAAGGATTGGCGCGGGAGAATCTACGCGACCACATGACCGACCTGGAGCTGATTTTTTCCATGCTCGGCGAGGCCGCTACCACCGAGATTGCCCGCAAACAGGATGCCCAGGGCTTTGGCGAGAACAAGATTGTATCCCGCAAGGGTGGACGGATCGCCGGGGAGGCGCGGGAAAAGCTGGAGAAGGAAACAGGCGAAAAGGTGGTGACACCTGAAAACTATCTGACAGAACCGGAAAGCCGGAAACGGCTTACAAGGAAAAAGAAAGGGTAGCCCATGACCGAACCGATCCTTCCGCCACTCAAGCCCATCCCCATCAAGGATCGCATTTCCGTTCTGTTTCTCGAACGGGGGCAGCTCGATGTTCTTGACGGAGCCTTTGTCCTGGTGGACAAGAACGGGGTGCGAACCCATATCCCTGTCGGTGGGGTGGCCTGTCTGATGCTGGAGCCTGGTATTCGGGTATCCCATGCCGCTGTCACGCTTGCCTCGCGGGTTGGTTGTCTGTTGGTCTGGGTGGGAGAGGCGGGGGTGCGGCTATATGCCTCTGGTCAGCCTGGTGGGGCCAGGGCCGACAGGCTTCTGTATCAGGCAAAGTTGGCGTTGGATGATGCGGCCCGGCTGAAGGTGGTGCGTAAAATGTACGAGTTGCGGTTCCATGAAAAGCCGCCGGAAAAGCGAAGTGTCGAGCAACTGCGGGGCATCGAGGGTGTCCGGGTGCGTAAGATGTATGAACTTTTGGCCCGGCAATACAGAGTGCCGTGGGTAAGGCGTAATTATGACCATACCAGCTGGGGCAGTGGCGATCTCCCGAACCGCTGCCTTAGTTCGGCCACCGCCTGCATGTATGGGATCTGCGAGGCGGCGATTCTGGCGGCTGGATATGCCCCGGCGGTTGGCTTTATCCATACGGGTAAACCGCAATCTTTTGTGTATGACATCGGGGATATATTCAAGTTTGAAACGGTTGTGCCGGTGGCATTCCGTATCGCGGGCAGGAATCCTTCTAATCCTGAACGGGAGGTGCGGCTTGCCTGCCGGGATGCCTTTCGTCAGAGCGGACTATTGAAGCGTATTATTCCGACCATTGAGCAGGTTCTGGCGGCAGGAGAGCTATCGCCGCCAGTTTCCCCCGAGGAATCGGTGGCCCCTGCCATTCCCAATAAGGAGCAAATGGGCGATGTTGGTTATCGTGGTTGAAAACGCGCCTGATCGTATCAGGGGGCGTCTGGCTGTGTGGCTGCTGGAGATACGGGCTGGGGTGTATGTGGGGAAAGTTTCCAGAAGGGTGAGGGAGATGATCTGGCGGACCGTGGCGGATGGGATTGTAGACGGCAATGCCGTTATGAGTTGGTCTACTAATACCGAGTCCGGTTTCGATTTTTTGACCTTGGGTGCTAACCGGCGAATACCTCTTGAATTTGATGGGGTAAAGCTTGTATCGTTTTTGCCTGAAGCGGCATTTGTCACGGAAGGGCAGAACGATCATAAATAACAGGCTGAAAGTTGGTAGTTTTTTGTTCTTTGAAAATTAAACGGATTTTCAAAGGGATAGAGGAAGTATGTTCCCCACACCCGTGGGGATGAACCGAACACTTTTATGATATCTACGAAGTTTCAGAAATGTTCCCCACACCCGTGGGGATGAACCGAATACATCATGATGGCATGGTGAGCCTGGATAATGTTCCCCACACCCGTGGGGATGAACCGATAAACGTCCCACCTGAGCTTGCGGGATTGGCATGTTCCCCACACCCGTGGGGATGAACCGTAAAAAATGAGTGCCCAACCCATAACCTAAAAATGTTCCCCACACCCGTGGGGATGAACCGTATCACGACTTTTCAGTCGTGTCAACCCCTGGATGTTCCCCACACCCGTGGGGATGAACCGGCTTAATTCACGCACGGGGCAAGATGCCTGCTATGTTCCCCACACCCGTGGGGATGAACCGCGATCGCACATGGCGATGATCTCGGCAGAGCGATGTTCCCCACACCCGTGGGGATGAACCGGCCTTGGCCGCGATCGGATCAGAGAGAAACAGATGTTCCCCACACCCGTGGGGATGAACCGGGATGGAAAAGGTTAAACGGCAGATGTTTCCCATGTTCCCCACACCCGTGGGGATGAACCGCAGGGGAGTGGACAGAGGTGGTTGACCAGTTCATGTTCCCCACACCCGTGGGGATGAACCGACCTGTTAAATGTTTTCATAATACTCTCCTTGATGTTCCCCACACCCGTGGGGATGAACCGGCCCGGCGATAAACGTGGGTATCTTTTCGGCGATGTTCCCCACACCCGTGGGGATGAACCGAAGCAACCGGCCTATCATTCCAAGTGGGATGAATGTTCCCCACACCCGTGGGGATGAACCGCAGGGGGAGCTGGCGAGACTCCGGCAACTGGCATGTTCCCCACACCCGTGGGGATGAACCGTACGAACGTGGCCCAGGCGGTGAGCGAGTCAAATGTTCCCCACACCCGTGGGGATGAACCGATCACGCTCCATCTTTCCCTGTTTTGTCCTCTATGTTCCCCACACCCGTGGGGATGAACCGATAGCCGCTGACTATCCTGCTGCTATTAAGTCATGTTCCCCACACCCGTGGGGATGAACCGTTCCAGCAGCCCGGCGCCGGAGGGAAAACGGGATGTTCCCCACACCCGTGGGGATGAACCGATAGGGCTTGGCCTCCGCCGGGGTGACAGCCCATGTTCCCCACACCCGTGGGGATGAACCGACCGAGATAAAAACGATCTTTCTTGACGGAGTATGTTCCCCACACCCGTGGGGATGAACCGCCGTCGCGGGTGATCTGGAACATGGGTTGAGCATGTTCCCCACACCCGTGGGGATGAACCGGTCAAAGGGGAGAACACACAAAAGGTGGAAATATGTTCCCCACACCCGTGGGGATGAACCGAGAGAAATTTGCGGCAACCACGCCACCGGATCATGTTCCCCACACCCGTGGGGATGAACCGCCGCCGCGCTCCACAGTGCCGCCTGCGCCGCTATGTTCCCCACACCCGTGGGGATGAACCGGCAGATGTTTCCCTTTGCGGCCCATGAAAAACATGTTCCCCACACCCGTGGGGATGAACCGACCTCGGCGACATTGAGGGAGGTGGTGCAGGGATGTTCCCCACACCCGTGGGGATGAACCGATCGGTGTCTGGGGTGGACTTGGTGGATGTGGATGTTCCCCACACCCGTGGGGATGAACCGCCCCTGAGTGCGTCCCTATAGCGTGGGGAGTTATGTTCCCCACACCCGTGGGGATGAACCGGGCTTGATCTGCTTGTCGATCATGGCGATAGAATGTTCCCCACACCCGTGGGGATGAACCGACAAATACCGCCCCTCGCAAAAGATGTTCGGGATGTTCCCCACACCCGTGGGGATGAACCGGAGCGGGCCATGATCATGGCCGCCTTGATGCCATGTTCCCCACACCCGTGGGGATGAACCTTCATCGGCCTGCCCTACCAGTTGGGAGCGGTGATGTTCCCCACACCCGTGGGGATGAACCGAGGCCTGCGTCCAGGGGGCCGGTTACAAGATCATGTTCCCCACACCCGTGGGGATGAACCGGCCGGGGTCGTCTGTACCTGGACGAATGCCAGATGTTCCCCACACCCGTGGGGATGAACCGGCTTGGGCCTCTGGCTCCAGGAGCAGGGTGGCATGTTCCCCACACCCGTGGGGATGAACCGGCGGAGGGCATCCGGGGAGGTGAGCAGTTGTTATGTTCCCCACACCCGTGGGGATGAACCGGATATTTGTTGACGGCTTGATCCTTGAGGGCAATGTTCCCCACACCCGTGGGGATGAACCGCGATTTTGCGCGGGCGCTCGGCTTCGAGATAAATGTTCCCCACACCCGTGGGGATGAACCGATCAAGGCCACCGACCTCTATCAGGCCTATGTATGTTCCCCACACCCGTGGGGATGAACCCCCAGGCCGCCCATGCCCAAGGCCGCGCCGACCATGTTCCCCACACCCGTGGGGATGAACCGATCATACATACATAAAAGAGGGAGTATAAGACATGTTCCCCACACCCGTGGGGATGAACCGGCGTGCGTCTGACGGATATCTCGCCCCTGGGATGTTCCCCACACCCGTGGGGATGAACCGGACGACGCAGAGAGCGGCGGCCCAGTCTTGGTATGTTCCCCACACCCGTGGGGATGAACCGACTTATAACACTGGAAGACATTCTTTTCATACATGTTCCCCACACCCGTGGGGATGAACCGCGATCTATTACACTACTGATGAACCCTGTGAGATGTTCCCCACACCCGTGGGGATGAACCGATTAAAGCAGTTTGTCAGAAAGTTCGTGAAAAATGTTCCCCACACCCGTGGGGATGAACCGGACCAGCGAGAGTAGAAGGTGAATATGGTATAATGTTCCCCACACCCGTGGGGATGAACCGAATTGTTGCTGTGCCGTCCCAGGAAGTCATTGATGTTCCCCACACCCGTGGGGATGAACCGCCCCGCATGTAGTCTATGCCAACGGGAATATAATGTTCCCCACACCCGTGGGGATGAACCTAATCTCGGTAAGGAGAAACAACCATGTTGAACATGTTCCCCACACCCGTGGGGATGAACCGCAAATAATGAGACCCAGTACCATAACCAAGGGATGTTCCCCACACCCGTGGGGATGAACCGTCATCATAGGTTCACCACCTCGTGCATGAGGCATGTTCCCCACACCCGTGGGGATGAACCGGCCCAGGCTGAATTGATCAGCCCCAAACGCTGATGTTCCCCACACCCGTGGGGATGAACCGCAGACATGTTGACCGCAACGGGCGGGATCATGATGTTCCCCACACCCGTGGGGATGAACCGCTCGTTCTGATGCTGATCAAGCTGAAATAGCTATGTTCCCCACACCCGTGGGGATGAACCGTTTGAATCGTTTTCCTCCTGATGATACTTATGATGTTCCCCACACCCGTGGGGATGAACCGGAAACGGCGATATGTGTGGGGATTCTGAACAGATGTTCCCCACACCCGTGGGGATGAACCGGCGAATATGATCTAATGGTGAAAGGCGTTAAGATGTTCCCCACACCCGTGGGGATGAACCGAAAAAGCAAATATGCGGTCTTGGCAGGTGTTAATGTTCCCCACACCCGTGGGGATGAACCGGCCCCACCAACCTTCACCCCCTCTACCCCCGAATGTTCCCCACACCCGTGGGGATGAACCGGTTTTTGATTTTTCCCTGTTCCCGCATGGCAAATGTTCCCCACACCCGTGGGGATGAACCGCAAGGCAACACAGGAAAACGGCTATACAGTGCATGTTCCCCACACCCGTGGGGATGAACCGCGGAAGTGGCCTACCTCTTGTGGGGTTTTCATATGTTCCCCACACCCGTGGGGATGAACCGGCTCTATTTAATCATTTCCTTATTCTGGCATTATGTTCCCCACACCCGTGGGGATGAACCGAGATTGAAGAAAACTATATTGCCGTATGTGTCATGTTCCCCACACCCGTGGGGATGAACCGGTCTCTTAATTATCCCAATACAGCCCGGAAAAATGTTCCCCACACCCGTGGGGATGAACCGTTCATCTCCACTAACTTCCTTCACCATCCCGCATGTTCCCCACACCCGTGGGGATGAACCGGGTAAAAAGCGATATTAATGGTAATCCTAGATATGTTCCCCACACCCGTGGGGATGAACCGACCGTCACCGTCTTTTTCCTCAACGGCCAGCAATGTTCCCCACACCCGTGGGGATGAACCGAGCAATACGAAATGAGCACTTTTAAAATTACAATGTTCCCCACACCCGTGGGGATGAACCGGTAGTTGTATACACTACGTTCAGAAATGCGTATTCCGGACGAATCCGGCCACCATTCCGGCAGGAAAGCGGCCACCATTCCGGCGGGAATCCGGCCAGCGTTCCGATTCGATTACGGCCAGCATTCCGGTGATTCCGGCCAGTGCAAAATGAGAGTGTAGTCGCGGGGTAACTCCAACAGGTATCCTGTCATCCTTGATTAAATAACAAGGAGGGCGTGATGCCGAGAGAAAGAGTTACCATGCGAAAAACACGAGAGATACTTCGTCTTGTCTGGTCTTGCAACCAGAGCAGGCGCGATACAGCCAGAACCTGCGGTGTCGGCAAAAGCACTGTGGATGATACGGTCAGCCGGGCAACCGCATCCGGCCTTTCCTGGCCATTGCCCTTTGATCTCGACGATGAAGGCCTTGAGCAACGTCTCTATCCCCATGCTGCCAATATAGTTTCCCGCAAACTATTCCAGCCCGACTGGCAGGCTCTGCATGATGAGCTGAGCAAACACAAGAAGCTTACCCTCATGCTGTTGTGGCAGGAGTATAAGCAGGGCGACCATTCTGGTTACCAGTATAGCCAATTCTGTGAGCGCTACCGCCATTGGAGAAAGAAGCTCGATCTAACCATGCGGCAGGAGCACCGTGCTGGCGAGAAGTTCTTCGTTGACTACAGCGGCCAGACTCTGCCAATAGTTAACGCCTCAACTGGTGAAATACGTGACGCCCAGATGTTCGTGGGGGTCATGGGCTGTAGTAACCAGACCTATGCCGAGGCCACATGGACGCAGTCACTTGTAGATTGGATCGGCTCCCATGTCCGGGCCTTTGCTTTTATGGGTGCCGTCCCACATTGTATAGTCCCCGATAACCTGCTCTCGGCCGTGAGCAAGGCCTGCCGCTATGAACCTGACGTAAATCCTACCTATACAGAACTTGCCGATCATTATGGCACTGCCATCGTCCCAGCCCGTGTACGTCATCCCAAGGATAAGGCCAAGGTAGAAGGGGGTGTACTGATTGCCCAGCGCTTTATCTTGGCGAGCCTTCGGAACCGGATCTTCTTTTCTTTGGCTGAAGCCAATGCTGCCATTCGTGAACGTCTTATCCTGCTAAACAACCGCCCTTTCAGGAAACTGCCCGGATGTAGACAGAGCCGGTTCGAGGAAATTGACCAGCCCGCCATGCTGCCGTTACCGGAAACGCCTTACCAGTATGCCCAATGGAAGAAAGCCAGGGTGCATATCGATTACCACCTTGAGCTAGAAGGCCATTTCTATAGTGTTCCCCATCGCCTGGTGAAGGAGCAATTGGAGGTACGCTACACCGAGACGATAGTCGAGTGCCTCTACAAGGGCAACCGGGTGGCCTCTCATCCAAGATCGTTTATTCAGGGAAAACACACTACCAAGCCGGAACATATGCCCAAGGCCCATCGGGAATTCGCAGAGTGGACACCGCAAAGGATCATCTCCTGGGCAGCCCAGTCCGGAACAGCCACGGCGCAGGTAGTGGAAAACATCTTATCACGTAAGGCGTACCCCGAGCATGGCTTCCGCTCTTGTATGGGGATTATCTCTTTAGCGAAGCGCTATTCCCAAGAACGGTTGGAAGCAGCATGTCAACGAGCGGTCACCATTAACGGCATCACCTACAAAAGTATAAAATCGATCCTTGAAAACAACTTGGACCAGAAGGCAATGCCCGGGCAGATGGAGCTACTGCTCGTTACCCACGAGAATATCAGAGGCACGCATTACTACAATGACGACAGGAGACCGTATGCTGACACAACCGACCATTGAGAAGCTGAACTTCATGAAACTCACTGCCATGGCCAGAGCCTTTGCGGATCAACTACAATTTCCGGATATGGCTCGACTCTCCTTTGAGGAGCGCTTCGGTCTGATCGTGGATTACCAGATGACTGACCTGGAAAACCGAAGGATGCATAGCCGGCTCAAAAACGCAAAGCTGAGACTGTCTGCCTCTCTTGAGGATCTTGACTTCAAGCAGGGCCGGGGCATAGACCGTTCAACAGTTATGTCTCTTGCCCTGAACCAATGGGTGAAGAGCCATCATAATATCCTGGTGACTGGACCGACAGGAGCCGGCAAGAGTTATCTTGCTTGCGCCTTGGCACAGAAGGCCTGCCGGGATGGCTACACAACTCTCTACCAAAGAGTGCCGCGACTTCTTCAGGAAATCGCGGTATCCAGGCTTGATGGCCGATACAACAAGCTCATCGCACCGATAACTAAATGCGAAGTACTGATCCTGGATGACCTGCTCATCTCGCCCTTGACTCGGGATGAGCAGCGGGAACTGCTGGAGATCGTAGAGGAACGCTATGACCGTAAAGCAACTGTCGTTACGAGTCAACTGCCGGTGAAAGCTTGGCATAACGCCATGCAGGATCAGACCTTGGCCGATGCCATATTGGATCGGTTGGTGCACAACGCCTATAAACTTGAACTAAAAGGGGAATCCATGAGAAAAAAACGATCCATGCTTGACCAGAAAACCGAAACTGTGGCAGAGTAAAAATACACACCCTGAGACTCTCTCTCGTCACTGGCCGGAATCACCGGAATGGTGGCCGCTTTCACAGCGGAACGGTGGCCGCCATCACTTCGGTTCGACTGGCCGCTTTCGCCGGAATACGCACAGAAACTCCAAATGTTCCCCACACCCGTGGGGATGAACCGGCACATATCAGCTTGTTTCCTTTGTTGCCTTGATGTTCCCCACACCCGTGGGGATGAACCGTACAAGTACATTATGAAGCCTCTACCTATTCCATGTTCCCCACACCCGTGGGGATGAACCGAGACCTTGCTCAATTCTCCTTTCGCCTTGTGTATGTTCCCCACACCCGTGGGGATGAACCGTGTCGGCTGGATTAGGTTACGCTCAGGGTATCATGTTCCCCACACCCGTGGGGATGAACCGAAAAGCGCACCCAGGACCACCTTCACCTTGTCATGTTCCCCACACCCGTGGGGATGAACCGGTCCAGAGACACAAGGGGACGTTGGTTCTAAAACAACTTGTTTTCTGACAACAGAGGGTTTATTATCGAGATTATGCCAAGAAAATCAAGAATGGATGCCCCAGGGACTCTGCATCATATCATGGGTAGAGGCATTGGGCGGGCCAAGATATTCCGCAATCGGCAGGATCGGGAAGATTTCCTCTCGCGCCTTACCGCGCTATGCCTGGCAGAGGATCTGATTGTCTATGCCTGGACGCTCATGTCCAACCACTTTCATATTCTGGCGAGAACCGGGCGTCAGCCGCTCGCCACAAGCATGCGGCGACTGCTTACCGGGTATGCGGT
>DOZO01000006.1:57920-58350 GCA_003517965.1 Desulfobulbaceae bacterium
TTTCGGCTCGGATATTGAAAAGGCGAGAAAAGGGTACGAGAATTTTGTCAACGACGGGATTGCGCTCGGGAGTCGCCCGGAACTTGTCGGCGGTGGCCTGGTGCGCAGTCTTGGCAACTGGTCTCAGGTTGTATCTTTGCACAGAAAGGGAGAGGCAGTCAACTCCGATGCCCGCATATTAGGCGGGAGCGCCTTTGTGGATCGGCTTTTCTCGGAAGCGGAGGCGAAGGAAAGGGAGACCTTGCGGTTTCTGTCCGGCAAAAGCGATTTACCTACCATCCTGGCAAGAATTGCCAAGGGAGAAGAGGTGGAGGCCTCGGCGATCCGTTCCGGGGTACGAAAAAGAGAAGTGGTCCGGGCCAGAAAAATGTTGTGCCAAATAGCGGTCCGCAGGATGGGATACCCGGGCGCTGAGGTGGCCCGTTTTCTC
>DOZO01000063.1 GCA_003517965.1 Desulfobulbaceae bacterium
GCTTAAACTAGTGCCATTCGGGACAGACCACGTTTTTGTAGTAATTGCCCTTGGGCAGTCAGCAGCTTCACTGAGCTTTACTGAAAAATAAAAATCCCGTCTGGTTCGCCAGCCGGGGATTTTTTGTTTTGCCTTCCGCCTGCTCTTCCTTCTACCTTGACATATTGTCTTTCATATGCGACATTATCCCCATGGAATACGAGATTGAGACAACCAATATCTTTGACAGGTGGCTTGCCGGTATCAGGGACGCGCGGCACCGAGCGAGGATCATCAACCGTTTTGATTATATTAAGCGCGGCAATTTTGGGGACTGCAAAAACCTGGGGGCTAATCTTTTTGAGTTGCGGTTCTTTTTTGGCCCAGGATTTCGCGCCTACTGCACCATAAAAGGCACCAGAGTTGTTTTTCTTTTGTGCGGCGGTGATAAGTCCACCCAGGGAAAGGATATTGACGCAGCAAGAGCAATTATGACAGAGTTGGAGTGAGCCATGAAAGTAACCACCAGAAAATGGGACGCCAGTGAATACCTGGACAGCCCGGAAATTATTCACGAGTACCTTAAGGCCGCCTTTGAAAACGGTGACAGCGAAATGTTGCTTATCGCCATCGGCAATGTAGCCAAAGCTCAAGGAATGAGTGAGATCGCCCGCAAGACCAACCTGAGCCGCCAGAATCTTTATAAGGCGCTATCGCAGGGTGGCGCGCCTAAATTCGACACGGTCAAGAAGGTGGTCGAAGCTTTTGGCTGCAAGCTGGCCATAGTGTAGGGCCAGGGAGGGAAATCGGCGGGAAATTCGGGTCAGACCACGTTTTATGTGTCGGGTCAGGTTGGGGGTCAGAGAGGGACGCTCACGATTCGATGTGTTTTTTTGCCGGAGGATTCTGGAGGCTCGCTTTTTCAAGAATTAAACGTGCCGCACCGGGCCGGGGTACTGTGCCACCAAAGCATCTGTGGTTAGTAAGGTGATGCCCTCAACAATCGCCTGCGCAACAAGAATGCGGTCGAAGGGATCTTTGTGGATGGGGGGCAAACTGCCGATGGAAACGGCGTGCGCACTGGTAATCGCCAATTCCTGATAATCGTTGTCCAGCAACCCCCTGCGCAGCACTCTCGCATCTACCTGAAAGTCCGCACGCCCAAGGCTGTGTTTGATGACAATTTCCCAAAGACTGGCCGCGCTGAAAAGCAGCTCATTTTGGGGGTCTTCCATCAGGTCGCGTGCCGTGACGGACAATTGGCCGGGCGAACCAGCCGCCCATAGCAACAAGTGGGTATCCAGCAACAGCTTCATTTGTCGTCACTAAAAAGCAGCTTGATTTCCTCGCTGCCCATGCGATCGAAATCATCAGGAACGGTAATCTGGCCCTCCATGAAGCCCAGCCTTCTGATATTCCCGGCCGAGGGAGCATCCAGCCGAGTTACCTTGACTAATGGTTTCCCTGCCTTGGCAATAATAAAGGAATCTCCCTTTACCGCTTGATCTATCAGCCGTGACAGATGAGTTTTGGTTTCGTGGATATTGATCGTTTGCATGACGCCCCTTGTTAAACTAAGTTTTATTAGTTTAGTTTAGCTAAAATTTAGGGAATGTGCCATATGTTTTTTTTCTGATTAGTCGGGCAACGTGTGGGACACTACGGCTCTCGCACCATGACCCCTTCGGACCAGTCATTGTGGGCAAACTGCTCGTGGTCCGGTTTGGCCGGTTTTTCCTCGTTCAGTCGCTGTTTCATCCATTTGAGCACCTGATCGAACTCGGCGGCCATCTCGGCCATGGCTCTCCCACGGTGGCTCACCTGGTTTTTCTCTTCCATGCTCAGCTCAGCAAAGGTCTTGCCCAGCTCCGGGGAGAAGAAAATCGGGTCGTAGCCAAAGCCATCCTCGCCCCGGGGCGCGGTAAGCAGCTCCCCTGCGCAGGTTCCTTCGTAGGTCAGGGCCGGGCCGGAAGGCACTGCGATGGAGATGACACAGTGAAAGGCGGCCTTGCGGTTGGCAACCCCTTCCATATCCTGGAGCAGCTTGGCGGTGTTCTCGGCATCGCTGGATTTTTCTCCGGCATAACGGGCGGAATATACGCCGGGCGCACCATTTAAGGCTTCAACTGCCAGCCCGGAATCATCGGCAATGGCGGGCAGCCCCAGAACCTTGGCGGTGAACAGTGCCTTTTTGTAGGCATTGTCGTCAAAGGTTGCACCGTCTTCAATCACCTCGGGGATCGGACCGAAATCGGCCAGGCTTCGGATCTCCACCGGGAAATCTTTTAGCAGTTCTTTAAATTCCTTAAGCTTGCCTTTATTTGTCGTGGCCAGAACCAAGATGTTAAACATGATTTTTTCTCCTTTCTCTTTTCGTTAATACTTCATAAGGCCAGAATGATTTACCCGCATCACCGCCGGAAGTCAAGATTGCTGGGTCTGCATCAGTTTTTTTGCAGGGCAAGGCTCTCGGCTTGACTTGGGTCATGGTGATTACAAATAATAGATGATATTATGTGCCTCAAAATTTCAACTATGGAGAACGCCCCTATGTCAGACCAGTATCCCAAGAGCTATAATGCCCTGCCTGGGCCAAAAATGGGCCTCGTCACTCCCGAATATCTGGAAGCCGTTGCCGCCGCGGCGCGCAAGTACAATATTCCGCTGCTTAAGCTTACCACGGGCCAGCGTATCGGCATTGGTGGCCATAGCCCTGAGGTGGCGGCTGCCATCTGGCAGGATTTCGGCCAGGCCGAGGGACCCAAAAAACCGGTGGGCATTAATAACATTCAGGCTTGCCCAGGCGTGCGCTGGTGTAAATATGGTCGCCAGGATTCTCTTGTCCTGGGCAAGAAGATGGAAGAGGCCCTGATGGGCATCCCCCTGCCTGCCAAGACCAAGGTGAGTATTTCCGGCTGCTCCATGAATTGCTGCGAAAGTTTTATCCGCGACATTGGGGTCTTTGGTAAAAAGAACGGCTGGACCCTGGTCTTTGGCGGCAACGGCGGAGGAGTCCCCCGGATCGGTGACATCATCGCCCAGGATTTAAATGATGCCGAGGTGGTTGCCCTGGCAGAAAAATGTCTGCGCTACTATGCGGCAAACGCCCGCAAGCTGGAACGTACCCCCCGTTTCATGGAGCGCACTGACCTGGAGAAATTCAAGAAAGCGGTGCTGGGCAGTTAGATTAGAACCAGAGGTTGCAGACTGTTACCGCGGCAATAAGTCCGGCGGTTTCGCCGCAGAGCGCGGCGGGCAGGGCGTGCCGTGTGCGGCGAATGCCAATTGCCCCGAAGTAAACGGCCAGTACATAGAGGGTGGTTTCGCTGGAGCCCTGGATGACTGAAACCATGGCAGAAAGCAGGCTGTCTGGCGCCTGGTTGATGATCTCGCTCATGAAGGCAAAGGAGCCGCTGCCGGAAAGGGGTCGGAGAAGGCCCATGGCCAGAGCCTCGGCTGGCATGCCCACGGCTGAAGTAAGGGGGGAGAGGACGGCAACCAGAATATCCATAGCCCCGCTGGCCCGAAACATGCCGATAGCGACAAAGATCGCCACCATAAAGGGAATGATCCGCATGGCGGTGGTGAACCCCTCTTTCGCCCCATCGGTGAGGGTTTCATAGACCCTCACCCCCCGCAGATAACCGAAAATGAGCAGCCCGGAAATCAAGGCCGGAATCAACCAGCTGGACAGGCTGTTTAAGCTGGCCGCGGAAAAGGCCAGCGGTTCTGCGGCACTGCTTAACTGATACACTGCCCCCCCCGCAAAAATAGCAACCAGCAACCCGATGAACCATTTGCCAGTCGTGCTCGGCGGATACAGCTCCTCCGGTTCGGCGCAGGTCTCTGCCTCCGGCCCTGTGGTCTCATAGACCGCCGGACTTGGGAGTTCCGGCGCGCTGTTTTTGCGGGCCAGCATCTTCGCGGCTATTATGGCCACGATGGTGGAACAGGTGGTGGCGATAAGAGAGGGGATAAAGATGGCGGCCGGGCTTACTGCACCAGCAGCCGCCCGAATGGTGATCACCCCCAGGGGCAACAGGGTGACGCTGGAGGTGTTGATTGCCAGAAACAGGCACATGGCGTTGGTGGCCGTGCCTTTTTCCGGGGCGAGCTTTTCCAGTTCCTGCATGGCCTTGATCCCCATGGGCGTGGCCGCGTTCCCCAGGCCCAGGGCATTGGCCGCCATATTCATGATCATGGCGCTCATGGCAGGATGATCGTGGGGCACGTCGGGGAAAAGGCGCACCATCAAAGGTCGTACCTTGCGGGCCACGATCCGCATCAGCCCTCCGGCCTCGGCCACCTTCATGATCCCCAGCCAGAGGGCCATGGGCCCGATCAGGCCGATGGCCAGAACAACCGCATCCTTGGCCGACTCAAACGAGGCCTTGGTCAGGGCATCCATCCGGTTGGTATAGGCCGCAGTCACCGTGGCCAGCACGATCATGGATAGCCAGATGATATTGATAACCGAAGCTTTTTGTTTCATGGTTCTTCCCTTCAAGGTTTTGGTTTTTTGCTGGCCAGATGGATGCTTTCAAGATATTTAACCACGCCGCCGGAGATGTGCTGGGCCACTTCGCTAAGGTAGGCCTCGTTTTTCAGCCGTTTTTCCTCTTCCTGATTGCTTAAAAAAGCGATTTCGGTGAGGATGGCAGGCATCTGGGCGCCAATCAGTACCACAAAAGGCGCTTTTTTTACTCCCAGATTGGGTACGGAGTTGAATGTTTTGTTCAGACCGCTAACCATTTCCTCCTGAACCAGTCCGGCCAGTTTGAGAGATTCGTTGATTTTTGAATTCTGCATGAGATCAAGGAGGATGGATTGCAGGTCGCTGATCTGTTTGGCCGAGGTGGCGTTTTCTCTGGCCGCCAGCCGCATGGCATCCTTGTTGCGAGTCAGATCAAGGACATAGGTTTCGATCCCTCTGGCTTCATGGTTTGGGGCGGCATTCACATGGATGGAAAGGAACAGGTCGGCGTCTTTGGCATTGGCGATGGCGGTTCGTTCTTCCAGAGGGATGAAAATGTCTCGGTCACGGGTTAGGGTAACCTCGTAGCCAGGTTTTCCCTTGAGAATTTTGGCCACCTGGAGAGCCACATTAAGGACGATGTCTTTTTCCTGGAGACCGCTGGGGCTGCAGGTGCCGGGATCTTTGCCGCCATGGCCCGGGTCGATGATGATTTTTTTTATGCCTGCTCCCAACGGTCGCGCCACCGGGGATTCCGTCTTGACCGCAGGTCTGCGCTCTCTGTCCTTGCCGTCTGCCTTTTCCGCCTTGTCAGGAGCGGCGTCGTTACTCATGACATCGATCACCACCCGGAAGGGATCGGCAAGGGTGAAAACCTTATAGTCGGAGATGTTGCTCTGGGTATCAAGGACAATGCGCACTGTTTTCGGGTCAAACTGGGCATTCCTGACCTGCCGCAAGAGGCCGTCCTTAATGGGGGCGGTTTTGCCTGCTTCGGGGCTGAGACGGCTGTTTTGCAGATCAATATAAATCCGGCGCTGGGAAGCCTCGTCTCCGAGGAGGGACTGGTGTTTGAAAGTTACCGGAGCAGAGGTTTCGATAACCAGGCGAGTGTAGCGATTGCTGGACCAGTGGCGGATGGGCAGTACCGTGGCTGGCCCGGTTTTTTTTGCGGAGAGGGTTTTGGGCTCCGATTTACTGGCAGCCAGTCCCTGGTAATAGGCTTTTACCTGTCCGTATTGTTTGGCAATGTCATCCTGATTGGGGTTCGCTTTGGACCAAGCCGGGGTGGCGAGCAGGAGGAGGACGGGAATCAAGAGCAGAAATTTGCCTTTTTGCAAAAGTCTTATCTTACTCCACATTGGTCAGCCCTTTTAGTTCATAAAGCAGTTCCAGGGCCTCACGGGGTGACAAGGCATCGGGATTGATCTCCCGCAATCTGCGCACTGCTCCAGACTCCTCTCCGCTGAAAAGGGAAAGCTGGCCGGGATGCTGGGGCTTCTTTTTTCCGGGTGAGGTGGCGATGCGTGGTTCGCCCTGTCGGTTGAATTCCCCCTGTTCGATATTATGTAATAATTCCTTGGCCCTGGCAACAACACGAGCTGGCACCCCGGCCAGGGCGGCAACCTGAAT
>DOZO01000062.1:0-38031 GCA_003517965.1 Desulfobulbaceae bacterium
CCCCGCCGGTGGTTGATGATATGTGCGAAAAATTTGCCGTGGCTCGGGACCGGGTCACAGCCACCGGGTTTTATCGGGACAATCTTTTTTTGCAGATCAGCCCGGTTTTGTTGGCCAATAAAGATGCGAGTCTTACCCGGCGGCTTATGGAAGCGCCGGAGCAGCCGACCATTGTCTATGTGACCCTGCAGAAAACCGCGGAGCAGGTGGCCGCTATGCTTGCCAAATCAGGCATCAAGGTCTCGGCCTATCATGCCGGCATGCAAAGCGAGGCCCGGGAAGAGATCCAGCAGCGATTCATGACCGGCCATCTTAGCTGCGTGGTCGCCACCATTGCCTTTGGCATGGGCATTGACAAGCGGGATATCCGGCAGGTTATTCATTACGATCTGCCCAAGTCCCTGGAAAATTACAGTCAGGAAACCGGGCGCTCAGGCCGGGATGGCGAACCTTCTTTCTGTGAGGTGCTGGCCGGTCTTGAGCGGCTCAACGTCCTGGAGAATTTTACCTATGGAGATACCCCGGAAAAAGAGGCGATCATCGCTCTCCTTCTTGAACTCACGAAAAACCCCGGTCGATACGAGATAAAACTGACTGATCTTGCCCGGCAGCTCAATATCCGTCAGCTGCCTTTAAAGACCTTACTGGTCTATCTTGAGATGGAGGGCGTGTTGTGGCCGAAGTATACCTTCATGCAGGAGTATTCCTTTAAGCTGCTGCGGCCGGCCGAGGAGATCATCAACCTGTTTGTCGAGGAAAGGCAGCGATTCGTGAGGGCTCTCTTTGAAAATTGTCAGACCAGAAAAATCTGGACCATTGTTGATGTCCAGGGCGTTATGAATCAGTACAATGCCGAGCGCCAGCGGGTGGTGGTGGCCCTGGAATATTTTGAGGAGCAGGGCTTGATCGAGTTGCAGGCCAAACAGGCGATTGATGTCTACGAAGTCACCTCCGAGCCCATTGAGGTCGAGGGGCTGGCCGCCAGGATCTATAAGGTTTTTCAGGATCGGGAACTTCAGGAGATCGGGCGATTGGCGCAGGTGATCGATTTTCTGGAAAGCGACAGGTGTTTAAGCTATCAATTGGCCGGTTATTTCGGAGAACAGATCAGCGGTTCGGGTTGCGGTCATTGTTCGGTGTGCCAGGGGCAGCCGGCCCGGTTAGAGAGGAATGTGGTAAGCCGGGATTTGTCCGGCTTTGATTTTGAGAGACTGACTGCCGGGTTTATAAAGCTTGCCGGCGCCAGGCTTTCCGGCACCAGCCTGGCCCGATTTCTCTGCGGGATCGCCATGCCAGCCTTCGGCCCGCGGGAGATCAAACAACTCGACGGTTTTGCTGCCCTGGAAGATTACTCCTTCCCCGTGGTGCGGGGCTGGGCCGAGTCGCATCTGAATTTATCTGGTTACGCCTCGCCTGCCTTAACCGCTTCAAGCGCTTCCCAGCGGGTATAGGCAGTTTTTTGCTCCTGCTCAAGTTCCGCCACCCTTTGTTGGATTCGAGGGATGGCCAACGCGTCTTTTCGGTACAGTTCTGGGTCAGTCAGTTGCCGGTGCAGCTCAACCTGCTCCGCTTCCATTTCTTCAAGCCGCTGGGGCAGGGCTTCAAGCTCCCGTTCTTCCTTGTAGGAGAGTTTTCGGGAGACAACTTTTTTGGGTGGCTCCTTTTTGCTGCTTTTTTCGGATTTCGCAGCCGGGGCCGGGGCTTGAGCTCGCTGTAGGAGCCAGTCGTCGTAACCGCCTGCGTACTCTTCCACTCGGCCTTCACCCTCAAAAACCAGGGTGGAGGTGACCACATTGTTCAAAAAGGCTCGGTCATGGCTGACCAGCAGCAAGGTTCCCTGGTAATCCAGAAGCAACTCTTCCAGCAATTCCAGGGTTTCCACATCAAGATCGTTGGTGGGCTCGTCCATCACCAGCACATTAAAGGGCTGGGTGAAGAGCTTGGCCAGAAGAAGTCGGTTTTTTTCTCCGCCAGAGAGTACGCGCACCGGCGAACGGGTTCGATCAGGGGCAAAGAGGAAATCCTGAAGGTAGCTGATGATGTGACGGGGCTGCCCATTGACCATTACGGTGTCGCCGCCGTCGGTCACGTTGTCGGCCACGGTCTTTTCATAGTCGAGCTGTTCCCGGTTCTGGTCGAAGTAACAGGACTCGATGCGGGTGCCCAGGGTAATGCTGCCTTCTGTGGGCTCAAGCTGGCCGAGCAGGAGCTTGAGCAGGGTGGACTTGCCCGCCCCGTTGGGGCCGATGATTCCTACCTTGTCTCCACGCATGATGGTGGTGGAGAGATTCTTGATGATGGGGACGCCAGCGTAATAAAAGGAAACCTTCTTGACTGAGGCCACCAGCTTGCCGGAGCGTTCGGCGTCCTGCATCTGGATGCGGGCCTTGCCGGTCTGGATTCGGCGGGCGGAGCGTTCATTGCGCAGGTCGATCAGGGCTCTGACCCTGCCTTCGTTGCGAGTTCGGCGGGCTTTGATCCCCTGACGGATCCAGATTTCTTCCTGGGCCAGTTTCTTGTCAAATTTGTAGCTCTGATTTGCTTCGGCCTCTAAAGCTGCCTGTTTGCGCTGGAGATAGGTGGCAAAGTTGCCGGGCCAGCTGGTCAGTCTGCCTCGGTCCAGTTCGATGATCCGGGTGGCGATTTTTTGTAGCAGCATCCGGTCATGGGTGACAAAGAGCAGGGTAGAGGAAAAGCTTAGGAGAAACTCTTCCAGCCAGTTGATGGCCTCGATGTCCAGATGGTTGGTAGGTTCGTCCAAGAGCAGTAGATCTGGTTCGTTGACCAGAGCCTTTGCCAGTAACACCCGACGCTTGAAGCCGCCGGAAAGGGCAGAAAAAGCCTGGTCTGCCTGGAGTTGTAACCGAGAAAGCACGGTATCCACCCGCTGCTGGGCCTGCCAGCCATCTGCGGCATCCAGGGCATGCTGGGCCTCTTCGAGTTCGGCCAGAACCGCCTCGGAATGATCGGTCTGGAGCAGGTGGCTCACCGCGTGATAGCGGGCAAGCAGGGTGAATATCTCGCCCAGGCCTGCGGCTACCACCTCGTAGACGGTTCCCCCCATGCCTTCCGGCACTTCCTGGGTGAGTCGAGCTACGCGCAGGCCTTTCTGGCGGATGATTTCTCCCCGGTCTGGTTCGATTTCTCCGGCCAGGAGCTTCATGAGCGAGGATTTACCTTCGCCATTGCGGCCCACCAGACAGAGGCGTTCGCCGGGTTCGATCTGCAGGTCGAGGCCGGCGAGCAGGGGCAGACCGCCAAAACTCAAGACGATATCCTTTAAAGCAATGCTGGCCATCAGGAGGCGGTCTTTGTTCTCTGGGGGCGAGGCGGCGGTCTTCTCCCGCCGGGGCGGGGCCTGCTGCCGCTTGGTCTACTGTGGGGTGCCGAGGAGGAGGGTTCTCTTTTGACCGCGGGCCTGGAAGGAGGCGGGGTTGACAGCCAATCCTGATCGGGTTGGATACAAGGCAGTTTAGCCCCGATGAATTCCTCGATGTCGGGCAACTGAAAAGAATCGTTTTCGTCGGCAAAACTCACTGAGGTGCCCAGGGCGCCGGCCCGGCCGGTACGACCGATGCGATGCACATAATCTTCGGGGTCATGGGGCAGGGTGTAGTTGA
The DNA here is from genome assembly GCA_003517965.1 of Desulfobulbaceae bacterium. Taxonomy (GTDB): domain Bacteria; phylum Desulfobacterota; class Desulfobulbia; order Desulfobulbales; family Desulfurivibrionaceae; genus Thiovibrio. The sequence continues at coordinate 3,621 of DOZO01000062.1, forward strand.
TAACATGGCTGACCGCATCCACATGGATTCCCCGGCCTGCCACATCGGTGGCCACCAGCACCCGGATCTTGCCGGCCCGGAAGTTTTCCAGGGTCTTGGTGCGGGTGTGCTGGGGGATGTCGCCCGAGAGGATGGCACACTGGATGTCGTAACGGAGCAGTTTTTCGGTGAGATGGCGGGTTTCGTCCTTGCGGTTGCAGAAGATCATTACCCGTTCAAGGTTCTGTCGAGTGATGATGTTATAGAGCAGGGCAAATTTTTCCCGGCTGCTGACCAGATAAACCAGCTGTTCTACGGTATCCGTCACCACCTGTTCCGGCTCGATTTCTACGGTTACCGGGTTTTTGGTCCATTGCGAGGCGAGGCTGATAACCTGCGGGGTCAGGGTGGCGGAAAAAAGCAGGGTCTGGCGTTTATCCTTGTTGGGGGTGGAGTGGACGATCTGACGGACATCGGGGATAAAGCCCATATCCAGCATGCGGTCCGCCTCGTCGATTACCAGAATCTCTACCTGATCGAGGTGGATGTACTGCTGGCGTTTGAAATCGAGCAGACGGCCCGGAGTGGCCACGACGATGTCTACCTGTTGGCTGGTGACCTGGCGCTGCTGCTTTTGATAATCCATGCCGCCCAGGATCGCTACTGTGGTGACATTGCAGTATTGGGTAAGCTCGCGGGCGTCCTCGACGATCTGGAGGACCAGTTCGCGGGTCGGGGCCAGGATCAGGGCCCGAGGTGAGCCGTGCCGTCGTTTGCCAGAGGGTGCGGTTCTTAGCAGGTGGGTGAAGATGGTGGTCAGAAAAGCAGCGGTTTTGCCGGTGCCGGTCTGGGCCCGGCCTGTGGCATCCTTGCCCGTCAGGGTATGGGGCAGGATCTGACCCTGGATGGGGGTGCAGTAAGAAAAGCCCAGATCGGAAATGGCATGCATGATCTCGTCGGGCAGATCAAGGTCATGAAAACGGGTTTTGCCCTCGATCTTGGGAACGAGAAATTGTGCTGTATTCCAAGGCGGGGTTGGGACGGCTTTGGGAAGCCCTGCTGTACCAGGACGGAGATTATCCGGGATATGTGGAGGCTTGGACACCTTTTTTTTGCCCTGTCGTGGGAAGGGGCGTTGCGTTTCCCGGGAGAGGATCTGTTCCTGTGGAGGCGGGGTGGCGGCAAGGTTGTTGTGTTTTGCCCGACCAGTGATGATTTTTTTTAGTTTGTCACGGAAGCGATTGATGATTTTTCTTACCAAAATACCCTCTCAATGGAGATGATTCATTATGACGAGTGTGGGTGGTTGCCTGGTAACCATGATATGTTAGGGAGGCTGTATAGGGTTGCTGTGCAAATAGTCAGTGAGGAAATACGTTGCGCCAGACCGCCTGCAAAGTCTTTTTGGGCAAGAACAGGATAAACGGTCATGGAAAAAGGCGGGCAGACGAACACGATGCTTGCATGGTTCGCCGTGGGTTTCACGAGAAAAGATGGTGGGCCGTCGGGGGCTCGAACCCCAAACCTAGTGATTAAGAGTCACTTGCTCTACCAGTTGAGCTAACGGCCCTGCTCTTTATATCGTGGCAAGATATACACCTTCTGTTTTGCCTTGTCAACCATGTTGCGTTAACTTCTTTCGGAATATTTGGAGGTGTGTGCGGTTGATTTTTTTGTCGGTAATTCAGCCAGGCAGGTGCAAAAGAGGATGTTTTCAGGTATAGTGCTTGGATTAAGGGGAAAGATTTTGTAACGATCCAGTTTGTTGCCGGAATTATTTAAAAATACAGGATGTAATCGGGTTTTTTAGCCCTGATGAATGATGATAAGCCACGAGCAAGGAGATAATTAATGAGCAAAGTACTAATAATCGGGGCCGGAGGGGTTGGCAGTGTGGTGGCCCACAAATGCGCGCAGGTGCCGGAGGTTTTTTCGGAGATCTGCCTTGGCAGTCGGACCCTTACCCGGTGTGAGAATATTCAGAAATCCGTTAAGGCACGGACTGGTTGCAACATTGAGATTGCCCGGGTAGATGCCGACCGGGTGCCCGAGACCGTGGCCCTGATCCGGCAGTTCAAACCAAAGCTGGTGATCAACGTGGCCCTGCCCTATCAGGATCTGCATCTCATGGATGCCTGTCTGGAAACCGGGGTGGATTATCTGGATACTGCCAACTATGAGCCGCCGGATGAGGCAAAATTTTGTTACCAATGGCAGTGGGATTATCAGGAGCGTTTCCGAAAGAAAGGGCTGATGGCCTTGCTGGGCAGCGGCTTTGATCCGGGGGTGACTAACGTATTCTGCGCTCACGCGGCCAAGCACCATTTCGACGAGATTTATTATGTGGACATCCTTGATGCCAATGCCGGCGATCACGGCCATCCCTTTGCCACCAATTTTAACCCCGAGATCAATATCCGCGAGGTAACGGCTCGTGGCAAGTATTGGGAAAATGGAGCCTGGGTCGAAACTGAGCCGCTTTCGGTTAAGCAGAGCTATGATTTTCCGGTGCTTGGTCACAAGAACGCCTATCTCATGTATCACGAGGAATTGGAATCCCTGGCGAAAAACCTCAAAGGTCTAAAACGCATCCGTTTTTGGATGACTTTTTCTGATAACTATCTCAAGCATCTGGAAGTCTTGCAGAATGTGGGGATGACCGCTATCAAGCCGGTGCTGTTTGAGGGCCGCGAGATCGTGCCCTTGCAGTTTCTGAAGGCTCTGTTGCCCGATCCAGCTTCTCTGGGTTCGCGCACCAAAGGGAAAACCTGTATCGGCTGTGAGGTGGAGGGGCTCAAGAACGGCAAACACCGGAAGATGTTCATCTATAATGTCTGCGACCATGAGGAATGCTATCGCGAAGTGGGTTCCCAGGCCATCTCTTACACCACCGGGGTGCCGGCCATGATCGGGGCGATGCTGATGCTTACCGGCAAGTGGCGGGGGGAAGGGGTTTTTAACATGGAAGAGCTGGATCCTGATCCTTTCATGGAGAAGCTGAATATCCACGGCCTGCCGTGGCTTGAGAAGGTGATGAGTTAAAGGTCGGGGATTCATGGGCCACAAGATAATCAATATCGGTTGTGACCTAAGCCAGGTGCCAACCCCCAGCTACGTTTGTGACCGAGCTGCTCTGGCCCGCAACCTGGCCATCCTCGATCAGGTGCAGCAGCGCACCGGCTGTAAGATCCTCCTGGCCCTCAAAGGTTTTGCCATGTTTAGCCTGTTTGGGCAGATCCGTGCGGTACTGTATGGGGCGTCGGCCAGTTCGCTAAGTGAGGCGCGGCTGGCGGCGGAGGAGTTTGGCCGGGAAGTGCATGTTTATGCCCCGGCTTACGCCGATGAGGAGTTTGCTGAAATTATTGCCTGTGCCGATCATCTGGTTTTTAACTCTTTCAATCAGTGGCAGCATTTCAAAGATCGGGTGGCCGGGGCCGGCAAGAAGATTTCCTGCGGCATCCGGGTTAATCCCCAGTATTCCGAAGTTGATGTCGATCTCTATAATCCCTGTGGTCGCTTTTCACGTTTGGGCGTGGTGCGCGACCAGTTTAAGCCCGCGCTGCTGGACGGCATCGAAGGCCTGCATTTTCATGCCCTTTGTGAACAGGATGCCGATGCCCTGGAGCACACGGTTGTTGTCTTTGAGGAGAAGTTTGGCGAGTTTATCGGCGGGATGAAATGGCTCAATTTCGGGGGGGGCCACCACATCACCCGGGAGGGTTACGACCTCGACCGTTTATGTGCTACCATCAGTCGGATTCAGAAAAAATACGGGGTGCAGGTTTATCTGGAGCCGGGTGAGGCCATCGGGCTAAATATCGGGGTGCTGGTGACCAGGGTGATGGATATTGTGGACAACGAGATCAGCACCGCCATCCTCGACACTTCAGCCACGGCTCACATGCCGGATGTGTTAGAGATGCCTTATCGGCCAGTGCTTTTCGGCGCGGGGGAGCCCGGCGAATTTGCCCACACCTACCGGCTGGGAGGGCTTTCTTGTCTGGCTGGTGATGTGGTGGGAGATTATTCCTTTCCCGAACCTCTTGCCATCGGCCAACGGCTGGTGTTCGGCGACATGGCCCATTACACCATGGTCAAGACCACTACCTTCAACGGGGTACGGCTGCCGAACATTGTGGTTTGTGATTCGCGCACCGGCGAGAGCGAGGTGGTGCGATCCTTTGGTTATGAGGATTACCGTTCCAGATTATCCTGACTTGCGCCTCTGAAACAAACCAATAAAAAAAGGTCGGAACGCTGGAGCGTCCGGCCTTTTTTTATTGATGCGCAAAACGTGGGTTACCGTTCTGCCATACCGTAGCCGGATTCACCATGGAGGGATTTGTCAAGCCCCTCAATCTCGCTTTGTTGATCGATCCTGAAGCCCACGGTTTTTTCCACCACCAGACAGATCAGGAAGGTAACGGACGCGGCCAGGACAATTGTGGCGCCCATCCCCAGAAGCTGCACCTGCAACTGATCAAAGGCGGTCCAGGTCTTTCCCGCGGCGGTGGAGGCTTTTGCCATCCACGAGTCGCGAATGAAGAAAGAGAGCAGCAGTACGCCAAGGCCACTGCCTATTCCGTGGATGCCGAAGCAGTCAAGGCTGTCATCATAGCCAAGCCGCATTTTCATGGTCAGGGCGAAGTAACAGAGCAGCGAAGAGGCGGCGCCAAGGGTGAGGGCCCCTACGGGCTGCACCACTCCGGCCGCAGGGGTGATCACCACCAGCCCAGCGAGAATCCCGGAAACAAATCCCAGCGAAGTAGCCTTTTTGAAGGCGATGGCCTCGATGATCAGCCAGGTTAGCGCTCCGCTGGCTGCAGAGATCTGGGTCATGGTCAGGGCGCGGGCGGTGTCCAGGCCGCTCTGTACGGTAGAACCAGCGTTGAAGCCATACCAGCCGACCCAGAGAAGGCCTGCCCCCATCATGGTCATAACCAGATTGTTTGGATGCATGGTGGTTTTGGGATAGCCCAGTCGTGGCCCGAGGAACAGGGCAGCGACCAGGGCGCTGACGCCAGCGGAGACATGGATCACCAGGCCACCGGCCAGGTCGATAACCCCATTGGCGCCGGCTTTGAACAGCCAGCCGTCTGTGGCCCAGACCCAATGGCATAGCGGACTGTAAACAAAGAGAAACCAGAGAACGATAAACAGGATGTAGCCGCGGAAATAGACCCGTTCGGCAATGGCCCCGCTGATCAGGGCCGGGGTGATGATGGCGAACTTACCTTGGAACATGGCCAGGACATATTCTGGCACTCCGTTGGTGATCGTCTCGTCGATGCCACCAAGCAGAAAGTAATCCGGGTTCCAGCCGATGATGCCACCGAGTATGTTTTTGCCAAAGGTGAGACTATAACCGCAGACCACCCAAAGCACCCCGATCACGGCCATGGAGACAAAGCTGTGCATCATGGTGCCCAGCACATTCTTGCTGCGCACCAGGCCGCCGTAAAACATGGCCAGGCCAGGTACCATCAGTAAGACCAAGGCCGTGGAGATCAGCATCCAGGCGGTGGTGCCGCTGTCTATGGTCTGAGTGTCGGTAGCCAGGGCAAGCCCCGGGATAAGGTAAAAACCAAGGCCGGTGCAGAGTATGGATAAAAAACGGTGCCACATGGCATCTCCTTATAATTGCAGATTGATGTGCTTTGGTTGGCCTTTGGTTAGTTTGCGAGAATCGTGCCATGAGCGAGCAATTTTTTTTCTTGTTGAATGTGGGTTGTTTTTTTATGTGTGTTCCTTGCTGGGGCGGCTGTAGTTAAAGAACAAATATGTAAAATGTATGTTTGTATTGTACATATTTGTAGCTGTTTATTGTGTGTTTAAAAGCAGGAGATGGGAGTAGGGGCACGGCATGCCGTGCCCCTACTGTATGATTAAATCTTCGGTTTAGAAATGGAATAACCTGTGAAATACATAAAAAAGCCCTGGCTTATCAGCCAGGGCTTTTTTTGTGACGTTATAGATGACGATAAATTAGAAAGAACGCATCACCCAGATGCCGCAAGGACAGGTATCACTACAGAAGCCGCAAGCGATACACTTGTTGGGGTCCACGACATAGCGGTATTCTTTGCCCTCCAGTTTTTCTCTGGAAATGGCTTGGGTCGGACAGATGGTCTCGCAGAGATGGCAGTCGCGACAGGTGCCGCAGCTCAGGCAACGTTCTGCTTCCGTTGCCTCGGACGTCCCGGGGCAAGGCTCTGGAGTATAATGGGCTGTGGTCAGGCTGGCCTGGGGGATAAGCTGCTGGCCAAAGTCCTTCCACTCCTCGCCTTTGAATCCGGCCAGGATGGCTTCCGCGGTTTTCTTGCCCGCCCCTAAAGCGTTGGTAGCAAGCCCTGGCCGTTCCACATCTCCTATCGCCGAGATTTTCGGGTCGCTGGTTTGTCCGGCGGCATTACATTTGATCCAGCCTGCGCCCCCTACCGTGATAACCTCCACGGTGTCCGGCAGAAATTTAAGGGCTGGGACATCGCCGATGGAGATGATTACGGTCTGAGCCGGGATGAGCTGTCCTGCCGCGTCGATCAATCCCTCGGCGGTAACCTCCTTGGTCTGCACCGGCCACTGGAAGGTAGCGCCGAGTTGTTCTGCAGCAGCCTTTTCCTTGCCAAAGGCCAGGGGCTTCTGGATGTCCACCAGGGTGACTTGCTGGGCTCCCAGACGGTAGGCCTCGCAGGCTACATCGCAGCCAACATTGCCCGCGCCGATGATCACCACTTGCTTGCCGACCTTGGGCGGCTTGGCGCTTTTCGCACCCTTGAGAAAGTCCAGAGCCGGAATGACCCGCTCATGCCCAGGGAAGGGAATGGTGCGCGGCTGGTGGGTGCCGACCGCGACGATGACATGGTCGTATTGTTTTTTGAGTTCGGCAAACTTGTCCTTGGTCATGGCCACGCCAAAGGTGGCTTTGATATTGGGCATGGAGAGGAAACGCTGGATCTCAGAATCCCAAATGGCTCTGGGCAGCCGCTCCCAGGGGATAACCTGGGCCAGCTTGCCGCCCAACTGCTGGTCGCGTTCAAAGATGTGGGCCTCGACCCCGGCCTTGGCCAGTTGCCAGGCCGCATTCATTCCAGCCGGGCCACCGCCGATGATGGCGACTTTCTTGCCCAAGGCCTTGGCAGGTTTGGGTAGCTTGGCATCACGGGCCGCACGGCCCAGCATCTGCACGTCGATTTTTTCGTCCACCAGTTGCCGGGAACAGTTCTGCATGCAGAGGTTCGGGCAAACATAGCCACAAACCGAGGCAGGCAGAGGGGTGTAGTCCAAGAGCATCTTGTAGGCCTCTTCCCCCTTGCCTTCGCGGATCAGCCGTAATCGGTCGATGGTGGGGATGTGGACTGGGCAGTAGTAGGCGCAAGGGGCGGCCTTGTCACGGTTGGCCCAGAAGGGCTGGCGCCGCCTTAGCTCGCCAGTCTCAATCATGCCGATGGGGCTGCGGTCAAGTCCCGGGGCCAGGTCGCGGATCGGGTCGCCGCCGCCAAAGCCCGGATCCCAAATCTTTTTCTTGAACTCGGCCATGGGCATAGGCCCGGAGAACATCAGGGCCCGATCCTGGGGCGGGATGGAGATCAGCATCATCCATTCCTTGCGGACGGAGAGCTTCTTGAGCAGCCGGGTGCGACCGATTTTCTTGAGGTAGACGGGCATCCGCTCCATGAGCCATTGCCACTGGGCGTCGTCCGGCAGTACCGCCATGACGCTTTTCTTGTCATAGGAGCCATCGGTTTTGCCCCGATAAAAGAGCCAGCCGCCGACCATGCCGACGCAGGGCCGATAGCCCAGAACGTTTTTGCTGTTTTTCGCCTCAATCCCGCAGATAACCCCGATGCCGCCGCAGTTGAACTCAGCAAAGGTGTCACCCACCGAACCCAACACCCACAGCTCCGGGCGCTGGTGTTCTGGGTTCCATTTGGTCATGGTCAGGCCCCGGGCGCCGATGGTGCCGCCGATATAGACCTTACCTTCGGCCATGGCGTTGCAGACCCCGTTGGTAGCGTCGCCCTTGACGGTGATCTCTGCGCCGATATTGAGATAGCCCACGTCATCGGAAGCTGATCCGTCGCAGACAATGGTAGTGCCTGGCATGCCCATGCATCCCAGGCGTTGGCCGCAGGGGCCGCTGATCTCGATCTCCACCTTCTGGCCCGCGCTTTTCAGGCGTCCGCCCACATTGTGCTGGCCATAGGTTTCCAGCTTCAGCCGGGTGGATTTGGCAAAGGCCTTCTGCACCAGCTCTTCAAAATTCTTGGAGCTGATCCGCTGGCCATTGGCATCAAGCCCTTTTATGATAATTGTTTTACTCACAGCGTGCTCCTTCTAACAGACGTATCTGATATTTAAACGTTCGGCCACATCCTTGTCATCGATGCCCAGAGCATCGGACATGCCAATGGGCAGGCTCTGGGAGCGGCCCAGGGGCGCCATGACCTTTTTGATCTCGGTGCGGATGGACATGAAGGTCTCTACCACCCGCTGGGCGACCTGATCCGGGTCGAGACGGCGGTAGAGCTTTGGATTCTGGCTGGTGATCCCCTTGGGACAAAGGCCGATGTTGCAGACGTTGCAGCGATTGCTTTCCGTGCCGAGGCAGCCGGCGGCGGATTGCATCATAAACTTGCCCATGTGGACACCAGAGGCGCCCAGCATGATCAGAGCCATGCCGTTTTGGGTGACGTTGCCGTTCTTGCCTACCCCGCCTGCGGCAAATATGGGAATTTCGTTCTGCTTGCCCTGGGCGCAGAGATCGAGATAGCATTCGCGGACATTGGCGGCGATGGGATGGCCGGTGGCGTCCATGCTGATGTTGTAGGCCGCCCCGGTGCCGCCGTCGATGCCGTCGATCAGCAAGGCGCCGGCATAGGGGTTGCGCACCAGATTGTTCAACACTGATTTGGCCGAGGTGGAGCCGGAGATCTTGGGATAGACCGGGACCCGGAAGTTCCAGGCCATGGACATGGTCTGGATCATCTTCATCACCGATTCCTCGATGGAATAGAGGGTCTGATGTACGGGCGGCGAGGGTAGATCCACGCCCTCAGGCACCCCGCGCAGGCGGGCGATGAGCTTTGATACCTTGAACCACATCAGCAGGCCGCCGTCGCCGGGCTTGGCTCCCTGGCCGTATTTGATCTCGATGGCCGCCGGATCGCACTGCATCTCTGGGATAGCCCGGATGATCTCGTCCCAGCCAAAATAACCGGAAGCGATCTGGAGGATGATGTATTTAAGAAAGGGGCTGCGCAGAACCCAGGGTGGGCAGCCGCCCTCGCCGGTGGCCATGACTACCGGGATGCCGAGAACCTCGTTGCAATAGGCCACGCCCTGCAAGAGTCCCAGCCACATGTTGGGCGAGAGCGCGCCAAAGGACATGGAGCCGATGACAAAGGGAAAGATTTCCCGTACCGGCGGGATCCATTCCCCGGCCAGTTTGCGCCGGACATATTCTTCCGGCGGCAGCACCCGGCCCAGCAGGGTATTGCAGGAAAATTCGTGGCGGCCTGCGTCGAGAGCAGGATCGGTGAGCATGGAGATCCGGTCGAAGATAAGCCGGTCGAGCAGGCTCGCGCCCGGCACATTGCGGCGACCGCCGCGTTTGGCCGGTTCGCCCTGCTGGTTGTTGACGAAACGGAAGCGGTCGCGGCCAGGGTTTTGCAATGGTTGGATCGCTTCGTTGGGGCAGACCAGGGAGCATGAGCCACAGCCGATGCAGCGCTTGCCAATCTCGGTGGACTGGCGGATGCCGACAAAGGTCTTGTACGAGCTGCCCCGTTCCGTGGCGGAAAGCACCAGGTGAGGCATACGCTTGCGCATGTAGGTCAGATTCAGGGTGCCCACTGGACATACCGCCGCGCACTGGCCGCACAGGGTGCAGCGATCTTCGCGGTGCTCAATGATCCAGGGCAGATCGTTGGGGGTCAGGCTGCTTGGGGTATTGGCAATTGATCGAACTGAGACCATATCTGCAACTCCTGTCTGTCTGGAGGAATAATAACGGTGTGTTCCCGCATGGGCTGGAAATCCTTGCTGCGATCCCGGTCGGGGATCATGGCATCAACTCCGCACATCTCCGAGGCAATGGCCCATTCACCGGGCTTGCCGCCCACGGTGGCGGGGCGCATCTTCTTGGCGTCCATAACCAGCATGGCGGTTTCATCGGGCAGGGTGCCGATTACCGCGTTGGGGCCATCGATGATCAGACGGCGACAAGCATCCCGCAGACCGCGGAGAAAATCACCCTGAGGATGAACCGCCAGCTCGTCGTTCTTGAGCGGGGTGATCACATGTTTATAGGCTTCAAGCGGCAGCTTGAGCTGCCTGGTCACATAGTGCAGGATATGGGCGAAGACCTCGGAGTCTGACTGATAGCCGATATAGCCGGGAAAGGCTCGGCCGGTGAGCCAGTCTTTGATGGGGATAAAAGCGGTATTTTCGCCGTTGGTCATGGTGGCGACCCCCTGGAGGAAGAAGGGGTGGCAGGCATAGAGGTTGATGCCGTAGTTGGTGTTTTGGCGGCCTTGGGCCATACAGATCCGGCTGGTGATTCTGCCTGAATCCAGACCAAGGGCGAGGCCGATCTCAAGGGGCCAGCCCACTTCTTTGATTGTTGCCACGTCGGGCCAAAGGGAAAAGGCGGTGAGGTCGTTGCCGTGGGCTTCGCCGTTGGCACGCAGAGCAAGGCGGATCAGCATCAGCTCGTGTTCGATCTCGCTGGCGGAGAGCTTGTTCCAGGTGACCGGTTTTTTGTACACCCGCAGGATGTACTTGTGCCGATCCTGAGCCTCGATCATCTCCTTTTTCACCTCAAACTCGTGGTCGTAATTGAGGGTGAATCCGGCCTTGTCCATAATATGATCGAGACGGACGAGCGCCGCTTCGCTGTGGGCGATGCCTGAGAGAATCGGATCCTGGGCATTGTATTTGTAATCCGCAAACTTGAGCCCCCTGAGCAGCAGGCCGAGACCGCTGCCGTCATACCCTTCCTGCATGGCCTCCATGGCCGTGAGTACCGAGAAGGGAGAGAAAGGCTCACTGGCGGTTTTCATTGCTAACCGGCACATGTGTCACTCCTTATAATAGATGATGGCTTCTGCATAAAGCTGAGTTGAGCAGCTTGCCTGCTCAAACGAAACTTATACCCACTGGGTGCAATAAGCGAATATACAGCCAATGTTCTTGCGCTTATTGAAAAAAACATGCGCCTCCGCATCAGGGTTAAAACTAACGATTATAGCGATAAATTTAAACCGTACAAGGCGAATTTAGCGACTCACTGCATTACACCACAATAAATGGATTGTCAAGGGAGGAGAGGGAGGCAACACAGGTGAAAATACGGTAGGGTAAACAGGCGTGGAATCCGGACGGTGTCAGGCGAAACACTCGGTTTTTTGCACCGAACTCTTTTGCCATTTTGTCGCGGATGTGCGCCAGGGCAGTTGCGTCCAGCGCATATCGTAGAGCAAGGTCATCTGAGGTCAGAAGCAGGGTGGGGGCCGCCATGGTGTTAGTTACCCGCCAGCCGGAGTCGGTCAGGGCTTGGGTCAACTCGTTGGTCAGGGGATAGCATTTGGACGTGTGCATGTAGTGGTAAAGCGCATTGAGGCAAGCTGCATCGTCCTCATTGTCAAAGGACGCGGTTTGATGCACGAAAAATTCGCCTTCCTTTGTCTGTGCGCGGAGATGGCGCAGTAAGGGCCGTAAGCCGGTTTCGCCGACGTAGTGCAGAACGGACCGCATTATCAGGAACAGTCGTTGGCCTGCGGCGGCAACATCGCTGCGCTTGAAATCCTCAAGGGACTTATGGACGGGAGCAATGCCTGCGGCATCTGTCACGGCAAGTTGTTCTTCTGAGCAGTCAACGTTCTTGAGTTTCAGGGCATGGCAGATGTCGTACGCTGCAAGCTGAGAGAGCAGGAAGCCTGTTCCCCCACCTAAGTCCACGACAACATCAGCAGGTGAATGTGTCAGGACATCGATGGCGGCGTTGAGTAAAGGTCGTGCAATTGTGGAATCGGCAAAGTAGCCGTTGTGTAACGCGCCCCATTGTTGCCCGTGCACCACCTTCTCTGTTCCGATATGGTCTTTCATCCTGTTATGCTCTTGATTAAATAGAAAATTTGCTGCGCGAGTGATCAGGGGTTAGTTGCAGTGCTGTTGAGCATGCAGCAAGTTAGCATACACAAGCTGGGCATGTAAATACCACATTGTTTTCGTCTTTAAGGACGCGAAAAAGCCCATTTCTTTTGAAGAAGAACAGATATGCTTGTCAGTGGGCTGAGAAATATAGTATTAGGTAGAGAATGGTAAAGGTTGTTTCTTAACGGCTTCTAAACTTATTTTAGGATATTCTCTTTTTCATGGCCGAAGCAGATAATAAATCAAATTTACGTTCTACAGTAAAAGATCAATCCGGGGCTGGCAAGCTCAAGATCGGCGAATTGTTGCGCAAGGCCGGACAGGTCAGCAGCTATCAACTCGATGATGCGCTGGCGGCCCAGAAAAAATCTGGTGGCCGGCTGAGCAGTATCCTTTTGCGCCTTGGTCATATTGAAGAATCTACCATTCTCAATTTTTTAAGCCGATTGCACAACTATCAACCCGTGGTCATCAGCCGCGAACCTCCCAAGCCAGAGGCTTTGAAGCTTTTACCCTACGAGATTGCCAAGAAATATCTGGCCTTCCCTTTGCGGCAGATCGGCAAATCCCTTCAGGTCGCCATGGCCGAGCCCACGGATACCGGGGCGGTGGAAAGCTTGCAGGCTGCGGTAAAAATGCCTTTGACCGTCTGTGTCGCCACCGAAAAAGATATCGTTGATGCATACAAGATTTATTACAAGATCAGCGAGGAAGAACATCAGTCTTTTTTTACCTCGGTGGGTGCGGAAGAAAAAGACGAGGAGCCTGTTACCCAGATCGACGATTTTGGCACCCTGGCCTCCGAGGCAGCTGATGGTATGGAGATTGCGTCACTGGACGATGATACAGGGGGGGATCAGTATTCTGCTTCTGACGCCCCGATCATCAAACTGGTGAACGGGATTCTGCTCAAAGCGGTCAACGACGGGGTGAGCGATATTCACATCGAGCCCTATGAAAAAACGCTCCAGGTGCGTTACCGCATGGATGGTTCCCTGTACAAGTCCATGAATCTGCCCCTCTCGATTAAAAACGCCCTGAATTCCCGGATAAAAATCATGTCTCAGCTCGACATTACTGAGCGGCGGGTGCCCCAGGACGGTCGTATCCGGATCAAGCTGGGGCGCAACCGTGCCGTGGATTTTCGGGTTTCTACCCTGCCCACCCTGTTTGGGGAGAGTATCGTTTTGCGCATCCTCGACAAGGGCAGTCTTAATGTTGATCTTACCAAGCTCGGTTTTGAGAAGGAAACCTTTGCCACTCTTCAACGCTGTATCGATCGACCCCAGGGACTTTTGCTCGTTACCGGCCCCACGGGCAGCGGCAAGACGGTAACCCTATATTCGGTGCTGAATTCGCTTAACAGTGAAGACACCAAGATTCTGACCGCTGAAGATCCGGTGGAGTTCAATTTCAAGGGGATCAACCAGGTTAATGTCAAAAAAGAAGTGGGGATGACCTTCCCTGCGGCGCTCAAGGCTTTTCTCCGGCAGGATCCTGACATTATCATGGTCGGCGAGATCCGGGATATGGAAACGGCGGAGATTGCCATCAAGGCGGCCATGACCGGACATCTTGTGCTCAGTACGCTCCACACCAATGATTGTCCTGCCACTATCGGACGTCTGGTGGATATCGGTATTCCGCCCTTTATGCTGGCCTCGGCTGTTACCATGGTACTTTCGCAGCGGCTGGCGAGGAAGCTCTGCGTTCATTGCAAGGTGGAGGTTCCCCAGCCGCCCAAGGATGAGTTGATCGCCATAGGTTTTACAGAGAAGGATTTTGAAAAAGGTTTTGTTATCTATGGACCCAAGGGCTGCCAGAAATGCAACGGCGGCGGTTATAAGGGACGGCTCGGCCTTTTTGAGCTGATGGAGATCACCGATGAGGTGGCCAAGGCGATCAGCGCTGAAGTGCCGGAGGATCAGCTGCGCAAGATCGCCGTACAGGAGGGGATGACCCCCTTGCGCCGGGCTGGAGTTAAAAAAGTTATCGAAGGCGCTACCAGCATAGAAGAGATCCTGCGGCGAACCGTGATCACCGAAGAGAGCCTGCCTGCCTATCTGGTCCATCCTGATATTGAGGAGTACGAGGATGGGGATTTCATTGTCCGGCAGAACAATAACGACACTGATTTTTTCAAATTGGTGATCGGGGCCGTATCAGTGGTGAAGGATGGTAAAAAGATCGCTGAGATCACCGAGCCTGGCGAGTATTTCGGCGAGATGAGCGCTATCTCGGGTGAGCCTCGTTCAGCTTCTATAACCTCCAAGGGACGCTGCAAGGTAAAACGTTTCCCCGGCGATAAGCTTCAGGAGGTTATTCAAAAATATCCCGATGTGGCCAACCATCTGTTTAAAACTGTGGTAAATCGCTTGAGCCAGGCAAACAATATCATTGTCAAGCTGGCCAACGAGCGGGTAAAAAAACCGGAATGATAGGGGGATAGATCGCCTTTTTTTCACCATCATGCTAATTGTTAGCTTTCCTCTTCTTTTCTTCTGTTTTCTGTTGGAAAATGTATATTACAGAGCTTTTTTCAAGTATATTTACCTATTGAAATATAGCGTTTAATTGGGTAGTTTTGTTGACTCTGATATCTTTTTTACCTTGTCAGGGCCATCATTTGAGGTGATTTATGCCTGGAAGATGAGACGACAGGTCTTTTTTTGCGAGTTCATACTTTTTTAATATAAGGAGAAAATCAATGAGTGCCAAGATTATCAGCGGGACGGAAGTTGCAAAAGCCATCCGGGAAGAGTTGAAGACGGAGGTGGCTGAGCTTAAGGAACAGCATGATATTGTTCCTGGTCTGGTGACGATTCTGGTGGGCGAAGATCCGGCCTCTCAATCATATGTAAGTGCCAAAAACAAGACCGCCCATGCGCTTGGTATTCACTCCGAACAGGTAACTCTGTCAGCCGACACCAGTGAGCAGGATCTGCTTGCCATAGTTGAGAAATATAATCTGGATAAAAATATTCACGGTATTCTCGTGCAGTTGCCTCTGCCCAAGCATATTAATGAAACTAATGTGCTGTATGCCATTAATCCTGCCAAGGATGTGGATGGCTTTCATCCGGTAAATGTGGGCAAGATGGTGGTGGGCGAGGAGTGTTTTCTGCCCTGTACCCCTCATGGTATCCTTGAACTACTGATTCGGAGCGGCGTGGAGACCAGTGGAGCCGAGGTGGTGGTTATCGGACGAAGCAATATCGTTGGCAAGCCTATCGCTAATTTGATGCTCCAAAAACGTAAAGGTGGTAACGCCACGGTCACCCTTTGCCATACCCGCACCAAGGATATGGCCGCCCATTGTAAGCGGGCCGATATCATTATCGCTGCGGTTGGTGTGCCGAACATGGTGACCGCCGAGATGGTGAAAGACGGGGTGGTGGTAATCGATGTCGGCGTGAACCGGATCGGTAAGACCGCAGAGGGCAAGGCTATTCTCGCCGGCGATGTAGATTTTGATGCGGTAAAGGAAAAAGCTTCGTATATTACTCCTGTTCCGGGTGGAGTTGGCCCCATGACTATCACCATGCTTATGAAGAATACAGTACAGGCAGCCAGGCAGACCGTAGTGCTTAAATAAGCGGCTGCAGATTTGCTGTTATATAACGCAGATAACTACTCAGGTTAAATCGAAAACAGACTAAAACATCCAAGTGGTAACTGTTCAGCAGTGCCGCAGATGCGCGGAAGAGGTCTGTGATGTGTGCTTTTGCACATGAACAGGCCGATGACTGTCAATCATCGGCAGCAGTGCCGATAACGCAGATGTGGTGCTGCTGAACAGTTACATAGCGAACCCAAGATGCTGAGGACATACGATGGCGATCAAACGAAATGGATGTGAGGGATGCGCGGATCTTACCTGCGTTTCCACGCAACAGATTCTCTCTCATGATGTTGCCAAGAACGTCAGGACTGCCTATGACCGCGTAAAAGCGCGGGGGATGTCGGCCTGTCTTTTCGGCTCAGGCGGAACCTGTTGCCGCAACTGCAACATGGGGCCTTGTCAGATCATCGATGGGGTGGAAGATATGGTCGGGGTTTGCGGCGCCACCGCCGATACCGTGGCAGCCAGGAATTTCGCCCGTACCGTGGCTGCAGGTTCTGCCGCGCACACCGATCATGCCCGGGAAATGGTAAAGGGTTTTATTGGCGCAGCCAAGGGTGAAGGGCCGCACCAGATCAAGGACGTGGCCAAACTGAAAAAGCTGGCCGAGGTCTTTGGGATCGTCACCGAAGACCGTGAGATTAAAGAGATCGCCCTTGAGCTTGGCGAGAAGGCCCTGGCCGAATTCGGCAAGCAGGATGAGACGCCGCTCTCCATGCTGAAACGGGCCACCCCGAAGCGCCAGGCTCTCTGGAACAAGCTCGGCATCGCGCCCCGCGGCATCGACCGCGAGGTGGTGGAGATGATGCACCGCACCCACATGGGTGTTGACCAGGAATACCATAACATCATGCTCCAGGCCTCCCGCACCGCTTTGTCCGACGGCTGGGGCGCCTCGATGCTGTCCACCGAACTGACCGACATCATGTTCGGCACTCCGGTGCCCCGGCGCGCTATTGTTGACCTTGGGGTGCTTAAAGCCGATCAGGTCAATATTACCGTGCACGGGCATGAGCCTTTGCTGGCCGAGGCTTTGTGTATCGCGGCCCAGGAGCCGGAAATGTTGGAATTGGCCAAGAAGCACGGAGCCAAAGGGATCAACCTCGCCGGCGTCTGCTGCACAGGCAACGAAATTCTTATGCGCCGCGGGATTCCGGTGGCCGGAGGGTTTATCCAGCAGGAGATGGTTATCGCCACCGGCGCGGTGGAGGCGATGGTGGTTGATGTGCAGTGTGTCATGCCATCCTTGGTCGGCGTGGCCAAGAATTTCCATACCGATATCATTACCACCAACTACCGGGCCAAGATGCCCGGCGGTATTCACATCCAGTTTGAGGAGCACGAGGCGCTTGATTCCGCCAAGAAGATCCTCTCTCACGCGATCAAGAACTTCAAGAAGCGCGGCAAGAGCTTTATCCCTCAGACAACCAAGATGGACGTGGTCGTGGGGTTCAGCCATGAAACGATCAACACCATGCTGGGTGGGCGGTTCCGCGCCAGCTACCGGCCGCTTAACGATAACATCATCAATGGTCGGATTCGCGGAGTGGCAGCCATTGTCGGCTGCGACAACTTCAAGTTGGCGGACGATACCCACGAAACCATCGTCAGAGAGTTGCTGAAAAACAACATCCTGGTTCTGGCCACGGGCTGTGCCGCAACCTCACTCGGCAAGGCCGGTCTGTTAAATCCTGAAGCGGCCCGTTTCTGTGGTGACAGCCTGCGGGAGGTCTGTGAGACGGTGGGCATGCCGCCGGTGTTGCACATGGGTTCCTGTGTGGACAACTCCCGGATTCTCATCGCCGCCACCGAGATGGTGCGGCAAGGCGGCCTGGGCGACGACATCTCCGATCTGCCCGCTATCGGCACCGCTCCCTTGTGGATGAGTGAAAAGGCCGTGGCCATCGGTCAGTATTTCGTGGCCAGCGGCGCCCAGGTGGTGTTCCAGAATCTGCCCACCTCTGGGGCTAAGAATTTTAACAAGTATCTCACCGAGGGGTTGACGGAACAGGTGGGGGCCCACTGGAATATCGCCTCGGATCCCTTGGAAATCGCCCGGATCATGATCGAAAAGATCGAGGAAAAGCGTGACGCCCTGGGCATTAACAAGAAGAAAGAGCGTGTTCTCTTTGACATGGACATGCGGCGTGACCTTGGCGTTGCCAGCGCCCCCCTGACCGACGTCGGCTGCCATGGCCCAACCGTTTCCAAGCAAGAATAAGGATCATAACCGATGAAATCGGGAAGCCGTTTAGAACGGATTTTAACATCAGGAGAGTTCGCCGTCACCGGCGAGCTGGGGCCACCCAAGAACGGCAATGCCGAACTGGTGCGGGAAAAGGCCCGGCTGCTCAAGGGGAGTGTTGACGCGGTCAACATCACCGACTGTCAGACCGCCATTGTTCGCATGTCGAGCATCAGCGCTGGCCTGTTGACTCTGGCCGAAGGGGTGGAACCGGTCATTCAGATGACCTGCCGCGATCGCAACCGGATTGGGATGCAAAGCGATATCCTGGGTGCTGCCGCTCTGGGGCTTAAAAACCTGCTCTGCCTGACCGGTGATCACCAGAAGTTCGGCAATCATCCTGGCTCCAAGGGCGTATTTGACATGGATGCCATCCAGTTGC
Organism: Desulfobulbaceae bacterium; assembly: GCA_003517965.1. Lineage (GTDB taxonomy): Bacteria > Desulfobacterota > Desulfobulbia > Desulfobulbales > Desulfurivibrionaceae > Thiovibrio. Next base: position 22,002 of record DOZO01000062.1, read on the forward strand.
TTGGCATGGTGAAGGACATGCGGGATGATAAAAAATTCCAGTGCGGCGAGGCGATCAAATCGCACGAGCCCAGACTTTTTCTTGGCGCTGCGGCCAACCCTTTTGCCGCCCCTTCCGAGCAATTCCGGGCCGCCCGCTTGGCCAAAAAAGTCGCCAATGGCGCTGATTTTGTTCAGACCCAGATCATCTACAATGTTGAACGCTTCGCCAGATTCATGCAGGCGGTCCGAGATCTCGGGCTCCACAAAAAGGTCCATATCCTGGCCGGCGTTACCCCGCCAAGATCCGTGGGCATGGCTCGTTACATGCAGAGTTCCGTGCCCGGCATGGATGTCACTGATGAAGTGATCAAACGGATGCAAGGGGCCAAGGACAAGGAAGATGAAGGGATCAACATCTGTGTTGATATTATCCGCCAGGTCCGGGAGATAGAAGGGGTGGCCGGGGTTCATATCATGGCCATTGAATGGGAGAGTGTTGTGCCGGAGATAGTCAGCCGGGCAGGGCTTGCCGCCCGTCCGGTCTTTGCCGATGAGCCGGTTGCCCTTGCGGCGCCGGTTTCGGCAATCGAGATTCGGAACACGGTGGCCGGAGGTGAGGAGAGTGATGCTGTTCTGGCGGTAGCCAAGGTTGAGGCAGAAAAAATTATCGCCGCGGCCAGGGTGGAAGCCGCCCAGTACCGTGCGTCAGCCACGACTGGCGGCGCCGGGGTGGTTGGTCAGGCAAGGGTTGAAATAGACGAAGCGGGAGAGGATGCAATGAACGAAAAAGAACGTCAAATGGCGCTTGAGTCGGTACGCCTCGGTCTTGATGCGCTGAAAAAGGCCTATGGCTTGTCGGACGATCAGTTTGATGCCCTGGTAAAATTTGCCGGTGCAGAAGCGATCCTCAAACGCGAGCCGCTGCTTGCCACCCCGGTTTTAGCGGCGGCAACTCCGGTTGCTCCAGCTGCTCCGGCAATAGATGAGAGCGTAGCCAGAAAAGTTGCCGAGATTGCGGCAGCAGAAAAGGCCAAAAAGGCTGAAGCAGCCAAAAAAGAGGCGGACGAAAAGGCGGCGGCAGAGGCCAAAAAAGTTGCGGCAGCGGCAGCGGAAGAGGCTCAAAAGGCAGAAGCTGCCAAGAAAGCTGCCGAAGCCAAGGCTGCGGAAGAGGTCAAGAAGACCGCCGCTTCCGAGCCACAGAAGGTTGCCCCTGCCGTTTCTGCTTCGCCAACCGGTGCGGTTGACGCGGCTGATCTTGCCTGTGAAAAAACGCCTTTGAGCGAACGGGCAGCCAAGGTTCCCGAAGCCTCTTACAAACAGGCTTATACCGGCGCTATCCGGCAGACCGTTTTGGGCGGTGAAGCAAGGGGGATCAAGGTGGGCGGGGCAACGACCCTGTCGTTCCATCTTTTTGAAGGCTCCATGCCTAACAGGCCCATGATTGCCTTTGATGTTCTGGATGTGAAACCAGACGAATGGCCAGACTCTCTGGCCCGTCATTATCAGGATGTTTTGGACAATCCCCTGGCCTGGGCCCAGAAATGTGTCAAGGAATACGGGGCAGACGCCATCTGTCTCTCCATGGTCAGCACCGATCCCAACGGCCTGAACCGGCCTGCGGGTGAGGCGGCAAGGGCCGCAGCCGAGGTGGTAAAAAATATCGAGGTGCCGGTTATTGTCTGGGGTTGCGGCAATGGCGAAAAGGATACGGAAACCTTGCGGGAAATCACTTCCTTGATCGGTGACAAGAAGGTTTGTCTGGCCCCGCTTTCCGACAGCAACTACCGGGCCATCGGTGCTACTGCTATGGCCTTCCATTATCCCATGGTTGCAGCCTCGCCCATTGACGTTAATCTGGCTAAGCAACTCAATATTTTGCTTGAGAACCTCGGAGTCTCCCTGGATTCCGTGTTGATTGATCCTTCTATTGGCGCACTTGGCTACGGAATTGAATATACCTACTCGGTCATGGAGCGGATTCGTCTGGCGGCGCTTACCCAGAAAGACGAGAAACTTCAGGTGCCTTTTGTCTGTAACCTGGGCCGTGAGGTCTGGAAGGCTAAGGAATGTCGGTTGCCGTCTGATGCGCTTATCGGCGATCAGGAGACCAGGGGCATTCTCATGGAAGCAATCACCGCCTCATGTATGTTGATGGCCGGTGGCGAACTGATGATCATGCGGCATCCGAGGGCGGTTGCTTTGACCAAGTCGTTGATTAACGGTCTGATGGGTTGAGCCGTCGTTCAAGATGTAAAATAGTTGGGATATCGGGACTGGCATAAGGTGCCGTAACGAAAAATCAAGCAATTAAAGATTGTTTCGTAGCGGCCCCTAAGTTCTCTAAAATTGTGCATTTAGCGAGTAAAGAGGAGATAAAATGTCCAAGATAATCTGTTCAGCCGCCATCCGTGGGGCTCACAACATAGTTGACATGGCGGAAGCCAAGTTTGAGGAAGCCCTCAAGAAGTATGGGCCTGAGCAAGAGGTGCATTTCCCTAATACTGCTTATTTCCTGCCGGTTATTTACAGTATGCTGGGCGCCAAGGTGCAGAATCTGGGCGATATGAAGGATATTTTTCAGGAATGCCGTACCCTTTTGCCGGAACAGGTGAGCAGCAATATCTGGTTGCCTTATCTTGCGCCGGCTCTTGATGCGGGGATGGCTACCTTTTTTGCTGAGGAGATGTTCGAGGCCATCCGTTATCTTGAGGCCCCTGATTTTTATACCAAAACTGAAGATCCGTTGGAGAATAATATCTGGTTGGGCGCTGCTGATGACGTGATCTTTCGTAAGCGAGGCGTTGAATTTGTAGACGGTACAGCGCCTGGTTTTGCCGCCATCATGGGCACCCCGGATGATAGTGCGGTTGCCGCTCGGATTGCCTTGGAGCTTCAGGAAAAGAATCTCTACATTTTTATGCACGATCAGTCCAACGGCAAGAACATGGCCGAGCGTTTGCTGGAAAGCAAGGTGCAGGTTGGCTGGAATACCAGGCTGGTTCCCTTTGGCAAGAGCTACACCTCGGCGGTTTTCGCCATCGGCTTTGCCTGCCGGGTGGCCATGGCCTTTGGCGGCATCAAGCCAGGTGATTACAAGGGCAATCTGATCTACAACAAGGATCGGACCTTTGCCTTTGTCATGGCCTTTGGCCCAGTTTCCGACGAGTGGTACGCCAACGCGGCCGGTGCCATTAACTGGGGCTTTCCTACTATTTCCGACTACGATATCCCAGAGGTGTTGCCCACCGGGATCTGCACCTATGAGCATGTGGTCAGCCGGGTACCTCACGCGGAGATTGTCCAAAAGGCTATTGAAGTGCGCGGCCTCAAGGTCAATGTCACCAAGATCGATATCCCCATGTCTTTTGGCCCGGCCTTCGAGGGCGAGCGGATCCGCAAGGACGATCTCTTCATGGAATGCGGCGGCGGTCGGACCTCGGCGGTTGAGGTTCTGATCTCAAAGGATATGTCCGAGGTCGAAGACGGCAAAATCACCATCGAAGGACCAGACATCAAGGATATCGAACAGGGTAAGAACCTGCCTATCGCCATCCTGGTTGAGGTTGCCGGTCGTGGGATGCAGTCGGATTTCGAGCCCATTCTCGAGCGCCAGTTTCATCACCTGATGAATTACATTCAGGGCATCATGCATATGGGCCAGCGGAACATCATGTGGATCCGCATCGGCAAGGCCGCAGTGGAGAAGGGCTTTTCCTTCACCCATCTCGGCAAGGTGCTGCACGGCAAACTGCATCAGGAGTTTGGCGCCATTGTTGACAAGATTCAGGTTAAGATCTACACCGAGCAGAACAAGGTGGAAGAGGTTCAGGAGCTGGCCCGCAAGGTTTATGCGGAGCGGGATGAACGTCTGGGCTCTATGACCGACGAGACTGAAGAGGTTTTCTATTCCTGCACCCTGTGTCAATCTTTTGCCCCGAGCCATGTCTGCGTCATCACCCCGGAGCGGATCGGTATGTGCGGCGCCTATAACTGGCTGGACGGCAAAGCCTCCTTTCAGATCAATCCCACCGGCCCTAATCAACCTATTGACAAGGGGGAGTGTCTGGATGAAAAACTTGGCATCTTCAAGGGGATCAATGATTTTGTCGAACAGACTTCCCGCGGGGCCGTGCCTGAGCTGGCCCTGTATTCTTTGATGAACAGCCCGATGACCGCCTGTGGTTGTTTTGAGGCCATTGCCGCCATGCTCCCCCAATGCAATGGAATCATGGTAGTCAACCGTGATTTCAGCGGGATGACGCCTTCCGGAATGAAGTTCACCACTCTGGCGGGTATGGCCGGGGGCGGCGCGCAGACTCCTGGCTTCATCGGGGTTTCCAAGCATTTCATGACCAGCCCCAAGCTTTTTGTCGCCGAGGGCGGGCTTACGCGGATGGTCTGGCTGCCCAAAATGATGAAAGAGGAAATCAAGGACAAGCTCATGGAGCGTTGCAAGGAAATCGGCAGGCCGGAGTTTTACGAGATGATCGCTACCGAGGAGAACGGCACCACGGAAGAGGAAATCCTTGCCTTTATGAAAAAAGTCGGTCATCCGGCTCTGGAGATGGAAGCGCTTGTTTAATTTTTAGATATATGTTGTCAGTTGTCAGCCATAAGATTCAAGATTACTATTCAAGCTTAAAGCGCAGAGCTTACAGCTTGCCTTATACGGGAGGAACAGACAGATGGCTTTAACAGGTATTCAGATCCTCAAGATGCTTCCCAAGAAGAATTGCGGGGAGTGCGCTATTCCGACCTGCCTTGCTTTTGCCATGAAGGTGGCTGCCGGGCAGATGGAAATTGGCGAATGTCCGTATGTGAGCGATGAGGTCAAGGAGCAGATCGGCGAGGCCTCTGCCCCTCCAATCCGGACGGTTAAAATTGGCTCTGGGGATAGTGCCTATACCACCGGCGGCGAGACCTGTCTGTTTCGTCATGAAAAACGTTTTGAGAACCCTACCGGAATTGCGGTTCTGGTCAGCACGGCAATGAGCGAGGCCGACGTCGATGGTCGAATCAGTCGGTTCAAGGCGCTTCGTTACGAGCGGGTCGGAGTTCTGCTCAAGGCCGACCTGATTGCGATTAAGGATATCTCGGGTGATGAGGCTGCTTTTACCGCCTTGACCAAGAAGGTGCTGGACGGCGCAGTCGATGCTGGGCTCATCCTGATGAGTGACAAGGCCGACAATCTCAAGGCTGCCGTGGCCGCTTGCGGGGAACGCAAACCCCTGCTGTACGCGGCCACCGCTGATAATGCCGAGGCCATGGTTGCCGTGGCCAAGGAGGCTCAGTGTCCTCTGGTTGCTAAGGGGGTAAACCTTGACGACACCGTGGCGGTTGCTGAAAAATTGCTGGCAGCCGGGCTTAAGGATTTGATGCTCGACTCCGGGGCTCGCACGATCCGGGCTGCCTTGGAAGACAGTGTGGTGGGGCGGCGTTCTGCTATCCGTGCCAAATTCAAGCCCCTGGGTTTTCCTACCATCACTTTTCCCTGTGAGATCTCCGCTGATCCGCTGATGGAGGCTATGGTCGCCTCGGTGCTTATTGCTAAATATGCGGGCATTGTCGTGCTTTCCGATCTGCAGGGTGATATTCTTTTCCCTTTGCTGCTGGAGCGACTGAATCTCTTCACCGATCCGCAACGGCCCATGGTGGTTGCGGAAGATATTTACAATATCAATGGTCCTACCGAGGATTCCCCGGTGCTGATCACCTGTAACTTCTCGCTTACCTACTTTATTGTTTCTGGAGAAATTGAGGGGAGCAAGGTGCCTTCCTGGCTGTTGATCAAGGACACGGAAGGACTTTCGGTTCTCACCGCCTGGGCGGCTGGCAAGTTTGGCGCGGACATGATCGCGGCATTCATGAAAAAATCCGGCATCGAAAACAAGGTCAAACATCGGGAGATCATTATTCCCGGTTACCTTGCCTCTATGAAGGGCGAGCTTGAAGAAGAGCTGGCCGGCTGGACCATCACCATCGGCCCCCGTGAAGCTGGACATCTGCCAGCCTTCCTGAAGGAATGGAAGCCTGCGGCGTAAGTTACAGAGCTGGGTGCTTAAGCAGCGGGATATAAGGTCTTATAAGTCCTATAGGACCTATATTGCCAGACTGTAAAGCCCTTTGCGCAGGGGCAATTATCACCATTAGGTTTCCTGAAGATGAACATCACAATCAACGGTTATGAAATAATTGCCGAGGAAGGGATCACCATCCTGGAAGCGGCAAAGCGGGCGGATATCCATATCCCAACCTTGTGCTACGTGAACAAGGGGATCTCGGATATTCCCTGCGGGATATGCGTGGTCAGCGTGGCTGGGGTGGAGACTCCGGTACGTTCCTGCATAACCCCTGTTGGTGAAGGGATGCGGATCACCACCGAATCAAAGGAGTTGCAGGCCAGGCGCGCTGAGCGGATGACCCTGCTGATGGAGACCCATTTCGGCGACTGCAAGGCCCCCTGCAATCTCACCTGTCCGGGGCAGATCAATGTGCAGGGCTATATCGCCCATGTGGCCAAAGGACAGTATGAGGAAGCTCTGCGCCTGGTCATGGAACGCAATCCTTTTCCCTTTTCTGTGGGGCGGGTATGCCCTCGATTCTGCGAAACTCGTTGTCGCCGGATTCTCGTTGATGAACCAGTATCCATTAACCATCTGAAACGTTTTGTTGCTGACTGGTGCATGGCCCACAAGATTGACCTGCGCATTCCCTGCGACCCAGCCACCGGTAAAAAAATTGCCGTTATTGGCGGCGGGCCATCCGGCCTGACCGGTGCCTACTATCTTGCTCGCAAAGGCCATGACGTTACGGTTTTCGAGTCCGCCCCAAAGCTTGGCGGCATGTTACGTTATGGCATCCCTGACTACAAAATCCCCCAGGATGTGCTTGATTACGAGATCAGCGCCATTTTGCGCATGGGGATCAATGTCCGCATGCGTCAGAAATGGGGCGAGGATTTCACCTTGCAATCCCTCAAGGACCAGGGTTTTGAGGCCATCCTTATTGCAACCGGCACTCCGGTGGACGAGAGGCTGGATATTCCTGGTTGTGCTCTTCCAAAGGTGATCCTGGCCACGAAATTCCTGCGGGATATGTCAGAGGGCAAGGCTGGCAACTATGGCAATTCTGCGGTGGTTTTCGGCGGCAACAATGTTGCTATGGAAGTTGCCCGTTCCCTGTTGCGTAAAGAAGTTGGGGAAGTCACCATTATTTATTCCAGGGCTCAGAGTGAGATGTCGGCTAACCAGCGTAATATTCGGGTGGCTGAAAAAGAGGGGGCTCAGTTTCTGCTCATGGCCTCGCCGGTTAATTTCAGTGAGGCCGGCAAAAGCATCAGTGTGCAATTGATCCGCACCAAACTTGGGGAGCCAGACGAGAAAGGCATCCGCTACCCGGAGGCCATCCCCGGTTCTACGGTGAACATCAAGGCTGATACGGTCATTGTGGCGCAAGGATTGAGTGCCTGCCGCGACAAGTTTGAGGGCGGTAAACTGGAAGAGAGTCTGGAACTGACTCCGAAATGCAACATCAAGGCCAACCCCAGAACCTCGCTGACCAATCATCCAGGGATCTATGCGGCCGGCGACGTGACCAGTGGTCCCCGCTCGGTGATTCAGGCCGTGGTCGCGGCCAGGCGGGCGGCGGAAAATATCCACACCCAGGTCATGGGCCTTACCAAGACCGTGGTCGAGAGCCGATTTAATTTCACCCGGGGCAAGGGCTTTGATGATGTGGATTTGCGCAATTTCGAGGGGGTCAATATCAAGCTGCGGGAGAAGATGCCCACCCGGCAGCCCCAGGTTGCCATCCAGGACTTCAGTGAGGTGAAGCTTGGATTTTCGGAACAGATGGCGATAACCGAGGCTAAACGGTGCCTGTCCTGTGGTTGTCGAGCCTTTGATCGTTGTGACCTAAAAAAACTGGCCATTGATTTCGGCCTTGATCCAATCCGGACCGGAATGGCGGCACAGCCTGCCTACATGGAGAGAATCAATCATCCCGTCATCCAGGTAGACCTGAATAAATGCATCTATTGCAAGCGCTGTCAGAACAGTTGTGAATACGATGCCCTGGAAATCAGCGCCGATGCGGTCGATGACAAGGGCCGACCGTTGGGCCTGCGTTTGCGGTTCAAGGAAAACTGTGTCAACTGTGGAGCTTGTGTGGACAACTGTTCTACCGGAGCCCTGAATAAAAAAGACGTTATGGTGCCGGTGGTGAACGAAGCCATTCGCGAGGTTCGTTCCACCTGCCCGTACTGTGGGGCAGGCTGTCAGCTTATTCTCAAGGTGAAGGGCAATACCTTGATGGAGGTTACCTCTGATCCAGATCTGGCGCCTAATTACGGAGCCATTTGTGTCAAGGGTCGTTTCGGACATAATTTTGTCCAGCACAAGGAGCGCTTGACCAAACCCTTGGTGCGTCGTGGTTCTCAGTTGGTGGAAGCAAGCTGGGAAGAGGCACTGGAGATGGTGGCCAAAAGATTCTTCGATCTCAAGGCCATGTACGGACCGGATTCGATTTCCGGTTTCAGCTGTGCCAGAGCCAGCAACGAAGAAAACTATCTGATGCAAAAATTTATGCGGACAGCGATCGGAACGAATAATATCGATCACTGTGCCCGACTCTGACACGCTCCCACGGTGGCCAGTTTGGCCCTTACCTTCGGCAGCGGCGCAATGACAAACTCCATTGCGGATACCAAAAAAACCGACCTCTTCTTCATGGTCGGCAGCAATCCGGACACCAGTCATCCGACTATTGGCCTGCGCATTCATCAGGCCTTGGATCGTGGGGCAAAACTGGTGGTGGTGGATCCCCGCCGCACCAGGCTGGCCGAGCGGGCCGATCTCTGGCTGCGCATCGTGCCGGGGACCGACGTCGCCTTTTTAAACGGGATGATGCAGGTCATTCTCGAGGAAGAGCTCTGGGACCAGAAGTTTGTTGAGGAACGGACCGAAGATTTTGACGAACTTGTCCGGCTGGTCAAGAAATACACCCCGGAAATGGTAGAAAAAATTACCGGCATCAACGAAGCTCAGCTTCGTCAGGCCGCAAGGATGTATGCCGCAGAAGGCAGACATGCTGCTTTTTGGGGCATGGGCATTACCCACTATGTCACCGGTACCGACCGGGTGAAATCCATCGCCAGCCTGACCATGCTTTGCGGCAAGATCGGGCGGGAAGGCACTGGCTGCAATCCGTTGCGGGGGCAGAACAATGTCCAGGGGGCCTGCGATATGGGGGCGCTGTTCAATACCTTGCCCGGTTACGGAGGCCTTGAAAACGACGAGCTCTTTGACCGGTATGAAAAGTTCTGGGGTGTCAAGCTGCCCCGGCGTCCAGGCAAACCGGCCACTGAGGTTTGGGAGAATGTCCTCAAGGGCAATATCCGCGGCCTCTATATCTTCGGAGAAGATCCAGCAGTGGCCGATGCCAATATCGCCCATGTTCAGGCGGCCCTGGAAAAGGCTGATTTTGTGGTGGTGCAGGATCTTTTTCTGACCGATACCGCCAAGATGGCGGATGTGGTGTTGCCCGCCGCCTGCTACGCGGAAAAGGACGGCACCTTCACCTGCACGGAACGCCGGGTGCAAAGGATTCGCAAGGCGGTTGAGCCGCCGGGTGAGGCCAAGCCTGACTGGCAGATCATCTCCATGCTTTCCCAGCGGATGGGCTATCCCATGCACTATAATTCTGCCTCGGAAATTTTTGACGAGATATGTCAATTGTTGCCGCAGTACAAGGGGCTTTCTTATGAGCGCCTGGAAAAAGTCGGTCTGCAGTGGCCGGTGCCGGATCAGAATCATCCCGGCACCACGGTTCTGCATGTTGACCAATTTACTCGGGGCAGGGGACTGTTCATTCCGGAGGATTATTTCCCCCCGGTGGAGCTGCCCGATGAGGAATATCCGCTGCTGTTCACTACCGGTCGCGATCTTGCCCGCTATAACTTCAGTAGCATGACCGGCAAGACCAAGGAGATCGATGAGATCAGCCCGGAGTGTTTCGCCGAGGTTAATCCGCGGGATGCGGAGCGCCTGGGTCTAATGGAGAAAAACTGGGTGCGGCTTACTTCGCGACGCGGTTCGGTGGAAATGCGGGCAATCATCACCGACCGGACCCAGGAGGGCACTATCTTCAGCACCTATAATCATTTGCAAACGCTGGTGAATATGCTGACTCTGGACGCTCTGGATCGTCTTTCCAGAACGCCGGAGTATAAACTGTGCGCCATTAAGGTTGAAGTATTGGGTGATGAGTTATAAGCGTTGGCACCCCACAATTGTGACTGTTCAGCAGTGCCGCATATGATAGGAAGAGGTCTGCGAAGTGTGCTATTGCACATGAGCAGGCCGATGACAACGCAGATGCTGTGCTGCTGGGCAGTCACGTAGTTATCTAAATTTAAGTGGAGTTACACGATGGGACAAGCAAAAAAACAAGCTGAGTTGAGCAGCTTGCCTGCTCAAACGAAACTTATGCCCTCTGGGTACAAGAAATCAGGGACGGTAATGGTCGTCGGCGGCGGGATCGCCGGGGTTCAGGCGGCTCTTGATTTAACCGAGCTTGGCTACTATGTCTATCTGGTGGAGAAATCCGCGGCCATTGGTGGGGCCATGGCCCAGTTGGATAAAACCTTTCCGACCAACGACTGTTCGCTTTGAATACTCGCGCCTAAGCTGGTAGAGGCCGGTCGGTCTCTCAATATCGAGATTTTGAGCAACGCTGATTTTCTTTCTCTGGACGGAAAGCCAGGCAGTTTTACCGCCAGGCTGCGGCTGCGTCCCCGTTATATTGATAAGGACAAGTGTACGGCCTGTGGGCTGTGTACCAAGTATTGCCCTAAGCATCTGGTGGATCCATACAATGAGGGTCTCGCCATTACGCGGCCGATCCACATCGATTATGCCCAGGCGGTGCCCGCCACCTATTATATCGATCCGGAGGCCTGCCTGTACCTCAAGCACGGAACCTGTCAAATCTGTGTCAGCTCCTGCCAGAGCAAGGCCATTGATTTCAGCCAGAAGGCCGAGGAAAAAGAGCTGCAGATCGGGGCGGTGATCATGGCCCCAGGCTTTGGCCGCGTTCCCGATGCAACCCTGGCCAAGTACAGCTACGGGCAGCATCCGGATGTGATGACCAGTCTGGAGTTTGAGCGGCTGCTTTGCGCCTCCGGCCCTTTTCAGGGTGAGGTGAAATGTCTCTCCGACCGCCGGCATCCCAAACGGATCGCCTTTATCCAGTGCGTGGGTTCCCGGGATCTTGGCTGCAATAACGGCTACTGTTCGGCGGTCTGCTGTATGTATGCGATCAAGGAGGCCATGGTTGCCAAGGAGCATGATCCCGAGGTGGAGATTACCATCTACTACATAGATATGCGGACTCAGGGCAAGGGCTTTGATGCCGCTCAGAAAAGGGCCGAGTCTATGGGGATCAGGTTTGTCCGGGCCAGGGTGGCTGATGTCATGCCCTGGGGCAAGAACCTGAAGTTGACTTATTCCACCATGGAAGGGACGCATAGCTTTGAACCCTACGATATTGTCGTGCTCTCTGTTGGTCTCGATGCTCCAGCCGATGCCAAAAACCTGGGTGAGATTGCTGGTTTCGCCTTAAACGATTACGATTTTTGCAAGACTGAAACCTTTGCCCCCTTGCTCACTACCAGGCCTGGTGTTTACGTCGCGGGCGCTTTTCAGGGCCCCAAGGATATTCCGGAAAGCGTTACTCAGTCCAGCGCGGCGGCAGGCTTAGCGGCCGGGCTTATTGCCAAGGATCGCGGCAAGGCCCTGGTGCACAAGAGCTATCCTGAAGAACAGAAGACCGGCCAGGAGGAAGAGGTTCGGATCGGGGTTTTTGTTTGCCATTGCGGGATCAACATCTCCAGCGTGGTCGATGTGGCCGCGGTTGAACAGTACACCGAGGGCATGGAAGGCGTGGTCTATCATGCCCAGAGCCTGTACAGCTGTTCGCAGGACGCCCAGGAGGTGCTTAAGGCCAAGATCAAGGAGCATAACCTGAATCGGGTGGTTATCGCCGCCTGCTCGCCAAGAACTCATGAGCCGCTCTTCCAGGAAACCCTGAAGGATGCTGGACTCAATCGTTGTCTTTTCGAGATGGTCAATATTCGTGACCATTGTTCCTGGGTTCATGCCAACGAGCCTGCGGCCGCGACGCAAAAGTCCAAGGATCTGGTCCGGATGGGTATTGCCAAGGCCCGCCACATCAAGCCCCTGCCCGAGCAGACCGTGCCGGTCACCAACAAGGCTCTGGTTCTGGGGGGCGGGGTGGCAGGGTTGACCGCGGCATTGACCATCGCTGATCAGGGGTTCCATACCTATGTGGTGGAGAAAAAAGATACCCTTGGCGGCCATCTCCAGCATCTGGCTTATACCCTGCAGGGCGACACGGTGAGCACGGTTTTAGATGAGCTGACCGATAAGGTGAAAAATAACAAAAAGATCGAGGTGCTGACCAATACCGAACTGACCCAGGTTAGCGGTTTTGTTGGCAACTTCAGCTCGGTGCTTACCACCAGGGGCAAGAAGACCAACACGGAAACCACTATTGACCACGGGGTGATTATTATCGCCACCGGTGGTCGTGAGCATCGGCCGGAAGTGGTGCTGGGCAACCCGGTGATCTATTCGGAGACCGTGCTTACTCAGCGTGAACTGGAGCAGCGCTTGTCCGGCAAGGGCAAGAATCTGGCGCCCAAGTCGGTGCTTATGGTGCAGTGCGCTGGTTCCCGGGGTGATGATCTTAATTATTGCAGTAAGGTCTGCTGTAGTCATGCGGTAAAAAACGCCCTCAAGATAAAGGCCCTTGCTCCAACTTCTCAGGTGGTGGTGCTCTATCGGGATATGCGCACTTACGGCTTTGCCGAAGATGCTTACCGCCAGGCCAGGGAGCAAGGCGTGGTGTTCATCCCCTACACCATGGATAATAGACCTAAGTTCAAGGGTAGTGGTAAGAAGACGAGCGTCACTTTTTACGATCCGATCCTGCGGGATGAGGTCACCATGACCCCTGAGGCGCTGGTCTTGAGTGTCGGCATTGTGGCCGAAGGGACCGAAGAGATTAGCAAGCAGCTCAAGGTGCCGGTGAACGAGGACAAGTTTTTCCTTGAGGCCCATGTCAAGCTGCGGCCGGTGGAATTGGCGGTGAGCGGTGTTTATGTCTGCGGCTTGGCCCATGCGCCCAAGCCGGTCGAGGAGATTATCGTTCAGGCGCAGGCGGCGGCGGCCAAGGCTGCTATTCCGCTTTGCAAGGGCTTTGTTTCGGTAGAGCCCACTATTTCCTGCGTGGACAAAGAGTCTTGCATCGGCTGCGGCTTATGTGAATCGCTCTGCCCGTATCAGTCCATTCGCATTATCAAGGATGAAAATGGCAAGCGCAAGGCCGAGACTATCACCGCCTCCTGTAAGGGCTGTGGCATCTGCGCCTCGCACTGCCCGGTATTTGCCATTTCCATGGGCGGATATACCGATGAACAGATAAACGCGCAAATCACCGCCTTTGGTGCAAAATAGAGGAGTTTTTGTTATGAGCCAGAAAGATTTTAATCCGAAGATCCTGGGTTTTCTCTGCAACTGGTGCTGCTATGCCGCAGCGGACAGTGCCGGAGTCTCCCGTTACCAGTATCCCCCAAATCTTAGAACCATCCGGGTTATGTGTACCGGACGTCTTGATCCGGCCTTTGTCTTGCGTGGATTTGCTGAAGGTGCCGATGCCATCTTCTCCGGTGGCTGACAACTCGGCGAATGCCATTACCAGGTTGGTAATTACGACGCAATGGGTGTGAGTGCATTGGTGAAAAAGGTTCTGGCCGAGGTCGGGATCAAGCCGGAGCGGTTTGGTCTGCATTGGGCTTCTGCGGCAGAGGCGCCGCGCTTTGTCAAACTGATCACCGATTTTACCATGAAGACCAAGGCGCTTGGCCCAATTGGTCAGGCCGAAGGCTTGACCCCTGAGGAGTTGAAGCTTAGGATCGACAAGGCTCTCGCTCTGGTTAGCGACCGCAAGCTGCGGGTTGCTCTGGGCAATGCCACCAAGACTATTCGCAAAGAGGCAAATTTTACCCAGGAGTTTATCACCGGCGTGATCGAAGAGAAACTGGGGAAGGCCATTACCGCGGGTCTGGAAGGCTGAAGAGCTTTCTTCCTGCCTCCCGAGCGGAGATGGCGGCACGCGGCTGGAAATATGTCGATGTGGTGCTGGTTACCGGGGATGCCTATGTTGATCATCCCTCCTTTGGCGTGGCTCTGATTGGTCGCCTGCTTGAGGCCAACGGCTACCGGGTGGCCATTCTCTCTCAACCCCGTCACCATGCCCCTGATGATTTTCGTCGGTTTGGCGAACCGCGCCTTTTCTTTGGCATCACCGCCGGCAACCTGGACTCCATCGTGGCCAATTACAGCGGCAACGCCAAGGTCCGGGATCAGGATGATTACTCCCCTGACGGTAATCCCTATTTTGGACTCAAGGCGGAAAAAAAACTGCGCCGGCGCCCGGATCGGGCTACCATTCTTTACAGCAATCTTGCCAAGGCGGCTTATCCCGCAACCCCGGTGGTGCTGGGCGGGCTGGAAGCCTCTCTGCGCCGCTTCGTGCATTATGATTATCAGCAGCAGCGGCTTAGAGGCTCGGTGCTTACCGATGCCAAGGCCGATCTTCTGATTTACGGCATGGGTGAACGGGCGGTGCTGGAGGTGGCGGCCCGGCTTGCCAAGGGTCAGGATCTGGGCGGTATTCCCGGCACCTGTGAACGCCTGACTGCCAAGGACATGGAGGTGCGCCAGATTGTCGCGCCTGTTCATCTGCCCTCCTGGGCAGAGATTCAGACCGACCTGCCCCTGTTTCTTGAGGCAGAACTCATCGTGGATCGTCAGGCCAGGGCCTATGCCCCTGAGCCCTTGCTCCAGCATCAGCAGGCAGCCTGGGTTGTTCAGCACCGGCCAGCCGCGCCGCTCTCCACTGCTGAGCTTGACGCCCTCTACAGCCTGCCTTTTACCCGCAGGCCCCATCCATCCTGCGGAGATGTGCCAGCCTGCCGGATGATCCGGGATTCGCTCACCATTGTCCGCGGCTGTTGCGGCAATTGCTCCTTCTGTGCCATCTCTCGTCACCAGGGGCCCAAGATTATCAGTCGCAGTCGTGATTCCGTGCTTCAGGAGGTGCGACGGCTTGCCGGGCAGCAGGATTTCTCTGGCACCATCAGCGATCTGGGCGGTCCCACGGCCAATCTGTACGGTACCGGTTGCGACAGTCCGCAGCCTTGCAAACGCCATGATTGTCTTTATCCCAAGGTATGTAAATTTTTCAGGATTGATGAGCAGGCTATGCTTGGGCTGTTAGAGGCGGTGGCAGAATGTGCCGGAGTCAAGCATCTTTTTGTCTCTTCCGGCCTGCGGATGGAGCTGTTGACCCGAACGCCGAAGTTGTTGCGGCAACTATTGTTGCATCACACTCCGGGGGCGATGAAGATTGCGCCGGAACATACCGAGGACAAGGTGCTGCGGCTCATGCACAAGCCAGGCCTGTCGGTGCTGGAGGAGTTTCTCTCCCTTTGTCGGGAGATCGGCAAAAAGGCGGGGAAAATTTTTCATTTCACCCCTTATCTGATTGCCTCGCATCCAGGTTGTACCCTTGCCGATACCGAGAAGATGGCGGCGCGTCTTGCTATTCTCGGTCTCACGATCCGGCAGTTTCAGGATTTTACCCCTACGCCAGGAACGATCTCCACGGCCATGTACGTCACGGGTCTGGATCCCGAAACCAGGCAGACCATCACCGTGGCTCGGAGCACCGGGGAGCGGCGCAGCCAGCGGCAGGCTTTGGAATTCCGGGCCGCAGTTGGAACAGGCAAATCTCGTCCGGCCAGAGAGAAAGAGCTGTCCCGTACGAAGCGGAGGGCACGTCGAGGGCAGTCTTAAAAAGAAAATTATTGTCACTATTGAAGGCTTGACGATATATTTGCAAGATCCGATAGTTACTTGTAATCGTTCAGCAGCACCACATTTGCTTTATCGGCACTGCTGCCGATG
>DOZO01000062.1:38213-64153 GCA_003517965.1 Desulfobulbaceae bacterium
GCATCTGCGGCACTGCTGAACGATTACAATCTCAGATTTATCTGAAATTTGGGTGCCTCAGGTGAACGCTTACAGTTACTTCATGGAGATCTCTTGGATGCTTGAAGGTAGCTGATTGTTTTTGGGGGGCGGATGGCCTGTCCAGAAGATGTTTAAGTTTTGAGGTAAGGGAGAGGCATGAAAAATATGAATCCTAATCTGATAACCTGTATCGTCCAGCGTGGCGAGGCAGATGGGGTGGTGGCGGCAGCAATGAAGGCCGGGGCGGAAGGGGCGACCATATATTATGGCCGGGGTACCGGAGTGCGTGAAAATCTCGGGATTGCCGGGATGTTCATCAGGCCGGAAAAAGAGATCATCCTGATCATTACCAAGGATGAGCAGACCGATGCGGTATTTGACGCAGTGGTCAAGGCAGCCAGACTTGAGAAAAAAGGGCAGGGCTTTGCTTTTCTCCATAAAATTGACCGTGCTATCGGCTTTATGAGCGAATGAAGCACGGGCTGGAGTTATTTTCGCATATGAGATCTGTATAGATGGGCCGATATTTTTTCATTGCCGTCTGTGCGGTTGTAACTTTGCATTTCACTGGGGTTACCTCTACGGAGGTGATTACGCCGCTGCTCGGTTTTCTGGCCGCCCACCGGACGGTGATTCTTGGCGGCGGCCTGTTTGGGGCTTTTGCCTTGGTCTGCGCAGCGTTAATTTTTAACGGGGTTGGTCTTTTTGCTATTTTTCATCTGATGGCCAAGGCTGTTTATGAGCTGGTTCAGTTTCTTCTTTGTGCCATGTGCCTGGCGGCTCTGATTTTCTGGTTTGATCTTGGAGGATATTTCTGGTTGGAGGGTGGAGGGGCCCTGGTGATTGTATTGTACTTCTTGCTCTATGGCGCGGCTTTTAGTCTGCGGGCCTTTGACTTTAACTATCCGATCAAGGATACCTTGTTTTCTTACAGCGTCCTTCCCTTAGTCTGTATAGCCGTGATCTGGGGCGGCAGTCTGATATGGCAGGTGCTTTAAAAAAACACCGCTGGTCACAAGATCAGCGGTGGATAGCGGAATCAATATGGTTTTCAGGGTCAGATTATCAATCGTCAAAATCACCTGCCGGGCCTTTGTCCCCACCGAGACTGGCTGCCTTGCGGGTGATCTTCTCTCCGCTCCACTGAGCAGAATCCTCAAGACGATCAACCTTTGCCCCCATGTCGTATGAACACTTGTCCAGAATCGCCTTGATCCCCAAGGGGGCGCTGTCCTGGGCGTTGAACACATTGACCAGCAGATTGTAGACAAACTCTTCCACCCTTTTGATCATCCGATTCCTGATCGCCGTGGGCTGGCCCATCAACTTCGGCTCAAAGGGCAGGTTAAGGCTCTTGTAGTTGCCTTTTTTCCAGCCATTGGCCTCGGCGCAGGCCACCATCTCCCGCCACATATGCTCGGTTACCCCGGCGTCTTTTATCTTGATAAAGTTTCCCTCGGTGTCGAGGATGGCGTTGCCGTAGTCGTTGACCTGCAAGCCCCAGGAAATCATTTGCAGAGCAGTAGCTACATTGGCCTTGGTGGTGGCGGTTTGGGCGGCGATCTCCCGCAGCCGATCCGAACTGTTGCCCGAGGTGCCATGCTGAGCACCGGAAATATGGTACGGTGCCAGTCTGGCGTGTACTTCGGTGGTGAGCGCCACCTGGATACCCTGGCCGCTGTCTTCGATCCCGTGGGTGGTGCCGTTGTTTAAAGCAATCCAGTCGGGGAAGATGTTGTGAGCGTTTAAACCCTGGATAAGAAAGAGCGCCTCTGCCGGGGTGGAAAGCCCCTGGTCGCCTTTGATCTCGCCGATCTCCGTTTCCAGGCCGGCCCAAGCGGGAATCAGCTGGGTCAGAGCCAGGTTGGTCAGCAGATTCTTGTCGTCCGGCAGATGGGAGGCGTCGATGGCAATGGAGGTGATTCCCGCCTCGAAGATGGTAGGAATCTCCACCTTGGCAAAATCCAGATCCGCCTCTTTCTTGATTCCGTAATGGTCGGCATGGATGGCCACCGGCACAGTGATGCCCAGCTCGTTCATGGCCTGATCCACCTGCATGGCCATGTTCCAGTAATTTACCGGGCAGTAGGCGTTTGCCCCGCCCTCAGAGCGGGCGATTTCGATGATGATCGCGGCGTTGGCCCGTTGCGCGGCCAGCAGGGCTCCGCGGATGATGAAGTTGTTGCGGCCATTGGCGGCGATGGTCATGGCCTTGCCCTTGGCCATGAGCGCTCGGTCGATTACCTTGCCGCTGACGATCAGGGCCTTGGAATTAGGAAAAAGTTTGACCACGTTGGGTGGCCGTCCGACGGCAAGCGCCTTGGTAAAATCTGTCTGGGAGACAGCCATAAGTGGGACCTCCTTGGGGTGCGGGTAATTTGCGCGATTATCTCAGGCTATTATAGTGGATTAGAGCAAGGCGTCATTAAAAAAAATCACTCAGGCAAGAGGTTCATCAGACAAGGCATTGTGCGGAGGAGACAGCTGAGCTATACTTGTCTTTGAGTCAGTGTTGTCAGGTTGTAACTATCCAGCAGCGTCGCTTCGCTACTGCCACAGATGTGGTGCTGATGGATAGTTACGGGAGATTCCTCCTTCTTTTTTGGGAATACTATCTGTAATGACAAACGAACCGCAAAAAATCCGTATCTTTATCCTTGACGATGAGATTGTCACGGTCCGGCGTCTTGTGCAGGCCCTGGGTAAGGATGGCTACGAGGTGGAGGGGTTTGTCTCTGCCTCCGAGGCGATGACCCGCTTTTCAGAGAGGCCGGCTGATATCCTGGTCACGGATGTTCGTTTAAGCGATGCCGATGGTCTTGACATCCTTCAGCGGGTTGTCGCCCTGGCCCCGGAGACTAAGGTCATCCTGATGACTGGCTACGCCTCGGTTGACCATGCGGTACGGGCCATGAAGGCCGGAGCCTGCCATTATCTGGCCAAGCCTTTCCGGCTTGAGGAGTTGCGTAACGCCGTGCGCGATGTTTTACAGGACGCCGGGGTGGTCGGCCGCCTCGTCCAGGCGACCAGTTTTACCGACCGCTTTGCCGGAATTATCGGGCGCTCTTCGGCCATGCAGGAAATATTCAAAACCATCCAGCAGATTGCGCCGCTTACCTGTAACGTCTTCATTCAGGGAGAAAGCGGCACTGGCAAGGAGCTGGTGGCCAGAGCGCTTCATAGTGTTAGTGGTCGAGACCGACATCCATTTATTCCCTTCAATTGTGGGGCATTTAGTGAAGAGCTGGTGGCTAACGAGCTTTTCGGGCACGAAAAAGGAGCCTTTACCGGTGCGGGGAGCACCAAATTGGGATTGCTGGAGGCGGCCAAAGGCGGTACCGTTTTTCTCGATGAGGTCGGCGAGATGCCGATTCCCATGCAGATCAAGCTGCTGCGGGTAATCCAGGAGCGTACTTTGTTGCGGGTGGGCGGCGTGGTTCCGATCAGCATCAATGTGCGGCTCATTGCCGCTACCAACCGGGATATCGAGAAGATGGTCGCCGCAGGCGAGTTCCGTCAGGATCTTCTTTACCGCTTGAAGGTGGTGATGATCAATATCCCGCCGTTGCGCAAACGGCAGGAGGATATTCATCTGCTTGTTGAGCATTTCGTCACCCTCATCGCCAACCAGTTTGGCAAGCCGGTGCCTCAGATAGCCGCGGATTTCATGGGGACGCTCTCTTCGTACCCATTCCCCGGAAATGTCAGGGAGCTGCAGAATATCGTGGAACGGGCGGTAGCCCTCTCCCGTGAGCCGTTGCTTACAGCCAGGGATCTTCCCCCGGAGATCTTCTTCGCCGAGGCTAAGCCGGTGGAGTTTGAGAAAGACTCCCGTCATCTAAAGGTGCTGGAGCAGGAACACATCACCGAGGTCTATCGCCGCACCGGTTTCAATCAAAGCGAAACCGCCCGCCTGCTCGGCATCTCTCGCACCACCCTGTGGCGGCGGCTCAAACAACTCAATCTGTTCTCCGGAGAATAATCCCGCGCCGGAGCCCAGTCGCGTAGCGCTGTTTCTCTTTGTAACAGTTGTTGCACTTGTAAAAAATCATTTTAAAACAAGTAGTTGCGTGTTTACTGTTGCGTATCTGGACAGTATCGTCTCGCCGATTTCATTGCTCTTCTGCTGAAAGTTCGTAAAAACAACATGATGCTAATTGTGGCATGATTCGTGCTAACTTGCGCTGCCGTCACGGGCAGGCTTTGGAGCTTGTGATATTTTCGAGATTAACAGCCGGTCCCCAAGTTCTGATGCCGGGTAAATTTTCCCTGGCGGAGAGTGAAGGGGCCGATTTTTTTTAATGTAATTGCACTACAACAAGAATGAGTCAAGGGAGGGAAAAGATGTACATGTATCTGCCAATCGCTCTCACCAGCGTGAATTATCTGGTGGTGATGGGCCTGGGTTTGGGAGTCGGCCTGTTGTCCGGTCTCTTTGGTGTGGGCGGGGGGTTCCTCATGACTCCGCTATTAATGATGATCGGCATTCCGCCGACAATAGCGGCAGCAACGGACGCCAATCAGATTGTGGCTGCGTCTGCTTCCGGAACTTTTTCCCATTGGCGCCTCGGCAACGTGGATTTCAAGATGGGCCTTTATCTTCTGATCGGTGGTTTTGTCGGTGGCGCGGCTGGAGTACAGGTGATCAAGATCCTGCGGGCCAGCGGCGGCGCTGATTTTCTCATCAAGATGACCTATGTGGTTATGCTGGGTCTGGTTGGCAGCTTCATGTTTGTGGAAAGTCTCAATGCCATGCGAAAAAGCAAAAAGGCTGATCCGGCAGCCGCACCGGCAGCAGCGCCAAAACAGAAGAAGGGCGGTTTTTTTGCCGCCTTGCCCATGCAGACCTACTTCGAGAAATCAGGCGTTACCCATTCGGCTCTGGTACCCCTCGTTCTTGGCACTTTTGTCGGGGTACTGGCCGCAATCATGGGAGTCGGTGGCGGTTTTCTCATGGTGCCGGTGATGATCTACATGCTGCGGATGCCCATGCATGTGGTGGTTGGCACCAGCCTTTTTCAGATTCTTTTCACCTGTATCGAGGTTACCTTTCTCCAGGCCTATTCCAATCATACGGTGGATTTCATTCTGGCCATTATTCTGCTGGTTGGTTCGGTATTTGGGGCCCAGATCGGTACCGCCTTGGGCAAGAAGCTGCACGGCGATCAGTTGAAGATTCTGCTTTCCATCATCGTCTTGGCGGTTACGGTCAAGATCGTTTTCGAACTGGTGCTTGAGCCTTCCATTCTTCTTTCTTACGCGGGAGGTCATTAACATGAAACGTACCTTCATGAATGCTTTCCGTTTTTTTGTGACCGCAGCTGTGGTTTTCTGCGGCCTGGCCGTTCTGCCTGTCTCTGCGGCTCAGGCTCTTACCTGCTCGGTTACTCCTGACAGTATTCCGATTACTTTTTTCTATCATGGTGCACAGTTGTCGGTTACTGGTCAAAGTGCCACTGCCGACGATCTGATAGTCACCGTCACCAGTGAGCCAATTGATACCGTTCTGAAGTATAAGGAAAAGGTCGGTGGCCTGGTCTGGATGAAAAAAGGCACCCTTGAGTTCAAGGATGCTCCCAGGGTGTATCTGCTGCATAGCACTGCCGCTTTGGATCGTATCCTTGGTCTGGTCGAGCGTAATCGGAACCTGCTTGGTTATGATGGCCTGCGCGAACACATCCGTATTGAAGACAGTGCGGGGAATCCCGCGGAAGACAGATGGTTCGACGAATATCTGAAGTTCAAGAAAGAGGAAAAAGTTTATGATATCCAGGAGGGCAGCGTTGTCCGGCAGCACGGGATTGATGGCAACACCTATCAGGTTGCGATAGACTGGCCTTACCAGGCGCCTCCCGGAACATATAAGGTGGAGGTCGTCGCCGTCAGAGGCGGTACGGTGGTGGATCGTGTGTCGACCAGTTTTGAGGTCAAGAGTGTAGGCATGATCGCCGCTCTGTCAAAAATGGCCTTTGAGCAGGGAGGATTATATGGGATAATGGCAGTTGTCATCGCCCTGCTCGCCGGCCTGGCCGTGGGCGCAATCTTCAAGAAAGGCGGCGGCAGCCACTGATCCGACTTTTTTTGTTATCGTTTATATTGCAAGCCTTGATGACAGGAAAAGCAGCTTTTTTCGTCATCAAGGCTATTTTTTTAGGATCAAGCGCATGGCTTTTCGTGATTTTCTGAAAAGATTTTCCCGCCAGCGCTGGTTCACGCCCAAAACTTGTCGGCCTCTGTCGCTGACATTCTCCCAGTTCCGCGAGGTGCTTAAGGCAAACAACCAGGCCCTTGAGATCATCGCCGACATGGGGGAGAAACTGAGCGGGGACTATCTCTTCGATCTTCGTTATGTGGAAGCCACAGTTGAGGAGATGATCGCGGCCATGCGCCGAGCCATTATCACGATCAACCTTTTGACCTTGGACAAGTGCGTGGCGCTTCATGGAATATTTGCCCCCATGGAGGCAAGGGTCCGGGCAATTCTTATCAGACGGGACGACCGGGATGGGCCACCCCTGCTCTGGCTGGCGGAGGTTGAGACCCGGCACTGGCCCTTGGTAGGCGGCAAGGCAGCGCATCTTTCCGAGTTGCTCCATAATCCCAAAGTGAAGGTGCCGGAAGGGTTTGTCATCACCACCAGTTTTTTTCATGACCTGTTGGACAATAACGGTATTTGTCCCGAATTCGACCTTTTCGAGCGGATGCTGACAGAGCCGGAGATCAATGAAGACGAGTTGGAAAGGCTGCGTCGAACCCTGCGGGAAAAGGTGCTTCAGGCAGAGCCGCCCAATGGTTTTCTTGAGAAATTGACTGTGGTTATTGAGCGGCTCGCGGCCATCGGCGGCCCGCCTCTTTTTCTCGCAGTTCGCAGCAGCGCTCAGGAAGAGGACATGGATTTTTCCTTTGCCGGGCAGTTTCATTCCGTGTTGCAGGTTCCTTCACAGGCCGAGGCGGTGTATCGCGCCTACCTGCAGGTGGCGGCCAGTTTGTTCGCCGCCAAGGCTATTCATTACCGGCGTCAGGTTTTTCCCGAAGGCTGCCCCATGTCTATTGCCGCTTGCTGCCAGCGCATGATCCAGGCTGCTGCCAGCGGCATCATCTATTCTCTTGATCCCATGGCGCCTGGTTCGCGGAATATGGTGGCGGTGGGCGCTTTGGGGCAGGGGCAGGCTGTGGTCGAGGGGCAGGTGCCCACGGATTTTTTCCGGATCAGCAGAGGTGAGCCGCCGCGGGTTCTTGAGAGGGTGCTTGCCGCAAAGCATGATGCCCTGCGGCCTAAAGGCGGTGACGATGGCGGGCTGACGATGCAAAAGGTGTCGGCTGGGCAGGCAGAGGCCCCTTGTCTTGATGAGCCGACCCTTCTTGCCCTTGCCGCAGTTGCCATGCATTTGGAAACCTTCTTCAAGCGGCCCCAGGACATTGAATGGACTTTGGATCCGCGGGGCGACCTCTACATCCTCCAGTCAAGGCCACTGTTGATCACCGAGAGCGCCAGGGAAAAGTCCCTCCTTTCAGAGCAACTTGATGGCTATGAGCTTGTCGCTTCCGAGGCGGGACGGGTGGCCCAGCAGGGCATTGGCGCTGGGCCTGCCTATTGGGTGGAAACCCTGGCCGATCTTAAGGATTTTCCAGAGGGAGCGGTGCTGATCAGCCACCGTGATTCCTCTCAGTTCGTTCAGGTCATGCACCGGGCCGCGGCCATTGTCACCGAGGTGGGCAGCCCGACAAGCCACATGGCCACTCTTTGCCGGGAGTTGCGAGTTCCCTGTCTGGTCGGGGTTTCGGAGATCATGGCCAAGGTGGCGAACGGTGAGGAAATTACTGTGGATGCCGAGGACCGTCGGATCTATCGGGGCAAGGCCGTGGAGCTCCTCACCTATCAGGCGACCACCTCCATGGATCTGCATATGGCCCCGGAGTTTCGGCTGCTACGCCGGATCCTCCGGGATGTCTCCCGTCTGAACCTGGTTGATCCGCTTATGCAGGAATTCCGGCCCGAAGGCTGTAAGACCTTTCATGATGTGCTACGCTACATTCATGAAACCGCGGTGCTTGAACTGGTGGAGCTGGGACGGGATGAAAACTGTCTGCCCGGCGGCCTGGCAAGACGGCTGGCTCTGCCCATTCAGGCAGGAATCCTTGCTATTGACATCGGCGGAGGCATTGCCCCGGACGTTTCGAGCGATCAAGTCCCTTTTACCGCCATCCGTTCGATCCCCTTCCGGGCCATTCTTCAGGGGATGCTCTTTCCCGGGGCCTGGCACCAGGAGACCATGCCGGTGAGTTTCCGGGATATGATGCACAGCATGATGACCACCCCGCAGGATACCCTTTCCGGGCAGTACACCGGCCACAACATTGCCATTATCAGTGAGAATTATGTGAATCTTTGTTTCAGATTCGGTTATCATTTTAATATTATCGACGCCTTCTGCCACGAGGTGGAGCGTGACAACCATATCTATTTTCGTTTCCTGGGCGGAGCCACCGACATTGCCAAGCGTTCGCGGCGCGCGACCCTCATCGCTACGATACTTGAGGCCTTTGACTTCAGCGTTAAAACCAGGGGAGATCTGGTCATTGCCCGTACCGGCAATCTGGCCAGAAGTGAAATGGAGCGGACTCTCGATATCCTCGGCCGACTGATTGGTTTTACCAGACAGCTGGACGTGCAGATGACCGACGACCGGGTCGTGGCTCGGTATGCAGAGGCGTTTCTCATGGGGGATTACGGCGTTGTCGCCGAAAAATAGAGCAGGGAGGAAGGACGATGAACCAGACAAACACGCGGCTGCTGGTGGTGGATGATGAACCTATTGTCGGCAAGCGGCTCAAGCAGGTGTTCGACAAGATCGGTTTCGCCGTCGAGACTTATACCGATTCAGCCGCGGCCCTTGCGGCCATAGCGGAAAAATCATTTGACATCGTGGTGACCGACCTGAAGATGGAAGGGATTGACGGCGTCGAGGTTCTCAAAAGGGTCCGGGCTATGAATCCCAAGACCAGAGTGATCATCATTACTGGCTACGCCTCGCCGGATACGGCGGAACTGGCGGAGCAGGAGGGGGTGTTTGCCTTTCTGGCCAAGCCTTTCCGTCTGGATGAATTGAAAGAGGTTATTTTCCGCGCCATGGAACCAGACAGGATTAAATCATGAGCAGTGGTGTCGCCGATTCTCAGGCGGCACAGCTGGCCGCCGGGCAGACCGCTGATGTTCCTGTCCTGCCGCCCTGCCGTTATCTTTTCCCTGGAATCCGTTCCATCCGGGGGAAACTTCTGCTCATGATCTCCATTGTCGCTGGCTTTGGCATCATCGCCACCGCGACCGCTACTTTTGCCTTGTGGCGCGTGGAAGATAAGATCCGGATCATCGAGTCGTTCTACGAATTGAATCAGAAGGTTCTTGAAATCAGGCGCTATGAAAAAAATTATTTCCTGTTCAATGACAGTAAGGATCTTTTGAGCGCTCTGGACTATGTGGACCAGGTCAGGGCTTCCATTGTCGCAGTAAAGGTGGTTCTTCTTAAAGATGAAAACGAGCTTGAATCCCTGTATGACCGGGAGTTGGGAGAGTATGAAGCTATCTCCCGGCAACTGCTGCAAGATGAATTGACTCCGAAAAACAAGCAATCTCTGGAAAATTCCCTGCGCAAGCGCGGCCAGGATATAACCAAGAGCATTTTCGACATGGATTCCAGGGCGCGGATCCGAGTGGAACGCGAGGTTGCGGGCTATCAGAAAACCGCGGTCTTTGTCCTTGTCCTGGCGGTGGGGCTTGGCTCCGTGTTGGTGCTCTACATGATGCGCTGGATTATGCGGCCTCTTACCGCCATTCGTGAGGCCTCGGCCAGGATCAAGCAGGGGGAGATGAGTTCCATTCCGTTGAACAATGATATCTGGTGTTCGGTGGAGGGGGTTGAACTGGTCAATTCCTTAAATCTCATGCTTCAGGCCCTGAATGCCAAGCAAAATCAGCTGGTACAGTCAGAAAAGCTTGCGGCCATTGGCAAGGTCACCGCTGGCATTGCCCACGAGATTAATAATCCTTTGAACAATATATCCCTAACCGCCGAGGTGCTGCTGGAGGATCTGCCTAATCTTGAGTGCAGCGATCGGCTGGACATGGTGCGCGACATCCTGGTCCAGTCGGATCGGGCCAGGGAGGTGGTGCATCATTTGCTGGAGTTTTCCCGGATACGCAAGACCAATATCATGGAACGGATGGACCTTGCCGCCCTGATGGAGAATTCTATCGCCCTGGTGAAGAACCAGCTGCGTCTTGGCGGGATTGTTTATCGCTACGATCATCCCGCTCAGCCGGTGTTGGTCAGCGGCAACCCCAATCAGCTGCAGCAGGTGCTGGTCAACCTGATGCTCAATGCGGTACAGGCCATGCAGCCCGATGATCATCTCGACCTGGCGGTGCGCGGCCAGGGAGCAGAGGCGCGGGTCGTAGTCAGCGACACCGGGGCCGGTATCCCTCCCGAGACCCTGGCCAAAATTTTCGATCCCTTTTTCACCACCAAGAACGAAGGAACCGGATTGGGCCTTTCGTTGAGCTACGCCATCGTCAAGGATCACGGTGGCGAGATTAAGGTGGCAAGTGAACCGGGCCGAGGCACGACCTTTACGCTCATCTTTCCCAGGATTTCCGGAGAGGCCTGAGATGCATTTTCCCATAAACCCTTTTTTCGGGAAGGCCAGGGAAGAGCCGGTCACGTTTGCCGCCTCCTTTAGGCTGTTCCGTCGGTTGCTTTCCCTGAATAATGCGGTGCTGGAGAAGATCGGCCGGATGGAGGGGGCTCTGGCCGGTGAATATGTCTTTGATCGGAAATTTTTAAGCGAAGCGGTGGCCGATTTAAATGAGCTGGTGCGGGAGGTAGTCTCCTGCCTGGCCGGTCTCACCGGTAACCGCTACCTTGATCTGTACGAGCGCTACGAGGATTTGGCCGGGAAACTTTCCGGGCTGGCCCTGGAGTACGCCGGGCCATACGACCGCAATCTCACCTTGGCTTACGGGCTGATCAACAGCGATTTCGATGAGCTGGTGGGTGGCAAGAACGCCACCTTGAGCGAGATCCGCAACCGTCTTGGTCTGCCGACCCCGGACGGTTTTGCTATTACTGTTGCCGCCTATCGTGAGTTTATGGAGGTAAACGGCCTTTTTGCCGCCATCGATGCAATCTGCATCGCGCCTGGCTCGAGCCGGGAGCATTCGGAGGCCATTATCCGTCTGCTCGATCAGGCCTGTTTGCCGGAGCAGTTGGTGGCGGCGGTGCAGGATGAGTTGAGGCAGCTCTTCAGCCGGGCAGGGGGCTCGGTGCCCTTGGCGGTTCGCTCAAGCGGAGTTGGCGAGGATGCCGAAAGTCGCAGTTTTGCGGGGCAGTTTCATTCGCTGCTTGAGGTGCGGCCCGAACTGACCTCGGTGCTTGAAGCCTACCGCCGGGTGATTGCTTCCCGTTTTTCGGCGGCGGCGCTTGATTATCTGGGGCCAGCTGCCGGTAGCCGGACTCTTCCCATGGCCGCCGGGGTGCAGCCGATGATCAGCTCCCGGATTGCGGGTGTGACTTACAGCCGCAATCCGGAGTCGCCGGAGGCAAATCAACTGCTCATCACCTCTCTGCGTGGCGCGGCCCATGATCTGGTGGCCGGGCGCAGGCAGGCCGATCATTTCCTCATGAGCCGGGTCTGGCCATTTCCCCTGTTGACCAGCGAAATCGCCCTGCCGGCCTCTTCGGCCTCACCGGCCTCTGCCAGGGAAGTGTTCGAGTTGCTACCCAGCGGCCTGCGACGCGGCTCGGCAACCTTAACCCCCCAGGAACTGGCGAGCCTTGCCGAGCAGGCTCTACTGCTGGAAAAGACCTTTGGTGAACCCCAGGATATCGAGTGGGCCTTGGCAGAGGCTCCGGTGATTCTCCAGAGCCGCCCCTTGGCCATGCCGCTCAAACCGCCGCCGCTTCCCGACGAGCTGGCCGCCGAACTGGCCGCAGCCATTCCTCTGATCTCCGGCAAAGGGCAGGTCGCTCAGCTTGGTATTGCCGCAGGACTGGTGGTGCATGTGGATCAGAACACCGATCCGGAACAGTTTCCGGTGGGTGCCATTGCCGTGGCCCGCTTTCCCAGCCCGCAATTGAGTCCCATTGTCTGGCGGGCCGGGGCGATGATTACCGAGATCGGCGGCCCCACCGGGCATCTGGCCACCATTGCCCGGGAATACCGGACCCCGGCTCTGTTCGGTATCGGCGGCGCCATCAAACTTCTTGCTCAAGGGGCAGAGGTCACAGTGGACGTGGAGAACAAGCAGGTCTATCAGGGAATCATCGAGGGGCTGATCCGGCTACATGTTGCGGCAAAGGATGATTACCATGCTTCTAAGGAGCTACGGATTCTGCGTCGCATCCTGCGCTGGGTGGCTCCCATTACCCTGGCTGATCCGACCTCGGCCGAGTTTAAGGCGAAAAATTGCCGTACCTTTCACGATATCCTCCGCTTTGCCCACGAAAAATCGGTTGATGCCCTGATCCATTTTCATGCGGACAAAAGCAGTTCTCAGGAGTCATTGAGTCGACCGGTGCGGCTGCCGGTTCCCCTAAAATTACGGGTTATCGACTTGGGCTCTGGGCTCAAGGCTGAAACGCCGCCAAAGGGAGAGGTTGGCCTGGAGATGTTGAACAGCCGACCGCTTGCCGCTATTCTCCAGGGATTTTTCAAGGAGGATAAAGGGGACAAAGAACCGGCGTCGCTGGGTTTTAAGGATCTTCTCTCCGGGATCAGCAGGCCGCTGGTGCTGTTTAACGGGCCAGACTATCCGGGCGACAACCTGGGGATCATAGCCGAGAATTACTGCAACCTCTGCCTGCGTCTGGGTTACCATCTAAATGTGGTGGATGCCTACATGTCACCTGACCCGGACAATAACTACATCTATTTTCGTTTTGCCGGAGGGATGGCCGAGAAGGTCAAACGCGAGCGGCGGGCCCGATTGATCAGGGACATTCTCTCAGGCCTTTATTTTAAGGTGGAGCGAACCGGTGATCTGGTGATCGCCAAGGCCAGAAATATGGATATCCCGAGAATGGAGCGGGTGCTGGTCCGGTTGGGCGAGCTGATTGCCTTTACCCGTCAACTCGATGTGCGGATGCGCGACGAGGCGGCTATTGAGGAATTCTTCCAGCGGTTTCTTCTAAGCATCAAGCAGGAGCAGGCAGGGGAGGATGGGTGATGCGGCGCTGGCTCGGCCAACAGTTCGGCAGGCTCAGGGATGCCCGTCAGCAACGAAAGCAAGATTCGCAGCATCTGCTTAAGGCACGCTACCATGTGTTCCGCTCTCTTCTCACCAGCAACAACCGGGCCGTGGATTGCCTCAGCGAAATCGGCATCTATCTGCGCTTGCAAGGTGATCCGGCTGGTCTTGCCCAGCTTGTCCACCGGCTGATTGAAGAAACCGCCCAAATGATCGTCCTGCTGGAAAATCTGGCTGGCAGCCGGTACCGTGGGTTGCTTGCCGCTCATCAGACAATCACCAAACTTATTCAGGATACGATTGCCCGGTTTGGCTCGCCCGAACATCTTCCCCATGTAATGCCGCTTGTCCAGGTTCATGACGGTATAAAAGGGCAAACCGGCAACAAGGCCGCGTCCCTGGCCGAACTGCGCAAGAGCGGTCTGTCTGCCCCGGATGGCTTTGTGATTACCCTGGCCGGTTGCCGGTTTTTTCTTGACCACGCCGGACTTTCCTTGGAGTTGGTTCATCTGCTGGCCACCCAAGGCACAGACAGGGAGAAGCCTGTTTCTGCCGCCACCGCCGCTCAGGTTAAAGGTTTGATCACGCAGGCGTTGATCCCGCCGGTCCTGGCCGAGGCAATCGTCGGGGCGGCCCGCCCTTTCCTGCAAGACGGCAAGGCCCTGGCGGTGCGCAGCAGCAGCATCAGCGAGGATGGCAGGCATCATTCTTTTGCCGGGCAGTTCAGTTCGGTGCTCAATGTCCGCAATGAGGCGCAGTTCCTGAAGGCTTTCAAGGAGGTGGTGGCCAGCAATTTCAACCCCCGTAGTCTTGCTTACCGGCTCAACGCCGGGTTGGACCCCCTGTGCTTCGATATGGCTGTGCTCTGTCTGGAGATGGTAGAGGCTCGCGCCGCAGGCGTTCTGTTGACTCGCTCGCCTCAGGAACCGGAAAGCGGGCAGCTGCTGGTCAGCGCGGTTCCTGGTCTGGGCGAAGCGGCGGTTTCGGGTAGCGCTGCGGCGGATATTTATCTGGTCGGAGCGGATGGCAAGGTGGATTGGCCGCGTTCCACCATCTCCGACAAGGAGCGTTTGCTGGTCTGCGAGGTGGCGGGCGGGGTGGCTTGGCATGAGCTGGCCCCGGAGGCCCGCCATCTGCCGGTGCTTAGTGAGGTGGAGCTTCAGGCTTTGTCTGGCTTGGGCCGAGAGATGGAGCGGCGCGAGGGCGTTCCTCTGGACCTGGAATGGGCAGTGGACAGCAAGGGAACACTGTTTATTCTTCAGATGCGGCCTATGACCACCATGGGCATTCAGGCTACGGACGACCTACAGCAGGACTTCCCGGTTTTGACCCAAGGAGTGATTGCCTCGGGAGGGCGGGCCATTGGCCGGGTGCTGGTGGTGAAGGGGAGAAAAGATTTCGAGAATATCCCTCGGGAACCGGTGGTTCTGGTCATGCAGCAGAGCTTTGTCGAGGCGGTAATCCTGCTCGGTCAGGTGGCGGCGGTGCTGGTGGAGTTGGGCAGCCCGGCGGATCATCTGGCCTGCGTGGCCCGTGAACAGGAGACCCCGATGGTTTGCGGCCTGAAAGACGCATCCAGCCTTTTGCGGGACGGACAATGGATTATCGTGGATGGCAGCCATGGCAGGGTGTATGAGGCTACTGCCGAAGAGATCGTCGCCGCACAAGAGGCCTGGCAGGGTGGGCACCTCGTCGCTCGGCCGACGCGCGCGCCGTTGCCACCGCTGCACCGGGAGCTGCAGGGGCTGGTGACAGCGCTCCATCTCACCGACGCTTACGGTCCTACCTTCTCCATTGTCGAATGCAGATCGCTCCATGACATCGTTCGCTTTGTACACGAAAAGGCGGTGCTGTCGATGTTCCACGCCGGCGATGAAATGCTGGAGAAAAACCTCGCTGCAGTGCATGTCATCGACTCGCCGGTGCCTTTTTTTGTCAGCGTCATAGATCTGGGCGGGGGCTTGTCTTTGGCTGGGCCACCCCGGCGCAGGATTTTGCCGGAGACGGTGATCTCCCGGCCCTTTCAGGCACTTTGGCGGGGAATCACCACCCCCGGCCTGCACTGGGGGCCGCCGCCCGGCGGGGCGCCTATGGGCTCGGTGATGTCCTCTTTTCTCACCGACCAGAAGTCGGAGCGGCCCATCGGCATGCCTAATTACGCCTTGGTCAGCCGTGATTACTGCAACATGAACGCCAGGATGGATTTTCATTTCATCATGATCGACGCGGTGGCTTCCCCGGAGCCGCGCAGCAACCACATCAAGTTCCGCTTCAAGGGCGGGGGCACTACCCTGGAAAGGCGGCGGCGGCGCGCCCTGTGTGTCGGGGAAATCTTTGAACAGTATGGATTTTTCGTTGATGTCAAGGAGGATCTGGTCAACGCCTCTTTGCAGGGGGCGATCCGGGAGGCCATCGAGGAAAAGCTGGTGATGGTAGGCAGGATTTTGGGTTTTACCAGGCTGCTGGATGCGGCTATGGGTGAGGATGCGATGATTCCCGCAGTGGTTCGCGCTTTTATGGAAGGGGATTACACTCTTTCGCGCGTAGTGGCAGGCCGGGAGAATCAGGCGTGATGGAAGCGCAAGCCCGGCAGCTCCACGGCGGTGAGGAGATTGCCGTAGACCGCGCCGGTATCGATGCCGATTCGGAAGGGAGTGAGCAGCGGGGTGGCAAAGGGGGTGTGGCCGAAGATCACCCGCTTGCCGTAGTCCCGCTCCTCTGAAAGAAAGGGTTCCCGAACCTCGCAGAGATCGGAGATATTCTGTTCGGCCAGGGGCTGGTCGTGGCGCAGACCTGCATGAACGAAGATATACTCCTCTGTTTCCCAGTAAGGCAGTAGGGAATCGAGAAAGGCCCGGTGCTCGGGCGGCAGAAAAGCGAGGGAAGTGAGCTGGGCGAGGCTGGCGCCGCCGTAACTTTTCAGGGTGTTTTCCAGGCCAAGCCCCCGCAGATAGGGGAGCAGCACTTGATCACCGCTTCGGTGGTATTCGAGCAGCAGATACTCGTGGTTGCCCATGAGCGGTATCATACGTATTCCTTCGGCTCGCAGCCGGCAGAGCTGATCCAGCACACCCTTGGCATCGGAGCCGCGATCCAGATAGTCGCCGAGCAAGACCAGGGTATCGTGCGCCTGATCGAATGGCAGTCGGCTCAGCAGGAGTTTGAGTTTGGCCGCGCAGCCGTGGATATCGCCGATGGCAAAGATCTTGCCGCTCATATCATTGTTCCTGGTTGTAGCAGGCAGATTTTTGCCTTCCGGTGTCAGGCAAGAAATACTGGGGATCATTTATATTTTTCACCAATGCACCTTCTGGGAGTACGGATAATCTGTGCGGTTGTCTGAGGTTATTATAGTGGATTGGAGCAAGGCGTCATTAAAAAAAATCGTAACTGATCATAGGATAGGCGACCAAGTTTCGCGCCGTATCCCAACTGTAATCGCTTACAAAAAATTATTCAGGCAAGAGGTTTATATGACAAGGCATTGTGCGGAGGAGATAGCTGGTCTATACTTGCATCTTGATGAGGAATAAGGGCACGGCATGCCGTGCCCCTACCGGATGATTAAATCTTCGGTTTAGAAATGGAATTACCTGTGATATATCGGATTATAACGCCATGCGCCATGCGACAAACCCCCATTTGCTTGTCTTGAAAGACCAACTGAACGCCCTTGAGGCCGCGCGTCTGTCGCCTCTTGCCAGCCTGAGCCGGGCGGGAGTTAGACGGCGCTTTGAGGAGGGGCAGGAAGAGGACCATCGTCAAGCCTTTGCCGTGGATGGAGATCGGGTTTTGCATTCACGGGCCTATACCCGGTATATCGATAAAACCCAGGTGTTTTACATGGTTGAGAACGACCATATCACTCATCGGGTTTTGCATGTGCAGCTGGTGGCCAAGGTCGCCCGGACCATTGGCCGTTATCTGCGGCTGAACGAGGACCTCATTGAGGCCATTGCTTTGGGCCATGATATAGGGCATCCTCCCTTTGGGCATGACGGAGAGAAGTTACTGGACGCACTTTGCCGCGAGCATGGGCTGCCCTCGTTTCAGCATAACCTGCAAAGTGTCCGCTTTCTTGAGTGCATTGAGCGTCAGGGTAGAGGTTGGAATCTGACCTTGCAAACCCTGGACGGCATCATGTGTCATGACGGGGAGATCCATAACCGCAGCCTGGCGCCCCGAAGTGGTAAAGCCTTTGCAGATTTTGACCGGGAGGTCGCGGCCAAGGAGCTTGACCATGGTCTGGAACTGGTCCCCATGACCATGGAGGGTTGTGTCGTCCGTTTTGCTGACACCATTGCCTATATCGGCAGGGATATTGAAGACGCCATTGAGTTGAGGCTTATTCGTCGAGATGATATCCCGCCTCGTTGTCAGGCGATCTTTGGCCGGAGCAACGGCAGTATTGTTTATCGTCTGGTTACTGACTTGATTGCCAACGGCCTGGAGGATGGGGCCATCGCCTTTAGTGAGGATGTTTCTTTGGGGTTGAAAGAGCTGAAGACTTTTAACTATGAACGTATTTATCTGAACCCGGCCATCAAGCAGGGTCTGGCCAGGATCACTGATTGTTATCGAGCGCTGTTTGCCTCCTGTCTGAACCAGTTTATAAGGCAGGAGCGGCAGGCAGAGATGTATGTGAATTTTTTAAATGAACAGGGACAGGAATATGTCGCTGATCAGCAGCCTGCGGCCATGGCGCGGGATTTTATCGCCGGAATGACCGATAAGTATTTTCTGCGCCAGGCGAGGCTGCTTGGTTGTGAGCTTCCGAAAAAGACAGGAGAGACTTAAAGTGTATATTGTACCCAAGGGGCATAAATTTCGTTTGAGTAGGCAAGCTGCTCAACTCAGCTTTATTTTGCGAGGTGTTCTGGTTCTGGTTTTAGCGCCCCTGATCACTGTATGGGTCAGTATCACGACCATCGTCATGGCGCTTATCTTTCGTTGGTCAGCGGAGAAGATTCAGATTCTGCCTCGTGCCATGGGCAGGATTATTGCCTGGCTGAGCGGGGTTTCGGTCAGCATTGTCGGCCAGGAACTTCTTGAGCAGGGAACCCCTTACATCTTTGCCGCCAATCACCAGAGTCAGTTTGATATCTTTGTGCTCCAAGGCTATCTGGGCTGGGATTTTCGCTGGCTGGCCAAGCTGGAGCTGTTCAAGATTCCGGTGTTTGGTCAGGCTATGCGGCTGGCCGGGTATATCCCGGTGGACAGGGCCCATGGCCGCAAGGCGCTCAAAAGCCTGGATCAGGCGGCCCGGCGCATTGCCGACGGTGCCTCGGTGGTTATTTTTCCTGAGGGCACCAGAAGTCCGGACGGACGGCTTGGGCAGTTCAAGGCCGGGGCCATGGTGCTGGCTATCAGGGCCGGGGTGCCGGTGGTGCCGGTGGCCATTATCGGCACCCATCAGGTTTTGCCCAAGAGCAGGCTTCTGGTCAGGCCGGGCCGGGTGGAGATCAGGTTGGGCGTGCCTGTTTCTACCAGTGAATATACCGTCAAGCAGAAGCAGGAGCTGGCCGAACGGTTGCAGGGTATGGTTGCGGAATTGCTGAAGGGAAAGTAAGCGATCACAGGGCACTACATCTTGTGGCGATCGGGCCGGCTCACGTACTGAAGTACGCATCGCTGTCCCGCTTGTCACAACCTGCAGCACCCTGAGACCGCTTGTTGCGGGGCTTACCCTGTGATCGCTTACGAGGGAAAAAACGCCAGGTCTGGTTATTGATTGCAGGGTTGCGGGAAAAGAATACGGCCAGAGGAGGAGTCCATCTGAGCCTTTGCCCCGACGGGTAGAATCTGGTTGCGACTGCCATGGCCGCAGGGAAAGTTGGCCCAGATCGGGATGGATCGGTGAGCCAGCAGGGCAAGGGCCCGCTCCCAGATGGCTTCCTGTTCGCCGCACTGGTCAAAATCTCCCAGGATAAGCCCGGCGATCTGTTCCAGCCGGCCAGCAGTCCAGAGGTGGGTAAGCAGTCGGTCGATGCGGTAGGGTGCTTCGCCGATATCCTCCAGTACCAGAATAATGTCCCGCCAGTCCGGTTCAAAAGGGGTGCCAAGCAAGTGCACCAGGCTGGTCAGGTTGGCGGGCAAAAGCCTGCCTTTGGCCTGGCCGCCTTTGAGAATTTCCAGGTTCTTAATCTTGATTTCCGGCCTTGGCTGACCGGTGAGCTGATTAAAAAAGGCCTCCTGCGAACCGCGATCGTTTCGGGGCAGGGTGGTGAGCATGGGGCCATGAAAGGTGATGAGCCCGGTTCTTTGCTGGATTGCCAGGAGCAGGGCGGTGAGGTCGGAAAAACCGATGAGCATTTTCGGCTGCTGCCGGATAAGGTTAAAATCCAGATCAGGCAGGAGTCGAAGGCAGCCATAGCCGCCGCGCACAGCCAGGATGGCTTTAACCTCCGGATCGCGCCAGAGTTCGTGTATCTCGGCCAGACGTTCCTGGTCGGTCCCGGCCAGGTAGCCGTGCTGACGGAGAATATCGCTTCGGTATCTGGGGTTGAATCCCATCTCGATGAGTATCTGCAAGCCGGCGCGGAAATCATTCTCGTTTCGCACCGGTCCGGCCGGGGCGATGATGCCGATGGTATCCCCTTTTTTCAGGGATGTGGCGAGGATGGGCTCAGGTGTTGCGTTCATGGAGTAATTGCAGGCCGGTTAGGGTTAGCATTGGATCAAGATGGTCGATGCTGTTGGTGTACGGGGCAATAAGGGTGGCCATGCCGCCGGTCGCCACTGTCTGCGGCAGATCAGGAGCCATCTGTTCCCGCAGACGGCGGATCAAGCCATCCACCATGCCGCCATAGCCGAAGAGGATGCCAGACTTGATTGCCGCCACAGTATTGGTGCCTATGGGTGCATCAGGCGGGGTGGAGATGTCAACCTGGGGCAGCTTGGCGGTGCGGCTGCCCAGGGCCTCCATGGCAATGGACAGTCCAGGGGCGATAGCACCGCCCAGGTATTCGCCGGTGGCGGAAACACAGTCCCAGGTGATGGCGGTGCCGAAATCAACGACAATGAGAGCGCCCTTGAACCTGGCATAGGCGGCCACGGCATTGACGAGACGGTCGGCTCCTATTTCTGCGGGGTTGTCAATGAGAACCGGCATGTCGGTCTGTACTTTGTCGCTGCCGACCATCAAGGGAACGGTCTCCAGGTAGCGGGTGGCAAAGGTTGTCCAGGTGGCCTGCATTGTTGGCACCACGCTGGAAATGATGGTGTCGGAAATATCGTTGAAGCGAAGGCCTTCCATTACAAAGAGACCGTGGAAAATGACGGCCAGTTCATCAACCGTACTGCCCTTGTCAGTTTTTATCCGCCAGTGACAGCGAAGTTTTGGACCAGTGAAGACCCCGATAACCATGTGGGTATTGCCAATATCAACCGCCAGCAGCATGGAGATACTCCTTGGTTGTGGTGAGAAACGCTTACCGCTAATGTAAAGACTGTACCAGAGATCGGGGCAGGGAACAAGAATAGATGGCGTGCTGCTGGGCAATTACGGGAGAGAAATAAATGAGCGAATATATTCAGGTTGCCACCACCGTGTCCACCGAGAAGGAGGCCAGGGCCATTGCCAGCTTGCTGGTTGAACAGCGACTGGCTGCCTGTGTCCAGGTTATTGGCCCTATTACCAGTCACTACCGCTGGCAGGGAAAGATCGAGACGGCCAAGGAATATCTTTGTCTGGCCAAAAGTAGGGCCGCGCTTTTTCCTGAGATTGAGGCGGCGATCAAGGCGATTCATCCCTATGAGATTGCGGAGATTATCGCCTTGCCTGTAATTGCTGGCAGCAAGGAATATCTGGGTTGGTTGGCCGCTGAGGTAAGGGGGGCATAAATATGAACGGAGAGCAACCGAAAAAGGCGGGGCGTCGTCGGGGTCTTAGTGAATTTCAGTGTCATTGTTGTCGGCGGAAATTGCCCTTCTGCTGGAACTGTCCCTGCGGCTTTCAGATCTGCGATGATTGTTTTAAAGAAAACATGTGGGGGATCAGCAATGGCCCAACCTGGGTCTGTCCGGATTGCGGCAGAATCAGAATGATGTGATTGTATCTATGTGCAGTGTCTGGTCAAATATCGGTCCAACTGGTTGGCAAACGCCTGCAGATGAACCTTGCTTAAGGGCGATGGGCCACCGGTAAGCGTGCCTGCTGAACGTAATTCGTCCATGAAGTCCCGGCGGGCCAGGTGTTCCTGGATGGTCTCGGGAGTGTAGATCGTGCCCCGCGGATTCAGGGCGGTTGCTGAAGCAGCTACTACCTCGGCCGCAAGGGGAATATCCGCGGTGATCACCAGATCGCCTGGCGCAAGGCTGTCAATGATCAGGGTATCTGCGACATTGAAGCCAGCCTTGACCTGTAAGGCCTTGATAAATGGCGATTTCGGGATTTTCAGGCAGTGGTTCGCCACCAGGATACTCTCTATCTGCCTCCTCTCTGCGGCCCGGAACAGGATCTCCTTTACCGGTATCGGACAGGCATCGGCGTCAATCCAAATGCGCATGGGCTGAGCTGTCTTTTTGTAGATCGGCTGTTGTCAATGTTCTTCCATGTCGAAGCCCATCATGTTGTCGGCCAGCTCAAAGAAAACCCCCATTGCCTCGCATAGATTCTTCACGATTTGACTGTGCGCCAGTTTTTCTTCAACGGTCTTGGCCTTGGCCATTGCCTTGAGAGTGGCACTTAATTCTTTGGTTAAATCATCCAGAATTTTTTCCGGGTCCATTTTGTCTCCTTTTTGCTTCAGGGAAGTTTGTAAAATATGTAAGGCCCGCGTAAACGGGTATTATTTCTGGATCACCCATCTACCTTCATTGTCCCGGCAGGCAGTGGAGACCACTTTTTCCGGACGACCATCTACGGTGGCGAGAATTTCAGCCTCCCGGCATACCTGACCGGATGGTTGCGTGTATGCTGGTTGTGGGGTTACGGTGTATGAACGCTTGTTATCCGGGTTGACCCATTGGCTACGCTTATGGGAAGGAGAATTCTCGTATACCTGATTGAGTTGTTCCTTGTCATATTTGTCCATCTCGTTGCCAACGATATAGCCCAACATGCCGCCGATAGCCGCGCCAAGTAAAGTGGCCTTGGTGCTGCGCCCGATGGCCTGACCGGCTATGGCGCCAGTTGCCGCCCCGATCGTCGCGCCGCTTGTGCCCTTTGATGGATTGGCGGCGCACCCGGAGGTGGCCAGGATGAGAATAATTGCCAGTGATGTTATCTGCAGCTTATGTTTTTTTCGCATTGCATTCTCCTTCTATGTATTGGATTTTTATAAGTGACTCACTATATAATGCTTACGGTTCAACGTCAATGGTGAGGGTCAGGTCTTGCCCCGAAAGAGATGATGCGCCAATGGGCCTTTGCCTTTGCCGAGGGCAAGGCTGGCGCTCTGCCGCAGAACGGTATCCATGAAGGCCACCGCTTTGAAAAAAGCGTCCTGGTCATTGCCGTGGAGAAGATGGTAGGCGGCAAAGGCTGAGGCAAAGGTGCAGCCGGTGCCGTGGGTGTTGCTGGTGATGAGCCGCGCATGTTTGGCGGTAAGGATCTTGGGACTTATGTCTTGTCTGAGGATCAGAAAATCCTCCACCTCTTTGGCCTGTTCCCGGAGATGTCCACCGGTAAGCACAATGGCTCGCAGCTTGGGATGACGGGCAAGCAGGACGGTTGCCGCCTTCACTGCGTCCTGCGAGGTTTCAAGTTTGTTGTTGACCAGGATTGCCAGTTCCGGGAGATTTGGGGTGAGGACCGAGGCGGTGTTGAGCAGGGCTTGCAAGCCAGTTTGTCGTTTGGTTTGCCGGAAGAGTTCGTGTCCGTCGCTTGCGGTAAGTACCGGGTCGCAGATGACCTCTCCGGCAAAATTATACAGAGCTTCCGCTATGGCTCCGGCGATTTTGTCGGTGCCAAGCATGCCGGTTTTGACGTGACTGACAGGTAGGTCGGATAGCACCAGCTGGATCTGTTTTTTGACAAACTCAGGGGCAAGGGGCAGACAGGAGGAAACCCCGAGGCTGTTTTGGGTGGTCAGACAGGTAAGCGCCGCCCCCCCATAGACGCCAATGGCGGTGAAGGTTTTCAGATCTGCCTGGATACCGGCGCCGCCTGAAGGATCGGAACCGGCAATGCTCAGGATTGCCCGCGAGTTGTGCCAGTCTGGAACTCGCCGCATTGGCGCGATACTCCTCTGTTGAATAGTTATCTAAAAGTTAGTCTTTTCCCTCAGGATATGCTACTTTAATTTCTTTAAATCAAGTGTGGAAGCACTTTTTGCTTGCCTGTTATGGTTGCAACCTCTTGACAAGATTAAAGGATAGACATATTAGAACTATCCAGCGTGGTCGTCATGGAATTGGTCTGTGAAAAATGCCAGGAGAAGGTAGATTCAGCAAAGGCTGTCTGCCGTCGGCCCAAGGAGTATTGCAAATTCAGGAGCGCCTGCCTGCTACATTTCCTGACTAAGGAAAGAGCTGGGGAGGCGAAAGAAGAGCCGGAAGGTCTGGACGGGGGGAACTCTTCAGTAGAGTCTGCCGTTGTGGGAGAATGATGAGTATGTTGCGATTTGACAAAGGAGGCGGCCTGTTGCCGGCCATTGCCCAGGACCACCTGACCAGGGAGGTTCTCATGCTTGCCTATATCAACGAGGAGGCTTGGCAGAAGACCCTGGAAACAGGTAAGGCCCATTACTGGAGCCGTTCCCGTAATCAGCTCTGGCTTAAGGGAGAATCCTCCGGGCATGTGCAGCTGGTCAAAGAGATCCTGGTTGACTGTGACGCCGATACTGTGGTCTTTCTGGTGGAACAGTTGGGTGGCGCCGCCTGCCATACTGGGTACCGGAGCTGTTTTTTTAGGAAGGTGCAGGGCAGCGAGCTTGAGATAAACGATACGCCGGTTTTTGATCCCGGGAAGGTCTATAAAAAATGAACATCTTGAAACTGGGTATTCCCAAAGGCAGTCTGGAAAAGGCGACTATTGAACTTTTTGCAAAATCTGGCTGGCAGATCAAGCTTTCTTCCCGCAATTATTTCCCGGAGGTAGATGATCCCGAGTTGTCCTGTTCTATTTGCCGACCCCAGGAGATGTCCTGCTATATTGAAAAGGAAGTGCTGGATGCGGGTATCACCGGCAAGGATTGGACCCTGGAGAATGAATCAGACATTGTGGTGGTGGCTGACCTTATCTATTCCAAGGTCAGCAGACGGCCGACCCGCTGGGTGATCGCCGTGCCTGGAGACTCCAGCATTCAGCGGCTTGAGGATCTGGAAGGCAAGAAGATCGCCACGGAGCTGGTTGGCTATACCCGGAAATTCTTTGCCCAAAAAGGCATCAATGTCGATATCTCCTTTTCCTGGGGCGCCACCGAGGCCAAGGTTGTTTCCGGACTGGCTGACGCCATCGTCGAGGTAACTGAAACGGAAAGCACGATCCGGGCTCATGGCCTGCGGGTTATTCACGAGCTGATGACTTCCAATACCCAGTTGATCGCCTCCAAAGCTGCCTGGGCCGATCCCTGGAAAAGGGAGAAGATCGAGAATATCGCCCTGTTGTTGCAGGGGGCTTTGCGAGCTGACAAAATAGTTGGTCTCAAGATGAACGTGCCCCAGACCCATCTTGATCAGGTGATCAACATCCTGCCAAGCATGAACGCGCCTACGGTGGCGCATCTGTATCACTCGGACTGGTATTCGGTGGAAACGGTTATCTCTGAGCATGAGGTGCGTGATCTTATCCCGAGGCTGTTGAAAAACGGTGCCGAAGGGATTATTGAATATTCTTTGAACAAGGTTATCTGATTTGTAAACGTCCAGCAGCACTGCTACTTAGCTGCTGAACGTTTACATTTAAGATCATCTCCTCTCGCCTGCGGCACATTATCGGTAAGTTACCGTTCCCTGTCGGAGAATGTTTTCGCTCATTCTCGGCAGACATCCTGTCTGCCTCCGAGGCGCCTGCTACCCCGCCCATCCCTGGGCGGAACGACGCAGCCGAACCCGCGAAAACTTCCCCGTCAGGGAACTCCTGCGGTGAAGTTATTTGAAATGGAGAAAATGTGACCGACTCTGCCGTGAATTATGCCAAGATCGAGTTTGTGAAAAGCGCCTTCAAGATGACGCAGTTGCCTGAGGAACCCTTGCCGGAAATAGCCTTTGCCGGGCGATCCAATGTGGGCAAGTCAAGTCTGATCAACCGGTTGGTTAATCGCAATGGCTTGGTCAAAGTCAGCGCCAGGCCTGGTAAGACCCAGAGCCTTAACTATTTTCTGGTGGACGCCAGGCTCTATCTGGTTGATCTGCCTGGCTATGGCTTTGCCAAGGTCTCTAAGAAACTTCAGGATGACTGGCAGGAACTGGTTACCGAATACCTGTCCACCAGCCCAACCCTGCGCTGTGTGGTGGTGCTGATCGATATCCGGCATCTCCTGAAGGCGCAGGATCGGGAGTTGATCGAATGGCTCCGGAGTCGGGGTCGCCCATTTATCATCGTTTATACCAAGCGGGATAAGTTGTCCAACAACGAACAGGCCAAGCAGGCTGCGAACCTTGATGCTGCTCTGGGCTTGAGCAAGCAGGATCGGGTGCTGTTTTCGGCGAAAACAGGCGAGGGGAAGGTTGAGTTGATGGCGGCAATCGCCACCTTTCTAAGGTAGTTTTGGCTCCTCGCTGTTTCAAGTGG
>DOZO01000022.1:0-18406 GCA_003517965.1 Desulfobulbaceae bacterium
CAACTTTTTTACGAATGAACCTAAAAAAGCATTTTCAACCGAGGCTCGGCCCCGGTTGAAAATGCCTCCGGTTAGAATTTATACTTTGCGGCGAGGAATACCACGTTGGCGGTATAATCCGGGTTCGCGTTCGCACCGCTCAAGTAACCGCCAGCCGTCGCGCTTGCATTGTATACATTCCGATAATTGTCATAATGACCGTCGCTGTATTTGTATTTCTCATAGGCGTAGCCGCCGGTTAGGTCAACCTTCGCAGAAAGGCTGTATGTCCCTTTCAGCTGCAGGGCATCCTTTTTGTAGTCATCCCAGCTCGAAAAATCGATCGTCTCGTTCGTCCAGCCAGCCGGAGGGACAGCAGCACTGGTGGGGCCATATGTATAATCTACCAAGCCGTCCGACCGGGTATGATCAAACTGGGCCGACAGAATCAGAGTTTTGGGGATGGCGACCACATTTACCCCCACACCCCAGTCAAAACTTTTATCCTCCAGGGTGGTGGTTATGTTGTATGCAGCGTCCGTTGGGTCGGTGTCAACCGGACTTCCAGTGGTCGCTCCGGCTCCCGTCCTAACGAGCTGTTCGCGTGTAGCGGTTTCATAATTCGCATAAGCGGAGAACGATACCGTGTCGTTCGGGGTAAAACTGGCACTTGCCCCGTAGCTTGTGCTGCGTTCGCCCGTGAGACCGACTTGGGTCTCATCGTAGTCGATATTCTTGTGCTTCAAGGTAAAGCCCAAACTCAGCGTGTCGGTCGGGAAGACATCGAAACCGAGTTTATAGGTATTCTTTTTCTGCGACGCAATGTAAGACTCACGTGTATAAGGATCAAGGTCAGTATCGCCGTGTTTCATGCGGAAACTGTCCATGTTGTCATCACGGTCCAGTCTCTCATAGCCGATATTGGCTGAGATAAAGTCCGTACCCTTCCATTTTGCAT
Organism: Desulfobulbaceae bacterium; assembly: GCA_003517965.1. Classification (GTDB taxonomy): domain Bacteria; phylum Desulfobacterota; class Desulfobulbia; order Desulfobulbales; family Desulfurivibrionaceae; genus Thiovibrio. The sequence goes on from DOZO01000022.1 coordinate 938, forward strand.
TGATGCCGTAAATGTTGTCGTCGGTGGTGACATCATAGGACGGATTGAATTCCGCCGTTGATGGCAACAGAGTAAAGGGCCGCTTCGTTTCCACCTTTGTGTAGAAAGGCGTCAGCGTGACGCGTCCCGGCAGTTTCAGGCCAACCTCTATGCCATAGCTTTCCTTGTTATAATCGAAGAGATCGTTGCCAAGCTGCCCGGTAGTGCCAGATTCTATGATTGAGATCTTGTCCGATTTATTCTTTGTTTCATAATTTTTGTAGAAGATCTTCCCGTCGAGAAAATCCAGCGGGCTTGAGGTGAGCACGGCAGAATAATTCGTCGTATCCACCCTGCCGTCGAAAAGACTGTCGCCCAGAGTGATAGTCCTAATAGTGCCGCCAGCATTAAGGGTACTCGCCAAGGTCGCTTCAGATGTTGCCTGTGATTCACTATAAGCGAGCGCCAGAGCGCTTTTCAACGGCAACTTAACCCTCCCCTTGAGATCAAATTTGGAATAATCGTTGTCCGGAGGCAAAGACACGAAAGAGGTTTGGTTCGCAGTAGCGTAGATATCGGTGAAGTACAGGGCATCGTAGGCATTATCAAAATTGCTGTGCGTATATCCCACCGAGGCAAAGTACGGGTTCTTGCCATAGCCAACTTCAGCCTGGATGATGTTGGTCTTGTAATCCACCGGCTCAGGGAGTTCGGCAGGAAAGCTGGAATTTGCAGCGCCGATCGGTTTAAGGCCCTGCCGATCTTCCCGGGACACCGATAAGTTGGCAAAGAAAGGCTTCATCAAGTCCAATCTAAGGCCGGCGCCGTACTGGTCACGAGAAACTTTATAATCGAAGGTGTTGCCCAGTATTACCATATCCGGGGTAATCGCCTGGCCATAACGAACATTCGACAGCGGGCTGGTGAGCTGATTCGTGCCTACGCCGCCAGCATAGAAGGTTTTTGCGTCGAAGGTGTTGTTGTGCTGAATTTCATTGTAGAAGGCGTCCAACCTAAACTTGCCGTATTGACCGCCCTCAATTTTGTAGTTCTGAGTATCCTGAGCGATGTCGGCGGCGTTGAAAGTCACATAACCGGTATCGCTCTCAGATTTTACCTCGACGCTGCCGGAAATGTTGCTGTCCGGATCTCCGTATTCGCCGTACTTCGCCTTGTTGCCGCTGATGTGTACACTTTTAACCGACGGCATGACAAAGCCAGTAACCTCGTTATCCGCCGCCTGGGCTCCAGTGGCACACAACAGGGGCAACAGTAGTACTGCTGGTAAATAATTATATTTTTTCATCGTTTTCTCCATAAATTAGCAAAATATTTACCTGGCCAAGTATTTGCCTTGTTTGCCAGCTGTGGTACTGCCATGAATCGCGGCATGACAGTTCAGACAAGACCGTCCAACCGCCCTTGCGGCCACAGTGGTCAAGGAACTGAATCCATTTGCCGCAGTATATGGACCGGTGAAATGGCCACTTCCAGTATGGCAATTGTGGCAAAGGTTCGGAGCCTTTTGTTCCAACAGCTTGTTGTGATTCCCGCCATGGGCGATGTGGCAGCTCATGCAATTTTCCGCAACTGGGGGATGCTCGTGCAGGAAAGGGCCGCGCTTTTCGGCGTGGCACTTGTAGCAGAGATCGTTGACGGAGTCGGCTTTCAGGCTCTTGCTGCCGAACGATCCATGCGGGTCATGACAATCGCTGCAGGAAATCTTGCCTTCCTTGATAGGATGGTGGGACTGTCTGCCGGCTTCAGACTTGATATCTTTGTGGCAGGAGAAGCACAGCTCCGTCTGAGGCATCTTCAGATTCTTGGCCAGGCTGGAGTGGCCGGAATGGCAGCTGTCGCAAGAAAGTCCGACGGACTTGTGCTTGCTCGACTCCCAAAGGGCAAGATGCTTGGAATCACCATGACAGGTAAGGCACTGTGCGGCCTTTGTTGCGGGATCAGCCTTCTTGCCGAAAGCAAAAGCACCGGTTCCTTTGCCGCCGCCTTTCTCCAAGTGGGCAGCCATGCTGGGGCCGTGACAAGTAAGGCAGGCGCCAGTGCCGTTGGGGCCGGTAATAGCTCCTTTGGCATGGCGGGATTTCATGAAGCTGGCGAACTTGTCTGTATGGCAGTCTTTACAAGACTCAGCACTTGGCGCGGCGGCCTTGGCACTGTTGACAAACATCCCCGCGCCGGACAAAGCGACCATCCCCGCGATCAGGGAAAGCATTAAAATATTTTTACGCATTTTTTTCCTCCTTCTGTGTCCAGTATGGACGCTTTGCGGCATGACATCTTGAAACAGGATGGCATCGTAAGTCCTGCAATCTTGGCTCCAACTTTACCGCAAATCCCAGCGGCCCGTTTCCATCTCCCATTTATTCCTCCTTGCCCATTAATTAATGAAGTGCCACACCGTATCCCGCATGCAGTAGCACTTAGCCAGATATGTAGCTACAAACTGAAAAGCAAGTTTAATGCCAAGGAGTACTAATAAAAAAATGACGCATAAACAGTATGATAGAAAATACTACGCAGAGAGGGGGATACCTCACCTGGTGATTTAACCAAGTCAATCTGGTGAAATCACCAGGTGAGGCATTACAGATTGATAGGCTAACGCAAGCAACTTTGCATCAAAACAAGATCGCCAAAAAGATTGACACAGATAAGGACATGATATTGCAAGAATTAAGTCAGAATAAAAGTTGGACAGGGATTGGGAAAAATTGAAGATGAACAAGGCAAAGGGTTTACCAAAAACATCGCTAACCCATTGCTTTGATTTTTTTGGTGCGCCCGACAGGATTCGAACCTGTGACCTACGGCTTAGAAGGCCGGTGCTCTATCCAACTGAGCTACGGGCGCCAATGTGCGACGATATTAGAATGAGCGGGCCAAGAAAGCAATACTGTTTTAGTTACAACCTTGGCGGTCGCCTACAAAAAGGCCTGCCTGGAAAAACCAGCCAGGCCGAAAACAATGCTTTTTACTTCACCCCCGGTGAAGGGTTATCTCAGCCTCAACAGCCCTTGCCACCGCCACCGATGGCGCAGGCAGCGCCCTCTTTTTTCTCGCCGCCTTCCATGGCTGCCACCGTGCCCAGGATATAGGGGCGGGCAATCTTCACCCGCACATTCTCGGCAATCTCCAGGGTTGCCACCCGTTCGGTCAAGCCGGTGATCTTGCCCTGGAGGCCGCCACTGGTCAAAACTTCATCGCCCTTCTTAAGATTGGCGATAAATTCCTGATGATCCTTGGCCTTTTTCTGCTGGGGCCGAATCAGGAGAAAATAAAATACGACAAAGATCAACACCAGCGGCAAAAAGCTCATCAGGCCTTGTGCCCCACCTGCACCAGCCGCAGCGTCTGCGGCAAAAGCTACATCAACCATAAATTCCTCCGACTAAAATTGTTTTTTTGTAATCCTTCATCAAGGGTATGAAATTACTTTATCGCCCGTTTGGCATAAAACTCACGCCGGAACTGGCCGAAACGATCTGCTTCAATGGCCGTGCGCATCCGGGCCATGAGCCCCACATAATAATGCAGGTTATGAATGGTATTCAACTGCGAGGAAAGAATCTCCCTGGCCATGAAAAGATGCCGCAGATAGGCCCGTGAATAATGACGACAGGTATAACAATCGCATTCCTCATCCACGGGCCGCTGGTCATTTTGATGGGCCGCGTTTTTTATAACAAGTCTGCCGCTTGAAGTAAAGAGCATTCCGTTTCTCGCGTTTCTCGTGGGCATAACGCAGTCGAACATATCAATGCCGCGATAAACCGCCTCCACCAGGTTTTCCGGGGTTCCCACTCCCATGAGATAGCGAGGATAATCGGCGGGCATGAGGGCGGCGATCTCTTCGGTGATCTCCATCATCAACTCGGCGGGTTCGCCTACGCTCAGACCCCCGAGGGCATAGCCGTCAAAGCCGATCTCCACCAGCTGCGCAAGAGCCTTGGCCCTAAGATCGGGATACATGCCCCCCTGGATAATCCCAAACAACAGCTGCCCCCTTTGCTGATGGGCAGCCCGAGAACGTCTGGCCCAACGACCCGTAAGTTCTGTAGACTCAATGGCCTCCTGACGAGTGGCTGGGTAGGGAATGCAGGTGTCCAGACACATCATGATGTCGCTGCCCAGGACCTCCTGCACGGCTACGGCATCCTCCGGGCTTAAGAAAAGGTTGCTGCCATCGAGATGCGATTTAAAGGCGGCACCTTTTTCGCTGATCTTGGTGAGCTCTTTCAGACTGAAGATCTGAAAGCCGCCGCTATCGGTGAGGATGGGCCGATCCCAGTTCATGAATTTATGCAAGCCGCCGAAGCTGCGGATCAATTCATGACCGGGCCGGATGTAGAGATGGTAAGTATTGCCGAGAATGATCTCTGCGCCCAACTCTTTGAGGTTTTCCGGGAGCACGCCCTTGACCGTGCCCTGAGTGCCCACCGGCATGAAGACCGGGGTCTGCACCGTGCCGTGCAGGGTGCGCAACTCACCCCGCCGGGCGGCGCAGTCGCTGGCTTGACTGTGCAAGGTATAGGGAGAGATCCTGGCCATCATAGTGCCCACAGGGTGAACAGCTCGTCAATGCCCTGGCGGGCCAGGGCTGCCATCAGGCTGAAATCCTCGGGACTAAAGGGCTTACCTTCAGCGGTGCACTGAGTTTCCACCCAACGGCCATCCCCGGTCATGACAAAGTTGGCGTCCACCTCGGCCTGGGAATCTTCCGCATAATTGAGATCCAACAGGGCCTCGCCGTCAACCATGCCCACACTGATAGCCGCCACCGGCAGGATCTCCGGCATCGTGGCCAAAACGCCCTCCCGGTGCAGGCGCGCAAGCGCATCCCGCAAGGCAATCGCCGCGCCGGTGATCGAGGCCGTCCGGGTGCCGCCATCGGCCTTAAGCACATCGCAGTCAACCCGGAGAGTCACCTCACCCAAGCTGGCGAGATCAACCATGATTCGCAGCGAGCGGCCCAAAAGGCGCTGGATCTCATAGGTGCGGCCGGACCTGCCCTTGGCCGCCTCCCGTTGCATGCGGCTGTTGGTCGAACAGGGCAACATCCCATACTCCGCCGTGATCCAGCCCTGGCCGGTGCCCCGCAAAAAGGGGGGGACGCTGGCCTCCATGGTAATGGCGCAGCAAACCTGGGTGCCGCCCATGGTGATCAAGACAGAGGCATAGGCCTGGGGCTGAAAGCCCTTTTCAATAGTGACCGGACGCAGCGCATCCGCGGCCCGTTGATCGTTTCGCATGATTAAATTCCTGAAAAGTATAGAAAGGTTGCGACTTATGATCTGCCTGAACGCACGGCTAATCAGCCGCGCCGTGAATTTGCAGTAAATACGACCACCGTTCTCGCGATCTGGTTTAGCTAATGGTTGGCGGTTTTTTTCAACAGGCTATTATTGCACTTTTTACTTTTAAATATCAAACGGATTCAAATGGCTATTATGATGAGTAGAAAATCTCATTTTATCTGTGTAGTTTTTTTGGCGTTGGTTCCGTGGCTTTAACTGCTGGCGATATTATTGGGCAGCCTGCACTCTTTTGGGGTGGTTTGTTGGTCGTCATTATTTCCTTTATCGTTGGTTGGGGTGATATGTTTTTAGAATTATTTGTTAGAAAATTTGACCAAATTTGAAGCCCGAACCCTAGTGTTAAGCATATGAGTCAGAACCACATGAGTATATATTTTTTATTCTCCCATTGTTTGTATTCTTCAGTTTCAAGTGGCGGGTCACCAAGGGCATACAAATCGGGATTTCCTCTTGTTTTTTCCCCATGAAATCTGCTGACAACCTCACACGCTACAAGCCATGCTCCCGCAATATCGAAGAATAGGCCGATGGTATTTATGTGCATTGGGTTAATGTTCATTTTTGTTCTGCTGCCAACAAAGTATTTAACAGACCTGTATATCATGTCAAAAAGCGTGATAGCCGGAAAAACTTTACAATGCCTCAGAAACTGCTAATTTTGCAAGAAGCTTGCTGGCTTCTGCATTCCGCCCCCTGTTATTCTCAAACAAACCCTTAGAGATCAAGAAAGGTAGTGTCCCGATTCAACACCCGGCATCCGTCCTGTTCAACCACCGCCATATTTTCCAGGCGGACTCCGCCCCAACCCGGAATATACACCCCCGGCTCCACCGTGACCACCATACCCGCAGCAAGGGGCTTGCGGTTGCGGTAGTTGAGCGAGGGGCCTTCGTGGACGTTAAGGCCCACCCCGTGGCCAAGGCCATGGCCGAAGCGTTCGCCCTGGCCAGCCAGTTCGATCACGTTGCGGGCGATCTTGTCCACTGCCATCCCGCTTATCCCGGCCCGCAGGCTGTTAAGCCCGGCCAGTTGCGCCTTGCGCACCAGGCGAAACAGGGCAACCGTTTTGGCGTCCGGGGTGCCCAGCACCACGGTTCTGGTCATGTCCGAACAGTAACCGTCCAGAATAAGGCCCATGTCGATGACGATGGTTTCTCCCGCAGCCAGGGGCCGGTCGGAGGGAACCGCGTGGGGCAGGGCCGCGTTGGGCCCGCTGGCGACAATGGTCTCGAAACTTGGCCGCTCCGCGCCCTTGAGGCGCATGGCGTTTTCGATTGCCCAGGCCACCTCTTTCTCGGTCTGGCCAGGACGCAGGGTAGGGTAAATCTCCTGAAACACCTCTTCATTGCGCAGCACCGCCTGTTCGATCCTGGCCAGCTCAGCCGCATTTTTTTCCAGCCGCAGCTCCTCAATAAAACCAGTAAGCGGCACCATCTCAATCTTAAGGGTGTCCGCCAGCTTGGCCAGGGTCAGAGAGGTGGAATGCAAAAAATAATGACTCTCAAAGGCCAGCCTTTTGATGCCTCGCCTTTTGAGCAATAAGCGTAGCAAGGTAAACAGGCCTCGAGCATAGAGCTTGACTATAAAACCTGTAGCCTCATCTTGGGCCTGCAAATAAAACCGGGAGTCGGTAAGCAGATAGGGTTCACCCTCACAGGGGATGAGCAAGACACCAGCGCTTTCATTGATCGCATGATCCCTGGCGGTATAGCCGCTCAGATACCTGCGGTTTTCCGGCTGAGTCACCAGGATGGCGTCAAGATGGCGTTGCTTGAGGTTACCCCTGATCCGTTCAAGGGCTACCTGCCTTGGCGAATGATCAATGGATGAAGTGGACAAAAACCTTGACCCCAAAACGGTAGAGTTTGCCATGCAAGCCCTGAATGGCCTGCACAAGATCGGCCTGGCCAAAATCAACCTGAAAGCGGTACGGCTTATCCAGTACAGCCAGGAAGCTAAAACACGGCTTGTTGTAACGTGCCTCCGCTCCGCTCGCGTACCAGTCTCGAAATCTTTTCTCAATCTCGGGCAGATCATTGGGGTCTGCTTCGCTCACATCAAGCCAGATTTCTGCTTCCACGCCTCTCTCCTTATCTGTTTTACCCTTTAAGTTCCCATCCCCAGATGGTGCTCTACCAGATCTTTCAGTTGTTGCAGGGCCTGACCGTACTGTTCATTAAGCTGACCTTGAATCCTGGCCCATTCTTCCTGAAACTTAGGGTGCTGGGCGGGTTGCAGCTTCATGGCCCGGCCGGTCTGCTTGGCCAGATTCTGCTCCATCAAAGCCATCTGCTGGCTGAACTGGGCTTCAAGTTGCTCTTTTAATTGCTCGCCATGCTGCCGGTAGCCATCGAGAATTTTTTTCATCTCGCCCAGAACCTGGAGCAATTCTCCATCCCCCTGCCCAATTTCTACCAGACCATGCATGGCTTTTTCGGCAATGGTCATTTTTTCCACATCCCGGGCCAGGAAAATATTGCGCAGCATGGCCTGTACTGCCCCTTTTCGCACCGGGCCTTTCTCCGCCTGCGGCAAAGCGGCCAACTTTTCTCCCAAGCCTGGCCCATCCCCCCGCAGAAAGGCAGCACCAAGACGCATACCCTCCTTGAGCTGCTCTTCGAGGAGATAATTACCTTCTCCAAGCTCGGCAGCCATTCGTGCCGCCCGTTCCAACACCATATCCATAGTGCTCTTTATTTCCGCCATGGAAAACAGTCTCCTTGATTTTTCATTATTGGTGGATGATGGACATATAGTAGACGTGGTGGACGTCTTTTGGACAACCATACAGCAAGGCCTTTGATATTTCCAGTCCCGTGTTTTTTCCTATCGGGGAAACGCGGCCATGATTCCGCCATCTACAGGCAGGGTGGCGCCGGTGGTGGGGGTCTGTTCGCTGGCGAAAAAAACCACCGCGTTGCCGACATGATCGGCGTGCACTGTGGTTTTTAAAAGATTACGCTGGCGGTAATAATCCTTGAGCCCTTCCGGATCAAGATTGCGGGAGCGCATCCGTTCTGGCCCCACCACATCCCAGAGGCCGGAAGAAATTCCTGCGTCATCGAAAATCGCATCAGCATTGATCATGTTGACCCGCACGCCGAACTCGGCCAGTTCCAGGGCGGCAACCTTGCCCAGTTGATGTGCCCCGGCCTTGGAAGCGCTGTAGGCGCCAAAGGAGGCTCCAGGGGCGAAGACGTTTTTCGAACTGTTAATCACAATGCTGCCGCCGGTCCCTTGCCGCCTGAAAATCGGGATCGCCCCCTTGATTACCTGAAACACCCCCAGACAGTTGACCTCCATAACCTGCCGGAAGGCCGCCTCGCTAAGATCGACAAGTTTTGCCACATGAGCGATGCCAGCGTTGGGCACCAGAATATCAAGGCCGCCGCTCTGCATGATCAACTGCTCCATCCCAATCTGCACCGATTCTTCGTTGGTCACATCCATGAGCAATGGAGACACCAGGCTGCTGCCAAAGGTATCGGCCAACTTATGACAGACCGTTTCCAAGCGTGTCTGGTTGATGTCGGTCATAAAGACCCTGGCTCCTGCCTCCAGAAGCTTGCGGCCGATCCCCATGGCAATGGCCCCACCGCCCCCGGTCACCAGGGCGGTTCGCCCCTCCAAAGGCCTTGGCTTTGTCCGGCCCAGCTTGACTTGCTCCAGGGGCCAGTATTCCATGTCAAAGATAGAGCCCTGATCAAGTTCCCGGTAAGGGCCGAGGACTGCGCCCCGCAATTTTGCCGCGATGGTATGTTCAGCAATATCCCCCGCAATCCCGGCATCCTGCTGTGTGAACCCTGCCGCGATCAGGCCCAGGCCCGGTACCAGAACAACCCGGGGCAGCGAATCAAGCTTGAGACGGGAGACATTTTTTGCCGCCACCTGGGTTGCGAAATACTGTTCATAATCCTTCTGATATTGAGCAAGAGCATTGCGCACTGCAACCAGGATTTCGTCCTCATCCAAACCGGCTACTTCAAGCCACAGAGGATAATTCTTGGTGCGAATCACATGGTCTGGCGTAAGCGCGCCGTTCACGAAAAGCTCTTTGGCCTCCACCCGGGCAAGAGCGGCCAGGATCTCCCCGTTCTGACGCACAGCCAGCTGCATGGTGCGCCGGCGACCAGAGTCGACAAAACTTAAGGCCCCCCGCAAAAGGGGCAACACCACCGAGGCCTGAACCGGCTCCAGATTGACGGCAATACCTGGCGTTGCCCCAGTACTGCATCTGGCAAGATACTCCTCGGCCCTGGTTACATAGTAGATCATCTTGTCATAGGATGCCTTGGCCTCTTCGCCAAAGGTAAAGATTCCATGATTGACCAGAATGATACAGTCGATTCCCGGCCTGCTCGCATAGAGTTCCGCCATGACGCGGGCCAGGGGCAATCCGGGCATGATAAAGGGCAGAATGGCGACATTTTCGCCCAGGGCCTCGTAAATAAACTTTTCATACCCCTGCCGGTTGGTCAGGGTGACAATGGCATCGGCATGGGTATGATCAATAAAGCGGTGAGGTAAAAAGGCATGCACCAGGGTTTCGATCGAGGGATTGGGCGAGGCGGAGTCAAGCAAATGGGTACGGAACTGATTGACCATCTCCGCATCACTTAAGCTCTCAACCTGCCGCAACTTGCGCAGATAGGCCAGGTCAAGGCCGGGAAAGCCCTGAGGCTCAATAACTCCCAGATCCCAGCCGCTGCCCTTGACATAGAGAATCTCCTGTTCTTCTCCGATCAGGTTGGTGATTATCCCTTTCACCGAGGTATTCCCGCCGCCATGCAAAACAAGCTCTTCTTCGGCACCAAGGAGGCGCGAGGTGTAAACTCTTAGGGCAAGCTCCGGCAGACAACGGGGATAGTCTCGAACAAAGGCCTGAGCATCTTGCTCATCATAACGGTTCTTCATGAAACTGGTTCTCCTGAGAATGTGAACAAAGCCCCTTCGCCGTTATTCATAAATAACCTCGACTTGAAAATTACCTGAGCGGCATAAAGGGCTGTTAATGAATAAACTAAAAAGCATATTTTATTCATTAACAGCCCCTAAAAACTTGACTTCTCTATGTTTTTTCTTGACACCCCCCGCAGATTGATTACACAGAAAGGTGACTGTCATCATACAACAGTTATCGCGTCTCGTGTATACCTTTCCTTTTGCTGATGGAGTCTTTTTAACGGTATGGCTGTATATCAAGGTGAAGATACAGTCCAGCTCGTCAAGGACGCCGCAGACATCGCCGAGGTCATTGGCGAACATGTCTCCCTCAAACGCGCGGGCACCAATCTCAAGGGGCTCTGCCCCTTTCATGCCGAAAAAACTCCTTCCTTCACCGTCAACCCGGAGCGCAAAACATACCACTGCTTTGGTTGTGGCGAGGGGGGAGATGTCATCAGCTTCATGATGAACCTGCACCGCCTCAGCTTTGCCGAAGCCCTGAAGGAACTGGCCCGCAAATACCAGATCTCCCTGCCGGAAAAGCCGCTTAATCCGCAGGAGCTGGAAAAAGCCAAAAAGCGGGAGGCGTTACAGTCCGCCAACGAAAAAGCGGCCGAGCTCTTCCATCAGTCCCTGCTCTCCGATCTGGATGCACAAAAGGCCCGCGCATATCTTGGCAAAAGGGGTATCCCCGAAGAAATTATCAAAGAATTCCGCCTGGGCTTTGCCCCGGACAACTGGAATTTTCTCGTCAATGCCCTGTCCAGACAAAACATTACCAGCGAAGCGGCCAAAGAAGCCGGCCTGATCGTAGCCAAGGATAACGGCGGTTTTTATGACCGCTTCCGCAACCGGGTCATGTTTCCCATTGTTGGCCTGACCGGCCAGGTTGTCGCCTTTGGGGGCCGCATCCTCGACGATGGCCAACCCAAGTATATGAACTCGCCGGAATCCCCGATTTTTGATAAAAGCCGAACCCTGTTCGGTCTTTATCAGAACCGGGAATATATCCGCCAGGCGAAAACCTGTCTGGTGGTTGAGGGCAATTTTGATCTGTTGTCTTTAGTTGTGCATGGAGTGCGCAATGTGGTCGCTCCCCTGGGTACCGCTCTGACTCAGGCCCATATCCGCTCCCTCAAGGGTTATACCGACGAGGTGATCCTGTTTTTCGATGGTGATCAAGCGGGACTCAAGGCCGCCATGCGTTCAGTGCCGCTTTTTTTGAGCGAACAGGTCTCGGCTCGAATCGCCGTGCTACCCGAGACCCATGATCCAGACACCTTTGTCCGCGAGTTTGGTCAGGAAGGCTTAAATAAACACCTTAAGACCGCAATGCCGTTGCCGGAGTTTGTTTTTGACAAGCTTGTTGCCCAGTATGGCTCAAGTGTGGCAGGCAAGACCAAAATTGTGGCAGAACTGCGGGAACTGATCAAGGCTATTGGCGACCAACAGCTGCAACGCACCCTCTTTGTCTCGCATTTTGCCAAAAAACTTGGCCTTGCTCCGCAACAACTTCTTGAGGGGGTTGTCCCTGCCACAAACAACCAAGCAACAAGATCCCCTGTCTCGCCTGGGAAAAACGAAGTCAAAATCCCCCTGAAACAGCGGCAGTTACTTGAATTTTTACTGGTCTACCCAGAACACCTGCCCGTCTTTATGGAAGCTGGCCTCGAAGAGATCATCGTGAACCAGTTTGGTCTGGCAATTCTCCATCTACTCCAAAGCCAGCCAGACCTCTCCGGTGGCGCAGAGCAACTTCTTGAGTTTGCCACCGGTCCGGAACGGTCTTTTATTTCCAGACTGCTCATCACCGCCCCCGCACATTCCGAAGAGATGAAGGAACAAATGGCCCAGGAAATGCTGGGTTGGCTGTCTACCGCCAGCCTGAAGACAAAACAGGAACGACTTACGCAACAAAGCAGCGAAGCTCGGCAAACCCAGAATGCCCAGTTAGAGATGGAACTGGCAATACAAAAAATACAGTTGAACAAGGCCCGGCATTCTTAGAGATTGACTCCCTTGCAAACAGCTTTTGATAACTGCTCATGAATCGAAATTACAAGTAGTTGCAACTTTTGTTATGTTCAAAGAGTAGCAAGGATTATCGAGGGAAGCGCTATGACGAATCACGCAAAAAGATCCAAACAAGCACTAACCGCGGCTAAGGCAAGAGCAAATATTCCGCTGGCTGAGGATGCCGTGCTTGAGAGTGAGGAGGATAGTAGCTGGTCGGTGGAACGTCCTAATAATTTCGCCGCCATTTTTGCTCTGGAGTTGGACAATGAAACCGACCTGGAAACAGATTCATACCCGAGCGACCAGGAAGATAACAGTCAGGACGAAGGCCTGATTTCAAAGACAGGCAATCTTTCCGAAAACCAGATGGATCCAATCAAGGCGTATCTCCAGGAGATGGGGTCTGTCGGACTGCTTTCCTCAGAGGCGGAAACCGAGCTCGCCAAAAAGATTGAATCAGGAGAAAAACTTATTCAGGATACCCTCCTCATTACGCCGCTGGCCATTGACTATCTGCGTGAAATAGCGAACAGGATGCTCGCCGGAAAACGAAGTCTTACCAATGTGATGCGCGGTCATGATGACACTGACCATCAGATAAACAAAGAAAAAGAGGCCCATTTTCTCTGGCAGATCAGTGAAGCGCATCGACTGAATAAAGAAATCTCGGCCTTTCGTCTCGACCTGATTGATCCCGCAATAAGCAAGGCCGAAGCGCAGAAAATCAGAATCAGGCTCAACCGCAACAGCAAGGCGATTGCCAAACTCTTCGAACATGATCGCTTCAGTGCCAGGCATCTCTCCACCATCATAACCAGACTGCGTAAACAGGAGGCCAAACTTGCCCCGCCAATCCAGATCAGGGACGACAAGGCCAAGTACACCCTTTTTCTACAGGGCTGTATCAAGACACATGGCATTGATTATGATTCTCTCGTATCCTTGATGGCCGAAATCACTGCCGGAGAGAAAGCCAGCCGCGAGTCGAAAAATACCTTGGTACAGGCCAACCTGCGTCTCGTGGTCAGTGTGGCTAAGAAATACGCCAGCCGGGGATTGCAGCTGTTAGACCTTGTGCAGGAAGGCAATATCGGCCTTATGAGGGCCGTGGAAAAATTTGAATACCGCCGGGGATACAAATTCAGCACCTATGCCACCTGGTGGATCAGGCAGGCCATTACCCGGGCCATCGCCGATCAGGGACGCACCATCCGTATCCCAGTGCACATGCTTGACAGCATTAATCGTCTACTCAAGAGCACCAAGGATTTTGTCCGGGAAAAAGGTCGCGAACCGACTCCAGAGGAAATGGCCGAACAGCTCAATATCGATTTGCACAAAGTTAAAAATATCATGAAAATCGCCAAAGAACCTCTGTCACTTGACACCCCGATCGGCAACAGCGAAGACAGCTATCTCTCCGATTTTATAGAAGATATTGATTCAATATCTCCGGACGAAGCCACTTTCAAGGAAAACCTGCGGGCTCATCTCAGCAACGTCCTGCACACCCTATCCCCTCGGGAAGAGCTGGTTTTGCGGATGCGTTTCGGCCTCGACACCTCGATTGACCTTACGCTTGAGGAGGTAGGTGACAACTTCGCCGTAACCAGGGAAAGGATCCGTCAGATCGAAGCCAAGGCCTTGAAAAAACTTAAACACCCCACCCGGCGCGATCTGCTTTTTTCTTTTTATAATGATTAGAGGATCAATGGATACCAGACAGCAGTGGCTTGCCCTTGCTTTGACCCCAGGGCTTGGCCCAGCCACCCTCAAGAAACTTGTCGAGCGCTTCGGTTCTGCCCGACAGATTCTCACGGCGAGTCGCAAGGCTCTGGAGGAATGCCCTTTTTTACGCAAAGACACCCTTGGCTACCTGTGCGACCAGAAAACGCTTACTACCGCGGCGGCAGAGCGCGAACTTCAGTTGGCCGAAAAAGCAGGGATAACCATCCTCTGCTGGGACGACCCGCTTTTTCCGCCCCTGCTCAAGGAAATAAGCGATCCGCCGCCGATTCTTAATGTTTTGGGCGACCCGCAACTCCTCAGTGCTCCAGGCATCGCTATGGTCGGGGCGCGGGCCGCCTCCTCGTACGGGTTGCAGGTGGCTGGGCGGCTGGCGGCGGAACTGGCCCGCCAGAATTTGGTCATCATCAGCGGCTTTGCTCTGGGCATAGACACTGCCGCCCATCGGGGAGCACTGGCGGCAGGAGGCAATACCATCGCGGTCATGGGTTGCGGCCTGGATATTATCTATCCCAGCCAGAACCAGAAACTTCATGAACAGATAATCAGTCACGGTGCGATAATCAGTGAAAGTCCTTTGGGTACCCAGCCGGAAGGGTTTCGCTTTCCCGCCAGAAACCGGATTATCAGCGGCCTGTCCCTGGGCGTCGTGGTTGTTGAAGCCGCCCACCGTTCCGGCACCCTGATCACCGCGCACCAGGCTCTGGAACAGGGCAGAGATGTTTTTGCCATTCCTGGCCGAATTGATTCCCCAAAAAGCGAAGGCTGCCACCGTCTGATCCAGGAAGGCGCAAAGCTGGTGCACAACGCCACCGATATCCTTGAGGAACTGGCCTTGATCTGCACTGCCGCCACGGAAATCAGGCCGCAGGCCCCGTCGCTGCCCCCGGAAGAGGAGAAGGTATTCTCCCTGCTTGAGGTCTACCCCAAAAATATCGAAGCAATTATCCAGGCGGCGCAACTGCCAGCCCACAGGATAAGTGAAATCCTGCTGCACCTCGAACTCCGGGGCCTGGTGGTATCTTTGCCAGGCAATCATTACCAAAGGCTTGCGGAATCATCTCCGTCCAGTGTATAAGGCCCCTGTAATCGTTCAGCAGCACCAACTTACCAAACAAGTTTACCAGGACACCATGTCACAATCACTGATCATTGTTGAGTCTCCGGCCAAGGCCCGGACCTTGCAGAAATATCTTGGTAAAAATTTTACCGTCAAGGCCTCGGTTGGTCACATCATCGACCTGCCGGTTAAAACCCTTGGTGTTGATATTGCCAATAATTTTGCCCCCCAATACGTCACGATCAGGGGCAAGGGAAAAATTATCAGCGACCTTAAAAGCGCCGCGGAAAAGGCGGACAAGATCTATCTGGCCCCAGATCCAGACCGCGAGGGCGAGGCCATTGCCCACCATATCGCCGAATTTTTACGCTTTACCCGCAAGCCCATCCGTAGGGTGCTCTTCCATGAGCTGACCAAAAAAGCCATTCTCGCCGCTATCGACCAGGCAAGCGAGGTCAACCAACAGCGTTTCGAGGCCCAACAGACCCGCCGGATTCTGGACCGTCTGGTAGGTTATCAGATCTCCCCGCTATTGTGGGACAAGGTGCGCCGAGGCTTGAGTGCGGGCCGGGTACAATCCGTTGCGGTCCGCATGGTTTGTGAGCGTGAGCAGGCTATCGAAGCCTTTGTTTCGGAAGAATACTGGAGTATCCACGCCACTCTGGAAGGAAAAACCCCACCGCCCTTTGTCGCCCAGCTCGACCAGGCATACGGCAAAAAGATTGATCACAAGAAAAACAAGCTCGGCACCGACGCCGAAGCCCAGGCCATTGTTGCCGCAGTGCGGAATGCTTCTTTTCTGGTGGAGAGTCTGGAAAAGAAAAAGAAAAAACGCAACCCGAGCCCACCATTCATCACCAGCACCATGCAGATGGATGCCAACCGCAAACTCCGCTTTTCCGCGAAAAAAACCATGACCCTGGCCCAGAAGCTTTATGAGGGGATCGAATTGGGCGCCGATGGCCCCACCGGCTTGATCACCTATATGCGGACCGATTCCACCCGCATCGGCAGCGAGGCCATAGAAGAGGCCCGGCAGTATATTACCGGGGCCTTCGGGGCCCAATTCGTCCCGGTCACGCCAAATATCTTCAAAACCAACAAATCCGCGCAGGATGCCCACGAAGCCATCCGCCCTACCGATGTGCGCAATACCCCGGAAAAACTCGCGCCCTTTCTGGAAAAAGACATGCTGGCCCTATATTCTCTGATCTGGAAGCGTTTTCTCGCCTGCCAGATGTCTCCAGCAGAGTATGATCAGACCACCATCACTCTGGTGGCGGCCCAGGATTTTGTTTTCAAGACCGTGGGATCCATCATCCGTTTTCCAGGCTTCATGGCCTTGTACGAAGAGGCGATAGATGAAAGCCCCACCTCAAATGGGGCTGGTGCGGAAGGCGAGAATGCCACCCTGCCGGACTTGAAAAAAGGCGATACCGTCGCTCTTCTGGCCATTGAGCCAAAACAGCATTTTACCCAACCGCTCCCCAGATATACGGAGGCGACCCTGGTAAAGGCTCTGGAAGAAAACGGGGTGGGACGCCCCAGCACCTATGCCTCAATTCTTTCCACCATTCAGGAAAAGGACTACGCTCTGCTGGTGCAGCGCAAATTTATGCCTACCGACTTGGGCAAGCTGGTCAATGAACTGCTTGTCGCCCATTTTCCGCATATTCTGGATATAGAATTCACCGCCTCTATGGAAGAAAAACTTGATGAGGTTGAAGCTGGCAATACTCAGTGGTTGAAAGTCCTGAAGGATTTTTATGACCCGTTCAGCAAGACCTTGGATGCGGCCAGGGAGGAGATGAAATCGGTCAAGAAAACGGCCATCCCCACCGAACTTCCCTGCCCGCTCTGTGCTGGCAAGATGGTGATCAAGTGGGGGAAAAATGGCGAATTCTTGGCCTGCGAACAATATCCGGGATGTAAACATACCCAGGATTTTGCCAGAAACGACGAAGGCAGGATCGTGCCCGTTGAGAGGGAGCAACCCGCCGAATCAGGGGAGCTCTGTGAAAAATGCGGCAAGCCCATGGTCTTTAAAAATGGGCGTTATGGAAAATTTCTTGCCTGTTCCGGCTATCCGGCCTGTAAAAATATCCGCGCCACCGGCACCGGGGTTCCCTGTCCAGAAGAAGGTTGCACCGGGGAGCTCATCCAAAAGGTATCCAAACGCGGCAAGGTATTTTACAGCTGCAACCGCTATCCTAAATGTACCTTAGCTCTTTGGGACAGGCCGATCAATGAACCGTGTCCGCAGTGCGGGTCTGCCTATCTTCTCGAACGGGAGACGAAAAAAAACGGCCTGCAGTTGCATTGTCCGCACAAGGAATGCGGATATACAAAGAAACTCAGCGAAGATGCACTGTAAGCGTTCAGCAGCACCAC
>DOZO01000022.1:18609-27681 GCA_003517965.1 Desulfobulbaceae bacterium
TGCCCCTGGTGAACGATTACGATGCCTAAACATTACAGCTCGTCTTTGAGCAAATAGGCGATGTAACCCGCCATTTCATTGAGTATCCCATAAGTGTCTTCCAGGCCGTCGCCGGACGGGACAAAACTCTCCCAGGTTATGGGGGTATAATCCCTCGAAACAGAGAGCAGCGCCGGATTTAAACCCTGATGGCGAAAGAGTGCTGCCGCTCGCCGCATATGGTTGGCCGAGGTAATGAGCAGAATGTTGCTGATCCCATTAGTTTCGCAGTATGCCTTAACACTTTTTGCTTCGGCCAGGGTATGCCGAACCCTGCCATGGACTGCGATCTTTTGGGCATCAATTCCTTGTCTTCCCAGTAAATCGAGGAGGATTCTGGTCTCGTTCACCCCCTTGAGGCTCACCTGGCTGAGGAGCAGCTTATCTGCCAGACCGCTTTTTATTACCGCCGCGCCCATAAGTATCCGCGCCGAACTTTTCCCCAGCTGCTGGTAGTCTGACACATATCTGAATATCTCTTTTTCATTCTCCGCCGAGTGACGCACATACCATTTATAATCAATCATTCCTCCCAGAACTACGGCGGCATCATAGGTTCTTTGCCGATTTACTGTGTCCGCAACCGACCAGACGGACATAATGGCCTTTGAGGTATAAGGAATGCTGACCCCATAGAGGTAGACCAGAAGGAAAAACAGGCCGAAGCGGGTCCGTTGCTTCTTGCACAGCAAAATCACCCCGAAAAAAAATACCGGCAAAAGCGGATTGAGAAAGAATCTGGCCGCTTCCTGGACGGTATAAAAAGGCATAGTACTCCTCGAAATAAAGCTAAAGACAAAAAAAACCGATAAGGTAATATAATAAAATATAAACCAAGAGGGCAAAAGTTTCGTTTGAGCAGGCAAGCTGCTCAACTCAGCTATATATTTTGGGTCAAAAAACCAAGGAGGCAACCCATGATTTCCGGCATCAATGCGGCACTTTCCGGCCTGACTGCCATCCAGAAAAAGATTGAAGCAAACGCCAATAATGTGGCCAACCTCAATACGGATGGCTACAAAAAAATACGGGTTACCCTGCAAGCACAGGAGCCACAGAGCATAGAGGCGATTGCGCAGCAGATCCAGACGCCCGGGCCGATGGTGCATGAACAAACATCCGCAGGAGAAACCCTGGTTGAAAAATCAAACGTGGAACTGAGCGAAGAGTTACCCAGCATGATGTTAAGCCGCCGATTTTTCCAGGCCAATCTGAAAACCGTGCAGATTCAGGATGAAATGCTTGGCAATCTGTTGGACATCAAGAGCTGAAGTCACTATCCTGCCGCCAGGTTATCCTGCCTTCCAGGATGGTCAATACAGCCTTTCCCTGTAATTCCCAGCCGATAAATGGAGAGTTCTTGCTCTTGGAAAGAATACTTTCCTCGGTAAAAATAAACTTTTTTTCTGGATCAATAATCGTAATATCCGCCGGGGCGCCTACAGAAAGGGTCCCGCCCGGTACTCCAAGAATCCTGGCCGGATTCAGCGATAGCAGCTCCACCATCCTCCGGGCATCAAACTGATTTTCTCGCACCAGTCGCAAGGTTAAGGGCACCGCTGTTTCCAGGCCGATTATCCCGTTGGCGGCCAGATCGAACTCCATCTCCTTTTCGATCTCGCTATGTGGCGCATGATCTGTGGCAATGGCATCCAGGGTTCCGTCCCGCAAGGCCTCTTGAACGGCAACGACATCCGCCTCGGTGCGCAGGGGAGGATTCATTTTTGCCAGGGTATTATAACCGTCCACCGCCAGCTCGGTGAGGGTGAAATAATGCGGCGCTGTTTCCGCGGTAACGGCCACCCCTTTCGCCTTGGCTCTTCTAATCAGAGCCAGTGATTCCCGGGTGCTGACATGAGCGATATGGATGGGTCGCCCGGTAAATTCAGCCAGGGCCAGATCACGATATATCATAATTTCTTCGGCCACGGGGGGAATTCCCTGTAGCCCGAGACGGGTCGCCAACGGGCCATAATTCATCGTGCCATTGTGACTGAGCGACAGGTCCTCGGCATGGGAGATAACCAGCAAATCATGGTTTCCCGCATACTCGAGAGCCCGACGCATGAGCTGATTGTTGCCCACCGGCAAACCATCATCGCTTACGGCAACTGCCCCGGCCTGACGCAGATCACCAAATTCCGCAAGCTGCTCTCCTTTGCTTCCGCTGCTGATTGCTCCCACCGGGTAGACCCTGGCAAAACCGGCTTCCGCCGCCTTGGTCAGAATAAATACGGTCACCGTCTGATTGTCATTGACCGGCTTGGTGTTCGGCATGGACGCTACAGCGGTAAAGCCCCCGGCCGCGGCGGCGCAGGTTCCCGTGGCAATGGTCTCTTTATATTCCTGGCCCGGCTCACGCAGATGCACATGCATGTCAATAAGCCCCGGCACCACCCACTTCCCCTGCAAATCATAAACAAGGCCATCTATCCGGGCGGAAAGAGTGCCAGGCTGAGATACCGCGTTTATTTTACCGCCAACGATCAACACATCAAGGAGCTGATCAATCCCGTTTGCCGGATCAATCACCCGTCCATTTTTTAACAGAATCGGTTCTGGCATGCTAATCGCCCCCCATGATCAGATAAAGCAAGGCCATCCGCACAGCTACCCCGTTGGTAACCTGCTCCAGAATCACCGAACGGCTGCCATCGGCAATCTTGGGATCAAGCTCAACCCCACGGTTTATCGGGCCGGGATGCATGACGATTGCCTCTGGCCCGGCAGTGTCCACCACCTTTGGGGAAATTCCAAAAAATTTCGCGTATTCCCGCAGAGATGGGAATAGCGCCTCCTGCTGCCGCTCTTTCTGAATCCGCAAGGCCATGATCACATCTGCCCCCTCAACCGCTTCCAGCACGGTGCGGCTGACTGTGGCACCCAGCTCCTCAATGCCAGGAGGAATCAGGGTCGCCGGGCCGCTCACCGTAACCGAGGCGCCCATCTTGGAAAAACCGATGATATCTGAGTGCGCCACCCGACTGTGGGCGATATCGCCAATAATGGCGACCTTCAAACCGGCAATCCTGCCCTTGGCTTCCTGTACCGTCATCAGGTCGAGAAGACCCTGGCTGGGGTGCTCATGGGTTCCATCTCCGGCATTGATCACGGAGGCGTTGATATGATCGGCCAGCAGGCGAGCGGAGCCTGAGCGGGGATGGCGGAGAATGATACAGTCTGGATTCATGGCGGCGAGATTCCGGGCGGTGTCAATCAGGGTTTCTCCCTTGACGGTGCTGCTGCCGGAACTAGAGATATTAAAGGTGTCCGCGCTCATACGCTTTGCGGCAACCTCAAACGAAAGCCTGGTTCTGGTGCTGGGCTCAAAGAAAAAATTGATAATGGTTTTACCGCGGAGGGTCGGAACTTTTTTTATGGCGCGAGAGGAAATTTCTTTAAACGATTCTGCGGTTTGCAAAACGGACTGGATATCTTCCGCAGAAAGATCGGCAAGCCCAAGGAGATGTTTATGACTGAATCGATACTCGGGGTCCATACGATTCTTTCCGTGAAAATGTCAGCGCGAATAATTACAAGTAACGCCGCGATAAGTAAGAATAGAAAAAACAGCTGCCATTAGTCCAGAACTTTTTTGCAGCCGTTACGGAATTATGTTGCCAAGCCGCTTCCAGCGCACCGTAAAATTTTCCCTGTCCCATGACCAGTAAAGAATGAAAGCCTTGCCCTTGATGGCCTTGAGATCCACAAACCCCCAGAAGCGACTGTCGTGACTATTGTCACGATTATCCCCCATTACAAAAACGGAACCTGGCGGCACGGTTATCGGGCTCATATTGTCCCTGGGCGAAGGCAGAATGTCCTCCTCCAGATTCACCGCGTTTGGCTCACTGAAAGGTTCTCCATTAACCAGAACTTTTTTCTGCACAATTTCAACCCGATCACCAGCAACACCGACAACCCGTTTGATAAAATCAAGGGAAGGGTTTTGCGGGTACTGAAAAACAATGACATCATGCCGTTGAGGGTCTCCCGCGGCAATCCAGACATCTCCGTTCAGAGGATTTTTCACTCCATAACCAAATTTGTTGACCAGAATATGATCGCCTATCAGCAAGGTGGGAATCATGGAACCGGATGGGATTTTAAAAGCCTGAACTACAAAAGTTCTGATGAAAAATGCGAGCAACAAGGCAACAATAATTGCCTCGGCATATTCACGTACAATAGATTTTTCTTTGATCTTGACAGGATTTTCTTTTAACACCTTTACTCCTTTCATCTCACAATATGTACATCCGAGGGAATACAAGAGCCGTCCCACAACAGGTACGTCACCTGAAAAGGTGGCCACAAAATAAGCGAAGAGCGAAATAAATACAAGAGGCGGAATATATCCTACCAATAAATATCTCAGCCTTTATTCTGCCTTTATTCTTGACACCATATATTTTTATGTCTCTAATTGGAATATGATGATAATAGTATAAATACTATGTGCAGTTAGCACATCTGTACGCTAACAAGGTTTACCTGCGGATCAAAACATAAGAAAATCTCGGTTACGGGGCGCTCATGGGCAAGTCCGGGTTCAAAAAAATATCATTGCCATCCTTCAATCTCCCTTTTCTTAAAAGGCAAACCCTTTCTCTTGGCCTTGATATTGGCTCTCATTCCGTCAAGATCTGTGAATTGGCGGAAAGCGGCAACGGCTATAGGCTCGTAGCCCTGGGCAGTGCCCTGCTCCCCCCTGATTCTCTTGAAGATGGCGCCTTACAGAATCCTGGTGCCGTGGGCAAGGTAATCATGTCTCTGATCAGTAACCTGAAAATCAAGCATAAAAAGGTCGCCATCTCGATTTCCGGATATTCTGTTATCGTCAAAAAAATAAATCTGGCCGTGATGAGCGAAGATGAGTTGGCAAAACACATCGAATCAGAGGCGGAACAATATATCCCCTTCGACATTAACGACGTCTACCTTGATTTTCAGGATCTGTCAACGAACACCTCCTCCGAAGATCGCACGGATGTCATGCTGGTCGCGGCTAAACGGGATGTTGTGGATGGCTATCTCAACATGCTGCGAAATGCTGGCCTCCAACCGGTTGTCGTTGATGTGGATGCCTTTGCCCTGGAAAACGCCTTCTGGGCAAATTATGGCCTGACGGACAATGTTGTTCTGGTAGATATTGGCGCCTCAAAAATGAACATCAATATCATCTCCCATGGTACTTCAATTCTTGCTCGGGACGTTGTCCTCGGCAGCCGACAGTTAACCGAACAGATTCAAAATCTTTTCGGGATCAGCTTTGAAGAGGCAGAGGCCTTAAAAACCGGAGAAATGACCACACAGGAAAAAAGGGAGGAGCTCGACAACCTTTTTACGAACATCTGCAGTCAGTGGGTAACCGAGGTTAAACGTGCCATTGATTTTTATTCTTCCAGTCAACCAGACGAAATGATTGCCAAAATTGTCTTGAGCGGTGGCGGGGCGAAAATACAGGGTCTTACCAGGTTCTTTGCCAAAGAAACAAAGATCGCAGTCGAACTCTTCAATCCTTTCAAGCAAGCAGCTGTGGACAATAAAATCATTGATCCTGCCTATCTGAAAAGTATTGCGCCGGAAATGACCCTTGCTGCTGGCCTGGCGACAAGGCCAGTGGAGATCTAAGCGCCATGATTCGCATCAACCTCCTGCCGATCAGGCAGATGAAGAAAAGACAACGCCTGAAAACAGAACTTGCGGGATTGCTTGCCGCTTTATTTTTGGTGCTGCTTGTCCTTGTTGCAGTCTGGTTTTCCCTGACAGGTGAAATTGCCAGCCTAAAGGCAGAGCTTGTGAGCCTTGAGCAGAAAAAACAAGCCTATCAGCCAATTATTAAACAGATTGACACCCTGAAAAAAGAAAAACAGTTGGTAGAGCAGAAACTGGACTCCATAAAAAAACTTCAGACTGGCGCCAAGGTAACAGTGCGAGTCCTTGATGAAGTGGCGTCACGGACCACGACAAACCGCATGTGGCTTAACTCTCTACAGCAGTCGGCAGGACGCTTGCAACTGCAAGGCATTGCTCTGGATAACGAAACCATTGCCCAGTATATGCAGCAACTGGAAGCCTCGGAGTATCTTGAAAAGACGGAACTGACCAGTTCTGCCCAGATCGACGTGGCCAAACAGAAATTGAAATCTTTTTCTCTCACCATTAATGTTGTCGTTCCAGCAGTTGATGGACTTGCAAAAAAATAGACGTAACTTGGGCGGGAGAAGTCATGGCGCTTGACATAATAAAGATACAGGCAAATTTCGATAAGTTTCTCGACGGCAAAGGTAGCCTGCTTAAGATGCAACAAAAAATGCTAATTGCAGCCGCAATCTGCATTCTGCCATGTGTAATCTTCTTTTTTCTGGTCTATTCCCCAAAAGCCAGCGAAATAAAAACCCTGCGAACACAAAAAGTCGGCCTCGAAGAAGAAATCAGGAAGGTAGAAAAAATCGCCAGCGATCTTGGCCGGCACAAGGCGGAAATGGCGGAAGTTCAACGCCAGTTTGCCGAGGCCTCTTTGTTGCTGCCTGATCAAAAAGAAATCCCCACGCTCTTGGCCACCATTTCCGCACAGGCAGCCTCTTCGGGACTGGATGTTCTTTCTTTCAAGCCGCTGGCAGAAAAACCGCAGCAATTTTACGCGGAAATCCCTGTTGATATTACGGTGCAGGGGGCATACCATAATGCAGGTGTTTTTCTTGACAGGATCAGCAAGCTCCCGCGTATTGTTGCAGTAAACAACATCAAGATTGATTCCCCCAAGCAGACGGGTGGAGAAATGATCCTGAATTCGACATTTCAGCTTGTTACCTATCGCTTTCTCGATCCTGCTGAAATTGTGGCCAACGCTCAAAAAAAGTAAAGTGACAGGATCGCGACTCAAGATCAACGAGTTACAAACTAATAACCGTTGTGATGTCGGCACTGCTACCGACGACTGACACGCGGCTTTTTGCGATTACAATAAAAAATTACCGAGCGATAACCGTTGTCTTTGGCGAGAACTACTCATCATGATGAACAGCATGTGCGCAAAAAATCTTTTCCTCACTTTTTGCTTTGTGACAAGCGGATGGTGTATGTCGGCAGCTGATATTTATGCCCAGTCTGAGACTGCTCTGCCACCAGGCACGGAACCTGCTGCTCAATCTCTGGAGACAGCCCTTACCAGTGGGCAGACCCCATCTTTTATGTATAATCGCGAAAGGCCAGATCCATTTTTCCCCTTTCTCACCCAGGAAATCATTAAAGCTGAGGCCAAGGCCAAGGCCGAACTGACGGGGACAAGAAAATTTGAACCAGCCCAGCTGACCCTGGTCGCCATTGTTTCAAGCAAGCGCGGGTTCCTGGCCATGGTGCAGGATTCCTCCGGCGCTGGCTATCTGCTTCGTAAGGGCACAAAAATTGGAGAAATGGGAGAAGTTGTCCTAATCGCCCAAAACAAGGTAGTCATCGAGCAAAAAAATGTGACCGGCGAACGCACATCCCGCAAAGTTGAGATGATTTTAAACAAAGAGGGAGAAAAATAATGACCTCCATTATCAGGAGCCGTTTAAAAATAATCTGTCCATTTTTTACTCTTTTCGTTACGGCTCCTTATGCCGCTCGCGATATCCCAAAAGAACAAGTTATTTTTGCACGACGGCTTACCCGCCTGCAATGTATCTTCGCTGGGCTGCTGATATCCTGTTTTTTATTAAGTGGGGTGGCTTTTGCCAAAAAACCAGCCGTTTCCTCCCCCAAACAAGCTTTATACGCCATATCAGGCATAAATCTTGACCAGACTGCCGACGGCGTACAGTTGGTTATTCAGGGCAGTGCTCCACCTACCTACACAATATATGAGCTTTTTGATCCTCTGCGGATCGTATTGGACATTGCCGACGGGAGGCTCGTAAACCCTGCAAAAATGCCGGCAAATCTGCCGCATGGTGCCGTACAGGACATAAAAAATATTACCTTGCCCGACCAGAAACCGGCCATCGTCCGACTGGAAATCTACCTCTCTGGTGATCCAACCTACACCATAGCAAGAAAGGGCAACAATATTGTCGTCAATTTTACCAAGGTAGATTTTTCTCAACTCAATAAAACAACAACCATTGCCAGCCCGGAGGTTAATCTGGCGTCAGTGCTGAAAGATCTTGAGCTTGACAGCACAGCCAATCCGGCCGAGTTGATCACCCCCAAGTTTCCCAACATAAAACCAAAGGCAAAACCCTTACCGGAAAAGGCTCCAACTGCAAAAGTCTCTGCCCCGTCTGCGACTTCTGCCCCGGAAAAAAAATCTCCCGAAAAAGCACCATCAGACAGTCTTGCCTTTGCCGGATATGAAAAACAGAAAATAACCGTGGATTTTTTCAAGATTGATCTCCACAATGTATTCAGGCTTTTTGGCGAAATAAGCGGTCAGAATATTGTCGTGGACGAAGGAGTCAGCGGCACCCTGACCCTTTCACTAAACGATATCCCTTGGGATTTTGCCTTGGACATCATTCTCAACCTCAAGGACCTGCAGAAAGAGGAACGCTTCAACACTCTCGTCATCGCACCAAAGGCTAAACAGTTTAACTGGCCAAAAACTGCCACGAGTGCAATTTCCGTCAAGGGTGGCGAAACGGTTGAAACCATATCAGTAAAGCAACGTCTGGAGACCCCAAAAGAGGTTATCGAAGCAAAAAACCTCATCCAGCAGGCCATTGCCGCCGAAAAAAACGATCAACCAGAAAAGGCCTTATCTCTCTATGAAACAGCCTTCAGCAAATGGCCGAAAAATGTCCAACTCGCCAGCCGTATCGCCTCGCTCTGTCTTACTCAGCTAGGAATGAATGCCAAGGCCATACACTATGCCAAGGCAACGCTGGCTCTTGAGCCTGCCAATGCGGGGGCAGCCCTGATGGCAGCCATTGGTTCAGCCAATATGAAAAAAATAGAAACGGCCAAGGCATATTTTGACCTGGCCATCAGCGGGGATGCTCCTGCCAGCGAAGCACTGGTCAGTTACGCTTCCTTTGCCGAAGAGTACCA
>DOZO01000022.1:27857-37843 GCA_003517965.1 Desulfobulbaceae bacterium
GATACCCTTGACACCCTGGTGACCAAAGCCCGCATCCTGGACAAACTTGGCCATTCGGCCCAGGCTGTCGTAGCCTACAATGCGGTGCTGCTTTCCGGTTACCCGGTGCCTGAGGATCTCCAGCAGTTCATCAGAGAAAGGATTGCAACGGTAAATTAGGAGCCGTTAAGAATGCACTATTCTGACTGTTAACTGTACGGCTCCTTATGCCGGTTTAGCCACACGAAACGTCCAGGTTATTTCTTTACAACAGCTTAGCGCCACTTTGTCACATTCAAAAGAATTCAGGAGTCAGGATTCAGAATACAGGAGTATAAAGACGACCATCATGAAAAAAAGAACTCAAAGTGTCATTACCTTATTTGTCTGGGCAGCGACCTATCTGCTGTTAAACACCGCCTGTGCACCTGTCGCCGACACCATGCCAACACCAGATCCAATTGCGGCACCGGCTTCAGCACCAGAAAAAAAGGCCCGGATTTTGGAAGCAGGCCAGTTGCCGGTCCGTTTCCAAAAGTCGATATATATGTTGGGTGAAGCTTCTGGTCAAATGGGGACGGGGAATACCGAACTTACAATTCCGATTGGCGCCGATATTTCCTCGAATACCGGCCCGGTGGCCCTGCGCGACATTATGAAACGGTTGGCCGCTCTAAAAGGCATGAACATCAGTTGGGCCAGCGATGTTGATCAGATGGCCATGGTCGATGTGGATATCCGGGCGGAAGATGATTTTTTCAAGTCACTCGACAATATCCTGCGGCAGAAGGATTATTTCCACGAGGTTCAGGGCAATACCATCGTGGTCAAGTACCGCGAAACTCGTAAATTCCACGTGGCTATGCCGTTTTTGAAATCCTCATATGCTACCGGAGTCGGTGGGGATGTGCTGGGAGGCAGTGCGGCAACAAGCGGGCTGAAGGGGAATATCCAGCTTACCAGCGATAAAAACGATTTTGATATCTGGGAAAATATCAGAAAAAATATCGATCAGATGCTCGAAATATGGGAAGAAACCATTGTTACCCCTGCATCCGCCACAACAGGAACATCAACTCAGACCGGCTATCCCCAACCGCCCGCCACCGCGCCTGCCGCTGCTTCATCAACAACCAAACGCAATGTCCAGGCAGGGAAAGGCTATTACAGCATTGATAAACCCATAGGCTTAATCACCGTGACCGCACCACGACCACTCGTCGAAAAGGTTGCCGTTTACCTCGACAACCTGAAATCAGAGCTCTATCGGCAAATCTCCATCGAGGCAAAGATCGTCGAGGTTTCCCTCGATAATACCGAAAGCAGGGGCATAGACTGGACTAATTTTCTGTCCGGCAAGAAGCTTGATCTCACTCTGTTTGGCGCCCCTCCAGCAGCTCTTGCTTCCACCGCTAACGGGATTATCTATGATCCAAATCGCGATCTGCGAGGCCGAGCGGTAAGTCAGGTTTCGCTTGGCCCCAATCCCTTCTCCCTTGCCCTGAACTTTCTCGATACCCAGGGGCATACTACCGTGCTGGCCAATCCAAAACTAAGTATTATGAACGGACAGCCAGGTCTCATCACGGCGGGTGACAGTGTCAAATATATCGACAAGGTTGAATCCAGAATTGACGGCACCACAGGTGCGGTAACCTACACCGTCACCACGGCGACCCTCATGTCCGGAATCGGCATGTCGGTGATCGGGACCATAATGGACAATGACGAGATTATCCTCACTCTGACCCCTGTGACTTCAAAACTCGATGGAAATGTAGTTGCTTACGAAACCATTGGGGGGGATAACAAAATCGGGGTGCCCAAGATCAAGCTGCGGGAGATGAATACCACTGTTCGGATCAAGAGCGGCCAAGTGATGGTCGTAGGCGGTCTTATTGATAATGCCGAAACCACCGACGGCAGCAACCAGGTTCCTTTCCTGGGCGATATTCCCCTGCTGGGCAAACTTTTCTCCCACTCTGCCAAATCCACCAAGAAAAGTGAGCTGGTTATCATGCTTCAGCCAAAGATTTATTAGGAGCCGTTACAAAATAATTTATACACTTTCGCTCATCCCTTCACGGCGCCTTATGCCGTTTTGGCCACATACACCCTTCGGGTATAAGTTTCGTTTGAGCAGACAAGCTGCTCAACTCAACTATAAAATGACCTGGTTATTTTATAGCAACGGCTTAGTCCCCTACTCCCCCCTGTGTCATAAAAAAAACCCGGCAAATGCCGGGTTTTTTTTATGAGCTGCAATTTTTAACCCTATTGCTGTTCTGCCGTCTCCTGCCTTTGTGAATTTTCATACAGGGCGTGAAAATTGATCGGTTCCATCAGGAAGGGGATAAACCCGCCATCCACCGAAACCTGACTGATTATCTGCCGGGTAAAAGGAAAGAGCAGGGCCGCACATTCTACTGCCAGGACAGCAGGCAGATGCTCTTCCGGAATATTTTTCAGCAAAAATACCCCGGCATGTTCAACCTCGATGATAAACATAGTCTTCTCGGTCTGGCTGTTGGTCACTTTGGCGGTAATGGCCAGGGTAACCTCATAATGGTCTTCCGTCTCCAGCTTCCGGTTTTTCAGACCCAGATTAACATCAACTCTGGGTTCCCCTTTAGCCAGAAAAACATCGGGAGCCTCTGGATTTTCAAATGATAAATCCTTGAGATACATCTTCTGCAACCGAAAAACAGGTGGTTGCGGTGCCTGGGCGTCAGCGTTATTTTCTTCCGTCATGATGTTTAATTCCTTGTCTGAGTCTGAGTTTCTTAATGGCATTGATTAAAATCCTGCACCTCATTCTTTATAATGAAATATACCGAAACTTCAACGGGTCTTTTGCTATTTCCGACAAATCATCTAAATCATCCCTCCAATATCTTCTTGAGAAATTGTCCGGTGTATGATGCCTCGACCCTGGCTACCTTTTCGGGGGTGCCCTGGGCGACAATCTCCCCCCCTTGATCCCCACCCTCCGGGCCGAGATCGATGAGATGATCGGCAGTTTTGATCACATCGAGATTGTGTTCGATGATCACCACGGTGTTGCCGCTTGCCACCAGCCGGTTCAGCACATGGAGAAGATGCTGGATGTCGGCGGGATGAAGACCGGTGGTCGGTTCATCCATGATGTACAGGGTTTTGCCGGTGCTTCTTTTGCTCAGCTCCTTGGCCAGCTTAATCCGCTGCGCCTCGCCGCCTGAGAGTGTCACTGAGGACTGGCCCAGAGCCAGGTACGACAGCCCCACCTCCAGCAAGGTTTGCAGTTTACCCTTGATCTGGGAAATCTTGGCAAAAAAGTCCAGGGCCTCCTCCACGTTCATGGCCAGAATCTCGGCGATATTCTTGCCCCGATAGACAATATCCAGAGTGTCCGGGTTATAGCGCTTTCCACCGCAGGCCTCACAAGTCACATAGATGTCGGGGAGAAAATGCATGGCGATCTTGATCACCCCTTCGCCTTCGCAGGCCTCGCAACGGCCTCCTTTCAGGTTGAAGCTGAAACGGCCCGGCTGATAGCCTCTGGCCCTTGCTTCAGGCAACCGGGCCAGGAGTTCACGCACCGGGGTAAGCAGACCGGTGTAGGTGGCGGGATTGGAACGAGGGGTCCGGCCAATGGGGCTCTGATCGATGTCGATCACCTTGTCGATCTGCTCCAGCCCCTCAAAGGCGCAGACCTTGCCGGTTTTCCCCTTGCCGTGGGCGAGAAAGTTTACCGCCCCATTGAACAGGGTTTCAATCACCAGCGAACTTTTCCCCGAGCCGGACACCCCGGTGACGCAGGTCATCAGACCAAGGGGGATGCGAACCTCAATCCCTTGCAGGTTGTTGGCCGTCGCCTGCCTAATGGTGATCCAGGCCTTTGCTGAGGCGGGCCGCCGTCTCTTTTTAGGAATCGGAATGGACAGACGCCCGGAGAGATAGCCGCCGGTAATGGAGGTTTCGTGGCATAACAGCCCCGCCACCTCGCCGTTGTACACTACCTCCCCTCCGTGTACTCCGGCCCCCGGCCCCATGTCCAGCACATGATCCGCCGCCCGGATGGTGTCCTCGTCATGCTCCACCACCAGCACGGTATTGCCCAGATCACGCAGTCTGGTCAGGGTATTGATCAGCCGCTGGTTGTCCCGCTGGTGCAGGCCGATGCTCGGCTCATCAAGGATATACAAAACCCCGGCCAGACGCGAACCGATTTGGGAGGCCAGCCTGATCCGCTGGGCCTCGCCGCCGGAAAGAGTTGCCGCCTTGCGGCTAAGGGAGATATAGCCTAAGCCCACATCATGCAGAAATGAGAGCCGATCCATAATCTCCTTCAAGATGCGCTCAGCCACAAACAGCTCCTGCTCCGTCCAGACCAGGGAGGGCAGGGTTTGCAGGAGTCCGGCGATACTCTGATTAGTCAGGGTATGGATATTCCAGGCGCCGATCCGCACCGCCAGAGCCTCGGGCCTGAGCCTCGCTCCATGACAGGCCGGACAGTCCTGCTCGTTCATGTACTGTTCCAGCTCTTCCTGCACCGCGCCGGAGCCGGTCTCCAGATAGCGCCGGGCCAGTTGCGGCAAAATCCCGGCAAAGGGCTTACGATGGCTGTGCAGGCTGCGAAAGCGCACATAATCAAAGACCACATTCTCCAGCCCGCTGCCGTGCAGAATAATCTCCCGAACCCGTTCTGGCAGCGCCGCAAACGGGGTGTCCAGCGAAAAGCCATACTTGCGGGCCAGCCCGGCCATAAGCTCTTGGGTGTAAGTAGAGGGCGAGCTGTTCTGCCAGGGGAGGATGGCACCCTGGTTGAGGCTCAAGCCGGGGTTTGGCACCACCAGATCCGGGTCAAAAAACTGTTTTACCCCCAGGCCACCGCATTCCGGGCAGGCGCCCTTGGGGTTGTTGAAGGAAAAAAGCTGGGTGCTCAGTTCCGGCAGGCTCTTGCCACAGCGAACGCAGGCGGCATGTTCGCTGTACAGAATCTCCTGCCCGGCTTCCGGCAGTTGCGCCAACAAAAAACCAGCGCCCAGCTGGACGGTGGTAGCCACCGAATCAGACAGCCGTCTGGCCACCGAGGGCTTGATCACCAGCCGGTCCACCACCGCCTGAATGGTGTGACGCTTGTTTTTATCAAGCACGATCTCCTCGGCCAGCTCGCGGATCTCTCCGTCAATCCGCACCCGGACATAACCATCCCGCCGGAGTTTCTGCAGCACCGCCTGATGCTCGCCCTTTTTCCCGTCCACTATCGGGGCCAAAAGCACGATCTTGCTCCCCTCCGCCAGAGCCATCAGGCTGGCCACCATATCCTGCACAGACTGGGGCCGAATCTCCTCGCCGCATTTCGGGCAATGAGGCCGGCCCACCCTGGCAAAAAGCAGACGCAGATGATCGTAAATCTCGGTAATGGTTCCCACCGTAGAACGCGGATTCCGGCTGGTGGTCCGCTGCTCGATGGACACCGCCGGACTCAAGCCCTCGAGCGAATCCACCTCGGGCTTTTCCATCTGCCCCAGAAACTGGCGGGCATAGGTGGACAGCGATTCCACATAACGGCGCTGCCCCTCGGCATAAAGGGTGTCAAAGGCAAGAGAAGATTTGCCCGAACCGCTCAAGCCGGTGAAAACCACCAGCCGATTACGAGGCAGATCGACATTAATATTTTTCAGATTATGCATCCGCGCCCCACGAATGCTGATGTATTTAGGCTCCATGTAGATCCTCAATGTAAAAGTCCATATTAACAGCCCCCACTTTAGTGTCTCTCAAGAGCACTGTACAGTGAAAAATCCGGGCACCTCTCGCTCACGCGCATATAGATGAGCCGGGAGTCTTTCAGCAAAGATCGGCGAACTTTTGCCTTTCCTGATCAGCGGCGAATATAATCCTGCGAATATAATCCTTGCTTCTGGAGATCCCCTGCCCTTACACTGAAAAAGAACATACTGCCAAGGTTCGGCAAGTCCGTTCTTGAGAAAGGGAAACAAACATTATGGTGCAAGAAAATATCTTTTCGCTGCTGGAGCGCAATGGTCCTTTTGCCACCGGAGACAGGCCACCGAGCCTGGCCTCGTTTCCCCCTGAGGCGCGGCTCTTTGCCAGGGGATTGGCTGAGGCTGGCATGACCACCCGTTATCGAATCCTGCGCAACCAGATTTTCGAGTTTCTTGATGTCCGCTCCTTTGCCGGGATACAGGCGATCATCAATGACCCAGCCAGGCGCAAGCTGGCCAACGAGCGGGCCTACCGGCTGCTGGGCAACATGTTCGGCATTGAGGGCAACGCCCGGGAGGTAATCCTGCGGGTCAATACCTATTCCCGAACCGCCGATGGGGTGATCAACTATCTCAAGGCCAAGGTGCTGGCCAATTATGCCTCCTATATCGAGATGACCAACGAAATTGACTCCTGCAAGAGTCCGGTGGATCTGCTGCTCATCCTCTTTGACGACCGCTACCATAAAAAGGCGCGCTTTGAGGCCAAGCGCAAGCTCATTCTCATGAATCTGGCCGGCTCCATTGATCAGCGGGAAAGAGAAACCGAGGTGGAGGCCAAGTTCGGCCAGTTTCTCGACTTTTTAAACGAATACGTCTGGAGCAAGAAAAGCAGGATCGGCGAGCTGGAGATTGTCTACCTATTAAGCGATCACGATCCGGACACCTACGCCTGCACCAGGGTGGAGGTCATCAACCGGGAACAGGCTCGCGCCATAAAAAGAAAAGCCAACCAGAAGCTCACCCTGATCAAACGCCGACGCTTTCAGGCCAATGGGTTTGAGGTGCCGATCTATGTCTCCATCCGCAAAAAACAATCCGAGGCCAAGGTGCTGAAGCTGTTGCGCAAGGGCGAGGAAAATCCGGCCGTAGCGGTGGATGACGAGCTGGGCCTTATGGGGGTGGTTGATTCGGTAGCCGAGGTCAAGGCCTTTCAGCGGCACCTGACCAAGAGCGCCACCCGGGCCGGCTCCCTGATGACCCTGGAGGAGGTGACTGATACCCTTTCCGGAGGCGGACATAATAGCGGAAACATCGGCAGCTCTGCCAAGACCAGGATGTTAAAGTTTTTTGCCCGCATGGGGGGAATGCGGGTAGAGTTTATCGTGCACACCAACTACTCATACCTCAATTATATCTATGAACGGGAGGTGTCCCACGACGAATATGAGGTAAAGCGGATCTTCGATTCTGGCGTAGCAGAAATGCTTTTTCCGCAGGATATTTACGAGATTGATATTGCCGAGAAAAAAGAAGCCGTGATCCGCTGGTTCAGGAAAAGGATTGAGGAATTTTGACTTCAGCTGGAGAATATTATGCAAATCCCAACGTCTTCCCCTATTGTGCACCCCCTGGTCTCTCGGGTCATGCTGTTGTTTTTATGGTTCATCTTAAGCGACCTTGTCCACTTTGCCTCCGATTGTCAGGCCCAGAAAAAAGTCAGCATCTGTTTTGGTTCGGCCTCCTCATCTCTGCTGCCCATCGCCTTGGAACAAGGCTATTTCCGGGCCGAAGGGGTGGAAATGGAGCTGCGCCCCTTTACCAGCGGCAAAAACGCCCTGCAGGCGATGCTCGACGGCAAGTGCGATCTGGCGACCACTGCCCAGACTCCCGTGGTGCACCACAGCATGATTCGCCGGGATTTTCTTATTGTTGCCAACCTGAGTCTGTCCGATGATTTTGAAAAAATCGTGGTCCGCACTGACCGAGGCATCCTCAAGGGGGCCGACCTTAAGGGCCGCCGTATCGCCCTGCCCGAATTCACGACCCAACACTATCTGCTGGATACCTTTCTCGCCTATAACGGACTCAAAAACACAGATGTGCAGCGCGTATATCTGCACCACAACGAGGTAATCAAGGCATTTCAACGCGGCGAGGTCGACGCCGTTGTCCATCGCGAACCGGAAACTACCCATCTGGTAGAGGAATTTGCCGGCAAGGCCAAGATCATGCCCAGTCCAGGTCTATGTGTCGCCATCTATGCCCTGGTTGGCAAGCGGGATTTTGTCCAGGGTAATTCCGCGACCATCGCCAAGGTCCTCCGCGCCTTAGTGTGGGCCGAAGAGTTTGCCAAAAAGGAGCCGAGCCGAGCCAAGGCCATCGCCGCCAAAACCTATAACGCCGATCAGGCGGAGATCGAGCGAATCTGGTCGGCCCATCACTTCCGCGTCACCCTTGATCAGCCTCTGCTCTTTCTTCTGGAAAATATGGCCCGCTGGCAGATCGGCCTGCTGCCAACGGCGCAGCGCAAACCAATGCCCAACTATCTGGACTTCCTCTATCTTGACGCTCTGAAATCGGTCAAGCCCGAGGCGGTCACCATAATCCACTGAGCCAGCCGCTATGCGCATCCACAACAGATTCATCATCGCTATCATGCTGCCTGGCCTTGCCCTGCTGGCAAGCACGATGCTCCTTTTGTTCACCAAGACTTGCTTCACAAACCTGCGCGACCATATCCAGTATTTTTCAAACCTTCACTCGGCCAACTTCGTTCTGGCCAACCTGACTCAGGAATTCCTGCTCTATCGCAGCCCGAGAGTTGGTCTGCAAATCCTTACCGCTCATCGCCAAATAGGCGAGCGATTGGCCGCCCACCCCGCACATGATAGTTTAATGAAGCTGGCCGTTGGCGATGACCACCTCTTATTATCATCCCTCAAAGATGATCACCAACGTCTCGGCGTCTTCTTGCCCATATTGTTGGAGGAGCGCGACCCCTCCGGGTCCCCCATCGCTGCCACCCTGCTGGTGAAGTTTCAGGACATCGATACTAAAATTGCGCAGATAACAGATGATTTGGGAAAAGGGGATATAGATTTTCAGTGGCGCAGCAACTTAATCCTGATGGTGGGAGGGACATTTATATTGGTTCTCCTTGTCCTCTGCCTGCTGCCGCTGTACCGGCGGCTGTTCAACGGACTTGGCATCATAACCGCCGGGGCGCAACGGATCGGGACAGGCGATTTCAACTACCGCATTCTCGCCACCGGCACCACTGAACTCGACCTGCTGGCCCTGGAATTCAACCGCATGAATGTCAGACTCTCAGAGTCTTTTGATACGCTCGCCCACGCTCTCAATGAGCAAAAGATCATCCTCAACAATACCGGTCTAGGGGTGGCCCTGCTGAAAGAAAGGAAGCTCGTCTGGGTCAACCCGGCCATGAAAAGGATATTCGGTATTCCCACCGATGAAAATCTGACGGGCAGGATCAGCGCAGTGCTGTACCCAGATCAGGAGAGCTTCCTGCGCTTCGGAGAGGAAGCTTTTCCGGTGCTGGATCGTGGTGCGACCTATGCCGCAGAGGTCAGGATGCTTCGTACAGACGGGGCCCCAATCCTGTGCAGGCTTCTGGGACAGGCCATCTCCCCGGGCCATCTGGAGGAAGGGGTGATCTGGGTCGTGGAGGACATTACCTCCCGCAAGGCTATAGAGGCTGAGATGAGCAAGGCCAAAAACCTGGCGGCCATCGGCATTCTGGCAGGCGGCGTCGCGCACGACTTCAACAACCTGTTTCAGGCCCTGCTGGGCAACATTACCCTGGCCAGAATGATGCTGCCTGAATCAAGCGATGCCTACCAGTATCTGGTCAAGGCCGAAGAGTCCTACTCGCTTGGCGCAAAACTTACCAGCAGGCTTATAGCCTTTTCCTCAGGCGGCAGCCCCTTGAAGACGCCCCTTCAGATTGCGGAGTTTATCCGCAAAGAGGTCAATAGCCAGACGATTGGCACTGGCGTGGAAGTTGTCTTCGCCCTGAGTGATGACCTGCGGGAGGTTTCCTGCGATCCAACGCAGATACAAATGGTATGGCAGCATCTGACCATGAACGCCGTGGAGGCGATGCGCCATGGCGGCACCCTCAGAGTATCGGCGGTCAACGTCAACGTCGCGTTGGAGGCGCACTCTACTCTTGCGCCTGGAGATTACGTGCAGATATCTTTCCAGGATCAGGGCTGCGGTATCAGCGCGGAAAACCTGCCCCGGATCTTTGACCCCTATTTTTCCACCAAG
>DOZO01000022.1:38018-38146 GCA_003517965.1 Desulfobulbaceae bacterium
AAGGGGCAAGGCCTCGGCCTCGCTCTCTCCGAGGCCATCGTGCGGAAGCACGGAGGAATGATCACGGTGGAAAGCACTAACGAAGGCGCTACCTTTCATGTCTTTCTGCCCGCGGGGGGGGGGGGGGG
>DOZO01000022.1:38393-38593 GCA_003517965.1 Desulfobulbaceae bacterium
CTTAAATGCGCATCCACATAAGCGACCAGCCGCTCTTCTTCCAAGGCGGTAAGATCATCAACCATCCAGCGGGACGCGTGCAAGGCTTCTTCCCGTGTGCCGTAGGTTCTGCTGCTGTCTAAGCTGATAAAGTCCACCTTGGCCTGGATGCCGAGGCTGTAAAGGATGTTGAGCGTAAAGATGTAATCCGGGCCGGGCTC
>DOZO01000076.1:0-1473 GCA_003517965.1 Desulfobulbaceae bacterium
CCCGGAATCCTCATCCTCATCCAAAAAGACATGGGCCTCGTTCACCCGGCCAAAAAGATTATGCAGGTCGCCCATGATGTCCTGATAGGCGCCGGTAAGAAAAACCCCCAGATAATAGGGCTTGCCGTTTAAATCATGCAGGGGCAGGGTGTCCACCCCTTCCTCGTAGAGATTGATGAACTTGGAAACCTTGCCGTCCGAATCACAGGTGATGTCGGCCAGGGTACCTCGACGTTGGGGCTCCTCGTTCAGCCGGTGCAGGGGCATGATCGGAAAGAGCTGTCCGTAGCCCCAATGATCAAGCAGAGACTGGAAAACGCTGAAATTACAGAGATACTGGTCAGAAAATTTGCTCTCCAACTCGACAATATCGTCAGGCTTATACTCGGCCTCCTTGAAATGCTCCAACACCCTGGCGCCGGTGAGCCAGAAAAATTTTTCCACCTCCGCCTTGATCTCAAGATCAATAAGACCCAGCTCGAAATAAACCTGGGTCTCTTCCTTGTTGTGCAGTGCGTCGTGGTAAGCCTCCAGCGGATTGCTGGGGTTGACGTGAGTGTAGTTGTACCAGGCCTCATCCACCAGTTTATGGCTGATCTCCGGCTTGGCAGGTTCTTGGACATGCTCCATCTTCTTGATGTCGCCGAAGGTTTCCACCACCAGCACGGAATGATGCGCCACCACGGCCCGGCCCGACTCGCTGACAATCACCGGATGCTCAACCCCCTGAGAGTCGCAGACATCCATGATATTATGAACGATATCCCGGGCGTATTCGTTGAGGGAATAGTTGATGGAAGAATGAAAGGTGGTGCGGCTGCCATCGTAATCAACACCCAGGCCGCCGCCGACATCGATGTACTCCAGGGCATGGCCGATCTGTCGAATCTTGGCATAGAACATGGCCCCTTCCCGCACCGCCTTCTTGATGGTCAGAATGTCCGGAATCTGGGAACCGCTGTGAAAATGCACAAGCTTGAGGCAATCGGCGAGGCCGGCCTCCTTGAGCAGATCAGAGACCTGGATAATCTCCTGGGTGGAAAGGCCGAACTTGGCATCTTCGCCGGTTGATTTTTCCCACTTGCCCTTGCCGCCGCTCATCAACCGGACCCTGAGGCCGATCATCGGCTCCACCTTCAATTCCCTGGCATAGCGGATAATGTTGGCGACTTCCTCGACTTTTTCCACCACCAGGATGATCTTCTTGCCCAGCTTGCGGCCCAGAAGCGCGGTCTTGATATAAACAGAATCCTTGTAACCGTTACAGATAATCAGGCTTTCCCTGTCTTCATGAAAGGCGAGTACCGCGAAAAGTTCCGGTTTGGAGCCAACCTCAAGGCCATGATGGAAGGGCTTGCCCGCGTCGATGATCTCTTCGACCACCTCCCGCAGCTGATTGACCTTTACCGGATAGACACCACGGTAGATGGATTTGTATTCCAGATCGACAATGGCGTCGTTGAAGGCCTTGTT
>DOZO01000076.1:1584-3240 GCA_003517965.1 Desulfobulbaceae bacterium
GCCTTGTTGATCCGTTCCACCCGGTTGCGCAGCAGATCATGAAAGCGAATGAGCATAGGAAAATGCAACCCCTGTTCCACCGCCTCCTTGATCACATCAACAATGGCGACGGTGCCCCCCTGTTCCTTGAGCGGGGCAACAGTCACCTGCCCCCGGCCATTGATATCAAAATACCGCAATCCCCAGCGGGCAATACCATACAGCTCCCGAGCCCGATCGATACTCCAGGTCTTTGCCTCCGCTGTCTGCTGCATCTGATATCCTCCGTGCGAACTTTAGGAACCGTTACGAAATATTTTGTACATGCTGTACCATTTCGTTACGGCTCCTTATGCCGATCATGGCATCCCAAATTGCTTCACTTTCCAAACAGCGGCTTGTTGCCGAAATCAAGAGGAATAAAATACACAATTACCTCAGAAACTCAATAGTTTTTGCTTGAATATCCTCCGGCGGAGCTTGTCTGTCCCCCCGGAAAAAAGAACAGATGGCAATAACTCTGGTTGTTGATCACTTAAAACTGTTCTAAGGTTATGCTAAACAGCCAGCCAGAATAATGCCAGCCCGACACACCATGATGCCAATCCGACACCCAAACAAAACCCCCAGCCTGATCTTTGCCAACGCCGCGGGCGAGATCACCGATTTGCCCGAGCTTGCCATGGCGGGCCGTAGCGGCAGCCATTTTTCCCGGCCCAGCCTCGAAGACCTTATCCCCCTGCCCGAGGGCAGCGACATCTTCGTCCTGCCGGGCCGGTTGCCGGTAGGGATTGATCCAGAAACCGGCGAACCGCTCCTGGTTGAAGAAAACCCGCTGGACCCGACCGCTGGCCTTCAGGCGGTAGCCGCCTTCATGTCGCCAGCCCATACCGCCATCCACTGGGCCGGATTTGAAAAATCAACCGCCGACCTGGCCCACCTGCCGCTTTTCGCCTACACCGCCGTGGGCTGGCACGATGGCCAGTTTTGGGTCAGCGCCTTCAGAAGCGATCCGGACAAACGCCAGGAGATGAACCGTTTCCAGCCGGAAAGGCTTACCCGCCGCACCGAACAATGGCTCAGGCAAAACGAGCAGAACCGGCTCATCCAGCATCTGGGCAAGTGTTGCCTCACCTACCGTTGTCCGGCTGCAATCAACTACTTTCTCCGCCAGTTCGAAGCGCCGTTGCCCACCTCGCCGGTCTGCAACGCCCAGTGCCTCGGCTGCATCTCCCTCCAGCCCTCTGGCTGCTGCCCCTCCACTCAGGATCGGATCACCTTTGTTCCTACCCCCAAGGAGATTGCCGAGATCGCCGTGCCCCATCTCAAGGCAGTCAAGGGCGGGGTGGTGAGCTTTGGCCAGGGCTGCGAGGGCGAGCCTCTGCTTCAGGCCGCGACCATCGAGGCAGCTATCTTACTGATCCGCAAACAGACCGAGATGGGCACCATCAACCTCAACAGCAACGCCAGCCTGCCCGAGGCCGTGGCCCGTCTGGCCCATGCCGGGTTGGACAGCCTGCGGGTCAGCATGAACAGCGCCCAAGACCTTTACCACCAGCGCTATTATCGACCCCAGGGGTTCAATCTTGATTCAGTCAGGCAATCAATCCGGGTCATGAAGCAACATGGCCGCTTTGTCTCGCTCAACTATTTCATCCTGCCCGGCTTCACCGATGA
>DOZO01000052.1:0-13172 GCA_003517965.1 Desulfobulbaceae bacterium
CTGCGAAGTGTGCTATTGCACATTAGCAGGCCGATGACAAAGCAGATGTGGTGCTGCTGAACGCTTACCGCTAAACCGCTCCGTTTATCTCAAGATAATGGGCAAGAGCGAGGAGAAACTCCAGGCAGATAGCCACCATGAGAAAGAGGCGCAGCGTTCTGTTGAACAGCAGCCGTTCTTTGACCAGGCGTTGCAGGACGGCAACAATCAGCAACGTGGCGCCCAAGCTGATCGGCGCCACCGACAATATATGGAGCATGGTCTCCACTATTGAATGCATCACCCGTCCGGGAAAATAGCGGGCACTGGCCAGCAGATAGACGACAACCATGACCGCCAGGGAAATCTGCTCCCTTATTTTTTGCATATACCGCCTATTTTTGATTTTTTTCGAGTTGCCCCA
Organism: Desulfobulbaceae bacterium; assembly: GCA_003517965.1. Taxonomy (GTDB): domain Bacteria; phylum Desulfobacterota; class Desulfobulbia; order Desulfobulbales; family Desulfurivibrionaceae; genus Thiovibrio. The sequence goes on from DOZO01000052.1 coordinate 404, forward strand.
AAATTACACAGGAAATACAAATGACACATGTCAGCGCCCTTTTTTCTCCACAAACCAATCCGTCCCCTGCTGATTTGCGAACCTTCCGCCTTCTGTGCGACTCGCTCTTTTTTTATACTCTGTCAGACATGCCAGAGCAGCAGAAAATGTGGACTGGCTATACCCCGGGGCTGCTTTCCCAAAAAGAACAAACCCGTTTTCAGTCTTTAGTGCAAGAAATAAAGGGACATGAGGCTGAATTCCATAAAGGGTTTCTGGCCTCTCTTTCCACCGACCATGGCGACCGGGACGAGGCCTCAGTCGGAGTATTGGCGTCCAGCCTGCGCTCCGGCCCAAAACCCGCTGATCCTCAGCAGGCAGAGGATAAAACGCTCTGGCAGGCTATGCTCATTCTGAAACTGGCAGAGATGCACCGGGAAGAAGAAAACGAAATCAACCAGGAATTCCTGGTTGTCTCGGATAAAGAAGCGGCACTTTTTGCTGCCATCCTGGGTGAAGGGACAAAAGAAGAGGGGATGGATGAAGAAGAAACCCTGGCCCTGCGGGAGCTTGCTGCGACCACGACTCCGCGCGCTTCATCGCTCAACCTGACTCGGCTGATTAAGGCCTGGGGACAACTCTACACCCGGGATCCCAGGGCAACAGATATTCCCCTGTTGGTTACGACCCAAGCAGAACTGCCAGACCTGATGGCCGAAGAGTACGAGATGCTCACCGGCCAGCTTCCCAGAAAATTGGTTAGTCTTATTTTGCCGACCCCGGAAAAAAGCGAAGAATATGCCGCTTGGGTTGAAAAATTCAGGACAGACACCGAGGTTATCAGAGAACATTTCAACCGATTGCTACTGGATATTGCCGCAAGCGGAACAAGCTCCACCGATCGACTGACAGAATTACAAGGGGCAGGAAACGACCTTAACCGATTAAGCCTGCCTTTTCTGCAAGGCAACCCGAGCAAATCCATACACTTTTACGCTTACGAAGGGGTATCGCTCAGAAACCTTTTTCGCAGCCTGAACGGGACTCCCATCTCAGAACCGCAGCAAAATCAAGTAGCCACCGGGCTGCTCGCAGTTCTGCATTAAACACCTTAACGGTAGGGGTTGATTGTCAGAACCGGGCAAGGTGCAGTTTTGACAATCTTTTCCGCCACGCTGCCGAAGAGAATCTTGTCTAATCCCTTGTACCCATGGGTACCCATGACAATCAGATCAACCTTTTGCTCCTCGGCAAACCGATTGATCTCTTCGACCACATCGCCGCTCAAAATCGCCGTAGTATGTGGCGTCGACCCGTTAAGAGTTTCCGCCACAAAGCTCTTGATTTTTTCCTGAGCGCTCTTGACCATCTCTTCTTCAAGCTGGATGATGGGCATATGGGGCACAAAAAAACCTGAATAATCATCAAAGCTCTGCACTACAAAAATAACCGCCAATTCCGCCTTGAATTTGACGGCAAACTCCGCGGCCGTGCGAAGAATCTTCTGTGAATTTTCTGAAAAATCTACCGGAACCAGAATCTTTTTAATTTCGTTCATATCCTCTCCTTATGGTATAGATAACAAGCCTTCATCATGATCGCGACCGGAGACGAACCTGGACGCATTATCCTCTCAGCATGATCAGGCTATCAGAATGTTTTCTCTCTTGTCAACAAAAGAGAGATGCCCCCCTAACTCTGCCCCCGGAGCAAAGCCAGATGTCCACGTCCCTGTCTGAAGCCATGGCTGATATCTTTGCCAAAGGTGGTATTCTGGCACAAAAACTGCCCGGCTACGAATCGCGTCCCAGCCAGTTGCGCATGGCCCAAGCCATTGCCACTACCCTGGAACTTTCTGCCGACGAACAGCCAGGTCAGTCGGAGATGCTGGCGGTCGAGGCAGGCACCGGCACCGGCAAAACCCTGGCCTATCTGGTTCCGGCCATCCTCAGCGGCCAGAAGATAGTGGTTTCCACTAATACCCTGAATTTGCAAGACCAGATTCTCACCAAGGAAATCCCCTTTATCAAAAAACACCTGGCCCCGAAGCTAAACGTCATCTGCATCAAGGGGAGACAAAACTATCTCTGTCTTTACCGCTGGCAGCAGTTTCTGGCTACTCCCCAGCGCAATATTCTGGCCGACGACCGTGACATCCAAAAGGTTACAGCTTGGCTTGCAGAAACCGAGACCGGCGACCGGAGCGAACTCTCCTGGCTGGCGGATAATGCCCCGCTCTGGCAGGCAATAACCGCCTCAGCCAGTCAGTGCCTGGGTGGCAACTGCCCGGATGCCTCCACCTGTTTTATCAGTCAGCTCCGCAAAAAGGCGGGCCAGGCGCAACTGCTGGTAGTCAACCATCACCTTTTCTTTTCCGATCTGGCCCTGCGTCGTTTCGGTCATGCCGAGGTTCTGCCCCGCTACGAGTCGGTGATCTTCGACGAGGCCCATCATCTGGAAGGAGTAGCAACCCAGTACTTTGGCACCTCCTTCAGTCATTATCAGGTAATCGATTTGGTGAAAGACCTGGAGACCGCAGCCCAGGCGGATCTGGCGGGGCGTGCCAAAGAAGGGGTTGTGCAGACCGCCAGGGCGCTGGCCCATCAGGTCGATCTTTTTACCGAGCTTTTCCCCAGAGAACGGGGCCGTTTTTCCCTGCGGCAATTTCTCGAGCGCTTCCCCGGTTGGGAAGAAGAACGGCAGCACCTTGCCGACCAGATCAAGGCTCTTTCTAATCAACTGGCCAAAGCGGCCATGAACGGAGAAAGCTGGCAGGGTATGCAGCGGCGGGTCGAAGAGATGCTGGCTGCCTTCACCACCATCACCGAAGCGCAAAACCCATCCTCGGTCTACTGGTACGAGCGCCGGGAAAAAACCGTGTCCCTGTCCGCCTCTCCCATTGATATCGCCAACGAACTGCAGGATTTCCTTTACGAGCAGACCAGAAATGTGATCTTCACCTCCGCCACTCTCACCACAGACGACACCTTCACCTACTTTTTCAGTCGCCTCGGTCTGCCAGGCGATACCCAGACCCTGACCCTGGCCACCCCCTTTGATTATGAAAAACGCACCCTGTTGTTCGTGCCGGACAAGGGCTTTCCCGAACCCACGGCCCGGGAGTTTCCAGCTGCGAGTCAGCAACTGATGCAGAAGCTGATTCTGGCCGCCAAGGGTCGAACTCTGGTATTGTTCACCAGTCTCAACGCCATGCGCGCCGCTCACGATGTCCTTAGGCAATTGCCCTTTCCAGTACTGATGCAGGGCGAAGCACCCAAAGCCCGTCTGCTTGAGCAGTTTCGGGAACAGACTCATTCCGTTCTGCTGGCAGTAGCCAGCTTCTGGGAGGGGGTGGATGTAGTAGGCGAATCGCTCAGCTGTGTGATTATCGACAAACTTCCGTTTGAAGTCCCCTCAGACCCTGTTATTATGGCGCGCATGGAAAGGATCAAAAACGAAGGGGGTAATCCCTTCTTCGATTTCCAGATCCCCCGGGCTATTCTGACCTTGCGTCAGGGCGTAGGCCGCCTGATGCGCAGTTCTACCGATCAGGGCGTCCTGGCCATCTGCGATGTCCGTCTTTTTACCAAGCAGTATGGCAGACTATTCCTGAAAAGCCTGCCCCAAAGCCCGATCTGCCGGGATATCTTGTCTGTGCAGATTTTTTTCCAGGAGAAAAACCCATGAACAACGCCGAGTTGATGGCGACCCTGAAGAAACAGGCCGCCCTGATCGATGTAGTTATGGAAAAAGATCTGACAATCATAGAAAGCCCACTGCTAGCCCAGATCATCCGCCATGCCATCTTCCAGGGCGGCAAACGCATCCGCCCCCTGCTCACCCTGCTGGCCGCAAGCCTGGTCGGTCCTCCCCCCGCAGAGACGGCGCGTCTGGCCATCTCTTTTGAATATCTCCACGCGGCCAGTCTGCTGCACGATGATATCATAGACCATGCCACCCTGCGGCGCGGAGCCAAAACTGCCAACACCATCTGGGGGATGGAGCCGGTCATCCTGGCCGGGGATTATCTGCACGCCCGTGCCATGGCCGTGGCCTGCGAGGTAGGAGGCCCTACGGCCATGGCCTTGATCGGTCGTGCCACCGCCGCCATGGTTGAATCGGAATTTTTGCAGATGCACAACGCCACGGAAATGCTTATCTCCGAAGAAAAGTATTTTCAGGTACTAACGGGCAAAACCGCCGCCCTCATTGCCGCGGCCTGCGAGGCAGGCATTGCCTGCAATCACGGTTCTGCCGAGCAGCGCCTTGCCCTGCGCACCTATGGAACCAACCTGGGACTGGCCTTCCAGATTATTGACGACCTGCTGGATTATCTCGGAGACCCGGGGAAAACCGGGAAAGCGGTGGGTAACGATTTTCAGGAAGGCAAGATGACCATTCCCCTGATCAAGACCCTGGAACAGGCAGAAGACAAGGATCACGAGACGCTTGTTGCTCTACTCAAGGCAACACCGCAGGAGCGCCGGGAGCAACTGTCCACGGCCCATGCCCTGATAGAAAAATATCAGGGCTTTGTCCTGGCCCGGGCGCAGGCTGAATTACTGCTCACCGAGGCTCTGGCCGGACTTGTCATTTTTAACGAAGCAAACACAAAAGCGCACTTGACCGCCCTGGCCTATTATGTCTTGAATCGAGACAAGTAATCATGCCAAAAATTTCTGCGAAAAAACCCGCAAAAAAAGATAACAGAAAAAAGACCAGCCGGGGTCTTGGTCTCTTCTGCCTGTTTCTTTTGGTGGTAGCTACCCTGACTGCCGGATTATATTTCATGGTGCTTTATCCCGGCAAACCACCAGGAGACCCTCTGCCCCTGTTACGCGGGCAGGCTAAGCACAAAACCATATCCCAAACTGTCGTCCCCCTGTCAAGCAACCTACCTGCGCCCCTCTACGAAGAGCCTGGTCTGCCCAATCAGACGCCCCCGATTGCCACCAGCCCCAAGAAGCAGGAGGGGAAAACTCTCCCGGGCCGGCCCCTCGTAGCCATCATCATCGACGATATGGGCTACCGGCAAAATACCGGCATGGCTCTTCTCGCCCTCGACCTGCCCCTTTCTTTTTCCTTTCTGCCTTTTACCCCTTTTTCCGAGGAACTGCAAAAAGAGGCCCAGGCCAGGGGCCGCGACATTCTCCTCCATCTGCCTCTTGAACCCGTGGACCAAAAATTGGATCCCGGCCCCGGAGCCCTAACCGAGGCCATGGACCCGGAAACCATGCGGAGCATTTTTCACCAAGACTTGCAGGCGGTTCCCATGGCGATCGGGATCAACAATCACATGGGCTCCCGCTTTACTGCTAACCCCCAAGCCATGCGAACCCTGCTGGCTTTGGTAAAGACGCGCAACATTTTTTTCCTCGATAGTATGACCTCATCCCAGAGCGTTGCCTGTGATCTTGCCCGCGAAATGGGGATAAAGACAGAGCGCCGCACCGTTTTTCTCGACAATGACCAAGACCTGAACAAGATCATGGCCCAGCTTGATCTCTTGGTTAAACACGCCGACAAACATGGCCAGGCCGTGGGCATCGGCCACCCTTATCCGGCCACAGTGGAAGCCCTGCGCCGGTATCAGGCACAATTACGCGCCCGAACCGAAATGGTCGGAGTATCCCGCCTGGTTCATTGATAAATGAGAAAATAAAAATTAACATTTTTTTCTGTTTACAGATCAGACAATCCCGCCTAAATTCATCTCTTAATCTCAGGCGAGGAAGCATCCTATGCAGGACAATCATATCGAAGATATCGCCAAACTCCTCAAGACCATGTCGCATCCTATTCGGCTTAAGATCCTCTGTCTGTTACAGGACAAGGAAATGACCGTGGGCGATCTGCAAAGGGAAGTGCTTACCACCAATGCCAATGTCTCCCAGCATCTCTCTATCCTCCGCAATCAGGGGATAATTGCCTACCGCAAGGATGCTAATTTCATCTACAACCGAATCACAGAAGGCAGGGTAACCGAGGTAATCAAAAACATGTGTGAGCTCTTCTGTCATACATGATTCTTTCCCATCTCACTCAGGAGCTTACCCCATGATCATCACAGACTGGGTGCATGTGCTCGCCGGTGCTTTTATCTTGATCAGCCTGGCCTTGGGAACCTGGGTGCATCCCTACTGGTATTTCTTTACCGCCTTCGTCGGGGCAAACCTCTTTCAGTACGGCTTCAGCAAATTCTGCCCATTGGCCCTCACTCTCAAGAAACTCGGAGTGCCTGAGACTCGTCCCGTCCACTACTGCCAAAAATAAAATCAGCGGCAATCACAGCTCCAAGGATAACTGATCACAGGATAGGCGACCAAGTTCAGCGCCGTATCCCAACCGTAAGCGATTACAGGGTGCGGCAGATGCGCGACAGAGGCCTGAGAGCTATACATAGGGTATGCGAAAAGGCCGATAACAAAGCAGATGTCGTGCCCTGTGATCGCTTACCTCCAAGGCCTTAGCGATCGCCATGCCAACCGGGACAAAATCTAACCGGGCCTGGGCAGGATCAGGGTAGTGACGCAGGCGGCCAAAAACCTGCACCTGCCCCATCTCGGCTATGGTTCGCATATTGTCCGCAACCAGCATCAAATCCTCATCGGATGTAGCATCGGAAAACACCAGGCCCAGAACGTGGATGTCTCTGTGGCGCAGGGCTTCCAGAGTGAGCAGGGTATGATTGATGGTACCTAAGCCGCTTTTGGCCACCACCAGAGTCGGCATCTTCAGCTCACACAACAGATCCACCAGCAACAGCTCCCGATTAAGCGGCACCATCAGCCCGCCAACCCCCTCGACAATCAGCAGTTCATAGCAGGTCAACATCTCCTGATACCGAGTGCGGATCAGCTCGGGATCAACTTGCGCTCCCGCCTGTTCCGCCGCGAGATGGGGCGAAGCCGGCAGGGCGAAATGGTAGAGCACCTGTCGGTTGAACAATTCAGGCTCAAGGGGGACTCCCGCCATGCGCAGACATTCCACCAAATCAGTCGGCGGAGATTCCAACCCGGTAGCCACCCACTTCTGGTAACCGGCAGCAAGCCCTTTTTTTCGCATAAAATCAAGAAGCAGCCCGCAAACGTGGGTTTTACCCACATTGGTGTCCGTGCCAGCAACAAAGATCGCCCTCATTTCTCACCCCGGATCACAAAGGTCTGATAGGTGGCAGGATACCCGCCATGAGTTGCCTGAAACCAGGCCTCAAGCTGTTGCAACCGCCCCCTGGTCAAGGCACCTGGCAACTGGCCGCCGCCGGTGCCGGTTTTGCGAATATGGTTCAACAAGTCAAGCAGCGTGGGATAGCTTTTGGCTCCAAGCTCTTCCTGCAAGGAATAGCGCGAAAATATCCCTCCCAGCATATCCTCAAGCTGCTCCCCCGCCGGAAATCCATCGGGCGGCAAGTACACCTCCTGACCAAAAATCTGGCTTAGCCCCTGAGCCAGCTCGGTAAAGGTGCGGGGACCAAACAATGCCCCCAGAAAAAGTCCTTGCTCCGAAAGCAGCCGACCAATCTGTCTCATGGCTCCCTCAAGATCACCGAACCATTGCAGGGTGGAATTGGCGCAAATCAGGGTAAAGGCATCTGGGCAGGAGGCCAGGAATCGTTCCCCATCTTCACAAAGGATGGAAACATTTCCCTTGCCTTCCAGTCGCTTTCTGGCTTGACGCACCATGCCTTCGGCAAAATCAAGGGAAGTGATGCTGGCCTCTGGATACCGCTCGGCAAGAAGCGAGGTGAAATGCCCGGTGCCGCAGCCGAGCTCCAGGATTTGGCCAATGCCTTCCGGCCCGCTGCCTTTGGCTAATTCCTGAAACAACCGGAGCCCCAACTCCTTCTGAACCTCGGCATTGGCGTCATAGGTTTCGGCAGCACGGGAAAACCGGTGCTGGATTGTTTGCTTTCGCGAATCAAGCACCTAAGACAAACTCCCGATCAAGAAAAAGCGCGTGCCCACCATGCTCGATTATGGTGGTGCAGGCTCCTGGGATAATAGCCCGCTCCGTCACCGGCGCGACTATATCCCGCCGTCCGTGCCAACAAAAAACCGGACATTGCGTCATCTGCTCAGGCAGATGCCATTGGCCCAAATAGTCGAGTCCCCTGATAAGAGCCTCCATCTCAAGAGATTTCAGTAGCGTCTCCTGCTGTTCGACCACAAACTGTCGGGCTTCTTTTTTATAACCCAGCAGACTTTTTCGATAAAAATCCCGCAAAAATGTCGCGGGATCGGCGGTAAGGGCCTGACGGATGGCGCTGATTTCTGCAGGCGGCCAGCAGGACCGTAGGCCCAGAAGGGTGAGAGTTGCCACCTGGTCGGGAAAAGCAGCGGCAAAATCAAGCACCAGTGAGGCACCCATCGACCAACCGACCAGGTGAATAGACTCAAGATGATGCGCGGAGAGAAAAGCCATGATCTCCGGCAGAGCGGTGACCGGGTCTAACGGGGCCACCAGCCTGGCCCAGTCATACTGCTTTCCCGCCAGATCCATCACCTGCCCGGAAAATCCCCAACCGGGCAGAAAAAGAACCGGAACAGACGACAGAGGCATACCTGAAAAATGACTTAGGGGCAAATCTTATTCCACCGTAACACTCTTAGCCAGATTGCGCGGCTGGTCCACGTCACAGCCGCGCAGAACGGCAATTTCATAGGCCAGGAGCTGCAGGGGCAGGACAAAAAGAATCGGGTTCAATTCCTCGTGGCAGACCGGCACCGTAATCACCTCTTGGGCGATGCGCTGGCAGTTTTTGTCATCCGCATTAGCCACCAGAATAATCCGGCCATTTCTGGCCTTGACCTCTTCCACGTTGGAAATAAGCTTTTCATAAACACTGTCTCTGGGGGCCAGGGCCAGAACCGGCATATCCCGGTCGATCAAGGCGATGGGGCCATGTTTGAGTTCTCCGGCCGCGTAGCCTTCGGCGTGGATATAGGAAATTTCTTTCAGCTTCAAGGCCCCTTCCAGGGCAATGGGGAAATTGCTCCCCCTCCCCAGGTAGAGGAAATCCCGGCTCTGGGCAAAGACTTCAGCAACACGGGCTGTTTCTTCCTGCAACCGGGGAAGTTCCTGACCCATGAGCGCAGGCAGGCCGAGAAGGGCCTGGCCAATGGCCTTGCGATCCTTGGGAGCAATAGTTTTGCGGGTCTCGCCCAGAAAAAGGGTAAGCAGCAGCAGGGCCGTAAGTTGGCAGGTGAAGGCCTTGGTGGAGGCCACCCCGATCTCCGGCCCAGCATGGGTGTAAATCGTACCGTGTGCCTCCCTGGTGATGGTACTGCCCAGCACATTACAGATGGCGATGACCTTGGCTCCCATCTTCTTGGCCAATTTTAAACCTGCCAGGGTATCGGCCGTTTCTCCGGACTGGGAAATAGGCACCACCATCACGGTTTCGTCAAGCAACAGACGTCGGTAACGGAACTCCGAGGCAATATCCACCTCCACCGGGATGCCCACCCATTTTTCCAGCCAGTATTTGGCCACCAGAGCCGCGTGCCAGGAGGTGCCGCAAGCCACCAGGGAAATCCGCGTGATCTTCTGCAACTCCGCCGCATTCAAGCCGATCTCCGGCAGCTTCACCTTGCCGGTCAGCGGATCGAGCCGTCCCCGGAAGGTATTGAGAATGGCTTGAGGCTGCTCAAAAATCTCCTTGAGCATAAAATGTCGGTAGCCACCCTTCTCAGCCATAGCCGCGTTCCAGACGATGGTCTTGATCTCCTTGACCTGTTTTCGGCCATTGGCCAGGTTCATCACCTGCCAGTCTCCCTGTTTCAGCACGGCAAACTCCCCATCCTCCAAAAAAATCACCTGGTTGGTATAGGGAAGCAGCGCCGGAATATCCGAGGCCATCAGACAGCCGCCATCCTCGGTAATTCCTAAAACCAGAGGGCTCTGATTTCTTACCGCTACCAGCCTGTCCGGCTGACCAGCCCACAAAACCCCGATGGCGTAAGAACCTATCACTTTTTTCAGTGCCTGGCGCACCGCCTTGACCAGATCAGTGGAGAGTTGCTCTTCAATAAGATGGGCCAGAACCTCGGTGTCGGTTTCCGAACGAAAAACATGCCCACGGGACTGCAACTCTTCCCGCAGGGTATGGTAATTTTCGATAATCCCGTTATGCACCACAACCAGATCACCGCTGCAATCGCAGTGCGGATGAGCATTGAGCTCAGAAGGCGCGCCATGGGTGGCCCATCGGGTATGCCCCAGGCCGATATGGCTGTCACGTTCCCGCACTGTCTCCAACAGCTCTTCGAGTTTACCAAGTTTGCCGGCAGCCCGGTGTTTCTGCAACTTGCCGCCATGCACATAAACCACCCCGGCCGAATCATAGCCCCGGTACTCCAGACGCTTCAAGCCTTCAAGAAGAATGGGCAAAACATGACGCTTTCCTACATAACCAACTATTCCGCACATAATCTGCTCCTCATCTGTTTTTTCTGGGCTATTCTACAGAGCGAAACCCTGTCTTGATCTGGCAACCGCTTGCGGCAGACGAGCCAACAAGGCTTCAACCTCCGCTGCGGTATTGTAGCGACTGAGACTAAGGCGCAAGGTCCCGTGCAGAAAAGCCTCGGGCACCCGCATAGCCCGCAGCACATGCGAGGGGTCCAGATCGCCGCTTTCACAGGCGGCATGAGCCGAAACGGCGATACCAGCCGTGTCGAGATCCTGGATAAGCCCGGCCGAGGCCGCATGCCTAAAACTCACGTTAGTGGTGTTGATCAGTCTGGGCGAGAGTACGCCATTGATCCGCACCTCGGGAATTGCGGCCACAATTCCTGCCTCTAAACAATCCCGCAAAGCGGCCAACCCTCGATGCACAGCCGTGTCCAAAGCCATGGCCAGGACGCAGGCCTGACCCAGACCAACAATGCCGGGCACGTTTTCAGTACCTGCTCTGCGGCCATTTTCCTGGCCAGAGCCCCTGATCAGCGGGGTAAACGGCGCAGTGCGGTCCACATAGAGCGCCCCTGTCCCTTTTGGCCCATGCAGCTTATGGGCGGCAATGGTGAGGTAATCCACGCCCAGCTCTTCCACCACAAGGACCGCCTTACCCGCCAACTGAATGGCATCGCAGTGAAACAACACGCCCCGCGCCCGGCAGATGGCGGCGATCTCGGCAACAGGCCAGATTACCCCGGTCTCGTTGTTTGCTCCCATTAGAGAGACCAAAGCGGTGTCCGCCCGAATCGCACACTTGAGTGCCTCCAGCTCAAAAGCGCCGTTTTCGTCCACCCCCAGCAGTTCTACCTCGTAGCCCTGAGTCGCGAGAAACTCTAACGGTGCCAGAACCGAGCCGTGTTCGACCTGCGAAGAAATAATATGTTTTTTGCCGGGATTGGCCCAGATCGCGCTGAGGATAGCAGTGTTGTTGCCTTCGCTGCCCCCGCTGTTAAAGACGATCCGCCTCGGATGGCAGCCGAGCAATCCGGCCACCTGCTCTCGCGCCATATCCAGACCCCGGCGGACAGCCTCGCCGAAATGATGCGAGCTGGCCGGATTACCGAAACATTCGGTCAGATAAGGGCCCATGGCCTCGCGCACTGTCTGGTCCAACGGAGTGGAGGCGTTGTTGTCGAAGTAGATGTTTTGCATGATTAGATTCGCAGCATTCTGTCTAAGGAAAGTCTGGCCTCAGCCGCCACCTCTGGCTCCACAGTGATTCGGTTAATCACCCGCCCCTGCGCCAGATTGTCAAGCACCCACAACAGATAACCGGGCTTGATCCGGTACATGGTGGAACACAGGCACTGGAAGGGCGAAAGTGAATGAACCTCCCGATCCGGGTACAACCGTTTGAGCCGGTTCACCAGATTGACCTCAGTGCCGATGGCCCACTTGCTACCCGGCGGGGATTCGCGCACCGCCGTAATGATCGCCTCGGTGGAACCGTACTGGTCGGCCCGGCTCACCACCTCATTGCGGCATTCCGGATGGACGATAATCCGGACCTCTGGGTCGCGCTCCCGCCAAGCTGCCACATGAGCGGCGGTGAATTGCATATGCACCGTGCAGTAACCGTCCCAGAGGACCACCTTGGCTTTCTGAAGCTGGGCCGGGGTATTGCCACCCAAAGGCTTGCCCCTATGCCACAGCGCCACCTCGTCTGCGGCAATACCCAGAGCGCTGGCGGAATTGCGCCCCAGATGCTCGTCTGGGAAAAAGAAAACCTTGTCGCCTTGGGCCAGGGCCCAGGTCAGCACCCGCTCGGCATTGGAAGAGGTACAGACTGAGCCGCCATGCCTGCCGACAAAGGCCTTGAGCAGAGCGGAGGAATTAACATAGGTTACCGGAATAACCCTCCCGCTGGTTACCTTGGCCAGATCCTCCCAGGCCCAGGCTACCTCCTCGCTGCTGGCCATGTCAGCCATGGGGCATCCGGCCCGCAGATCCGGGAGAATAACCACCTGCTCCGGGGCGGTAAGGATGTCGGCGGATTCCGCCATGAAATGCACCCCGCAGAAAACAATATACTTCCGCTCTCTGGCCTCGGCGGCATTACGGGCAAGCTTGAGAGAATCCCCGGTCAGGTCGGCAAACTGAAAGGTCGCCTCCTGCTGGTAATGATGCCCCAATATTAAAAGATTACCGCCCAGCTCTTGCTTGCGGGCGGTAATCTTCTGGTAAAGTCCTTCATTTTCCTGCAGGTATTCCGAGCCAAGCTCAACCTGCTGCAACACGCTCATCTACCTTTCCTTATTCATGTATCAGTATTTTCTGAGTCCCTTAGCGGTAACCGATCACTGAGCAAACCCATAAAGCTGAGTTGAGCAGC
>DOZO01000052.1:13386-14966 GCA_003517965.1 Desulfobulbaceae bacterium
GCAAGATGTGGTGCCCTGTGACCGCTCACCCTTAGCGGCCTCTATTTTGCCAGCTTTACCCAGGCCGCGGTCGGCCCTTTGTCCCCTTGGCCTTCACCAAAACGCACCTCGTCGCCTTCGGCCAGCTGAGCCATGCTCACATCCTTCAGGGCATTCTCATGAAAATATACCTCCTGACCATCCATAGTCAGGAGAAACCCGTATGCTTCGTAGGGGAACAGACTCTTGATCGTACCAAGCGCCGGACCAGCGGCAGCCCCATCGGGCTCCTTGCCATTCTGCCGACGCTTGCGCTGCAGCTCCTTCAACTGGAGGCCAAGGGTATCAAACGCCTCGACCAGCAGGGGGCGCACCGTCTCTCCCTTCTTTTTTACCACCACGGTGTCATTGGGAACAGAGGCCACCAGGCGCACCTCGTGACCACCCGTCTTATGTCCGGCGATCTCTTCAATGGAGATGCGCAGATGATGAACCAGCCCAGGATGGTGGCGATCAAGGCGCCCCTTTTCCTCTTCAATCTTTTCCTGCCAGGCCTTACGGATTTTCAGGTTTCGTCCTTCGACTTGTAGTTCCATGCATTTCCTCCATCAGAGTGAATAATTTGCCGCCCGCAGAGAGCAGCGACTGGAGAGCTTTCACTTTTATACCCAAAGTGCATAAGTTTCGCTTGAGCAGACAAGCTGCTCAACTCAGCTTTATTCTACCACGGCTGCCGGGCAAAAAAACAGCTTCTCTTCATAAGATTTACAAGAAAAACTACAGCTACTGAGCAGATACCAAGGTCCTGCTCCACTTATTTGACCAGTTACGAAAGATGAAATTTGCTTAATATACCTTGCAAGAAAGTATTGCTTCCTTCAATTGGACAATCTCTGCTTCCAGTGCGGCAAATTTCTGTTTCGCCTCCTCCTGAAGACCCGCAATCATCATGGTGCTGATTTCTTCCATGGACTTTTCCTTTTTTTTGAGCAGCTCCAGGAAATGAGCATCGCGCGCAACCCTCTCCACCCTCGCGCTGATTTCGTTAATCGTAAAAGGTTTTTTAAGGAAATCGGAAGCCCCAGCCTCGATGGCCTCATCGTAATGGTGGTCATCAATATAGCCAGTCATCGCGATGATCGACATGGATGGATATACTTTTTTTGTCAGCCTGGTGAGCTCAATACCATTCATACCCCCCATCTGCAGGTCGGTTATCATCAAACTGAAGGACGCTTCGTCCAATATTTTCAGGGCATCCTCCGCGCTTATGGCAGTTGCACAGGTATAGCCAATGGTCTCCAGGCATTGTTTGACCACAGACAAAATCATGTTGTCGTCATCCACAATAAGACAGGTATGGTTTGTGTTTTCAATCATTAACAAGCGCCTCCTGCAAAATTATTCCACCTGTTTACTGACAGCTAAAACAAAACCAAGGAGCAGCCCAAAAAAACTTAAAGCTGAGCTGAGCAGCTTGCCTGCTCAAACGAAACTTATACCCTGTGGGTGTAACAATAATATCATAGCATGCTTGCTGGGCCGAGTCCAAAGAAGTTTATTTGTAACTATCCAGCAACACCACATCTGCTTTGTCATCG
>DOZO01000052.1:15103-21368 GCA_003517965.1 Desulfobulbaceae bacterium
CTCATGTGCAAAAGCACACATCGCAGACCTCTTCCTCGCATCTGCGGCACTGCTGAATAGTTACATTGCGTGGTTTTCGTCACTTTCCGGCTTTGAGCTGGGCGGTTATGTTTATTTTCCCCTTTCAGACGCAGCCATCCAGCTCATGAAGATACCCGGCAACAAATCGAACTCATGACGGTTTTCCTGGCAAGTGTCTCAGAAGGAGGTTGAAGAGAGAGAAGAATAAAGATATTGTGTCACAGTCTGGAAAGAAGGTGCAAGTATTTCCGGAACAAAACCAGAAAATATACTGATAAAAAAGGTGGGTGGATGAGCGAAAAAAAGAAGAATGGCCTTTGCCCGTGCGGCACGGAGTTGCAATTTGCCGAATGCTGTGGGCCGTTTTTAGATGGCAGCCAGATGGCCCCGACTGCGGAAGCGCTGATGCGCTCTCGCTATACCGCCTTTGCCGTGCAGGATATTCCCTATCTCCTGCGCTCCTGGCACCGGAGCACCCGTCCTGCTGATCTTGACCTTAACGACCAGGCTGGTTTTGCCTGGCACGGTATCGAGGTGCTGGAGACTGCGGATGGCGAAGCGGGGAATGAAGCCGGGGTGGTGGAATTTATCGCCAATTTTTCAGGACACGGCCAGGATCACCATCTGCATGAGCGGGCCAAGTTTATTTGCGAAGAAGGACAGTGGCTTTATGTTGACGGCAAGGTGAATCCGGGTCGGGTTCCGGCAGTCAGCGCCAAGATCGGCCGCAACGAACCCTGCCCCTGCGGCAGCGGCAAAAAATACAAAAAATGCTGTCAGCCCAAGTAGCCTGAGAATTTTAGTCCAGATAATCCTTCAGCTTCTCCAAAAGACTCTCTGGCAGATCCTCTTCGTACATAAAAGCCTGGGCCTCTTCCCCAGTTATCTGGCTCTTGATCTCCAGGGGCAGAGAACGGAGGATGGCTACCCGCTCCGGGTTTGGTTTTTGCTTGTTAACAGTGCTGTCCATTTTCAGCCTCCTGGGGATGCGGTGAAGTTACGAACGCCAGATAATTCTGGCCTCTTTTCTGGCCGGAACCTTGAAGTATGGGAATCTCGGGTAACCAAAGATCATCGCCCCATAAAACCGATGCCCGACAGGCAAGGCCAGGGCCTCGAACAAAGGCGGGTGTCCGGCCGCAACAGCGGCCATCAGGATGCCGGCCCAGCAGGTTCCGATTCCACAACTGGCTGCAGCCAGGTCAAAATAGGTCAGGGCAATGGTACAGTCGACTTCCGGCTTGAGACTGTCCTCACGGGCATAGGCCACCAGCAGATGGGGCGCGCCGCGCAAGACCATATCCTTGCCCTGATCCCAGGCAGAGACAATGCCGGGATAGGCCGTGCCGGTTCGCAGCCAGTCCACAACCAGTCCAGCCAGATGATGCACGGCCTGGGGATTTTCCATAACCAGCCAGTTTACCGGTTGCTCGTTTTTGGCTGATGGCGCCCAGCGGCACAGGTCAAGCAGTTGGGCGATATGGTCCCGGGGGATTGTCTGCCGCTGATAGGTGCGAATGGAACGCCGCGTGGTGAGAAGCTGTCCGGTTTTCTTGAGCGTAGGCGGCGAGCCGTTACCGATGGCCTGAAAACCGTCAGGACTGATTGATGCCAGGCTTAAGGCATCATGGGGACAAACCGCCACACAGTGTCCACACTGAATACAGAGGCGGGCCGCAGCGGGGCGGATTTCCGGAAAGCCGTCCGCATCGCTCAGTTCAATCAGGCTGAATGGACATTCCGCCGCACAGATCCCGTCTTTTTTACATTTTTTCCGGTCGATAGTAATCAGGGCCATTGTTTCACTCCTGTATAATGATCCGCTGGAGATCTATGCTTTTTTGTCAGGCAGATATTCACTATAATCTTCAGGTCAGTCATACCTGAAACACCGCACCCATGCAAAGAAAAAGCAAGTAAATTGAGTAGATATTGCCATTCTGAATGGGTATAGTTGTAAGCAGGACGATCCGGGATGCGCGACCGAGACACCAACCCCACAGCATAACGACTGAAAATACTGGCTGCCAACAACCACGGGAAATTACCATGTCCGAGTCCATTGATTGCCACGGTACGAAAATTTTTCCCGCCTGCCGAAAATTGCTTGCCGATCAGCAGTGGCAGGATTTTCTCGCCCTCCTGGCGCCAGTTGCAGACCTTGCGGAGCTGGCTCTTCTGCTTGCCGACCCTGGGTTAGCGATAGAGGAGATGCCTGAGTATCTTGCCGATCTGGCCTTGCTTGAACTGGCCTTATACCGGACACAACAGGAAAAGCCGGTGCCGGTAATGGTAACGCGACTCTCCATAAATCCCTCCCTGCAATTGCTCCAGACCTCCTGGGCCGGATTACTCCCTCTGCTGGCTGAAAACACCAAATCCAAGACACCGCCTTTGCCGCAGGAGGAGATGATTCTGCTCTGGCTCAACCCGGAAACGGGTAAAGCTCAAACGCGGCCAGCTGGGGCTGAGGAGTTACTGGTCTTGAAGATGGTCAGCGAGGGGATTAATTCCCGAAAGGCCGCCGCCCTGGGAAATTTCTCAGTCGCAGCCGTTGAAACGGCCCTTGAACGGGCCACAAACAAAGGGATTCTTCTTGCACCCGTTTCGCTCATTCGCAGGGACGAAGCAAGTTTTCCCATTACCGAGGCAGTTGAACCCCGTTTTCTGAGCGCCGAGGTTTTCACCCTGCAATGGCACCTCACCCAGCTTTGCGATCTGCATTGCAAACATTGTTATGATCGAAGCGACCGCGCGCCCTTGTCCCTGGCCCACGGCCTTGCCGTGCTCGATGATCTGCTGACCTTCTGTAAAAACCGCCAAGTGCGAGGACAGGTGAGTTTTTCCGGCGGCAATCCCCTGCTCTACCCTCATTTTCTCGAACTGTATCAGGCGGCGGTGGATCGGGACTTCAGCGTGGCCATCCTGGGCAACGCCACCTCACGCGAACGGTTGCAGCCCTTGTTGGCCATCAAGAAACCGGCCTTTTATCAGGTAAGCCTTGAAGGTCTGCCCGAGCATAACGATTTTATCCGGGGCAAGGGCTATTTTACCAGGGTCATGGAGTTTCTTGGTCTCCTGCGCGAAGAGGCGATTTATTCCATGGTGATGCTCACCCTGACCAGGGGCAACATGGCACAGGTTTTACCTCTGGCAGAGCTGCTCCGCGATCGGGCCGACCTTTTTGTCTTTAACCGATTGGCCATGGTCGGAGAGGGTTCACTGCTGGAATCGGTGCCGATTGCCGAGTATCGTGGCTTTCTGGAAAGCTACCTGACTGCGGCCCGCAAAAATCCTGCTCTGGGCCCAAAGGATAATCTTTTCAATGTACTCCGTGCGGAACAGGGCGAGCCCCTGCTGGGTGGCTGCGCCGGGTTCGGCTGCGGCGCGGCCTTTAACTTTATCTCGCTGCTGCCCGATGGCGAGGTGCATGCCTGCCGCAAATTCCCTTCGTTGATCGGCAATATCTTTGAGCAATCTCTGGCAGAGGTCTATGATTCTCCAAGTGCAAGGCAGTACCGGGCTGGTTGCCATGCCTGCCGGGACTGTCGCCTGCGGCCCGCCTGTGGGGGCTGTCTTGCCGTAAGCCACGGATTCGGTCTCGATGTGTTCAGCGAGCGCGATCCCTACTGTTCTCTGGTACTTTAACCATGAAGCTGCGCATTCTTTCCTATAACATCCATCGGGCCATCGGGGTTGACCGGCGCTTTCGCCCAGAGCGTATCGCCAAGGTTCTGGCCCATTACAATGCCGATCTCGTTTTGTTGCAGGAGGTGGACGTAGGAGCGCCACGCTCGCGGGAACTGAATCTGGCCCAGGAACTGGCCGAGCTTGGCAATTATCCCTATTACGCCGTGGGCCTGAATGTGCAACTGCGCAAGGGGATGTACGGCAATGCCACCCTGAGCCGCTATCCCATCATCCGGGAACGCAATATTGACCTGACCCTTGATGGCCGCAAGGCCAGGGGCTGTCTGTTTACCGAACTGGAGCTTCCTTACCTGGCCTCCACCCGACTGCTGCCTGTATTCAACCTGCATCTGGGGCTTTCCTTCAAGGAGCGGCCCCAACAGGTAGGTCGTTTGGTGCGGGCCCCGGAATTCGCCGGCCTGGGCGCAAATGATCCCTGTGTGGTGGCCGGTGACTTCAATGACTGGTGGACGCGAATCGCGCCGTTGTTCACCGAGGCGCTTGGCTTTTCCTGTGCGACCAACCATGGGGGTGGCTATCAAAATGCCATTTTAACCTACCCCTCCTTCTCGCCCACCACCGGCCTGGACAAGGTATTCTGCCGGGGACCGATCACCGTGCTGGGCGGCAAACGCTGCCGCCTGCGGGTTTCCAGGGTTGCCAGTGATCATCTGCCGGTTATTGTTGATCTGGAACTGTAATCGTTTTGTTCCTGTGAGAAGAAAATTTTTTCTTTGACTTTAACGATTATTTGTTAGAGGCTTAACTGTAAGGCATATTCTCCATTAAAACTTTTGTTGGATAAGTCTATATTTGCGTCATCAAGAGAACGCCGGAATAAGCCGACTGTCTCACTTTCCCAACAAGCAAGCAATTGCAAGGAGGAATGTATGGAAAAAAAGGATTTGAAGAAGTTTCTGGCCGGGTTTGGCATTGCCAGCCTGCTGGCTGGAGCCAGTCTTACCGGCGGCGCCAGCGCTGCCTTAGCTGCTGACCAGCCAGGCGGGAGTGGTTGAGGAGGAAACAAAGGCAGTGCCGTGAGCACTGACAAGAAAGCCCCGGCCATGCAAGAAAAGGGGATGATGGAAAAGAAAGGCACCCCGGAAGAGGAAGCGGCGAAGGCCAAGAAAAAGAAAGAAGAAATGAAGATGAAGATGCCCGGGAAAAGCGGCTGAAGCGGCTGAAAGAGAACGCAGGCTGCGTTCGGAAAGATCTACAAAAAGGCAGGGCGACCTGCCTTTTTCCCTTGTTTCTCTGGTGATTCTCAAAGGGGGCAACCCATGAACTTAACTGGAAAACCCGCCCTGCCTTTTGCGCTTCCCGACAGTCAAGGGAAGATGCACCGTCTGACTGATTACAAAGATTCCTGGCTGCTACTGGTTTTTCACCGCCACCTCGGCTGACTGCCCTGCCGCACGCATCTCTCGCAGTTGCGGGAGCACGAAGCAGAGCTCGCGGAACTTTCCGCCAAGGTTGCCGTGGTCACCTTTGAAGCGGGCTTTCTGGCCCGGCAGTATATCGAGGAGTCCGGCCTGATCTGGCCGCTGCTGATCGATGAAAACCGGGAGCTCTACCGCGGCTACGGAATGCTCGCCGCCTCTTTTTGGGATATCTGGGGGCCGAAAACCTGGCTGGCCTATGCCAGGGGAATTATGGCCGGCCAGAAGTTGCGCAGATCGCAGGGCGACATTGCCCAGCGCGGCGGGGACGTGCTCATCGATCCGAGCGGCATGGTCCGCCTGCATCATGTGGGAGAAGGGCCGGCGGACCGGCCTTCGCTGGCTTCGATTCTGGATAGTATCAGGCGATAATCTCGCTTATTCAATACAATCTCAGGGAGGTGGCGTATGGGGTGGCATATGTATAATAATGGCATGGGCTGGGGCATGGGCTGGGGTATGGGCTGGGTCGGGGGATTGTATATGCTGATCATCTTCGTCTTGATTGTTATTGGCGGGATTGCGGTTGTGCGATGGGCCTTAAAATCCGGCGGCGGTGGCGCGGATTCCGCGCTTGAGATCCTGAAACGGCGTTATGCCCAGGGAGAGATCAGCAAGGAGCAGTTTGAGGAGATGAAAAAGGATATTCATTAGGGGGTAGCCAGAGTAATGGCTGCTATTTCGCGGGAGGAAAAGATGAAGGTTATTGATCCTGTTTGCCGCATGACCATCGAGGACACGGAGGCTGCCGCAAGCTTCCCGCACCAGGAAACCGTTTATTATTTCTGCTCTCCGGGATGCAAGGAGGAATTTGCCAAGGCGCCGGAAGCCTTTCTCGGCGGGAAAGCCGAGCCGCCTCCCGCCATGGCAGGGGCGGGCGAAGGGGAGGCCGCGAAGGAGCAGGGCAAGCGAGAGGAAATGGCCAAGGACCCGATCTGCGGCATGGTCATTCCTAAGGAGCGCGCCCTCAAACGGGAGGTCGGCGGTAAGACCTATTACTTTTGCAGTGAGAGCTGCGTCAAGACCTTCGAGGCCCCGGAAGCGGAGCTGAAGTCCATGAAGCGGCGGGTAACCATCGCCCTGACCGGGGTTCTGGTCCTGGCCATTCTCCGGGC
>DOZO01000052.1:21506-31081 GCA_003517965.1 Desulfobulbaceae bacterium
TAGGGCTTGCCGCCGGGGCCACCGTCCTTACCTGGGTTCCCTTTTCGTGGTTACCCTGGTTCACCTGGGGGGTGTGGCTCTTCATCATCACCACCCCGATCATGATCTTCGGCGGCCGGGATTTTTTTGTCGGGGCTTGGCATGCCATTAAAAGCCGGTCGGCCAACATGGACCTGCTCATCGCCCTCGGCACCTCCACCGCCTATCTCTACAGCGCCTTTATCGTCTTTTTCCCCGGGGTTCTGCCGGGAGAGGAAAAGAACGTTTATTTTGATGTGGCCGCCATTATCATCGCCTTTGTCCTGCTCGGCAAATATATGGAGGAGATCATCAAGAAGCGCAGCTCCGCCGCCATCCGCAAACTCCTTGACCTCAAACCCCAGACCGCGCGGGTGCTGAGAAAAAGTCTCGAGACGCCGGGGGCGGAGGAAGAGGTGGAGATCCCGGCCGAGTCGCTGATGGCGGAGGAAATCGTCATTGTCCGTCCGGGGGAGAAGATCCCCACGGACGGGCTGGTGGTGGAAGGGCATTCCTCGGTGGATGAAAAGATGCTCACCGGGGAAAGCGTGCCGGTGGAGAAAGGGGTGGGCGACGAGGTGGTCGGCGGCACCCTGAACAAGGTCGGCTCCTTCAAGTTCAGGGCGACCAGGGTGGGCGCGGAGACGACCCTAAGCCAGATCATCAAGATGGTGACGGAGGCCCAGGCCTCCACGGCCCAGATTCAGCGGCTGGCCGATACCGTGGCCTCCTACTTCGTCCCGGCGGTGATCGGGGTCGCCTTCCTTTCCGCCCTGATCTGGCTGCTGGTGGGCAACCCCACCCTGGCGCTGCTCTCTTTTGTCGCCGTGCTGATCATCGCCTGCCCCTGCGCCTTAGGCATTGCCACGCCTGCGGCGCTGATGGTCGGCGTGGGCAAGGGGGCGGAGGCGGGCATTCTCATTCGGGGGGCGGAATACCTTGAAAGGGCGGAGAAACTTAACGTCGTGGTTTTCGATAAAACTGGCACCCTCACCAAGGGAGAACCGGAGGTGACGGAGATCGTCCAGGCTGCCGGGTCGCAGGCCACAAGCGAGGAGATTCTCCGGGCTGCCGCCATGGCGGAGAAAGGCTCCGAGCATCCGCTGGCCGAGGCGATCATCAAAAGGGCGGCCATGACCGGCCTGGATCTCCCCGAGGCCGAGACCTTTGAAGCCATCCCCGGCCAGGGGGTGAGGGTGCGCCATCAAGGGGAGGATATCCTGATCGGCAACCGAAGATTGATGCAGGTGGAAGGCTTCGATCTTGCCGCACAGGAGACGACCATCGCCGGGCTTGAGGAAAAGGGCAATACCGTGATGCTGGTGGCCGGGGGGGGAACGCTCCTGGGCTTCATCGCGGTGGCGGATACCCTGAAGGAAAATGCCGCCGAGGTAATCAGCGGCCTGAAAGGCATCGGCGTCGAAGTGGTCATGCTCACCGGTGACAATGAGCGCACCGCCCAGGCGATCGGCGGGGGCATCGGGATCGACAGGATTGTCGCCAACGTCCTGCCGGGCGACAAGGCCAAGGTCATCAAAGAGCTGCAAGCCCAGGGGAAGGTGGTGGCCATGGTCGGCGACGGCATCAACGACGCCCCGGCCCTGGCCCAGGCGGACATCGGCATTGCCATCGGCAGCGGCTCGGATGTGGCCAAGGAGACGGGCGGCATCATCCTGGTCAGGGATAACCTGATGGACGTTATCAGAAGCATCCTGCTCAGCCGGGCGACCATGCGCAAGATTAAGCAGAATCTCTTCTGGGCCTTTTTCTACAACAGCGTGGGCATCCCGATTGCCGCCTTCGGCCTCTTGAATCCCATCATCGCAGCAGCAGCCATGGCCTTGAGCTCTCTCTCGGTGGTCGGCAATTCGGCGCTGCTGAAAAGGGTGAAGATATGAGAACCAGGTTCGCTCTCGCCCTGTCCGTCTACGCGCTGCCGCTGGCAATCGTGCTCTCCCTTGCCCTGCTGGGGATTATTTTCAGCAAGAGGGCCTATGTAATCTTTGCCGGGGCGCACCTGTTCGTCGTCTCAGTGGTTCTCTGGCTTATTTTGAAAGACATGGAGAGGAAGATCACCGAGGCAATCGGGAAGAAAGACGCCACCCGGCAGTCATGAGGTTGAGTTCTCTTTAGCTGATGTTAGGGAAAATGCCTGATATGGCAAAAAAACACTTTCTCCCGGAGGGATGACAAGATGGCGAAAAAAGAAGAAACGGAGTTGGCAATTGCCTCGTCGGCCTTGAAGCCATTGCGGGAACATTTCGTTTTCCCGTTGATTCTGGTCGCCGCCCTGCTGTTTTTCAGTGCGGGCACGGCCAATGCCGCGGTGGATCCCCATCAAGAAAAAGGAAAGGGACATGGCGAGGCAACGGAGGTCCACGTCGAAAAAGGCGAAGCCGCACATGGCGCTCCCGGCATAGGTTACATCGGGCTGAAACGTGGGGCAGGCATAGAGGCGCAGGAACTGGGGGCGTTTCGCGAAAGGGTAACCGAGGAAGCGATCAGCAAAGGCAGGATTGATCGGCTGCGCCTGATCTTTTTCGCCCTGAGCTTTGTGGTTGTTTGTCTTGCCTTTGCCAGAATCGAGAGGCTTGCTACGATTACCGGCAGACTGCGTGAAGCGATTGACTGGCATGCGCTGGGAACCGTGACCGGCCTGGTTCTGGTGGCGCTGGTCATTCCGTCCGGCATTATCATTACCTTTTTTTTCATGCCGACCTCAATAGGGGCCTATGCCAGTGTCGAGGCCATGACCGTCCATCCCCTGCTGGCTTTCTTCCGGAATCTGCATAACTGGTCCAGCGAGATCTTCATCTGGTTGTTGCTGCTGCACGCGGCCCGGACCATCTCCACCCGCACCTTTCTCGGCAAGCGTAAGTTCATCTGGCTTGCGGGCGCGGTGGCCAGTGCGGTCGGCTGGCTCGCCTTCCTCTCCGGCAGTTTCATGCGCGGCGATCAGGAGGCCATCGAAGGCTTCGAGCACATGATGTATTCTTTCACCCTGATCCCGGGCGGTAATCATATCGCCCGGTTTTTTTCCGGCGAATTGACCATGATCCGGCTGACCGCGCTCCATGTCGCCGCGACCATCTTCGTCATGGTGATTTTCCTGGCCATGCATGTGCTGATGCGCAAAGTGCATGTTCAGGTCAGCCATCGCTGGCAAAAAGCTGCAATCTACACCGGGGTGATGACTCTCTTCCTGGCGGCGCAGAGCCTCCTCATGGAGGCCCCTTTCGTGCGCGGGCTGGCGAGCGCCCCCACCGTTTCCGGAGTTGAGTATACCAAGCCGCCGTGGCCGATCTATTTCCTGATTCAGGGGGAGAACTGGTTCGGCGCCGATGCGATGGTCATCATCCTTACCGTGGTCTTTCTGCCGCTGATCATCCTTCCCTACGCCATCGAGCTCTTGCCCATCCCGGAGCAACGTAAGGGGCTCGCGGGCGAGATTACCTTCTATGCGGGGGTCTTTCTGTTGCTGCTGGTTTCCTATATTGCCGCGGCCGGGCCGATTAAGGCGCATATTTTTTAATTGTTGTAGCATGGAGGAGGGACAACATGGACAATCTTGACAACCGGCAACCGAAGCAGGGGAACTCCAGGGCCAATCTGGCCCTGGCGGGCTTTACCGCCATCGCCGCTTTTTTCCTGGTGACGGAGCACAAGGCCCATCTCCTGGGATTTTACACGGAGCACGAGGTGCATATTCTGGGGGCGCTTCCCTATCTGCTGCTCCTGCTCTGCCCTCTGCTGCATCTGTTCATGCATGGCGGCGGGCATGACCACCATGGGCATGACGACAAGAAATAATCCGAGCAACAACCAAAGGGAGGGAACATGGAACACGCTGCTCCGGCCTACGGGCTCTGGTCGTTGGTCGTCATCAACTCGGCGATTTTTATAATCTTCGCCTTCAGCTTCACCAAGCCGAAAACCAAACGCGACTGGCGCTCCTTCGGTGCTTTTTCAGCCTTCATCGTCGCCCTGTTTGCCGAGATGTACGGCCTGCCTCTGACCATTTATTTCCTGTCCGGCTGGCTGGCAAGCCGTTATCCCGGGCTTGACCCATTCGGGCATGATGCGGGGCATCTCTGGTACACGATTCTGGGGCTTACGGGAGATCCGCACCTCAACCCGATTCATCTGCTCAGCAATCTCATCGTGTTTGCCGGTTTTTTTCTGCTGGCCGCCGCCTGGAAGGTGCTGTACCCGGCCCAGCGTGAGCATCGTCTGGCTGTAACCGGCCCTTATGCCTGGGTTCGGCATCCCCAATACCTTGCCTTTCTGCTGATCATGTTCGGCTTCCTGTTGCAATGGCCGACGCTGCTGACCCTGGTGATGTTTCCGGTGCTGGTCTGGATGTACGCCCGACTGGCGAAAAGCGAGGAAGCAGAAGCCCTGGCCGCATTCGGTGAGGAATATGAGCGGTATAAAGAAGCAACCTCCGCGTTCTTCCCCCGGGTCGGGAGGAAGCGGTGATCGTTTTGAGGCCCGAAGGAGCCTGGCAGCGAAAGCTTCCGGGCATGGCAATTCCCCAAAAACACAAGGAGAGAACCATGAAAAAGATGATGATCGGAACCGCATTGCTGTTGGCCTTCGTCGTAACCCCTGCTTATGCTGTTGAGGAGCATCATGATCCGGCCAAAAGCGGCGCTGCGGCCAAGGCGCCTGTGGCGGCGGCCCCGGTGGATAAGAAGGCGGCCCAGGATCAGGCCGCCATGGACAAGATGATGCAGGAGATGGATGCCCGGATGCAGCGGATGCAGGAGATGCGCAAGAAGATGATGGCGGCGAAGACCCCGGCCGAGCGGCAGACACTGCGACAGGAGCACATGGCAGAAATGCAGAAGGACATGAACTCCATGATGGGAATGATGGGCGGCAAAGGCGGGATGATGGACGGCAAGGGCGGAATGATGAGTGGTAAGGGCGGGATGATGGACGGCAAGGGCGGGATGATGAGTGGTAAGGGCGGCATGATGGGCGGCCAGGGCGGCGGCATGATGATGGAGCAACACATGGGCATGATGGAAAAGAAGATGCAGATGATGCAGGAAATGATGAAGGGGATGATGGAGCAGCAGGAAATGATGATGAAAT
The DNA here is from genome assembly GCA_003517965.1 of Desulfobulbaceae bacterium. Lineage (GTDB taxonomy): Bacteria > Desulfobacterota > Desulfobulbia > Desulfobulbales > Desulfurivibrionaceae > Thiovibrio. Next base: position 26,625 of record DOZO01000052.1, read on the forward strand.
AAACATTCTCCCGAGCAACCTCGTCAAGCGGAAGGAGGTGACAGGCATGATGCGCTTCGTAATTCCCAGAGTGGCCCATTGCGACAGTGGACACTAAATCCGGTCCTGGGCATGACGCTAAACTGCCCTTTCCCCCCCCGGATAGAGCACAACCCGCTCTGCTAAAAAACGATCACGCGGAGGACCGGATGAACAAAAAACTGGGCCTGGCCGGCGCTATTTCACCCAAGGGGTATAAGTTTCGTTTGAGCAGGAAAGCTGCTCAACTCAGCTTTGCACCCAAAGGGTATAAGTTTCGTTTGAGCAGGAAAGCTGCTCAACTCAGCTTTATCATTTTTCTCGCCGGTCTCGGCGGGTATCTTGCCCTGACAACGAAAAATACGAGCAAGCCGGCGGTGGCACCGGACGCGGTGGTGGAGCTTGGCCAGGGCGAGAGCTACGAGCTGGCGGCCGGGTTTGTGGAAAAGGAGATTCAGGGCGGCAAATACAGGATGCTGGCCTATAACGGCTCCATCCCCGGCCCGCTTATCCGGGTGAAGCAGGGGGCCGAAGTGATCCTGAATTTCCGCAACAATGCCGATCTGTCTTCCACCGTGCATTCACACGGAGTCCGGCTGGACAACGCCTTTGACGGGGTGCCCGGCCTCACCCAGGAACCGGTTGCGCCCGGCGGATCGTTTGCCTACCGGGTGAAATTTCCGGACCCTGGCATGTACTGGTATCATCCCCATCTCCGGGAAGATTACGCCCAGGAGATGGGGCTTTACGGGAACTATCTCGTGGTCCCCGCCGACCCGGATTACTGGGCGCCGGTCAACCGGGAGATCGCCCTTTTCCTCGACGATATTCTTCTGACAGACGGCAAGCTGGAGCTCAGCCGGACCAAGGTCGATCATGCTCTGATGGGGCGGTTCGGCAATGTGATGCTCATAAACGGCAAAACGGATTATCTGCTTGCCGCCCGTCAGGGTGAGGTGATCCGCCTTTATCTCACCAACGCGGCCAATGCCCGGCCATTTAATTTCGCCATTGCCGGGCTTGCGCTTAAGCTGGTCGGCGGCGACGGCGGCGGCTATGAGCGCGATGAATGGCGGGACACGGTGCTGGTGGGGCCATCCGAACGGGTAATTGTGGAAGTGTTTTTTGCCCAGCCCGGCATCTTTGCCCTGGAAAACATAACCCCCGGAAAAACGATCAGGCTCGGGGCGGTGAGCGTGGCCGCAGCCCCGGTTCCCCCTGCCAGGGCGAAGGATTTCACCCGCCTGAAGGCCCGGCCGGCGGTCAGCCGGAGCATGGATCCTCTCCGGCCCTATCTTGCCAAGTCCCCTGACAAGCGGTTACGACTAAGCCTTGAGCTTAAGGGCGGCATGGCCGCCATGCCGGGCATGGCCCAGGGCGGCCACGTAATGCCCGACGGGACCAGCATGGGCCACACCATGGGCCCGAGCCCGGACGGCATTGAATGGGAAGATCCCGATCCGGAAATGAACCGGGGATCAAGCCCGGAATCGGTGCTCTGGAAGATCATCGACGAGGAGACCGGCAAGGAAAACATGGCCATCGACTGGCGGCTGAAACGGGGAGAGCCGGTGGTAATCAGGATTTTCAACGACCCTGCTTCCGCGCATCCCATGCAGCATCCGATCCACTTTCACGGGCAGAGGTTTCTGGTGGCGGCTCGGGACGGGATGCCGGAGGCCAATCTGGTCTGGAAGGATACCGTGCTGGTGCCTACGGGCCGGACGGTTGACATTGTTCTCGACACCACAAATCCCGGCGTCTGGATGGCGCACTGCCATATCTCCGAGCACCTGGAAGCGTCAATGATGTTCGGTTTCCGGGTTGATTAGGGCCGGAGGCCGCGAAGGCTGCGAGGCCGGGGGGTTATAGTATCTGGTTTTTGTGGTATAAAATTAGAGAGCGTTTTGGAAGAAAGGTTTGGCACAGGGGAGAAAAGAATGGCGGAGCAGGGTCAACTGAGTGAAGAAGAGGCAAAGAAGCAGCTGGGGAAATTTTTCGCGGACATGCCCCATCCCATTCCCCTGATTCTTTTCTGCGAACCGGGCAAGAACGAGCCCTTTGCTGCAGGGGCCAGACAGATCATCCGGGCCATCCGCGAGCTGACCGACAAGGTAACTCTGCGTGAGTATACCCTTCAGCATGAGCTGGCCAAAGAGCAGAGGATCACCCGGTCTCCCACTCTGGTCATTGCCCCGGACACCTTCAAGATCCGTTGGTTGGGCGCGCCGTTGGGCCATGAGGTACAGACCTTCATGGAAGCGCTCAGCATTATCGGCTACCAGGAGCCGGGCTTGAGCAAGGAGGCGATGAAGGTTCTCGCCAAGCTGGACTCGCCGCGGGCAGTAAAGATTTTTGTCAGCCCCACCTGCCCCTATTGCCCTGTGGTAGCCGCCAACGGCATCCGGGCCGCCGTAGCGCGGCCCGATCTGATCTCCCTCGAAATCATCGACATCCTGGCCAATCCGGATCTGGCTGATCAGTATGCGGCCCAGAGCGTGCCCCAAGCCTTTGCCAACGAAAAGCAGATCGGCTTAGGCGCCCAGCCGGATGAGCTTTTCGTCGCCTCCCTGGCGGCGCTGGAGCCGCAGCGGGTTTTCATCCCGGACAGCGATGCCGAGGAGATCGCCTGTGATTTGGTCATTGTCGGCGGCGGGCCTGCCGGTCTGACCGCGGGCATCTATGCGGCCCGGAGCGGGCTGGCTGCGGTGGTCGTGGAAAAAGGGGTGCTGGGGGGGCAGATCGCCACCACCCCCATGGTAGAAAACTATCCGGGCTTCACCCAGGTGGGCGGCAAAACCCTGGTGGATATCATGGTGACCCACGCCCTCGAATATGTGAAGATCTTCCCCGGCGAGGAGGTGCAGACTATTGCGCCGGGCGAGGTGCTCACCCTCACCACCAACCGGCGCCGTTACAAGGCGAAGGCGGTGCTGTTGGCCACCGGCGCAGGCAACAAGCGGCTCGGGGTGGCGGGGGAAGAGAAGCTGGCCGGGCGCGGGGTCAGCTATTGCTCGACCTGTGACGGCCCGCTGTTCAAGGGGAAAAAGGTGGTCATGGTGGGAGGCGGCGACAGCGCCGTGACCGAGGCCCTGCATCTGCACAACATCGGGGTCGAGGTGACCATGGTCCACCGGCAGGAGAAATTGCGCGCCCAGGATCGATTGCTGGTCACCCTGCACCAGTCCGGCATTCCGATCCTCTTCAACACCGAGCTTGCCGAGATTTTAGGCGGGGCCAGGGTGGAAGCGGTGCGCCTCAAAAACAACCAAACCGGAGAGGAATCCACCTTGCCTGTGGAAGGAGTTTTCATTGCCATCGGTTATGCCCCGGCAGTGGAGCTGGCTTTAAGCTTAGGGGCCGAATTGACCCCGGACGGCTATATCAAAAAGGATGAGCGTCACCGGACCACGGTGCCGGGGATCTACTCGGCAGGCGACGTGGAGGGCGGTTACAAGCAGATCGTCACCGCGGCCGGCCAGGGCTCCGAGGCGGCACTCGCCATCTTTGAAGATCTGATAAATCCCTACTGGACAGTGCAGAAGAAGCGGTAGATCACCGGCTGGAAGACTTTTTTTGATAAAAAGATCATTGAGCTTGTTTGAAATGGTCATGTTGGTACAACATCACAAACTGACAAGAGATACCAACAAACATACCAACAGAAACAGCGAGAACATATGGGAAACTGTGGGAACTAATAAGACACAAAAAAGCCCGCAAACCGTTTACCGGTGCGGAGGTCGGAGTATAGTTTGTCAATTAACATGTTGATATTGTGTATTTTTATAATTTGTATTTTTTCTTCTACCCGTTATCCTACCCGTTAAAGAGTCTCGCTTGACAGATTATCGCACCTTTTTTGATACTCTTTCAGTGTGTCACTGAAGTCATAAGTAGTATTCTTTTGTAACCATGTAACCGCTTTTCTTAAAAAAAGAGATGTCACCAGAAATCTAAATAATACATTTACCTTATAGTGGCGTGTCTTTTTCCTGTCAATTCATTGACGATTCAAACACTTAACATATTGATTGTACTTATGTTTTCATTATTTCACCCGCCCCTTAAAAATTAAATGGAGAGAGATTCCGCGGCGCGAATTGCCCGCATAGCGAAGTGGGCCAGAAGGACCCGTGCTTTTATTGATGTACGAAACCTATTATTGTAACTGGTGGCGCGAAAAGAATCCCCCTTCGCCACGGCGGCCAATACGGCGAGCAGGGTCAGAAACAGGGCCGGTGAAGGGACAGGACTGAAACCAGACCAGGTGAGCGATTCAGGTCAGGATCAGGCCGCTGCAGGTGCCCGCCATGAAACCAGGCCGGGTGAGAAGGTATGGCCAGAACCAGACCGGCTGAGTGGCCATGGTTGAAATCAGACCACAGCAGATGCCCTGCATGAAACCAGACCGGATGAGTGGGCATGGCCAGAACCAG
>DOZO01000033.1:0-300 GCA_003517965.1 Desulfobulbaceae bacterium
CAGGTAGATGCCGGCCAGCACGCCCAAGGGGAAGGAGAGGATGCTCATGAGAAAGATCAGCATGACGGTGCCGAAGATGGCCGGGAACAGCCCGCCCTCGGTGTTCGATTCCCGGGGCTCGTCGAAGAAAAGCTCCCGCAGCCGCTCCAGGTAATAACCGCATTTGGCGAAAAAGGACATGGCGTTGGGCTGATAGGTGCGGACGATGTTGGCCAGCGCGATGGCCTTGGTTCGGCCATTGGCGTCGGTGAAGATCGCCTGATTGGTGGCGAGGGCTGCGGATTTTTCCCCGAGAATGGA
>DOZO01000033.1:569-7911 GCA_003517965.1 Desulfobulbaceae bacterium
GTTGGCGATCTTCTTGCCCAGGAGGTGCATCTCGTTTTTCCGCTCATCAAGGGCGGCGATGGTCAGGACCAGACTGTTTGAACCGGAGGCGGGCGGGGCAATGCTTTTGACCTCAAGCTCATGCAGAAAGCCGTAAAAATTGCCGTATTCCTGGCGCTCCAGCACCTGGATCTCTTTGGGAAAAGCGAGGCTGACAATGTTGGCAGACTCCACCCATTTGAAGTCGAGGCCGTAAAGATCCCGGTTGCCGATCTTGAACTGGAGCCGTTTGTTCTCGGTGCCGGGAATGGTTTCTTCCTGAACGATCTCCCCGATCAGGCGCTGCCCGTCGCTTAAGGTTGCCAGGGCGACCGGTTTCGGCCAGAAGACTGAAATACCGTTGGCCGTCACCACATAGATGAGCAGCAGGGTAAGAAAAAGGATCAGGGAAAGGGCAAGGCCGGTGGCCCAGACAAAGGGCTCTCCCTGTCGCCAGAATTTTTTGCTCATGATGTTTTCTCCAAAATTAATAACGCCCATATTTTTTCCGCAACCGTTCGCGGACCAGCTCCGCTCCGGTGTTCACCACAAAGGTCAGGGCGAAGAGCAGGGAAGAGCAGAGGAAGAGTACCCGGTACAGGGTGCCGTTAAACGGCGCCTCGGGAATCTCTACGGCGATGTTGGCGGACAGGGTGCGCATGCCGTTGAAGATCGACCAGTCGAGGATGGGGGTGTTGCCGGTGGCCATGAGCACAATCATGGTTTCCCCCACCGCCCGGCCAAAGCCGATCATAATCGCGGCGAAGATGCCGGGGCTGGCCGAGGGCAACACCACCCGCCAGATCGTCTGCCAGCGGCTGGCGCCCAAAGCCAGGGAGGCAGCGGTCAGGCTGGGCGGGATGTTGGAGATGGCATCCTCGGTAATGGAAAAGATAATGGGGATCACCGCAATACCGAGACCGAAGGCGATGATGATGCAGTTGCGCTGGTCGTAGCGCATACCGAGGTCATTGTAGAGCCATTGTTTGAAGTTGCCAGCAAAGAGCCACTGCTCTACCAAGGGGGCGGACCACATGGCCAGGGCCGTGGCCAGCAGGATGACCGGGGTCAACAGGAGAAATTCATGGCCGCTGCAAAAATTTTGCAGGGTCGGCGTCTTGTAGAACGGCCGGAGCACGGCCATGATTGTTACAAAGATCAGCGGCAGGATCAGTACCCCGAGAATGATGGAGAGAATGCCCTTTTCCACGATGGGCGCCAGCCAGAGGGCGATGAGAAAGCCGATGACCACCGAGGGGATCGAGGCCATGATCTCCACCACCGGCTTGACCGTTTTTTTGAAGGTTTCGGTGCTGAACTGGCTGGTGTAGACCGCGCCGAAGATGGCGAGCGGCACGGCGAAGATCATGGCGTACAGGGTTCCCTTGAGGGTGCCGAAGAGTAGCGGGACCAGGCTGAATTTCGCCTCGAAATCATCGGTGCCGGATGAGGACTGCCAGACATACTCCGGCTTGGCGTAGCTTTCGTACCAGACCTTGCCGAACAGGGTTTTCAGGCTGATTTCCGGGTGGGGGGCATCGATCTTCCAGACGGTGAGGCTGTTGTCGGCGGCAAGGCCGATCAGGCCGTTGCCCTGGCCGGAGATGCCCGCCAGGCTCAGGGGGGCATCAAGGGCCAGCAGGTGGTTCTCGCTGGTCATATGGTCGAAATGGGTTCCGCCGCTGGCGTCGAGGCTGATCAGCGCCTTGGTGCGGCGGGTGGGGATGATGCGCGCCACCGGACTCTGGTGGCTGGTCAGGGTATGGGTTTTGCGCAGGGCCTGCACCCGATCCTCCCCTTCGCCGCTCCAGATCTGGCTCCAGGTGGCCAGGCCCCCCGCGGCGTCGCCCACCGCCACGGAGATATCGCCGAACACCATGGCCAGGGCGGTAACCCCCTTGTTGCCGGGCACGGCCACCACATTGTCGGTGCGGTCGGCGGTCTCATTTTCCCTCAGATCCCAACGCAACAGGCTGCCGGTATCGGTGCCGGCAAAGAGGGCCTCGCCTTTCTCGTCCAGGGTGAAGGCGGTGATCCTGCCCGGCAGCTCCTCGGCGAGCAGGAAGGAAAAGCTCTCCCTGGTCTCGTTATCCATGAGGTCGGTGGTTACGACTTCGTGGTCGATCTGGAAGCGGTTGTCCGTCAGCAGCGCCACCTGGGTCAGCCGCCCTTCGTGGCTGCGGGCCGCGAGGCTCCTGACCGGGGCCGGATACTGCCGGGCCGGATATTTGCCCATAGGGGTGATCTCCGGCTGGACGGTGCGCCTGCCGTCTTCGGCATAGAGCAGTTTGAAATCCACCTTGGCCACGGTGACGCTGTTATCCTCCCAGAGAAAGGTGAAGATGTTGCTCTTGTTGCTCTCGACGGAGCGAATCTTTGCCTGCCGCGCCGAGGCGGCCGCGCGGAAAAAGGGTTTGCCGGAGGCGAGATCGTAAAAGGAAAAAAGCCCGCTCTCGTCAAGTACGAAGCCAATCTCTTGAGTATTATCCATCCCCACGGCAAGAACCGGGGCAAGCCCTGGTTCTGCGGGTAGACGGTGGCTGACCTCGGCCCTGGCCGGCTGGAACAGGGGCAGGGTTACCCGGACGATGAGGACCAGAATGGCGATGACGCTGGCGATGACCAGCAGGCCGCCCATGGTGATGGCCCTGGTGGCGAGGCGATCCTGACGGCGGACTTTTTTGATAAACTGTTTGTCGAGTTTCTGCATACCGTTCCTTGCAATTTCGGCTCTGTGGTTTTCGTTTCATTCCGGCATCAAGCTGGATATTTACTACCGGAGAAGCCCCCGGAAGGCCTGCCTTTGGGCGTTGGCCTTCCCGGGGGCCGGGAGGAGTTGAAGATATCCGGCCGTGGCCGGGTGGACACTACTTGAGCTTGGCCAGTTCTTTTTCCACGACCTTGGCAGGCAGGGGCAGGTAGCCGTCTTTCACCACCACCTCCTGACCGGCCTTGGAGAGGATGTATTTAAGAAACTCCGCGGTCTGGGTGGGTAGCGGCTTGTTCGGCTCCTTGGCCACATAGATGTACAGCATTCTGGAAAGCGGGTAACTGCCGCTCAACACGTGTTCATAGGTGGGTTCCTGGGCTGCCTCCCCTTTCTTTTTGCTTAAGGCGATGGCCTTGACCCCGGAGGTCATGTAGCCGATGCCGGAGTAGCCGATGCCGTTTTTATCCTCGGTGACGCCCATGACCACCGAGGCGGAGCCGGGCTGTTCCTTGACGGTATCCTTGAAGTCCCCCTTGAACAGGGCCTTCTCCTTGAAGTAGCCGTAGGTGCCGGAGGCGGAGTTCCGGCCGTAAACGCTCATGGGCGCCTGCTGCCAGGAGCCGGTGAGGCCGACCTGGCCCCAGGTGGTGATGTTTTCATTCAGGCCGCCCTTGCGGTTTTTGGAGAAGATTGCGTCAACCTCCTGCAGGCTCAGCGCCTTGAGCGGGTTGTCCTTGTGGACATAGACAGCCAGGGAGTCAAGGGCCACGCCGATCTCGGTGGGAGCGTAGCCGTATTTCTTGGTGAAGGCGTCGATCTCCTCGGCCTTCATCTTCCGGGACATGGGGCCGAGCTGGGAGGTGCCGGAAAGAAGCGCGGGCGGGGCAGTACTGGAGCCCTTGCCCTCGATCTGAATGCGGACATTGGGGTATTCCTTGCGGAAGCCCTCCGCCCAGTAGGTCATCAGATTGTTCAGGGTGTCGGAGCCGATGCTGTCGAGGTTGCCGGAAACGCCGCTGACCTTTTTGTAGGTAGGGGTTTTCGGGTCCACCTTGACATTCTCGGCAAAGACGCCGGTGGCGGCAACGGCGACTAAGCAGCCTGCCAACGTAGCCCTGGTAAGGGTTCTGCTCAAAAGATTTTTGTGCATCATCATGGTTGTCTCTCCTTAAAGTGGGGTTATGGATGTCGGGTGCCGGTTTGCAGTCCGACCGTTAAGTTCTGGTCACACTATGCCCCCTGATTGTTAGAATTTTATTAGGGTTTCATTAGGAGATGAACAGAAGATGAAGGATTGCATCCTGACGCGAAACTGTTGAAGATCCAGCCGCATTTGCACAATTCCTCGGTAATATTTTTTAACCCTCATATTCCTTCTTGTCCTTTCCGGCAAAGCATCTGCATGTGCCTCTTTTTTGAATTGGAAAATAATCATTACCTGATCAACGCCTAATAATAGGGCGGTAGTCTGTTCCACATGGAAACCAGATCAACACAACCGCATAGGGAGGCTAACGCCATGCACTGCAAACATCTTCTCCATTACAGTCACGGAACACACACTTGGTCCGTGGCCAGCTGTTCCGCCAAGAACTCTCCGTACGTTCCCAGCCTGGGTGAGGTGGAAAGGTTTTGCCAAAGCGGCAGACACATCGTTTGCCCTGCCTATCTTTTCTCCTCTGGGGCGGGATGTCAGGCAAGGGAAAGCCGTATTCCCGCCGGGAACAGCAGTATGCAAGTCAACCGGCAGAAAAACCCGGAACTCATTCAAGCAGCATAGAGGGGGCACTTCATGCGTTGGAACTTGAAAAACAGGCTTGGTTTTTTCTTTGTCTTGGCCTCTCTCATTTATTCCCCAAGCGGGGAGGCCAAGAGATAAACAATATTTAATCTCTAAATAAAAGATAAAATATTATTGTCTTGTTGTTAAAAAAAGTATAATATGTCGCGTATGAAGACTACATTATCCCAACTCATTGACGATTTCCAAGAGCGGCAGCTGCCGGCACTGGTTGCCAGAGATGCTGATTTTCCGGGAGTACCCGGCAAGGCGGATGTCGCCATCGGCATGCGGCGCACCGGCAAAACCTTCTTCTGCTATCAGAAAATCCAGGAGCTTCTGGAGGTTGGCGTCAAAAGGCAACAGGTTCTTTACCTTAATTTCGAGGATGAACGGCTTCTTGATTTCAGGGTAACGGACTTCCAGGCCATCCTGGATATCTATTACGGCAGATTCCCGGAGAATAAAGACCTGGAGTGCTACTTCTTTTTTGACGAGATTCAGCGCATCGACCAATGGGAAATGTTCATCCGCCGCCTGCTCGACACGGAAAAGGCTCGTATTTTTCTCACTGGCTCATCCTCTAAGCTGCTGAGCACGGAGATCGCCACCAGCCTGCGCGGCCGCTCGTTATCGACGGAGATTTTCCCCTTCAGTTTCAAGGAATACCTCAAGGCCGGCGGACTTTTTGCAGAATCGCCCCAGAATTTCGGTTCCCGAACTGCGGCCATCCTGCGTAAGGCGGCCACCGATTATCTGGAGACCGGCGGTTTTCCAGAGGCGCTCAATCTGGATCGTAACCTGAGGGTGGAGGTGTTGCAGGGCTATATCGATTCGGTCATTTTAAAAGATGTTATCGAACGCCACCGGGTCGGCAATGTCATTGCCCTAAAACACCTGGTCAGTCAGGTCATGCATGCCCCTGGCGGCAAGTTCAGCGTCAACCGGTTTTACAACACCCTGAAAAGCATGGCGGTGAAGTGTACCAAGAACAGCCTTTACGAGTATCTCGATCACCTGACCGACGCCTACCTGCTCTACCGGGTTCCCATCCACAGCCATTCCGAAAAGGCCCGGATGCTGAACCCGCCCAAAATCTACACGGTGGATACCGGCCTGCTTAATGCCATGACCTTCCGCAAGTCCGCCAACAACGGCCCCTTGCTGGAAAACCTGGTGTTCATGCACCTGCGTCGCAATGGCTATGAGATGGAATATGTAACCACCCGGGAATGCAACGAGGCTGATTTTTTCGCGCGCCACAAGGCCTCCGGCAAGGTTATCCTCATCCAGGCCTGCTGGGATATGACCGAGCAAAACACCTTTAAGCGGGAACTACGGGGCCTGCAAAGCGCCATGCAAGAATTGGCCATCGATTCCGGAACAATTGTCACCTGGGATGATGAAACTGAGCTTGCGGGTAATATCAGCGTGGTTCCTGTCTGGAAATGGCTGCTGACCTATTAACCTCCCAGTATTTTTCCTGATTTTTCACCCATGTCCTGCCGCCGCATGTAGCTCTCTGAGCCAAGGTCCAAAAGTCCGACTTCTCGCCCCGTCGGGAAATAGCGCCTATCACCTGACCCTGACGTTTTCCTGATGTTTCCCTTGTTTGCGAAGCTGCTTTTTGTTAGCATCTCGGCATGGTTGTTCCGCTTCCATAACTCCTACACAGTTTCATTGCACATACCGGAAACCTGCATGCCTGGGCAATTCACTTATCCAGTGGTTCAGGTTCTTCTTTTGACATCTACCCTTGAATTAGGTAGGGAGGATCATCATGACACTCTTAATACGGGCAGGTTGTTTTGCACCAGCGTCCCCTTCGACACTCTTCGTTGTGAAAATGATCTTGTCCCATTACCATATTTGGGCTACTTTGTAGCTCAAAGGAGGAAAGATTATGGCAGCCCTAAACTCTGTTGTTCGAGCAAGGATAGATGAACATATTAAACATGAAGCAGAGGCGGTGCTTGCTGCTATTGGCCTTACTGCTTCCGATGCCTTCCGTATGCTGATGATGCGCATTGCAAAAGAAAAAGTTTTGCCATTTGAGCCACTCGCTCCCAATGATGAAACCATACAGGCCATGAAAGCAGCACGGCGTGGTGAACTCGTTTCCGCCGGTGCTCCCAGCAACCTTCTTGAGAGCCTTAATGCGCGAGGTTAGATACACCGGTCGTTTCAAGCGCGATTACAAACGGGAAAAATCGGGACGGCACGGCAAAACCATTGATGTCCTCCTGATGGAGGTTATCAATCTTCTTGCTGCGGATGAACCATTACCCTACCATAACTTTGATCATCCTCTGTCAGGTGAATGGGCCGATCATCGGGACTGCCATATCAAGCCGGATTTGATCTTGATTTATCGGAAACCGGATGTCGAACATCTCGACTTGGTTCGTCTCGGTTCTCATAGCTAAATGGGACTATGATTTACCAAGGTAGCACTCAACTGGGGGCACCTGAAGGCTGGTTCAGGTTAGAGTTTCGGACATTCTTCAGTTAGACTTTTGGCCAAAGGAATTACCGTAAAGTTTTGTGAGTTAGGGGTGCAAATGTCCGAAAGTCTAACCTGACCCTGTAGTTCCCTGTAGTTCCGCGAAAGTCTAACCTGACCCTGTAGTTCGTGACCCTGTAGTTCCCCCAAGATCGCGCGCGGATAGCCCCCGATACTCACGCCAGACTCGGATTTTGCTTCCCCCATCAAGAATGCGGTTCGCCATTTCGGCGGGAAGCAACTCCTCTTCGCCCGCCTCAAGCCGACGCTGAAAATTTTCAGGAAAACCAGAGGAAAACCAGGGACATTCCCGAATGGCACTAGTTTAAGC
>DOZO01000030.1:0-4049 GCA_003517965.1 Desulfobulbaceae bacterium
GCGCTGAGGTGGCCCGTTTTCTCTGGATTTCAACTTCGGCGGTCAATCGTCTGGCCAGCCAAAAGGAATTAACGGAGACTGGGCGCTATATGGGATAGGTAGTTTTGCACCAACGTCCCCTTCTGCCCCAACGTCCCCTTCTGCCCCCCAACGTCCCCTTCTACCCCCCCCCTTCTACCCCTTCTACAACCTTCTACAACACCCGTCCCGTCCCCTTCTTCCACACCCGTGGGGATCCCCCTGGGTGCAAACTATATGGTTGGTGGTTCATAAGGGTTTGGAGATAAAAACCCCTGCCGCAAGATTTTTTATGGTAATTGAGGCGCCGTGCACCGACTGTCCCTTGGTTTCGTTTATAATATCTTTCGGCGATGAGGCTGCGCTGTCGATCAGTCTGTGCCAAAGGCGGTCGGTGGGCGGTGGCGGGATTATGAAGGTGGCGGGGGTATGTCCACCATTGAGCATCACGAAAAAATCATCGTCGTGTCGCACCCCGGCTATGGTTCCATGCAAGGTAAAAGCCAGGGTTTTGCAGGAAGTTGACCAGTCCGGTATCCCCGGCGTGGTCGATTGCCACTCAATTTCCGGGGTTTTTTCCGTGGCGGGGAAAAAATCTGTGCGGTGGAAGATCGGGTGTCTTTTGCGCAAGGCGATGAGCTGGGTGAAGAAACGCAACAGGCCGTGGTTTTGCTCCGCCAGATCCCAGTCAAGCCAGCTTATCTCGTTATCCTGGCAATAGGCGTTGTTGTTGCCCTGCTGGGTGCGCCCGAATTCATCGCCGGCCACCAGCATAGGTACGCCTTGCGAAAGCATAAGGATGGTGGCAAAGGTCTTGATGCGCCGCTGTCGCAGCTTTTCAATGGCAGTATTGTCTGTTGGCCCTTCGCTGCCGCTGTTCCAGCTTACATTATCGTTGCTGCCGTCGCGGTTGTCTTCGCCGTTGGCCAGGTTGTGTTTTTCATTGTAGCTGACCTGATCGTACAGGGTGAAACCGTCGTGGCTGGTGATAAAATTTATGCTGTTGCAGGGGCTGCGGCCATCGTCCTGGTAGAGATCGGCGCTGCCCGCGATGCGGGTTGCGAGTGGGGCTACTGTATCGTGGTGGCCGCAGAGGAAACGGCGGACATCATCACGGAACTTGCCGTTCCATTCGGCCCAGCGCCGGTTGGTGGAGAAACTTCCTACCTGATAGAGGCCCGCGGCATCCCAAGCCTCGGCGATGATCTTGGTGTGAGCAAGGATGGGGTCTTCGGCGATTTTTTCTACCATAGGCGGATTGCTCAGCACGTTGCCCTGCTGGTCGCGGCCAAGAACGCTGGCCAGATCGAAGCGGAAACCATCAACATGCATCTCGATCACCCAGTAGCGCAGGCAGTCCATGATCAGGCTCCGCACCAGAGGATGATTACAGTTCACCGTGTTGCCGCAGCCGGAAAAGTTGAGATACTCCCTGGTCTGCGGGTCAAGCAGGTAATAGATGACATTGTCCAGCCCCCTGAAGCTGATGACTGGACCGTCGCCGCCCCCTTCCGCCGTATGGTTGAAGACCACGTCGAGAATTACCTCGATTCCGGCCCGGTGCAGAGCCTTGACCATTTCCTTGAACTCCCGGACCTGGTTGCCATTGCGGCCATTTATCGCATAGGCGGCCTTGGGGGCAAAAAAGGAGATGGAGCTGTAGCCCCAGAAATTTTTCAGCCTTTCCCTGGTGAAGGGGTTGCTGTTGGTGAGTTCGAGTTCGTTGAATTCGGTGACTGGCAGGAGTTCAACCGCGGTAATTCCGAGCTTTTTGAGGTAGGGGATTTTTTCTATCAATCCCTGATAGGTGCCGGGATGGGCTACGGCAGAACTCGCATGCCGGGTGAAGCCTCGGACATGGAGCTCGTAAATAATGCTTTTTTCCAGAGGGATATTGAGGGGGCGGTCGCCTTCCCAATCAAAATCGTTGCCTACGATGCAGCAGCGTCGCTGGAAAGAGCTTAAAGAATCGCAAAGGCCGGTGCGGCAATAGTGCGTTCCCCACTCGGAGCCTCCGGTGAGGGCTTTGGCATAGGGGTCGAGCAGCAGTTTTTCCTTGCTAAAAAAATGTCCTGCTCCATTTGGGTCGTAAGGGCCGGATATGCGGTAGCCATAGCGGAGATTGATGTCAAGGTCGTGGAGCAGAATATGCCAGATGTGACCGGTTCGATTGATCTGCGGATCAAGAGTGATCTCGGCAAGGGGATCTTCGATGCCAGATTTAAAAAGTACCAGGGTAACAGCCTCCGCGTGCCGGGAGAATACGGCGAAATTGACCCCCCTTGGCTTCAAAAATGAGCCCATGGGCAGTGGGTACCCGGCGCTGGTGATAAATTTTTCTTTGCCCATGAATTATTTTTCCTTGCGGATTAAAGAGGATATAACTATTATTGATAATAATTACTAAGTTTAAAGAGGGTTTCCTTATTATATCTAAAGTTGAGGAGATTTGCTATGGGATTAGCAGACAGGTTGGGCATGGCTGGGCACCATCTGGCAATTGACTGGGATCTTACCCCTTCGGATACCTTTGCCATGTTTGAAAGCTGGGGCGGCAAAGACCAGGAGCGGATTCGCAGCAACTCGGAGCTCCATTATTATTTTTATATCGATAACTGGCAATCGCCGGCCAAGCTTTGTCTGATGGAGCGAGGCGTCAAGCATGCCAAAATTCTGGCCCACATTGACTGCCCGCAGGAGATGTTGGAAAAATGCGTGGCTGTGCAGGGCAGGGCGGTACTTGATCAAAGCTACGCCATTAATGAGGGGATCAAGCAATGGCTGCTGGAAAAGATCATCGGGGCTGAGGATTTATCTCTCGTTATCCCGGTGGATAATTCTGTGCCCCGCGAGAGTATGGAAACAGGGTTACCCAAAAAAGGAGAGGGTTCCCCTGTTTCGCAGGCCATCGGCTTGCGTTCTACTGGTATCGTACTCACCGAAAAGGAAGCGGCAGCTCTGGCCGGGCAACATAATTTTTATGACAGCCGCCATAATCCTCAGGGTGGTTTTAGCAATGCTTTGTTTGACAACGGCGATGGGTTGACTGTTACCGATCTGGCTACCGGGCTCATGTGGCAACGCGGCGGTTGTGACCTTACTACCAGTCGCAATGTGCAGAAATATGTGGTGGAGCTTAATCAGCAGCGGTTTGCCGGATTTTCCGACTGGCGGCTACCCACCATGGAAGAGGCTTTCTCCCTTTTGGAGTCCCAGGTAAATGTAAAAGGCGTTTATCTGCATCCTTGTTTTTCCAAGGAACAGCCCTTTATTTTTCTTGCTGACCAGCGTAAACCAGGCGGCTGTTGGTTTATGGATTTTAAACAGGCCACGACTTTTTGGGCATCAGGCTCTATACCTGGGGGGTTCGGTAGGGTGTGCAGATCGGTGTGAAACAGGGAATTTTATAAGGACAAGAAAAAGGCTGCCCGTGGGCGGCCTTTTTCTTGCTTAGTCGAGGACAAACAGAGTCAGGAAATTCTTGCAATTTATCTGGGGCGGATATAAAGCTGAGTTGAGCAGCTTGCCTGCTCAAACGAAACTTATACCCTCTGGGTGCAAAGCTGAGTCGTTCCCCATGAGTAGATAGCAGTGGTGACAACATGCGGGATTTTTATGGAAAAATCGATTGAGAGGAAGAATATGTCTGAGTTCAACAATGTTACTATCGTGAAAAAGGCCAATGTTTATTTTGAGGGTAAGGTCACCAGTCGTAGCGTGATTTTTGCTGATGGCGCTAAAAAAACACTGGGTATCATGCTGCCAGGTGAGTATGAATTTAACACGGCGGATAAGGAACTCATGGAGATCCTGTCCGGGGACCTGGATGTTATGCTGCCCGGGGCGTCCGCCTGGCAAACGTTCAAGGGTGGCGAGTCCTTTGAGGTTCCGGCCCACTCCAAGTTTGGGCTGCGGGTTAAAATCCTTGTTGATTACTGCTGTTCCTTCATTAAATAACAGGTAACTATTCAGCAGCACCACATCTGCGTTATCGGCACTGCTGCCGATGATGATCGGGCGCTACCGCCGAT
>DOZO01000030.1:4165-26924 GCA_003517965.1 Desulfobulbaceae bacterium
CAATAGCACACTTCGCAGACCTTTTCCTCGCATCTGCGGCACTGCTGAGTAGTTACAAATACCAGGAGATCGCCGCAGCCCAGTTGCGCGGAGCTGCTGAACGGTTACGTGGCCAGCGTGTTTTAGGCTAAGGGGTGAGGGGTGACAAATCAGCAACAACCAAGGTGGGGGACGGGTGGAATATCTGCTCTTTGGCTTATCCGTCCCTTTGTCAGACGATATTTTCCTCGCCTCATTGGTGGCCTTCTTGCCCTGTTGATTGTCGATCTGCTTCAGCTTGGCATCCCCCGTCTGGTGAAAAGGGCGGTGGATCTTCTGGCCAACGGCGTGGCCAGTCAGATGGCCCTGGCCCAAAGTGCCCTGGCTATCTTCCTGCTTGCTCTTGGTATTGCCGGTTGTCGTTTTGTCTGGCGCTATCTCATTCTCGGTTTCTCCCGCCTGGTGGAACGGGATCTGCGCGATGATTTTTTTCGCCACCTGCTTACCCTGGATTGGCCTTTTTTTCAGAAAAATCCGGTGGGCTCGATAATGGCGCTGGCCACCAATGATCTGGCCGCGGTGCAGTTGGCCGGGGGGATGGGTCTGGTGGCCTGTGCTGACGCCGTCATCATGGGTATTGCCGCCCTGGCCTGCATGGCCTATATCAGCCCGCACCTCACTCTGATTGCCGTAATCCCCATGCCTTTGCTGGCACTGCTTACCAGGGTGCTGTCCGCCAGATTGCATCGTCGTTTTCTCAAGGTTCAGGAGCAGTTTTCCCGACTCACCGAATTTGCCCGCGGTACTATCACCAGTATCCGTCTGCTCAAGGCTTACACTCAGGAAGATCCGCAAGCTGAGGGCTTCAGCCGTCTCGGACGTCAGTATCAGCGGGATAATATCCTCTTGGCCAGGGTACATGGCACCCTGTTTCCTATTTCCGGGTTGGTGAGCAATATCAGCTTGCTGCTGGCGATTTTTTTCGGTGGTCGTCTGGTGATTGTCGGGGTGATTACGGTGGGGGATTTTGTCGCTTTTATTTCCTATCTCTACCTGTTGACCTGGCCAATGATGGCGGTGGGTTGGGTGACCAATCTCTTTCAGCGCGGCATGACCTCCCTGGGGCGGCTTGATGAAATCATGGGAGCCAGACCAATTTTGGTGAATCCGGCGCAGCCTGTTCCTTTTTCCACCGGGTCAACGGAAATAAGTCTGCGTAACCTGTATTTTCGCTATGCGGGGCAGGGGCAAGCGGCTCTGACTGAGGTCAGTTGCGTTATTAGGGCCGGGGAGATTGTTGGCCTTGTTGGGCGAAGCGGCTCGGGGAAAAGCACGCTTTGTCATTTGCTGGCCCGGCAATATCCTGTTCCGGATGGGGTAATTTTTCTGAATGATGTTGATATCAACCGCTTGTCTCTGGCTTCGGTGCGCTTGCATGTTGCCTATGTGCCGCAGGATGTGCTGCTTTTTTCCGATACTGTGGCCGCAAACATCGCCTTTGGTAATCCGGAGGCCAGCCAGGAGCAGATCGAGATGGCCGCCCGGATCTGCCGTATTCACGAGGAAATCCTTGGTCTCAGCGAGGGCTATCAGACCAGGATTGGTGAGCGTGGGGTCAAGCTTTCTGGGGGCCAGCGCCAGCGTATCGCCTTGGCCAGAGCGATTCTCCTGGATCGACCTCTGCTGATCATCGACGATAGTCTATCCGCCGTGGATCTGGAAACTGAGCAGGAGATCATCTCTGGTCTGGCTGCCTTTCTGCCGGGGCGGACCTGCCTTATCGTCTCACACCGGATTGCCCCCTTGCGGGATGCGGCCCGGATAATGGTCTTGGAAGAAGGCCGGTTGCTGGCTCAGGGAAATCACCTGCAACTTCTGGCGACAAGCCCATTCTACCGCACCATGTGTGAGCAGCAGCAGATGCGTCATCAGGAAAAGGAATTGTAACGGTGTGGGATAATTACGGTTATTTCGAAGAAGACCAGTTGGGCAAGTTTGGTGATCTCAGCCTCTGGCGGCGGATTGTTTTCTTGAGCAGGCCATACTGGCTTGGGGCTTTGCTGGCTGTGCTGCTTTCTTTTATCGTGGTGGGCTGCGGCCTCTCCCTGCCTTATTTGATCCGCCTGGCTGTGGATGATATTATTCTCAACACCAGCCTTGCCGCTGATCTTCGGATGGAGGGGCTCAAGCGGTTGGCCCTTGCCTTTTGCGGCCTCATGGTTCTCGAGTTTCTCGGTAATTTTATTCAGGTGTTGATCCTTGAGTGGACAGGGCAAAGGATCATGCATCGGATGCGGCAAATGATGTTTGTCCATCTCCTGCGTCTGGAGCTGAAGTTTTTTCACCAGAACCCGGCGGGTCGACTGGTAACCAGACTGACCAATGATATTCAGAACATGCATGAAATGTTCACCTCGGTGATCGTCACCCTGTTCAATGACGGGGTCAAGCTTCTTGGTATCCTGGGGATTCTCTTTTGGATGAACTGGCGGCTGGCTCTGGGTATCTGTCTTCTTCTGCCAGTGATGGTGGGCAATACCCTCTGGTTCAGCCGTCTGGCCCGTGACGCCTTCCGGCAGATTCGTACCCATCTGGCCCAGATCAACTCTTTCTTGCAGGAGTCCCTGTCCGGTGTTTCGCTTATCCAGCTTTTTCTCCGGGAGCAGTCCAGTCAGGCGCGATTTTCCTCGCTCAACCAGGCCTTTTTTGCCAAGGCTCTCTATCAGATCAGGGTATTCGCCGTATTTATGCCGCTCATCGAGTTGATGAGCGCACTGACTATCGGCACCATCCTCTGGTATGGCGGCAGCCAGGTCATGGCCGGCAAGATGAGCGTCGGGATGTTGGTAGCCTTTCTTTCCTACATGCGTCTCTTTTTTCAGCCCATGCGCGAGCTGTCGCAAAAGTATTCCATTGTCCAATCGGCCCTGGCCTCGGCGGAACGCATCTTTCAGCTGCTCGATACCAAAGCAATCCTGCCGTTGCCCCCTTCTCCCTTAAGACCTGCTTCCAGCAAAGGCGAGATCGAGTTTAAAGAGGTTAGTTTTGGTTATGAGCCGGAGCGACCGGTGCTGGAGCATTTTTCCCTAAAAATTCCGCCTGGCCAAACCCTGGCCATCGTCGGCGCTACCGGTAGTGGCAAGACCACGATCATCAATCTTTTGGAGAGGTTTTACGATCCAGATGCAGGGGAGATCCTGCTTGATGGCATTGACTTGCGCGTCCTTGATCCGGACTGGCTGCGTCGTCAGGTGGGGCTGGTGATGCAGGATGTTTTTCTACTGCCAGGTACCATCCGGGACAATGTCCTGCTTGAGGTCGAAAAAACCGATGAGGCGTTATGGGAGATTCTTGACAAAGCGCAGCTGGGTCGCCTTGTTCGCCAGTTGCCTGAGGGACTTGCAACCAGGGTAGGGGAGGGTGGTATTGACTTGTCCGCTGGGCAGCGGCAATTGCTCGCCTTTGCCAGAGTTCTTGCCAGAGAGCCGCGCATCTTGGTACTGGATGAGGCCACCGCCAGTGTTGATCCCGAAAGCGAGAAGCTCACCGAGCAGGCCATTGCCGCCACCTTTGCCGGGCGGACTAATATCGTTATCGCCCACCGGCTTTCCACGATCCGCAGGGCCGATCATGTTCTGGTAATGGCTGAGGGCAGGATCATTGAGCAGGGGAGTCACGCGGAATTGGCGGTGGCCAATGGGGCGTATCAGAGGGTGCTGACTATTTCCGGTGCCAGCTCAGGTCACTAATGTCAGGCTATATGGAGATAACCTAATTCCATTTCTAAATCAAAAGAGCATTTTTCCATAATCTCTCTCGTCAAGAGAACAAGGGCACGGCATGCCGTGCCCCTACTGTATGATTAAATCTTCGGTTTAGAAATAACCTAACATAAGGCTTAAAAGCCACACGAGGCATGCGGCCCCGCCAATCCATAAGAGCAAATTTAAGGTCCAACTCCCAAAAGTTGGTTTTGCTACGGACTGCTTTGCTGCGGACTGCTTTGCTGCGGACTGCTTTGCTGCGGACTGCTTTGCTGCGGACTGCTTTGCTGCGGAACTAATTTTTTGTACGTCCTCTCGTAAAAATGGCTTGGGATCATCACATTTTGGGGGAATACCAGGGTTTACAGGTATCTGCATCTCGCAGATAGGTGATTCTGCCAGTCGGACAGTTTTGCACTTTGGACAGGTTGATACGCGTCTTGAGAAGTTATGTCCGCAACTCTGGCAGCTTGCCAGAAGCCATGGGGGTGGCATGTTTGGTAAGGGTGATAGGGATGGCGGATCCCAATCAATGGGCATCCCGCATTGATTGCAGAGTGTTAGTTCCGCGGTTCGAGAGTTAACTTTATTAGCTGAACCACAGTTCCTGCAATCCGTTATATTGTCAGACATCTCCCCGTTCTCCTGGAAACTGATAGCGGCTTTGGCTGAGGGATCATAGATCTGTCTCTATTATCCTACCCGTTACAATACCCGGATTCAAGCGGTTTTTATCGGACGGCCCTGGACGCAAAAAAGCCCGCTTTCCTTTTCAGGGGCGGGCTTTATGGACTTCCCCGGACTGTGCCGGTTTTACGAAGGCCGGAGTATAGTTAGTCTATTAACAGTCTAATATTGTGTTCTTTATTGGTTTGTCTATTTTTACCTACCCGTTATCCTACTCGTTAAAGATTGCTCCTGCACCAAGAGGCGCGCGCGGCCGCCCCGTCGAGCCGGGCGCGCGCCTCCTGGTGCATTACGTTCCCTGCGTTCTCCCCCTGCGTTATTACTGATCGCTTTGATAGAATCATATCATTGTCGGCTTGCAACTTGTTATTTTGCCCGTTGAATATGCCGCCACTACTGATTTATAGCCCTTTTGCTTTTACCAGAGGGGGTTGGGGTGGTTTCCCCCCTTCTGGGGGGAAACCACCCCAACCCCCTCTGGTATGCCACTTTCGCTTGATCAGTGTTCCGGCTTCTCCGGGTTTATTAAAGTCTCAAATCTCACCGCGTATTTTTTCCAATCTTTTTTAATCTCCCTCGACCTCGCTCGTCGGTCGTCTTGAGAGTATATATAGATATTTTGAGCAAGTGCAAAAAAAACTTGACTTAACACTTATTGACACTATATGGTGTTAAAAAAAAGGAGATATGATAATGGTCAGAACATTAAAATCCCGCTTAAACGTTTACATTGATCCGGAAACTCATGAAAGAGTTATTGAATATAGCCAGAAAACAGGTATTTCTGTTTCTCATCTGGTTAATTCTATTCTTTCTTCAATGTTTAATGCCAAGACAGAGGAGCTTTCTTTCCTTGATTTCTCAAATGAATATGTAGATAAATTGATTTCTGGACTGACACCTCAGAAAAAATTGTCGCATGAACAGCCAATTGATATTGAGGTTTTTAAAGAAGAGATAAAAAAACAGATTTTAGAGGAGTTGAAAAAAAATCTATAGAAAAATAGCCTGCTGACGGAGTCTCCTACGACAGTTCTTCCGTACAGCAGGCCCTACCCATAACCCCTTTAAAGAGGTGTACGAATGCAACAATCTTACAGCGTAGTTGCGTCATCTGTCAATTATTATGTTGATCATGGTGCGGATCACACAATTACCATTTTTAACGGCGTTACAAAACTAAAGACTTCTATTAAATTTAAAAGTGGTTCCCGGTCTGGTGGCGGTGTGCGAAAAGCCATCAAGGAGTTTTCTTCTCGTTCGCGTCTCAATATGATGCAGGGCATATTTTCCCGCTCTCTGTATCCGTCTCTTTTTATTACTCTGACCTATCCGCGTTTTTATCCTGCCTGTGCCACAGAGTGGAAATGTCATCTTGATAATTTCTATAAGGCATTACGCCGAAAGTTACCTGGCTCATGTTTTTACTGGAAGCTTGAACCGCAAAAACGCGGGGCTCCTCATTTTCATCTACTTGGCCTCCCAGGAGAAGAAATAAATCTTTTCCTCTTGAGGCAAATAGTTGCCGCTATTTGGTTTCGTGTTTGTGATACTGGCGACTTTAAGCATTTCTTGGCAGGCACCAGCGTTGAACCTATTTCGGGAGTTTCTAAGAAAATTCGTGCTTATGTCTGTAAGTATATCGGTAAGTCTAATTTTTCTTGTACCCTTGAAGCGTGGCAAACTCCAGGCAGATTCTGGGGCATCCTCGGTCGTAATAATCTTCCTCCTTGTCTTGCTAATAAGGTGAAAATTTCTAAGGAAGATTTTTATCGGGTGAAAAGATGTATGCGGAGCTGGCTCAAGCGTCTCTCTCCTTCGTCTTGCAAATATTCTGAACGGCTTAAAAAGCTTCCTTCTTTTTTTCTGTTTGTCTCGTGTGAAGTCATGATTAAATTGGTTGAATTTATTACTTGCGCCATTTTGCCGCCTCCTGAAGTTTTCCTGCAAGAGGAGGGGGTAAAATGATTCGTTATTATTGGTGTTCGATTTGCAAGACTGCTTCGGCCTGGAATCTTGATTTTTCTGGATGTTATCCTGAAACTCTGCTTTTTTCGTGCTCTTGCGGCGTCATTACCAATGACCAAGAGGAATGGGAGCATATCCGGAAGTTTGTTTCTTCTCTTCCTGAAATTCCAGAAAAAGGCGTTCGTTATAAATTTGCGCGCCGGGAGTATATAATATGAAACCACCTCTTGAAGATTTGGCAATTTTACGGCTTCCGGAAGTAATGCGTCTTGTTTCTCTGAGTAAAAGCACCATTTACCAGATGAAAAAAGAGGGGCGGTTTCCTTGTTCTGTATCTCTTGGCCCTCGTGCTGTCGGCTGGTTGGTCGGTGATATTCGCGCCTGGTTGCAGGTTATTTCCCAGATCGGTGTCCGGCCATGAATAAAGAAAAACCCAGAAATAAAATCAAAGAATGGATTGAATATTTAGAAGAACATGACACAGAGTTTCTTTACAGTAAAGTCGGCTGTTTTCTTAGGGAGGAATTTCCCGAATTTTCAGCTTTTGTTGTTGGTGATGTCCACCTTCAACATATCAAGAGGATTCGAAATAAACGAGGTGATAAACCACGATTGCTGGTTATTATTGGCGGCAAGACCTGAAATCAGAAGAGGTATTGGTTCTTGTGTCCAGAGGTAAATTTATGATTATGGGCAGTTTCATAATCATAAATTTACCGAACACCAAGCGAAGCGCGGTAGCCTTGCTTGTCACCTTGCTCTTGTTGTCCTGTACCTTTTTTATCCTACGGATCGGATCGGGATAATTTTATTTTCTTCCCCGGCGGCCAGTTTGTCCAGATAATCCGCCCACACCTGCATCATTTTTTTTCGTTCTGGAAGGTGCGCTGTTCGATTGTATGCCCTTCCCAGCGGATCACGCACGGCATGAGCCAACTGGTGTTCTATGAAGTCAGGCCGGAATCCCAACACTTCGTCAAGGATGGTGCGAGCCATTGCCCGAAAACCATGTCCGGTTAATTCGTTTTGTGTGTTGATTCCCATGCGCCGCATGGCCGCATTAACGGTGTTGTTGCTCATCGGGCGGGAAGTAGAGCGGGAAGAGGGGAATAAATATCGTTCGCCGCCGGTGAGTTGGTGTAGCTCCCGCAGGATCGCCACGGACTGGTAAGAAAGAGGCACAAGGTGTTCTGTTTTGGTCTTAGGGACAAGGTAACGCCATTCGCCGTTATCCAGATCAACGCCTGCCCATTCTGCTTGGCGCAACTCACCGGGTCGGACAAATACTAACGGAGCAAGACGAAGAGCGCAGGCCACCACGAAAGAACCTTGGTACCCGTTCAGCATTCGGAGTAAGGGGGCAACAGCCTTTGGATCGGTAGGGGCCGCCATATGCTTACCTTGAACTGGGGGGAGTGCGCCGCGCAATGCGCTTATTGGATCGCTGGTGGCGTGTCCGGTGGCCACGGCATACCGGAACACTTGACCGCAGGCAATTTTGACCCGGTGCGCCGTTTCCAGCGTTCGCGATTCGATGCGTCGCAGGACGGCCAGCACTTCCGGCGGGGTGATTTCACCAATAGCTCGCACCCCGATATAAGGAAAAACGTCTCTTTCGAGGCGGTTAATGATTGCCGATGCGTGAACCTCTGACCATTTCGGTTTAAACCGGGTGTGCCATTCACGGGCTACGGCCTCAAAACTTCCTTCTCCTGATTGTGTAGCCTTCGCTACTTTGCGGGCGGCACCAGGATCAATACCCCTCGCCGTTTGCTTACGGATAGCGTCTCGTTTCTCTCTGGATTCAGCAAGGGATAACGCCGGGTATTCGCCAAAGGAAAACGAGTTTTCTTTCTTGGCGAACACTACCCGCAGTTTCCACCACTTTCTGCCGGTCGGCTCCACCATCAGCCACAACCCGCCGCCGTCGCGCAGCATATAGGTCTTGTCTTTGGGCTTAGCGTTCTTTATAGATAGTTCTGTGAGTAGGTTAGTACCTGTTTTTGGCATATAGCTGAACCTCGTAACGGGTAGAGGAAATAAAGGATGTATCTTTACCCGTTATCCTACCCGTTACAATACCCGGATTCAAGCGGTTTTTATCGGACGGCCCTGGACGCAAAAAAGCCCGCTTTCCTTTTCAGGGGCGGGCTTTATGGACTTCCCCGGACTGTGCCGGTTTTACTACTGGTACCGAAGGCCGGACTCGAACCGGCATGGGTTGCCCCACAGACACCTCAAGCCTGCGTGTCTACCAATTCCACCACTCCGGCAATCCTTTTTTTTAGTTTAAACAAAAAAACTGCTACTTGTTCTGCGCCGGCGCCTGAAGAGGGACGTCCGCAGCGGGCAACGGGATCGGTGCGTTCTGGGGCGCGGCAATTGGGGCGATCTCTTTCATAACCGAGCCGTCTCCGATCTTGGTTGACATGTAAGCCAGAGATATGGAAGTCAACATGAAAACAATGGCGGCCCAGGTAGTGAGCTTGTTCAACAGGGGCAAGGGGCCATCGGTTCCAAAAACGGTCTGGCTGGAGCCGCCGAATGCCGCGCCCATGCTGGCACCCTTGCCGTGCTGCAACAGCACGATCACGATGAGGAACAGACAGACAAATATGTGAACAATGGTCAGTAAGGTGGTCATTCTTATGTTGTTACCGTTATTGTCGAAAATGGATAATGCGTTCGAATGAATCTACCTTGAGTGCTGCCCCGCCAACCAAGGCCCCGTCTATATCAGGCTGCCGCAACAGGGCATCCACGTTCCCTGAATTAACGCTGCCACCATACAGTATTCTTATTTGCCGGGCAATACTTTTCTCATACATTTCGAGGAGTAGATTCCGTACGAATTCATGTGCTTCCTGAGCTTGGTGATCGCTGGCGGTTTTGCCTGTGCCGATGGCCCAGACCGGCTCATAGGCAAGCACCAGGCGGGTCGGATCAACAACCGCAATATCGGCAAGCCCCGCCCGAATCTGACGCTCAAGCACGGCCATAGTCTGTCCACCCTCGCGCTCGGCCAGGGTCTCGCCAAAACAGAAGATCGGGGTTATGCCAAAACGCATGGCCCCAGCCATCCGCTGATTGACGAGCGCATCGGATTCCCCGAAGATATGCCTGCGCTCCGAATGGCCGATGATGGCCATGTCGCAACCCAGCTCCCGCAACATGCCCGGAGCTATCTCTCCAGTAAAAGCCCCTTGCTCTTCCCAGCAGATATTCTGGGCCGCCAGCCGAACCCCTGAGCCGCGCACCACCTCGGCTACTGTTGCCAGGGCGGTAAAGGGCGGGGCGATCATAACCTCTCGGTCGGTCAGGCCCTTGCAGACAGAGACTACGGCGGCGGCAAGATTTCTGGCCTCGGCAAGCGAGGTGTGCATCTTCCAGTTCCCGGCAATCAAAGGAATGCGCTGCATGGTTGCTCCTTATTTTTTTGCTTCCAGGGCTTCCACCCCAGGCAGCTTCTTGCCCTCCATCAGCATGAGGAATGCGCCGCCGCCTGTTGAGATGTAGGAGATGTTACTCGATTCCCCGGCCTTGTGTACTGCCACATCGGTATCTCCCCCGCCGACAATGGTAAGGGCATGGGAGCGGGCCACATGCTGCACCATGGCAAAAGTCCCCCGAGAGAAGGCATCCATCTCGAAAGCGCCCATGGGACCATTCCAGATGATGGTTTTGGCGGACTCCATGGCCTCGGCAAACAGGACCGTGGTGGCAGGTCCAATGTCGAGCACCATCCAGTCGGCTGGCACCTCCTGCACTGTTACTCGTTTGGATTCGGCCCGAGCCTCAAACCTGTCGGCGACAATGCAGTCAACCGGCAGATAAAGTTTAACCTCCAGGCGTTTGGCCTTGTTGAGTAATTCCCGCGCCGTATCGAGCAGTTCATCTTCGACCTTGGACTGGCCCATGTCATGGCCTATGCTTTTTAGAAAGGTATTGGCCATGGCCCCGCCGATGATCATCTTGTCCACCCGGTCCATGAGGTTATCCAGAGCGCCGAGCTTGCTCGACACCTTGGCCCCGCCCACGATGGCCACCAGGGGCCGCATGGGGTTGCTCACCGAACGGTGGAAATAATCCATCTCTTTTTGCAACAGGAATCCGGCTGCGCACTGTGCGACGAATTGGGTCACCCCGACCACGGAGGCATGGGCTCGATGTGCGACGGCAAAGGCATCGTTGATATAGATATCGCACAGGCCGGCGAGCTGACTGGCAAACCCCTCGTCATTCTGCTGTTCCTCCGCATGAAAACGCAGATTTTCCAGTAGGATCACACTGCCAGGCTGCATGGCCTCGACCAGGGTCTTGGTTTCCGCCCCAATGCAATCAGGAGCCAGCACGACCTCCTTATCCAGTAACCGAGAAAGGCGCTTGGCCGCAGGGGCCAGACTGAACTGGGGCTTGCGCTCTCCTTTGGGCCGACCCAGATGCGAACAGATAATGACCTTGGCATTTTCATCCAAGGCATAGTTGAGAGTAGGTAAAACCCCGCGAATCCGGGTATCGTCGGTGATGTTTAGCTGTTCATCCAGCGGCACGTTGAAATCAACGCGAATGAGCAGCCTCTTGCCCTTGATGTCAAGATCCCGGATATTCTTCATGGGGCTGTTCCTTTTTTAAGCTTTGTGAAAAGTCACAACGGTCTTTTTCATGGTTATCGCATCTTCCGATGGTGAAGCGTAATAATTTTTCCTTAGTCCCATTCGACAAAAGCCGAACCGTTCATACAGGGCAAGGGCTGGAAGATTGGTGGCGCGTAGTTCCAGAAAACAGTGATCTGTCCCTTGCGCTGCCAGATAGCCCAGGATGTGGGTCATAAGTTGCGCTGCTACTCCTTGTCGCTGATATTTTCTGCCGACTGCGATTTTCAACAATTCGGCCTCTCCGGCACAGCTCCTGCCGTAGGCAAATCCGTGAATCAGCCCCGAGGTGTTAGATTCGGCAATAAACATCCAGCCGTTTTCCTGATTAAGTTCGCTGGTCAGCTGTTCGATGGCCCAAGGCGAGGGGTTCTCAGCTTCAAGGACAGCCACAGCCGCAAGATCAGCGACGGTCATGGGCCGAATCAAAAAGGCGCAAGGTGCAAGGCTCAAGGCTAAAGGCCCACTTCCTCCCTTGAACCTTGAACCTTTCACTTTTTTCCTGCCTTTCTAAATCATCTGTTCGGCAATGGAAACTGTTCGATCACCAAGCACATTGGTGTAGCTGCCCAACTCATTGTCGTACCAGCCATAGACCACCACCTGAGTTACCGGCACCTCCAGTTTGGCAGGCCCGCCGTTGCAGCCGAGCTTGGCCAGATTAACCTTGAGGCTGCCGGTGCGGGTGTGGGTCTCCGAGCCCTCGATAACTGCGGCGGCAAAAGGCATCCCGATGATATCCGTGGAAACGTGCTGCTCGTCGCTGTATTCCAGGTAAACACTGTTCTTGCCGTAATCCCGATAGATGGAGTTCACCAGCTTTCTTTTGATTGGCTTTTCCATGCTTTCATCCTGCAGGTTGAGCACCAGGATAATCAGCGAGCCGGTATTGGTTGGGATGCGAACAGATTCGGCAATGAAACCAATGCTTTTCATTTCCGGGATAACCAGGGGCAGGGCCTTTGCCGCGCCAGTGGTGGTCAGGATGATATTGTTTAAAATGCTGCGGCTTTTCCGAAGATCAGTGGCCCCGGCATTGGGCAGACGGTCCAGAACCTGCTGACTGCCGGTTGCGGCATGGACCGTGACCATGGAGGCGCTCAAGAACCGGTCAGCGCCAAAATGATCAAGCAGGGGCTTGATCATGAAGGACAGGCAGGTGGTGGTGCAGGAGGCGGCGGAAATCAGAGTGTGCTGGGATGGGTTGAAATCGCCATCGTTGATACCCATTACCGTGGTTACGACATCGGCAGGCATCTCTATGCCCTTGCCCTTGATTTTAAAAGGGGCGGAGAGGAGCACCTTTTCGGCCCCGGCTTGAACATGGCCTCGCAGCGCGCCCTTGGGATTGTCGGCATCAGTAGTAGGGTCGGTAAAGGCGCCGGTGGTGTCAACAACCAGTCGAACTCCGTTTTCCTTCCACGGAATCTCGGCCGGATTGCGAGCCTCGCGCAGGATCTTGACCGCTACTCCGTTGATGGTCATGGTGCCGTCGGCGTCATTAATGTTTTCAATAACTCTCGACCCCTTACATCCATGAAGGTACATGCCGAGCCGCCCGTAGGAGCTGTCCCGCTCAATGGAACTTGCTATATCCTGAAGCCCGGTGCCCACCTGCCGCCCCACGTTGACCACAATCTCGGAAAAATGCTTGCGGGAAACATGATGCCAGAGTGAAAGCTTGCCGATTCGGCCCAGGCCGTTAATGCCTAATTTCATGAAATACATCTCCTTCTGCGCTTTGAGTTAACAGACACCTCAGTGCCTGCGAGACAATCAGCTGATTATACGAAAGGGCCATGCTTCCGGCAAGGAAAACTAAGACGTTGTGCATAAATAATCTGGACTTAAAAATGACATGAACAGCCCTAATCTCCCTCCGGCATCAGGGGCGGACGCGGGATTTTGTGCAGGGGTTCCATGGGCGCGATATCCTTGGCCAGAGCCGGATCAATGTCTTGCAACTTGCGGGCGGTAACCAGCACTCGTCCTTCAAAGGAGCCCACTGCCCGGTTGTACGATTCCACCGCCCGATCCAGTCCTTTGCGCATATCATGGAAATGATCGCCCAACACCCCAAGGCGTTCATAAAGAGTGCGCCCAAGTTCGCCGATGATCTGGGCATGTTCGGCGATTTTTTCCTGCCGCCAGCCATAGGAAACGGCTCGCAACAGGGCGATCAGCGTGGTGGGGGTGGCCAGGATAACCTTCTGCGCCACCCCGTATTCGATCAATTGTGGGTCCTGCTCAAGGGCCGCGCTGAAAAAATTCTCGCCGGGCAGGAAAAGCACCACAAATTCAGGTGAGGGGCCGAACTGTTCCCAATAAGATTTGCTGGCCAGCTGACCCAGATGGGTGCGCACCTGACGGGCGTGTTCCTTGAGGCGGGCCTGACGGGTTTGTTCATCCTCCGCCTCCATGGCTTCAAGATAGGCGGACAGCGCAGCCTTGGAATCAACGACGATATTCTTTCCGTTGGGCAAGCGGACAATCAGATCCGGCCTCAACCTTCCTGTCTCGGTGTTAACCGACCCCTGCTCGACAAAATCGCAATACTCGATCATCCCGGCCATCTCTACCACCCGCCGCAGCTGCATCTCCCCCCATCGGCCACGCACCGAGGGTTTTCGCAGAGCGTTGACCAGATTCGCCGTTTCCCCGTGCAGCCGGGCCTGACTGGTGGCCAGGGATTTTACCTGCTCGGTTAGACCGACATAAGCCTCGACCCGTTCTTTTTCCACCTGGCGGATCTGGTCATCAACCTTTTTCAAGGATTCGTGCATGGGCAGGAGCAACTCCTGAATGGAGCGTTTTCTGGTCTCCATATCGGCCATGCCTCTTTCCTGAAATTTTGCCAGAGTCTGCTGGGCAAGCTCCAGAAAACGCTGGCTGTTGCTTTGAAAAATATCGGCGGAAATGGCCTTGAAGGCGTTGGCCAGTTCTTGTCTGGCTTCCTGCAAGAGTTCCTGCTTTTCCTTGAGTTGTCGCTGCTCCGCTTCAAGCCTTGCCGCAAGCTCCGCGCCTCTGGCCTGCAACGCCCCGTTTTCCCGGCGTAACCCGGCACATTCCTCCCCTCCGGCCGCCAATCGCCTCTCTAAATCAATAAGCTGGGCCTCTCGCAACTGGACCCGTTCATCGGCCAGGGAGCGTTGCCCCGCCAGACGGTTGCGCATGAGCAGCCAAACCAGGATGCTGCCGCAGCACAACCCGACAAGCCCCGCCCCTGCCAGAAAAAAAATAAAAATATCATTCATCGCTATGTCCTCTCTTTTGTCATGTCAGGTCTTAACTCGCTGAGGCGAGGGGAAGATTATTCTGATTTTTCCGGGAAAATTACTATAGTTGCACAAAATACGGGTTTTCTCCAGATGAAAAAGTCGGGTTGTATCTTCTGCTGGTGTTAGATTATCATGCCAGGTAAGACAAATGGCATTCCATTTGAGTTTTTTGAAAAAAACTATTATTTGAGGGAGATATGGCAAAAGACAAGACCCAACTCTTGCGACTCCTGTGCATAGATTACGAAAACCGCGAGGGGATGCAATGCGGGAGCATGGCGGGGCAAGGGTTGTCTTTGCTCAGGTGGCTTATGCTGGTGGTGATCCTATTTATTCCAGGTTGTGCTGGACTCCGGCATGAAGAAGCTGCCTTGCCTAAGGCAGCTTCGGAAAAAGAACTGGCCATGCTTGGGCATACCATTCAGGTCGGCGCCTTTGTCAAGCTGGATAATGCGGTTCGCCTGATGCAGAAACTTGATGGTCTTGGTCTTGACGCTTATTATTATCGTCATGCCAGTGGCTTGTACAAGGTGCGTTTCGGGGATTATCCTTCCCGTAAAGAAGCGGAATCGCGGGCCGTGGAGTTGCGGAAAGCCGGGGTGATCGAGGCGTTTTATCTGGTCGCGCCGGAGCAATCCGCCGCAGCAAAGTTCCGGCGCTATCAGAGTGGAACCTTGCGGAAAATGCTGGTGAGCACGGCGGAGGGGTTTCTTGGGATCCCCTATGAATGGGGTGGGGAGTCGGCGGAGACTGGTTTTGATTGCAGCGGCCTGGCCATGACCATTTACAAGCTTAACGGCCTCAACCTGCCGCGTAACTCCAAGGCGCAGTTCCAGGCGGGAAGCCCGGTGCGCCGTGAAGATCTCGCCCCTGGGGATCTGGTTTTTTTCGCCACCAACGGGGATTCAATGGTGTCCCATGTGGGGATCTATATCGGCAACGGCAGCTTCATCCATGCCTCCAAAAAGGGGGAGACTATTCGGCAGAGCTCGCTGCGCAACGGCTATTTCGAAGGATGCTACGTTGGGGCGCGGACCTACCTTGGCAAGGACGACGGTTGATCTGGCCCGTTCGCTCGCCGTCGCGATCCTGGCTTCTGGATTTCAGTTTTCTGTCAGAATGGCAGGGTGAAAAGGACCGGAATCAGGTTGGGGGGTTCCTTGCAGTATTCAAGGATCTCCAACAGCATAAAAATCCACATAAATATGCTTGCATGGATCATGGAACGGAATAGTACCTTCGGGTAAACGGTAAAACTTTCCTGAGAGGTGTATGTCTTGAAAGTCGGCAGGATCCTGCCGACCCGTTTGGAATAGTCCGCGTACTTCTGACCGAAGAAGTTCAGCAGTCGCGTCTCTTCACCTCTGATGACGAAGTAGTAATAGACAAAAAAAGGAAGAATGATTGTCAGAAAGAACGGTTTTTGGGCAGCCAGAATGATGCCGATCGTGCCGAGCAGGGAGAAGACATAGAGTGGGTTTCTGGAAATGGAATACGGCCCATCCTGGCATAATTCTTCATCTTTTCTGCCGCCGATATAGACGGTAGCCCAAATTCTGCCCAAGGTTGCGATGATAATCAGTGCATAACCCGAGAACTCCAGGGCTTCATATAGCGGGCTTTCTTCGTAGGGAGATTTTGAAAAAATTATAATGATGACGAAGAAAAGGCCTATTAACCAGCTGAAATTAAGCCGGTAGCGTTCCGCTGCGGTATGCATGATTTTTCTCTCTTGTTAAGGGAAGGTGTAAACGTTTATCGGATGGCCTTTTTCAGGTCAAGGCCGATAGCGCCATTGATTGTCGTGCCCCGGAGGTTTGCCTGTTCCAGATTGGCTCCGGTCAAGTCAGCCCGGTCAAGGTTGGCTCCGGCCAGGTCGGCCCCTGTCAGATTGGCTCCGGCGAGATCCGCATTTGTCAGGTTGGCGCCTTTGAGGTTTGCCCACTTCAGATTGGTTTTGCCGAGTTTGGCGTTGGTCAGATTTGCTCCGGCCAGGTTGGCTCTTATCAGGCTGGCTTCGGCCAAATTGGCGCCCTGGAGATTACAGCCCGGACAGTTCTGGCTCATGCCTCGGTAGATCATGCTCAAATCCCGGCTGGCATTTTGTGGGCTGGCGAGCTGGGTTGTCTCCTGGATTGTGGGAGTGGAGACCGGCAGAGCAACTTGTTCTTCTACTACTACATCAGGCGAGGCGGTGATCCGTTTGCTTGATTGTTTTTGAACGCCAGTTGTACTTTTGCCGGGCGGCCCTCTTTTGACGCCTTTGGTGATGGTGAAATAACTGGTTTTGATGCCACTGTCCGTGTACAGGCTGTACTCTGCACCCTTGCTAAATACATCATAACAGATTTTATCGCCAAAGCCCCAACGTTTGAACTGCAGGCAGAGCATGTCGTTTTCTGTTGACCAGACCCCTTCATTTTTCTCATTTTTGCTTTTTGCGGCGTACATTTTACCACTGCCGTAGATCTCGATTATTGCGGTGTCACCGTATTCATGGATGGTAATGGTGTTGTCTGCAAGCAACGAGTTCAGTTCTGTCCCGGTTACTCTTGTACCTTCTCCGGCAGGAGGTTTTTTTGTCGAATCTTTTGTTTCTTTTGTGCCGCACCCAGCCGCGAGAAAAAGAAGCAAGAACAGGGTCAGTAAGCCATTGTAAAAAAATAACCTGGACGTTTTCTGTGGCCAAAACGGCATAAGGAGCCGTACAATTAACGACCATAATTGTACTGGTGATTTTTTAACGGCTCCTAAATAATAACGGGATTTGGTATTCAATGGTTTCTCCTCATGTTTTTATGGGCAGGACTTGATGGTCAATATTTTGCTCAACGGCTTACTGAATTTTATGCGCCTCCGGCGCGTCATAGAGGCTCTGGATATCATGTTCCGCTTCCAGTTCCGCGATCCTGGCCAAGGTTTCTTCTGCGCTCATCCCTAAGCTTAAGGCAAGTTTTTTAATGTCGTACAGGGGCTCTCCCTGATCTGTGTAGCCAAAGGGGGACAGTTCTGGAAAAAATTTGTCGGTTGCCATTTTTGAAGCCAGACTGATCATCTCTCTGATTGCCGGGGGGCCGAAAAGAAAAAGCCATTTCACTGCCTCCGCCCAAACCTTGCCGTCCACGGTTTCACTGTGCAGAACCTGGAGGGCCATGCTCAAATCCCATTCATTTTTGAAGGCTGTCATTGCTTTCCTCTTCTTACCATCATTTTCGGCCCGCCAGAATATGTTTTAATGATTCGATCACCTTGCCGGCCTCTTTTTTGGAAAGCGCCTCTGTTTCTGAGATCTTGTAGTATTTTTTTAAAAAATTGGTGTAATGGGTCGCATCCCAGGCAAGATCTTGCAAAAGATGCTTGATGTACATCCTTTGCCGGAAGGTAATGCCTTCCCGGCTGGCACGATAATGCCCGCTTTTGGCAAAATAGCGCATGAGCCTTTGGAAATCAGAGTTGTCCAGGTCCTTGGCCGAGCGGACTCCAGATATTTTTTCCAGGGTATCGCGGTATTCCTGTTCGCTTATCTTCAGTTCCTTTTTGACAATATGAATGACGGCGAGTTTTTTATGATCCAGCACGACGTCTTTCTCCTTGTGTCAAATGTTGTTTTGTCTAAATTCGGGCAAGGTTTTATGATTTTAATGGTTGCAAGAAGCCGCTGTCGTTGTTGTCATCGTCCGAGCTTTGGCTCATGCCGCTACGCTATAGTCACCCATGGCCTGCCCGGCCATCATAAAGAAAGCAGTCGAGCCCGCTATTAATATACCGATTTTTATGGTGTTTCCCATGACTTGGTCTTTTTGCGTAATGTGGGTGCATGTGCAGTCGGCCAAAAGCCAGTATAGCATCAGGAAATATAATTTGAGCAGCATCCAAGTCAAGGTATACTGGTGTTGCTTGACGCTGCTTTTTTCTTGTGCTTTAATTTAATCATGATCACGCACTATGTGCTGGCTGTTTGATTGTATCAATTAGATAGTTGATATATAGTCCTGTCAGTAATATTTTGCCATGGTAGACTTCATTTTCACCCGGAGGTATTTGATGTGCGAACTTGAGCAATGTTTCTATCCTAATGAGCTCGGATGCACTATCCCATTGTGGTAATGAATTTGGCGTATTGTTTCATGAACTGGCCCTGACTGAAAGGAGCATAACTGAACGTGATAAACTCGCCCTCTCCCATTATCTTCATCCTGGTGCTTTCAATTATTATCCAGGCCGCTGCGGCGCTCATGGCTTTCAGGTTGATTGGCATCACGGGCAGGCGAGCGGCGTGGAGTTTCATCGCTGTGGCCTTGGTGTTGATGGCGGTGCGCCGCGTGGTTCCGCTTTACCATCTGATTATCGGTGACGTGTCGCATCCGCCGGATACCCTGAACGAATTCATCGGACTCGCCCTGTCGATGTTCATGGTCGTGGGCATCGCTCGTATAGCTCCGCTCTTTCTCGAGCGCAAGGGAGCGGAGGAGGCTTTGGCCGAGCGGGTGATGCTGGCAGAGCTGTCCGCTGATATTGGATACGCTTTGGCGAAGCAGGCTGACCTCCGAAGTATTCTCAATGCCTGTGCCGAGGCCCTGGTTCGGCGCCTTGATGTGGCATTTGCCCGCATCTGGACTTTAAATACCGCTGAAAATGTTCTGGAAATGCAGGCCAGCGCCGGAATGTATACGATGATAGACGGCTCTCACAACCGAATTCCTGTTGGAAAGTTCAAGATAGGACTGATCGCCGAAGAACGCAAACCGCATATTACGAACGCGGTCATCGGAGATCCCCGTGTTCATGATCAGGAATGGGCGAAACGGGAAGGGATGGTGGCCTTTGCCGGACATCCTCTGATCATTGAAGACAAGCTCGTTGGTGTCATGGCGATGTTTTCCCGCAAACCGTTCACCGATGTAACACTTAAGGCTTTGGCCGCAGGTGTTAACGAAATCGCTGTCGGTATCGAACGCAAGCTTGCCGAGGAGCAGCTGCATCGACTGAATCGTGAATTGCGGGCCATCAGCAGCTGCAACCAGGCCTTGATGAGGGCTGAGGACGAACAGACTCTGCTTGCTGATATCTGTCACATTGTCTGCGACGCAGCCGGCTATCGTATGGCCTGGGTGGGATATGTCGAAAACGATGATCCCAGAACCATCCGCCCTGTCGCTTGGGCCGGGGCCGAGGATGGGTATCTCGAACAAGCCGGGATCATCTGGGCCGACACGGAACAGGGACGCTGTCCCAGTGGGACCGCCATCCAGAGCGGAGCAAGTACCTGTGTCCAGGATTTCACCACTGCCCCCCAATCTGCCCCTTGGCGAGACATTGCTTTACAGCGAGGCTATCGTTCCAGTATCGCCCTTCCTCTGAAGAAAGAAAACAAAATCATATTCGGCATTCTCAACATCTATTCTGCCGAGCCAAATGCCTTTACCCCTGATGAAATACGGCTCTTGGAAGAACTGGCAGACGATCTGGCGTTCGGCATCATGGTCCTGCGCGTCCGCAATGAGCGCACGCGCACGGAGCTGGAACGCCTGGGCCATCTTCGGTTTGTCGAAAGCATGGATCAGATCAACCTGGCCATACAGGGAACGGATGACATTCAGAAGATGATGAGTGATGTTCTTGACGCAGTGCTTGAGATCTTTGATTGCGACCGGGCGTGGCTCCTCTATCCCTGCGACCCTGAGGCCGTTTCGTGGTCAGTGCCGATGGAACGTACCAAGCCGGAATATCCGGGTGCCAATGTGCAGGGGCGGGTGTTACCGATGGATCCGGAGGTCCGGAGAATGTTCCGAATCCAGAGGGGCACGGACAGCCCGGTTTCCTGGGGTCCTGGGGCCGACTATTTGTACCCCGAATGGCTGACGGAGCAATTCGGGGTACGATCCCAGTTGAGCGTGTCCACCTACCCCAAAACAGGGCAACCTTGGCAGTTCGGCATGCACCAGTGCTCTCATGCCCGGCTATGGCAGCCGGAAGAGCAGCGCCTCTTTCAGGAAATCAACAGGCGTCTGGCCGATGGCCTGACCGGTCTGTTGGCTTATCGTGCCTTGCGGAAAAGCGAGACAAAATACCGTCGTATCGTGGAAACGGCTACTGAGGGGATCTGGATGCTCGGGTCGGACAACATGACCACCTTTGTCAACGCCAGAATGGCCGACTTGCTCGGCTACTCCGGTGAAGAGATGATCGGCCGGCCGGTGACCGATTTTATGTTCGAGGAGGATGCGGCCGATCATCTGAGCAAGATGGACAACCGTGGCCAAGGAATATCGGAGCACTATGAACGCCGCTTCCGCTGCAATAACGGACAGACCGTCTGGGCTCTTGCTTCCGCTACATCCATTATTGATGATGAACAGCATTATCAGGGCTCTTTTGCGATGTTCACCGATATCACCGAGCGTAAGCAGGCTGAAGATAAGATCCGGCAAAGCGATCAGTTCATTCGCAGCATTCTCGACACGGTTGACGAGGGTTTTATTGTTATTGATAAGGACTACCGCATCCTGACAGCCAATAAGGCCTACTGTAATCAATTCTCGCTGAATGATGACAATGTGATTGGCCGGCATTGCTACGAAGTATCCCATAATACGTCTACACCCTGTTCTGGAGCGGAACATGAGTGTGCGGTAAAAAGAGTCTTCGAGGGCCGGGAGTCCCGCGCATGCACCCACATTCACCACGACTCACAGGGAAAGCCGATTCATGTGGAGATCAAGGCGTATCCGTTCTTGAAAAATGAATCAGGCGAGGTTATTACCGTGATTGAGACGATTGTTGATGTTACGGAAAAATTAAAACTCGGAGACCAGCTTCTCCAGGCTCAGAAGATGGAGTCGATTGGTACCCTTGCCGGCGGCATTGCCCATGACTTTAACAATATTCTGACCGCAATTATTGGCTATGGCAACATCGCGCTCATGCAGATGGCAAAGGACGATCCTCAGCGCCTGAATATCAAGCATATGCTGGAGGCGGGGGGCCGTGCGGCCCACCTGACGCAAGACCTTCTTTTGTTCAGCAGGAAACAGATCAGCGAGCGAAAACCTATTGACCTGAACAATGTTGTCAGGACAGTGGAGAAGTTTCTGAAGCGGGTTATTGGAGAAGATGTTGAATGCCGGACAAAGCTCATCGACAAAGCGATGGCGGTTCGTGGCGATGCGCACCAGCTTGAGCAAGTTCTGATGAACCTCGCCACGAACGCCCGTGACGCCATGCCAAAGGGAGGCACATTCACCATTAGCACGGAACAGGTGTTGTTCGATGAAGTGTTCATCACCAGACATGGATACGGAAAGCCCGGCAGTTATGTGTTGACCACCATCTCGGACACAGGCAAGGGTATAGATGCAGTCACGATGGAGCATATCTTCGAACCCTTTTTTACCACCAAGGAGGCGGGAAAGGGTACAGGTTTAGGTCTGTCGGTCGCGTATGGCATCATTAAACAGCATGAGGGGTTCGTAAATGTGTATAGCGAACATGGCCATGGTACTACCTTCAAGATCTATCTGCCGCTCATCGTAGCACTGGCGGATGAAGAGAAAATAATAGTGCAAGCGCTTCCTGTAAGAGGCACGGAGACCATCCTGCTTGCCGAGGATGACGAAACAGTCAGGGGTTTTACCATGACTGTGCTTGAGACTTTCGGATACAAAGTGATCGCGGCAAAAGACGGTCAGGAAGCGGTGGACAAGTATAAAGCGAACAAGGACACGATCCAGCTCCTTCTATTAGACCTTATTATGCCGAAGAAGACCGGGAAAGAAGTCTATGATGAGATCATGGCCATGACGCCAGGGGTGAAAGCTCTTTTCTCAAGCGGCTATGCTCCTGATATGGTCCGGCAACAGGTCTTGCTTGACGATAGTGTGGCGGTGGTTTTCAAACCCATCACACCGACGGAACTATTGAAGCAGGTGCGGGAGGCGTTGGATAAGTAAGCCAGTTTTGCGCAATTTGGAGGTAAAATAATATTTCTTTATGGAGCATCGCAAGATTGTTGATTCAGGTCAAGGCAAAGATGGGTGGGCATCGTATAATGGGAAAAAGGACGATGTATATAAACTATTCCCATGAGGTGTCGTGATGATGGAGAAAAAAAGTCTTGCCGAGACCAGAGTTTTTGACAGTAAGAGTATGAAAAGGGTATTGATTCACGATTCCCCCTGGTTCAGGATTTTGAATTTCAATCTCAGCGCCGGGCAGGTTTTTCCGGTGCACTCCCATGATACGGAAGGCCAGCTTTCCATTCTGGTATTGGAGGGAACAGGAGAATTTCTCGGCAAGGATGAAACGGCTATCCCGGCCCAGACGGGCGACATACTGCTCAGCGACATCAACGAGCCCCATGGCGTCCGGGCCCATACCGATCTGCGAATCCTGGTGACTATCGCCCCGCCATTTTAAAGCTGAGTTGAGCAGC